>CAYLWS010000007.1:0-83400 GCA_964387525.1 uncultured Fluviicola sp.
ATGCTTTTGGGTTACTTCAATACTATTTCCTTTTCCGATCTGTTCTTTTGTGATTGCATTAATATAAATTGAGATGGCTAATCGGACATTCTCTTTTTGTAACTCATATTTACTTTGTGCACCACGTAAATTATTTTTCAATTGTAATTCTTGGTATTGTAAACTTTGTTCCATCTGTGTCAACTGATTTTCAGTATTCATTAAGCGAACTTTAGCTTGTGATGTTTTGGCATAACGTGTTAGACCAGAAAATATAGGGATGTTTAATTGTAATCCCCAAAGTGTTTGAGGATACCATTTTTCATTGGCTAAAAAATTAAACTCATTACGGTATGCATTATAACTGTGTTGGAAGAATGCGTTCAGCGTTGGAAGATTTGCAAATTTGTTGTTTTTCAAGTCAAGTGCCGTTAATTTAACTTGTTTCTCTAAAATTGAATACGAAATATTACTGTGTATGTCTCCGTTGGAAATTGAATTTTTCCCCAATAATTCGTCCAAAGAATTAGTAATTGATATGGATTCTTTCATTGGGTATCCCATAGCTAATTTCAACATGTTCAATGCATTCAAATGATTTATTTCAGCTGACGTTCGAACAGATTTTGCGTTAATCAAAGAGAAGTTGAGCTGGTCCATGTCTTCTTGCGTCATTAAACCCAATTCTAGATAGTTTTGTTGCTTATCGACGAGTTTCTGTGTGCTCTTCACCAAGGAATCTGTAAAAACTAAATTTTGTTGTGCTACAGCAGATAGTTCATAGGCCTGAATCACTTTGAAAATAACATCCTCTTTTGATTTATGCGAGACGTCTTTTTGAAATTCTTTGAAAAAATTTGCAGCTTGTAGACCAACAATATAGGATCCATTGAAAATTAATTGATTGACTTGGAGTGTTCCAGAAGAAGTGTATTCTGTCCCTGCTTTGAATGCCACAATAGAGCCTGTAGGGGCAGAAGGATTAAAAAATTGCGCATCCAATACTGATACTGGCCGATTGATGAATTGACTAAAGTTTCCATTGATGCTTACTTGAGGTAATCCCATCCCTCTCGTTTCAACTATTTGTAATCGAGCAATTTCAATGGCGTTGTTTGCTTCTGTAACTGAAATATTGTTCTCTAATGCATAAGCTTTTGCATCTTCAAGTGTAAAACTTTGCCCAAATAAAGTTGTAATGAATAAGGTGATGGTAATTGTTATTGTATACTTCATAATGCTTTGTTTAGTATTTTACGTCCGTTCTCATTGACCATTCCGTTCAATTGAAAACGCATTACTTCTTCAAATAATTCATCAATTTTAAAGGTTGGCCAAGGGTAAATCTCATGATTCATGATCATATCTGTCGCTACAACATATTGTCGTCCGATTATTTCAAAGTTTAAATCAGAACGGTAAATGTTTTCGTCTATTCCTCGTTTAATATTTTCAATCATCATCTGTAAAACAAAATTCCATTTGTGCTCGTCGATTATTTTCCAAGCATCGATGTGATATTTCTGCAAATCATAAAAAACAGAAGGGTTTATGTTTCCGATGTTTTCGACAACTGATTTGCTTACTGCAAGCATTTCTTCTAGTGCATTTTCTGAGGCAGTTGTGCAGTTATTACACATTTCTTTTTCCATTTTGATTTTGTTCTCAATAATAGAACAAACCAAATGATCCTTATCTTCAAAGTGTTTGTAAATGGTTTTTTTTGAAATTCCCAGTTCTCGAGCAAGGTCATCCATCGTAACGCTTTTTATGCCGTTTCGCATATAGACCATGGTAGTCCGTTCAATGATTTCAGCTTTTTTCTCTTCCATAATTGCAAATATAATATATTTATACACAATGGAAACTATTTTCAGTAATAAAGTTTCCATTGTTTTGTTGTTTTTTTGAATATCTTCGTATATATTTAAGGAAATGATAGAAATTTACACAGATGGTTCAGCAAAAGGTAATCCTGGAAATGGGGGTTATGGAATTGTAATGAAATTTAATGGGAAAGAGAAAGAAATGGCTCAAGGTTACAGGATGACGACAAATAATCGCATGGAATTATTGGCTGTAATTGTTGCTTTGGAAACATTAAAGACAACTAAATATCCTGTAAAAGTCTTTTCTGATTCAAAATATGTCATTGATGCCATCGTGAAAGGGTGGGTTTTCAATTGGCAAAAAAAATCATTCAAAGGGAAAAAGAATGAAGATCTCTGGAAACGATATTTGAAGTTACATCCAAAATTTGATATTTCCTTCGAGTGGGTGAGAGGGCATAATGGTCATCCAGAGAATGAAAGATGCGATGTGCTTGCTTTTAATGTAGCGGATAGTGGAAATTATCTTGTGGATGAGTTTTTTGAAGAATATCAAAAAAAACAAAAAGGACCTTTGTTTGATTAGCTCACTTTTTCAAGTGCAATTTGACACGCTTTGAAGAATGTGTAAAATAAAGGGTGCGGTAATTCTCTCGTACTAGATATTTGTGGACTGAACCCGGTTGCAACAAAGAATGGGTGATTTTTTAAACTGATTATTTCTGGGTCTTCAAATTGATTGTATGCTTCTATGTCTGCAACATCTTCTGTTAAAGAGTTAACCAATTGTGGGTACATACTGTATCTAGAACTTGTCAATTCAGTGGTTGAGTAGTTTTGATAAAGTTGTCTAAATGATTTTGAATGCGGAGATAAATGTATTTTTTCAAAATGTTGACCTTCAACGAGGTTGTCAGAAATTAATTTTTCCTTCTGTGAACTTAAACGATATGTATTGATGAGGACATCTAGTAAAATAGAAAAGCTTTCTCCATTGATCAATACTGGAGTCTGAACTTTTATCAATTCTTTCATGATTCCATGAAGAAAAAAAGAATTTAAAATTGGCCCAGGAGCTACGATAAATCCATCGTATTCTTGGTATTGTTGCCGTTTGAATTTAACAACTTCATTGAGTTTTATCCAGTAATAATTAATTTCAAGTTCCAAGAAATGAGACGAATGATCAATCGCTAAGTTGGTTGCGTGATGAGAATTATAACTAAAGTTAAAATCTCCAATTATGGCTATTTTCAAACTTTGACTCATAGATTGATCCTTAAAATTCTAACGTTTGAACCAACCTCTGTAAATTGCATCTTCAACTTTAATGTGTGCAAAAGAATCTCGCATTGTTGGAGGAGTAGTTTGAGGAACTACTGTTATATCAACTACAGAATAAGTGTGGTAAATTGTACAGTTAAAATCACATTTGAATTTTGAGTAGTCACCTGTTTTATCTGATTCTTGAATGATCGAAGTTGGCTCGAAAGCAACATCTTTTACAAATGTTGAAGTATCTTTAGAGACCCAAAGATCATTGTAAACATCCCTGTATTGAACTTCAAAACCACCAAGAGCACTATTCTTATATGCAGGTATGTCGTTAGCAACAAAGAAAGGGTTGAATAGACTTAATGCAGGAGTTGTTGTGCCTGTAGCTGTTGTCCAGCTTAAGCTTCCCATACCTATTTTGATAGATTGAGAATAACTTGGGGATACCAAAGAAAAATAATATTGTGCATCTACGTTTCCTCCTGTTGCTTGAGCGATTAATTGAGAGAATCCATAATATCCATTTACATTCTCAGTGTATTGAATAAATTGTCCACCGATCTTCCCTTCAAAAGAAGCAAATAAATCAACTTTAGGTTCTGGTGCAGGAATTACCTCATGTTTATTACATGAGCTTGCTAAGAAGCCTAATACGATAAAAGAAAATATAGCTTTTTTATACATAATTTAGTAGATGTTATATTGTTTAACGCTCTCTAAGAAGAGAATTATTTACTAAATTACGTAAAAAACCTTAAAAAGGTTGGCTTTATTCGTAAGTTTTTTTTAAGCTCTAATTTGAGTGTATGATTTTGGAACCAATAAATCGTTCAGGTAAAAGGTCGAATGGATAGCGTCAGAAAGGTGTGAAGTAAACATTTTTTCATTATCAAACATTGCTTCTATCGTTAAAGTTTCTGAAAAATTAAAGTTAGAATTTTTCTTTTTTAATTGATTCACAATTATATTTAACTGTGTTTGAGATATTAATATATCTGTTGGGTAGCTCATTTTACCTTGTGATATGTTTCCTTTTATCAATACTTCAGGCTCGCTAGATTCAAATTGGATACTTTTAATTTCGATCGTTTTGTTTAATGTGCTCATAATTGTTTTGTTTTACACTACAAATATCACACTCTACAACGTATTCTATTTACGTTGTGATAATTCGTCTTTTTTTTATTTTTTGCATCAGAAAGAATGGAAATTTTGTAACTTCACATTCAATACTTTTTAATTATGAAATACAATAGAATAAATAACGAGCTTTTCATTGAGAATAGGAAAGCTTTTGTTGCTCAAATGGACGCGCATTCTTTGGCTGTGTTTAATTCAAATGATACTTTTCCAATAAGTGCGGACAGTACAATGCCTTTTCAGCAACATCGTGATATTTTTTATTTATCAGGAGTTGATCAAGAGGAAAGTATTCTTGTTATATCTCCTTTCTCAACAAATAAAGAACACCGTGAGGTACTTTTCTTGAAAGAAACCAATGAGCATATTGCTGTTTGGGAAGGTGAAAAATTAGACAAAAAACAAGCTTTTGAAACTTCAGGAATTACAACTGTTTATTGGTTAGATCAATTTGATGTTGTTTTTAAGCAAATGATGGCTGAAGCGGATGCAGTTTATTTGAATACAAATGAGCATTTAAGAGCAGATACGACTGTTCAAACTCGTGAAGATCGTTTTATCAAAACAGTGAAAGTTGATTTTCCAGCACACCAAATGAGAAAGTCTGCACCAATTATGCACCGTATTCGCTCAGTAAAGAGTGACATCGAAATTGATTTGATGCAGAAAGCATGTGATATCACGAAATTAGGCGTAGAAAGAATTTTGAAATTCATTGAGCCTGGTGTTATGGAGTATGAGATTGAAGCAGAATTTATGCATGAGTTTTTACGTAATCGTTCTGCAGGTTTTGCTTACACACCAATTGTAGCTTCTGGTGCAAGTGCGTGTGTGTTACATTATATTCAAAACAATAAAGAATGTAAAGATGGAGATGTTATTCTCTTGGATGTTGGAGCTGAGTATGCGAATTATGCATCTGACTTAACACGCTCTTTACCTGTTAATGGTCGTTATTCTGATCGACAAAAAGCAGTATACAATTCTGTTCTTAATGTGAAGAAACAGGCTGAGAAATTATTAGTACCAGGAACTTTAATCGGTGAGTATCACAAAGAAGTAGGTTTGTTGATGCAAGATGAATTGTTGAAGTTAAAATTGATTGATAAAACAGATATTAAAAATCAAGATCCAAATTGGCCTGCATTTAAAAAGTATTTTATGCACGGTACTTCTCATTTTATCGGTTTAGATACACATGATCTAGGACTTTATACGGAAGTGATAAAAGAAGGAATGGCTTTTACGTGTGAACCAGGAATTTATATCCCAGAAGAAGGGTTAGGAATAAGAATTGAAGATGATTTAATTATTCAGAAAACAGGAGAACCTTTTAATTTGATGGGGAATATCCCTATTGAAGTTGAGGATATTGAAAACTGGATGAATGATTGATTTTGAAAAGTTTAATTTGAATTACAGGGTGTCCGGGAATGGATACCCTGTCGTTTTTTTACACGGTTTTTTAGAGTCGATGTCTATGTGGGGGTATTTAGAATTCCCAAAAGAATTCCAATGTGTAACCGTTGATTTACCAGGACATGGTGAGTCTGACCGACTTTCCAATGAAGACTTTTCTATTCTTGATATTGCTAGAATTCTTAAACGTCAATTGAGTGAGATGGGGATTGGGGATTATGCACTGGTTGGACATTCTTTAGGAGGCTATGTTGGAATTGAATTAATGAAAATCGATGAAAATTGTGAAAAAATGGTTTTTCTTAATTCAAATTTCTGGAGCGACAATGAGCAGAAAAAAATCGATAGACAGCGGATTGCTAAAATTGTCTTACGGAATAAGACAAGTTTTATCTACGAAGCTATTCCTCACCTTTTTCTAGATCCAACAAAATTTCACGATGAAGTAATTGGTTTAATCAACGAAGCAAAAAGTATTTCAGCTCAAACAATCTCCGATTATTCAATTGCAATGAGTCATCGAAAAGATAATTCAGAGTTTGTTCGAAAGAATTCAGAAACAATACTCGCTATTCAAGGGAGGGAAGATGCTATTGTCTCGTGTGAAAAAATGAATGAATATTTCACACGGTTTGGGTTTAATTATAAGGAACTGAGTCCGTGTGGACATATGTCACACATAGAGAAGAAACAAGAAGTAGAGAAGGCGCTACTTGATTTCTTACTTTAGGATTATGCTTTTATTTTGTTGATTGTTTCTACAATGTCTTTACCAGAAGGTTGTTCGAAGATAACAAGGTCAAAAAAGGACGTTGCAGCAAATAAATGATCGAAAATATCAGACATAATGTTCTCGTAAGCTACCCAATCTTTGTGTTTGGAAAAGCAGTATACTTCCAAAGGAACTCCAGTGGATGTCGGTGAAAGTTGACGGACCATCATTGTCATGTCGGAATTTATATTTGAATTATTCTTTAAGTAAGACAAAACGTACTGTCGATACATTCCGACATTTGTTTGATGTCGGCCGTTTAATAAAAAATCATCTTGAATAACATTGTTCTCTTTGTTGTATTCTTTAATTTCTTGCTCTTTTAGTTGAATGTAATCTGAAATTAAATGAATTTTATGAAGATTCGCTAACATTTCTTTAGAACAGAATTTAATTGAACTCATCTCTATATTTATGGATCGCTTAATTCTCCTTCCTTCAGATAGTTGCATTCCTCTCCAGTTTTTAAAAGAATCAGAAATGAAAGCATAGGTGGGAATTGTTGTTATTGTTTTGTCAAAATTTTGAACTTTAACGGTCGCAAGAGTGATCTCAACTACATCGCCATCTGCACCGTATTTCTCCATTGTCACCCAGTCGCCAATGCGAACCATGTCGTTAGCTGCCAGCTGTATGCTTCCAACAAAACCAAGAATTGTATCTTTGAAAATAAGTAGAATAATTGCAGTTGCAGCCCCCAAAGAAGTTAAAAAATAGACAGGTGAATGTCCTGTGGAAATGGAAAGGGCTAAAATGATCATAAATCCACTGACAAGTATTTTTGTCAATTGAAAATAAGATTGAATTGGCTTGTCCTTTAATTTCGGTTTTTCAGAAAGAATTTTCTCAAATGCAGAAAGAAAACGAAGTGTGGCTATTAAAAGAACTGCTATAAATAAAATATCGATAGCTTGGAAAAGAAATTTTAATACGACAGGGTAGTCGTAGAAAATGACTCTTACAAAAAACTCCATAAAAAAGAGGGGGACAATGTGTGCTATCGCAGCAAAAAAACGTTTTTCAACAAGGTAGTCATCCCATTTTGTTTTAGAACGAATAATAAATTGATGCAATGCAGTAATCATTATTCTTCGTGATAGCCACCAAATGAGCATACTGAAAAGTGCGGTAATGAGAAGTATGGATATTGTTCGTACGATGATTAGTAAATCACCACTTAATCCAAGGTTCTCAAAAATAGAATTACTTTCTTGTATAATGAATTTGTGAATTGGACTTGCTTTGTCTAGCATTGTTGAATTGGAATGAGGTGAATGATCAATTGAAAAATTAAAGAAAAATAGAAGAATCGGAGTTATTTGTACTTTTTTAAATTACTCAGTGGTTGAGGGAATAGACCGTCTCGTGAAATTTTCCGTCCTCTTTTATAGACCATTATTCGCTCTGTAGCCAATTGATTATCCATTTTGCAGTCGAGTAAGTAATAGCTTTGTGCTTTAAACATTACGGAGTAAACACCATGAGTTTTGTGTTTGCCAATAGTAATCCAGACATCATTCTTGCTAATCTCAATATAGATTGCAGTAGCGCCAACTTTCATTATTTTCTCTCCTGTATCAATGTTGTATGATGGGATTTCGCCTTTGTATTTTCCAAAGTGTTTGCGTTTTAATGAGAGTTCTTTTTGCACAGAAAACATCAAAGGCAGGGATAATAGAAGGAAGAAAAATAGTCTTTTCATGGTGTAAAGTTAAGAATAATTGAGTATTCAACATTCTTCGGGTTGAATTAATCTAAGTTGTATGAACTTGCCTAGCTTTCTTTCTAACTTTTCAACAATTTCATCATTTACTAACATTCTCTTTTATATTAATATGAAATAGTGTACATTCGATTTTGCATTAAAAAACGCAAATTCTCAGATGAAACAATACCAAGATTTACTCAGACATATCGTCGAAAATGGCACCAAAAAAGAAGACAGAACAGGTACAGGTACTACCTCGCTTTTTGGTCATCAAATGCGCTTCGATTTGAATGAAGGTTTTCCTTGCATTACTACGAAGAAATTACATCTTCGTTCGATCATTATTGAACTGTTGTGGTTCATTAATGGAGATACAAACGTGAAGTATCTTCAAGATAATAAAGTGAAAATCTGGGATGAATGGGCAGATGAGAATGGTGACTTAGGTCCAGTGTACGGACATCAGTGGAGACATTGGCCAGATGGTAAAGGTGGAACCATTGATCAAATTGCTAACCTAATTGATTCTCTGAAAAATAATCCGGACTCTCGTCGTCATTTGGTTTCTGCGTGGAATGTTGCAGACGTTGAAAATATGGCTTTACCGCCTTGTCATACCATGTTTCAGTTTTATGTGGCCGACAATAAATTGAGTTGCCAATTGTACCAACGTTCTGCAGATACATTTTTAGGCGTTCCGTTCAATATTGCCTCGTATGCACTTTTGACTATGATGATTGCACAAGTTTGCGATCTTGAATTAGGTGATTTTGTACATACTTTTGGAGATGCTCATATTTATTCGAATCATATGGAACAGGTAGAATTGCAACTTTCACGAGAGCCTAGACCGTTGCCTAAAATGAAAATAAATCCAGAGATAAAAGATTTATTTGCTTTTACCTACGAAGATTTTGAATTAACGGATTATAATCCTTACCCGCACATTAAAGGTGCAGTAGCGGTATAATACAAGAAAGTCAATAATGAAAATAGCGTTAATAGTTGCCATGGATGAAAATCGTGGCATTGGAAAAGACAATGATTTAATGTGGCATCTTCCTGCGGACATGAAATTCTTCAGAGAAACAACCACAAATCATATTGTCGTAATGGGGCGGAAAAATTTTGAATCTATTCCAGAGAAATATAGACCATTGCCAAAACGAGAGAATGTGGTTTTGACACGGAATTCTTCTTTCAAAGCCGACGGTTGCCTTGTTGCTCATTCTATGGAAGAATGTTTGAATTTATTCGATGAGAATGAAGAAAGAACATTGTTTATTATTGGTGGTGGAGAAATATATCGACAGGCATTGGAAATGAATGTTTTAGATGAATTGTATATTACTCATGTAAATAAAAGTTATGATGCAGATACATTTTTTCCAAAATTTGATTTAAAAGAATGGACTGTAAGCGTGCTTTTTGAAAAAGAAAAAGACGAAAAGAATCCTGCGAGTTTTTCCGTTGTAAAATACATTAAAAAATAAAACCACTCTATGAAAGTCTGTATCGCTGAAAAACCTAGTGTAGCTAAAGATATTGCTGAAATCCTCGGGGCAAAGCAACGTCATGATGGTTACTACGAAGGGAATGGCTACCAGATAACATGGACTTTTGGACATTTATGTACCTTAAAGGAACCGCATGACTACAATGAGAATTGGAAATATTGGAAGTTGGAAGATTTGCCAATTGTTCCTCCAAATTTTGGAATAAAACTGATTTCAAACCAAGGAGTTGAACGTCAGTTTAATACAATTGCTCGTTTAGTTCAAAACTGTGATGAAGTAATCAATTGCGGGGATGCTGGGCAAGAAGGAGAACTTATCCAACGTTGGGTTTTATTGAAGGCAAAATGTAACGTTCCCATTAAACGATTGTGGATTTCTTCGCTAACTGAAGAAGCAATCAAAGAAGGTTTTGAGAATCTGCACGACGCTACAAAATACGATAATCTATACGCAGCAGGAAGTGCAAGAGCTATTGGGGATTGGATGTTGGGAATCAACGGAACTCGTTTGTTTACGAAGAAATTTGGACAAGGGAAAGCAACACTTTCTATTGGTCGAGTGCAAACTCCAACGTTGGCAATGATTGTTCAGCGTCAAAAAGAAATTGATGCTTTCATTGTACATGAATATTGGGAATTGAAAACGAAATACAAAGGGCAAGAATTTTCTTGCCAAATTGATCGTTTGAAATCACAAGAAAAAGCCAACCAAGGTTTAGCTTATTTAAAAGATAAAGAATTTGAAATCACTTCTTTTGAACAGAAAGAAGGAAAGGAAGGTAATCCTCGTTTGTACGATTTAACGTCGTTGCAAGTAGATGCAAATAAGAAGTTTGGTTTCTCTGCAGACGAAACGTTGAAGTTAATTCAAGGTTTGTATGAGAAGAAATTAACGACATATCCGAGGGTAGATACAACCTATTTGACAGATGATTTACATCCGAAAACCCCAAATATTCTTCGCGGAATGACGTATTATTCTCGATTTACAGAGAAATTATTAAACGCACCAATTCCTAAGAATAAAACGGTATTTAACGATAAAAAAGTAACCGATCACCATGCGATTATTCCAACAGGAGTTGCCGTTTCTGGTGTTTCTCAGAATGAGCAAAAGATCTACGATTTAATCGCGAAACGATTTATAGCCGTTTTCTATCCACCTTGTATTGTTTCAAATACAACTGTTTTAGGTAAAGTGGAGAAGTTGGAATTTAAAGCAACGGGAAAACAGATTTTAAAGTTAGGCTGGCGAGCAATTTATTCTTCAAAAAGCACAGCTACTTCCTCAGAAGAAGCACCTGAAAAGAAGAAGGGAGACGATGAGCATATTATGCCCCATTTTGAAAAAGGAGAAAGAGGACCGCATGAACCGGTTATTCATAAAGGAAAAACTTCCCCACCTAAATTCTACACAGAAGCAACTCTTTTGAGGGGAATGGAAACGGCAGGGAAAGATGTTGAAGATGAAGAAATGAGAGAGATGATGAAGGACAATGGTATTGGCCGACCATCAACTAGAGCAAATATCATTGAAACACTTTTTCGAAGAAAATACATTGAAAAAAAGCGAAAGAATTTAGTTGCAACTCCAACAGGTATCGCTTTGATTGATACCATTCAAAGTGAAGTGTTGAAAAGTGCAGAACTTACGGGGGATTGGGAACGGAAGCTTCGTTTGATTGAAAAAGGAGAATACAAGCTTTCTGTATTTAAAGATGAACTGATTGCGATGGTTCGTGGTTTAACGGATGAAGTGATCTTCAATACGCCAATTGATGTTCAGTTTTTTAATAAACCCCCTGAAGTAAAAAAAGAACGTAAAAAACGAGAGAAAAAATCGTTCTCTTTTGATGAGTTAACTTGCCCAAAATGCAAAACCTCTAAATTAATGAAAGGGAACACAGCAGTGGGTTGCTCAGATTTTAAAACGTGCGGATTCAAAATTCCTTTTGTTCTAATGGGAAAAAAACTAACGGATAATCAATTGAAAGATATTGTTGAGAAAAGAAAATCAAAAACAATCAAAGGGTTGACTAATCCGAGTGACCAATCCACAATGGAAGGAAAGTTTGTATTGGATGATACGTTTAATGTTGGTTTTGAAAAAGGATAGTTTTTTAGAATAAATCAACTATTTGCATCAAAAAAGATGTGATTATGAATTGTTTTTTTTATCCATTCTATCCATCCATTTAGACAAACGAGAGAAGTTCGTCAGTAATAGAAAACCGATAAGTAAACTTAAACCAGAACTCAACATAAAGTTGTAATTCACCGGATTTGGGTTGTAAACTTCTAACAGATTATCGACACTGTTTTTGGATATACTTGCTTTGAATGAAAAAATGACTTGTGTAATGAATCCCCCGAGGTTTGAGACAATTAGGAAGATGCTAATTATTATCAAAGCAATTTTGCTAATCGATTGTCCATTGATAGAGGAAGTTTCTATTTTATCCGAATCAAAACCTTTATCTAATTTGAAGAACTGAATAATTATATCTGGTTTGAGTATTAACATAAAACTTGCTAGGAAAAGAATTACTGGGATTAATAAACTTGCCCAATCAATCTCACCGTTATAAGATAAAAATAAGTGTGAAAGAAGAGGTAGTGACACAACAGTAGATATAATTAAATAAAGACCAAAAAGTTTAATAATAATTCGGAAGAGATCTTTTTTTGTCATTGAATTTTTTTTGATAAATATACTTAGTTAAGTTTAATTCTTTGATTTTCACTTCTAATGTACTTGTGATCTGTAAAGACAAGTACCTCGCTCCAAAAGAAATCAGTTTCTGGTGCCATAAATTGGCACAACAATATAGGCATCCCTTCTTTTAATATTGGAATGATTTGGATTCCAGTGATATTCGAGTATTGGTCGTTTTCAAAGACTTTTACAGTACTTCTGTTTTTAGTAGTTAAATGTATAAACGAATAGTCATTTGTATTGGAGAGAGTTAAAATAGCACTATTATTTAATGCGTATTGCGTAAAGTTCAATGTATAAGAAGTTTGAATTTTGTTTGAATTAAAAACGTCAGTAACTTCTGTAATGATAGAAGAATCAACAATTTTTTCAAATTTATATTGACTAAATTCTGGTTTGTAACCGCCAATACAATATGCAATTTGTTCGGCTTTTAATTTAGTTGCGTAAACTGCAATAAAGGTTGAATTAATAGTCTGACTTAAGAACTCATACGTTTTAATTTTTGTAACGGAATCAAGTTGGTTATTGTCTTTATCGAAAAACCATACTTGATGGAGTCCACGTATGTCGAATTTTTTCCTTGCTATATTTTCATGTAGAAGGTGTCGAGAGTTCTCTTCATCTTGGTAGATTATTTCCGTTGCTAATTTAGCAACGCTGTCATATGTCTCCCAATTTTTAATTCCATGTTTAAAATATAACTCGGTATATATTTCTGGATTTTCCGAAAAATAAAAATCTCCTACATGGCCGATATATATATCCTCTTCATTGTTGTTTGATTTTATTACTTGAGCATTATTCTTGACGATAACTTGTGCTTTTGGTGAATCTGAAGTATTCTTCTCTTCGTTTGTATTGCATGAGAATAGGATTAAAAGTACAAGTGAAATCAGTAATCTCATATTTGATAGAATTTTAAATTGTTCATCTAACTTAAATCAAGAACAATTATTTTTTTTCTCTCGTAAATATACAAAAAGAACGCCTTACTTTTTTCTTTTCAAACATTCCCAACGATTTTCCAACAATTCTCTTATCCATCCATTCTGTTTTGTTAATTTTGCATTTCGATAAACTCGACGTGCAAAATTTAGAATTTTATTATGGCTGACGAAAGATATAACCTTAGAGGAGTTTCCGCAGGAAAAGAAGATGTTCACAACGCAATTAAAAATGTAGACAAAGGATTGTTTCCACAAGCATTTTGTAAAATTGTACCCGACCATTTAAGTAATGATGATGAGTATTGTATCGTTATGCATGCCGATGGTGCTGGAACAAAATCTGCTCTTGCCTATATGTATTGGAAAGAAACAGGAGATGTATCTGTTTGGAAAGGAATTGCTCAAGATGCTTTGATCATGAATATCGATGATTTATTATGTGTTGGTGCAACGGATAATATTTTGCTTTCATCAACGATTGGTCGTAATAAAAATTTAATTACCGGTGATGTTCTTTCCGCAATTATCAATGGAACGGAAGAGTTGTTGGAAGATTTACGTTCACAAGGAATAGGTATCCATTCTACGGGTGGAGAAACTGCTGACGTTGGGGATTTAGTTCGAACGATTATTGTTGATTCTACGGTTGTTGCTCGAATGAAACGTTCTGATGTTATCTCAAACCATACCATTCAAGATGGTGATGTTATTGTTGGTTTAGCTTCTTTTGGACAAGCAACATACGAGAATGAATACAACGGAGGAATGGGAAGTAACGGATTAACTTCTGCCCGTCACGATGTATTTGACAAAGAATTAATGACAAAATTCCCAGAGAGTTTTGACCCGTCTGTTCCTGAAGATTTAGTGTATTCGGGTTCTAAAAAATTAACAAGTGAAACCGATTCTCCGCTAAATGCTGGTAAATTAGTACTCTCTCCAACGAGAACGTATGCGCCAGTAATTAAGCAAATAATCGATAAGCACAGAAATGAAATTCACGGAATGGTACATTGTTCAGGTGGCGCACAAACTAAGGTGCTACACTTTGTGGAGAATGTACATGTGATCAAAGATAATTTATTCCCAATCCCACCATTGTTCAAAATGATTCAAGAAGAATCAGGTACAGATTGGAAAGAAATGTACAAAGTGTTCAACATGGGGCATAGAATGGAAGTATATGTTTCTCCAGAAATTGCTGAAAACATTATTGCGATTTCAAAATCATTCAATATCGATGCGCAAATTGTAGGTCGTGTAGAAAAGAATGAAGGAAAAAAATTGACAATCAATTCTCCTTACGGTGAGTTTATTTACTAAAACAATGTGAAACTTCTAATTCGGAGGTTTTTTGTATTAAATTTCTGTACTCAAATATGATTATTGTCAGTTATTGAGCTTCAAGTAACATAGATTACATTTTTAAGTGAAACGACTCTTTATTTTTGTACTCAAAAAAAGTATAGATGAAGAAAATAATTGTAATTGGAGGATTGTCTGCTGGACCATCAGCGGCAGCAAAAGCTAGAAGAGAAGATGAAGATGCTGAAATTATTCTTTTTGAGAAAACAGAGAATATCAGTTATGCGACATGCGGAATACCTTATGCTTTCTCTGGTAAAATAAAGACTAGAGAAAAATTAATTGTTGTAAAACCAGACCTTCTTCGAAGCCGTTTCAATATCGATGTTCATTTGAATGAGCCTGTAATTTCAATTGATCCTGAAAAACAGGAAGTAATTACTGACAAAGGAACGTATCAATACCATAAATTAGTTTACGCAACAGGTGGAAGTGCAATTATTCCTCCGATTAAGAATTTAGAAAGTTGTGATTTGTGGACGACGTGCAAAACTTTAGAAGATTATGATAAAATCATAAAAGATAAAGTGCTGGAGGATAAAGAATCGATAGCAATTATTGGAGCTGGATTAATAGGAATTGAAACTGCTGAAAATTTAATTAAAGCAGGAAAAACAGTGCATATTATTGAGCGTGGAAACGATGTTTTATCGATTTTTAGTCCAATGTATTCTCGTATGATTCGGAAAGTGTTGAATTCAAGTGGTATAAATGTACATCTAAACACTACAGCAACGGAGTTAAATTTAAAAGACAATGAACTGATTCTGGATAATGGGACAATTATCCCTGCAGAATACTTGATCATTGGTATTGGGGTTACTCCAAATACAAAAATGCTGAAAGAAAAAGGTGCGAAAACCTCTCCTAATGGTGCTTTAGTTGTGGATGAACACATGCAAACTTCTTTGCCAAATATTTATTCTGCAGGTGACTGTGTTGTGTTGAATAACCTAATTACAGATAATTTGCAGTATTTCCCAATGGGAACACATTCAAATAAAGGGGGTAGAACTGCTGGTTTGAATATTTCTTCTCGTAAAGAGCACAGGACTTTTAAAGGTGCATACGGAACAGGAATCGTGAAGGTGTTTGATTATACAGCAGGTCGGACAGGATTGACTCCTCATTTAACGCAAAACTTCCCGTACAAGGCTAGTTTAATTGTTGCAAAAAGTAATCCAGGGTTTTATCCTGACGGGGCAGATGTTTTTGTGACACTGTATTATGAAGAAGATTCTTTGCGAATTGTTGGTGCAGAAGTATTTGGGAAAATTGGTATTGATAAAAGAATAGACGTTCTTGCTACTGCAATTTACGCGAAATTGACGATAGAGGATTTGCCTAATTTAGATTTAGCTTACGCTCCACCTTTTTCACCAGCCAAAGATCCTATTATTGTTGCGGCTTATGCTGGAGAAAATGAAATGATGAGCAAGTTTTCTACAATTTTACCGTTAGAATTAAATGACATGATTCGTTCGAAAGAGAGCTTTCAATTGATTGATGTCAGAAATCCTGATGAGATTGTAAAAGAAGGTAAAATTGAAAACGCAATAAATATCCCATTGGATGATTTGAGAGGTAGAATAGGAGAGTTGGATAAACAGCATCCTGTTTATATTTACTGTGCTAAAGGACTTAGAGGTTATATTGCAAGTAAGATTTTAGAACATAATCATTTTGAAAAAGTAACGAATATTTCAGGTGGGTTTAATGTGTGGAACATGCTTGGTTTACCAATAGTGAAATAAGAATGTACGCTTATTGAAGAATAATATTGTGTCAGTTTCATTCGTGGAACTGACACAATACTTATAACTAAAAATTTAGATTCTTACTAGAAGTTAAGTCTTCTCTATTTAAACTTTTGAAGATTCTTAATCTCGAATTCTTTTTCTTCGGAAAAATCAATTTTCAATGAATCTTGTTCCTCGTCATGTACAAATGAATAGCCTTTTACAGTTTTTGTTTTGAGCGTTGATTTGTCCTTAGCTTTCCAAAATTGCTTAATTGTTTTTTGATCCTCAACGTTTATTGCAACGAGAGTTCCTAATTCCATTTCTTCAAATGTGATGAATTTTGGAGTGTTGATTTGAATGTTTTGCATTTTATTGATTCTTTTCAATAACGTAATTCAATACTTTTGTCATCAAATGAACTCTGTCTTTTCCGCTAACATTATGTTTGTGCATTGGGTATGGAAAGAAGTCCATTTGAATACCTAATTCAACAAATTTCTGAACCAACGCAAAATTATGCTGCATCAC
Source organism: uncultured Fluviicola sp. (assembly GCA_964387525.1). Classification (GTDB taxonomy): domain Bacteria; phylum Bacteroidota; class Bacteroidia; order Flavobacteriales_D; family Crocinitomicaceae; genus UBA4466. The sequence goes on from CAYLWS010000007.1 coordinate 16,940, forward strand.
AACAACATCATCTATCGTTCCGTGAATCAACAGTAAATCACCTTCAAGATTTTTGGCATGAGTCAATAAAGACGCTTCTTCAAATCCTTTTGGATTTTCTTCGGGAGTATCCATGTAACGTTCGCCGTACATAGCTTCGTAGTATTTCCAATCGGTAACAGGTCCGCCAGCAACGCCAACATTGTAAACGCCTGCATTTCTCAACATCAACGAAGTTGTCATAAATCCACCGTAAGACCAACCATGAACAGCTAAACGACTACCGTCAACATAAGGTAATGATTTAAGGTAATCGACTCCAGAAATTTGATCTTCCATTTCTACCGTTCCACATTGTCTGTGTATTTGTGACTCAAAAGCAAAACCTCTTTCACCAGACCCTCTGTTGTCAAGTGTGAAAACGAGGTAACCTTGTTCTGCCATCCAATACATCCATAGACTTGCGCCGTCCATCCAGTTATTGGTAATCATTTGTGCGTGGGGTCCGCCATAAACGTAAACCAAAACTGGGTATTTTTTTGTCGGATCAAAATCACTCGGTTTAATCAATCGAGTGTAGAGTTTCGTTCCATCTTTACCTTCAATTGATCCAATTTCAGCAGAACCAATTTTATAATCAGCTAAAGCATTTTCACTTGACATTAATTCTTTCACTATTTTTCCTTTCACTGAAAGAATCATATCTTTACTTGGTACGTCATGGCTAGAAAAATGATCGTGTATGAATCTTCCATCCGTAGAAAACTCAACAGAATGTGTTCCTGGTGTTTTCGTGATGACTGTAACTTTTCCTTTTAAATCAACCGAGTAAACTTTCGTGTCTAATGGAGACTCTCCTGTTGTAGAATAGTAAATATTTCCATTTCGTGCTGTAAGAATATCTTTAATAACGAAAGAATGGTTCGTCAGTTGTTGGATTAGTTTTCCATTAAAGTCATAATAATAAAGGTTGTTAAATCCACTTTTCTCTGAAATCCAAACGAAGTTATTTGAGTTTTCATTGGGGAAAAATGCAGGATGCTCCGGTTCTACCCATTTCTCATTCGTTTCTTCTAAAAGCGTACGAACAAACTCTCCAGTGATTGCATCGTAAACATTCAACCAGTAATGGTTTTGTCCACGGTTCACTTCTGCGATAACAACATATTTATTGTCCGGAGTCCAAACGAGGTTGGTTAAGTAATCATCTTCTTTTCCTCTTGGAGAAATGAAAACGGTTTGTTTTGTTTCAATATTGAATATTCCTACACGAGGTTTCTCTGATTTCTGCCCGGTCATTGGGTACTTGATGAATTCAACTTCTCCTGGAGTTGTTGTGATGTTTAAAAGAGGGTAGTCATGAACTTCAGTCTCATCTTTTTGATAAAATGCCAATAATTCACCATTTGGTGACCAGAAAATTCCATTTGTAATTCCAAACTCACTACGCGCAATTGCTTGACCAGAAACGATATTTTTATCTGTGTTATTAGTGACAATTAACGCTGTTTTATTCGCTGTATGAATGTGTAAATTATTCTCAATGGTATAAGCTACATTTTCAGAAGAGGTGTTAAATGTAGCATTCTCAGCTCTTTCATCTAAGCCGTGAATCATTTCCCCATCATTATCAACGAGGTTCCAACGGTAGTAATTTAAACCATCGTTCACCCAGAATTCATTTTCATTCTTCCATTCCATTCCTGAAAACCAAGATAATTCTGCACCTAATTTCGTGTTAATGTCTTGAATGGTTAAAATTTCTTTTGCATCTGTATGTTTTACATCAGCCTTCATTAATTTTCGGTAACCTTCAAGGTAAGTGTAGCAATCCGTGTTCGGGATCCAACTAAACATTGTTAAAGATTGTGGATAGAATTTTCGGTATTGTTGCATTACTGCATCATCCAATGTTAACTCTTTTTCTTGCGCAAATACGGAAGAGGTTACAATGAATAATAATGCGATGAATTGAATTCTTTTAAAAAATAAGGACATAATGAATGTTTTTTTGTTGCTCAAAGATAGTAAAAATGTGGAAATTATAGCGAAGGGTTAATCCTTCGCTTCTGGACTGAATAATATCATGAAAGCATCGTAGACAGCTAAATGTAGAATATTCGCGTGGTCTTGGTTTCCAAAATAGTTGAAATGTAGTTTTTTGTAATCGTCTCTATTTTTGGTTAGTTTTTTATAAATTGCTTTTGCTTCACTTTCCATGATTTCACCTTCTTTCCCTACAGCGATATAAACAGATTTTGGGGAAGTGTATTGAAGTGTATGCTTTTGTAATAATGATTCATTGTCCCACCATAAACTAGGACTGATGATAATATAGTTGTCGAATAATGCTGGTTTGGTCAAAAGGATTTCTGTCGCTAATAAGCCGCCCAAAGATTGACCAATAATGGTTTTTTCTTTTGTGGTTCTAAAATTGTCCTCAATAATAGGTTGAATTTCCTTTGCTAAACATTGAATGAACATTTCAGATCCTCCGGTTGTTGGAAATTCTTTTTTATGATCTTCGACTGTTGTCGGAAAAGTGAAATCACGCTTGCGATCAACATTTGCTATTCCAACAACAATTGATTCCGGAATTATATTAATCCATGGGTAAGAACCAAACTGAACGATTCCTGCAATATGAAGAAAATCTTCTGTAATTGTTCCGTCAAGTAAATAGATGACAGGATATTTTTTTGTTGTATCAGAGGAATAGCTCTCGGGTAAATAAATATTCAATATCCTTTTTTCTTTTAGAAAGTTAGAATGAAAATCGAGAACTTCTCCGATAACGAGTTTTTCTTTTTCTACTTGTTGAGAGTAGATTGAGTTGAATTGAAAGACGTAGAAAAGGAATAAGATTAAATATAATTTCATTTTATTGGGATTTACGTATCTAAATATAGCTATAAAATAATAGATGTATTAAAAAAGATTATTTTTGCAATAAAATAGAAGACATGAAACATATTAGCTTAAACAGTGTTGAGAAAGCAATTGATAAAGTAGATAACCTCAATGAAGATGGGTTAGAGAAAATTGCAGAAACGTATGCCTTAGCACAACCTGTTTTGTTGGGATATGTAATGTCTGCAGCACAAGAATATAAAAATGAAGATTTAGAAGGTTTGCTCATCTATTATTATTGCCTTATTTCTGAATCATTTGCGGTTGAACAAGCTTTAATGGATCAAATTACCGAAGAAACAATAGAGGAATTTGAAGAGCCATTCTTTGAAATGTTGGACCAGTATTTTGAAACGGATAATGAAGAAGTATTAAATGATTTCATCGACCAACCAGAATTAATCCGTTTTATGATGGTGGAAGTAAGTACGAAAGATGAGGACGGTTCAGCATTAAATGATGAAACAGCGACTCAACTCTTTATTGTTACTTCTGCAATGATTGCTTTAATGACAAAAGTTCTAAAAAAGTGAAAACTCCGGTAGAAATTGTTGATTTAATGCTGGAGAATGACCGATTTAGTCAATGGTTAGGTCTTCAGATTGTCTCTATTGAAAAAGGTTCTTGCGTCGCAACATGTACGATTAAAGACGAAATGTTGAATGGCTTTGATATTCTTCATGGAGGTATTACGTATTCTTTATCTGACTCATTACTTGCTTTTTCAGCAAATGCATACGGGTTTCATTGTGTAAGCATTGAAACTTCTATAACACATATTCGCCCCGTTTTGGTGGGTGACATCCTCACCGTAAAATGTATGGAGGTTCATCGTGGTCGATCTACAGGTATTTACTGGGTGGATATTTACAACGAAAAAAACCACCTCGTCTCTAAATTTAAAGGAACAGTATCTATTTCAAAAAAGGAATGGTAATGGTGTGTTTTTTATGTTGTAGGGTGTGTTCAAGAGCATGCCCTACAACATAAAACGACCTGACTTACAGCGATAATAACCTGACGCTAGGTAATTTTAATTACCGAATTTTTCTTATGCATACATAAAACTTTTTACTATATTTACATATCCTTTTATTTGGGAATCAAAATATGGAAAAGAAAAAAGAGTATTACATGGATTTCGCCATTCGTCATTTATGGCATAAGATTTCAAGAATGTATAATCAAAAAGCCAACGAGCATGGGGTAACCATCTCAATTGGTTTTATTCTATTGAATGTCGATAAAGAAGGCACACCAAGTACGCAACTTGGACCTAAAATGGGTATGGAGCCGACCAGTTTGTCTCGAACTTTAAAAGCAATGGAAGACAACGGGCTAATTTACCGTAAAAATGATGATTTAGATAAGCGTAAAGTACTTATTTTTCTAACGGAAGAAGGTGTTGTTAAACGTAAAATTGCGAAAGATGTCGTAGTTGGTTTTGATGAGAAATTGATTGCAAACATACCTAAATCAAAGCTGAAAATATTTTACGAAGTAGCAGAACGTATTGATAAAACGTTAGACGAAGAATTAAAAATGATTAATAATTAAAGAAATGAATAGATTTATCCGGAAAGTAGCCATTCTAGGCTCAGGAATTATGGGGTCAAGAATTGCATGTCATTTTGCAAACATAGGATGTGAAGTGTTGTTGCTAGATATTGTTCCTAGAGAATTAACTGAAAAAGAGAAAGTAAAAGGTATAACAGTTGAAAATAAGGCTTTTAGAAATAGAATTGTCAATGAAGCGTTGCAGTCAACTCTAAAATCAAATCCTTCGCCAATTTATAAGAAATCTTTTGCATCGAGAATTGAAATCGGTAATTTTGAGGACGATTTATCCAAAATTAGCGATTGCGATTGGATCATGGAAGTGGTCGTTGAAAGATTAGATATCAAACAACAGGTGTTTACCAATGTTGAAAAATATAGAAAACTGGGTACGTTAATTACATCCAATACTTCAGGAATTCCAATTCACTTGATGCTAGAGGGAAGAAGTGACGATTTTAAAGCAAACTTCTGTGGAACACATTTTTTCAATCCTCCGAGATATTTACAATTGTTTGAAGTTATTCCAACTCCAAGCACAGATCAGAATGTAATCGATTTCTTAATGGATTACGGAGCTAAATTTTTAGGTAAAAAAACAGTTCTTTGTAAAGATACGCCTGCTTTTATCGCAAATAGAGTAGGGGTTTATTCAATCATGTCTCTCTTTCACATTGTGAATGAAATGGGGCTGTCCGTTGAGGAAGTTGATAAATTGTCAGGACCGATTATGGGACGTGCTAAATCGGCAACTTTTAGAACATGTGATGTTGTTGGACTGGATACATTGGTTCATGTGGCAAATGGATTGAAAGATCATTGTCCAAACGATGAAGAATCGCCTTCTTTTGTCTTGCCTGAGTACATTTCTCAAATGATGGAGAAAAATTGGCTGGGTTCTAAAACAAAACAAGGGTTTTACAAGAAAATAAAAGATGAAAATGGAAAAAGTCAAATCTTGGCTTTGGACTTAAAAACATTAGAATATAAAGAGAAAGCTAGGGTTAAATTCCCAACTTTAGACATGGTTAAGCCAATAGATGATCTTCGTCAAAGAACGAAAATGTTATTGATGGGCATGGATAAAGCAGGCGAATTCTACCGTAAAATATTTGGTGGACTCTTTGCTTACGTCACCAATCGTATTCCTGAAATTACAGACGATTTTTATAAGATTGACGATGCACTAAAAGCTGGCTTTGCTTGGGAATTAGGACCTTTTGAAACGTGGGACGTTGTCGGTTTTGATAAAGGTTTAGAGCTGATAGAAAAAGAAGGAAAGAAAGTTGCTGAGTGGGTTCTTGAAATGAAAAAAAGTGGATTTACTTCTTTTTACAAGTTTGAGGGTGGACAGAAGTTATTCTATGATATTACTTCGAAATCATACAAAGTGGTTCCTGGAACGGAAGATTTAGTGATTCTTGAAACACTTCGTGCTGATAATAAAGTCTGGGGTAATGCAGATACGACAATTGTTGATTTAGGTGATGGAGTTTTGAATTTAGAATTTCATACTAAAATGAATACCATCGGAGGTGGTGTGATTGAAGGAATCAATAAAGCAATTGATTTAGCAGAAAATGACCAAAAAGGATTGGTTATTTCAAATACAGGTCAACACTTCTCTGCCGGAGCAAATGTTGGAATGATTTTCATGATGGCAATTGAACAAGATTTTGATGAATTGAATTTTGCGGTTAAAGCCTTTCAAGATACCATGATGAGGATTCGATATTGCAATATTCCAGTTGTCGCTGCACCTCATAACATGGCGTTAGGTGGTGGTTGCGAGTTGTCTATGCATTCTGACAAAGTAATCGCTCATGCTGAATTGTACATGGGGCTGGTTGAATTTGGTGTTGGATTAATTCCTGGCGGTGGCGGATCGAAAGAATTTGCAAAACGTTTGTCCGATGAATTGGTAGATGGAGACATCAAAATTAACCGTATGAGAGATAAATTCTTAACCATCGGTCAAGCAAAGGTTTCAACTTCAGCTTACGAAGCATTTGATTTAGGTTATCTTCGAAAAGGAACAGATGAGGTGGTTGTTAGCCGTGATCATCAATTGAAAAGAGCAAAAGAAGCTTGTATAGAACTTTCGAATAATGGTTATGTTGCTCCTAAACGAGGTAAAAACATTACGGTTCTTGGAAATGAAGGACTCGGAATTGTTTATGTAGGTGCAGATACAATGTATTCTGGGAAATATATGTCTTCTCATGATAAATTAATCGCAGAAAAACTCGGATTCGTTCTTTGTGGAGGTGATTTGTCAGAAAATACAGTCGTTTCAGAACAGTATTTATTGGACATGGAAAGAAAAGCATTTTTGGAACTTTGCCGTGAAAGAAAAACATTGGAACGATTGGAAAGTATTGTGAAGAAAGGAAAAATTCTACGTAATTAATTGTAATTGTACGGGCAAGTCGCGACTTGCCCGTACAATACAAAGCGCATCTAAATAAATTAAAAAAATGAAAAGAGCATATATAGTAACAGGATATAGAACAGCAGTTGGGAAAGCTGGAAGAGGTGGGTTTCGATTCACTCGACCAGATGATTTAGCGGCAGATGTAATCAAACACATCATGAAGCAAGTTCCTAATTTGGACAAAGATAGAATTGACGATGTAATTGTCGGGAATGCTACCCCTGAAGCAGAACAAGGCTTGAATGTTGGTCGAATGATTTCTTTGATGGGATTGGATACCGATAAAGTTCCAGGAATGACGGTGAATAGATATTGTTCTTCCGGTTTAGAAACAATTGCTCTTGCTCAAGCAAAAATTGAAGCAGGAATGGCTGATTGTATCATTGCTGGAGGTGCAGAATCCATGTCGGTTATGGCGATGGGAGGTTGGCGTATTGTTCCAAATCCGAAAATTGGTAAAGAAAATCCTTCTTGGTATTGGGGAATGGGATTAACTGCTGAAGCGGTAGCAGAACAATTCAAAGTTTCAAGAGAAGATCAAGATCGATTTGCTTTGCAATCACACGAAAAAGCAATCAAAGCAATTAAATCAGGTCGTTTTGAAGATGATATTGTGCCAATCACTGTCAATCAAGTGTATTTGGACGAAAATGAAAAACGTCAAGAAAGAAGTTATGTCGTAGATACAGATGAAGGTCCAAGACAAAGTACTTTTGAAGCATTGGCTCGTTTACGACCTGTTTTTGCACAAGGTGGTTCAGTCACTGCTGCAAATTCGTCGCAAACATCTGATGGAGCTGCATTCTGTTTAGTGATGTCTGAAAAAATGATCAATGAATTAGGTCTGGAGCCAATTGCTCGATTAGCGTCATACGCAGTGGTTGGAGTAGAACCAAGAATAATGGGAATAGGACCAGTTACGGCAATTCCAAAAGCAATTAAACAAGCTGGATTAACATCCAATGATATTTCATTGTATGAATTGAATGAGGCTTTTGCATCACAATCATTGGCTGTTATTCGTGAAACTGGAATTGATCCGGATATTGTAAACGTGAACGGAGGAGCATTGGCTTTAGGTCATCCGCTTGGTTGTACGGGAGCAAAATTATCCGTTCAAATGATGAATGAATTGAAAAAACGCAACCAAAAATACGGTGTTGTTACAATGTGTGTTGGCTCTGGTCAAGGCGCAGCAGGTGTGATTGAAATGGTTTAATCTTTACTGCAGGGTCACGCCACAATGTGACCCTGCAGCAGATAATTCAATATTTTCATGAATCAATGACAGTATCCACATTATTATTGTGACCTTTGTACCATGAGTAAGAAAAATTCAACACTTCACTATCTTCAAAATGCAGGTCATTCTGAATTAATGGAAATTCAACAGCAATCTGTTGATGCAATTAAAAAGTTTGAGAATGTGATCTTGTATTCTAAAACAGGTTCTGGAAAAACAATAGCTTTTCTTTTATCTATTTTAGCCAAGTTTGATCAAGATAAAGAAGGGGTTCAAGCGTTAGTTCTTGCACCTACTAGAGAATTGTGTTTGCAAATTGAAACGGTCTTTCGTTCGCTTAAATCGGGTCGAAAAGTGACTGTTTGTTATGGTGGACACTCCGTGAAAGTTGAAGAAAACAGTTTGAATGAATATCCAGATGTTGTAATTGGAACGCCTGGTAGAATTGTAGATCACATCCATCGTAGAAATATTGATTTACGTCAATGTCCTATGATTGTTATTGATGAGTTCGATAAATGCTTGGAATTTGGATTCTCTGAAGAAATGGGCTTCATTTCAGAAGGAATGCGAAAATTATCACATCGAATGCTCGTTTCTGCTACAACAATGGATGAGGTTCCAGAATTTCTCCAGGCAGATTATCATACCATCGACGCATTGAAAGATCAAGATGATATTGCTGTTACAGAACATCTCGTAGATTCAGGGAAAAATATTTTACAATCTTTAGCAACATTGATTGAGTCTTTTGAGAATGAAAAAGCAATCGTTTTTTGTAATTACCGTGAAGTATCTGAAGATGTGTCGTACCGATTGAAAGATCTTGGTGTAACTTCCGTTTTTTACCATGGAGGTCTTGAGCAAGATGATAGAGAACGAGCATTGATAAAATTCAGAAATGGTTCGTCAAATGTTCTAGTGTGTACTGATTTAGGATCACGAGGATTGGATATTCCAGAAATAAATCACATTGTACATTACCAATATCCTAACAGCGAAGAAGCCTTCACGCATAGAAAAGGACGTACAGCGAGAATGTCTGCAAGTGGTCATTCTTATTTGTTTTATGGAGAAGAAACTCAACTTCCAGAATATATAAAGGAGCCAACTTCAATCATTCGGACCAGTGATTTAAAAACAGATCATGTAATTCCAGAATGGAAAACACTTTATTTCAGTGCTGGAAAAAAAGATAAAGTAAATAAAATCGATTTTGTAGGTTTTCTTTCTAAAAAAGGAAATTTGCAAAAAGGAGAAATTGGTTTGATTACAGTGAAAGACAGAACTTCATTTGTCGCAGTGAAAAGCGACCTTATTCAGGATGTATTGAAACGTATTCGAAATGAAAAAGTGAAAGGAAAGCGTTTGAAAATGGAGATTGCAAGGTAGTTTTTACAGTTTTGAGTATATCTTGTGAAGAGTGAAAAAACACTTTAATCGAAATAAAATACACTTTTATCGAAATATATTTGGTGTATATCGAAAAAGGTTATACATTTGTTGTAGTTAATGATTAGTAATTCACTTAACCTGACCACTATGTACACTGCACATCCAAAAAAAGAAAATCGATTTATTTTATTTGCAAAATTCTTTGTTTTACCCGTATTATCAATTGTTGCAATTGTTTTTATCATTAATCAGTTTCAGTCTTATGCAGAAATGGATGATATCATTCAAAAAACTGAAAACAGAGCAAATAATTTTGAACTGAAAACAGAAATTTCTCCAAAAATTTCTTCAATTTCAAAAGGAATGGATAAGAAATAGTCATTCTTGAGATTTTGTTTAATTTATTGACTTTCTTAACATTTAAAGAAAAACCTACTACAATTCATCATTACCAGCAAAAACTGATTATTTTTGTAAAGCAAATTTTTAATCAGGTTTATGAACGATTTATTACAGAAATTAGAAGGAATTAATATTCGATTTATTGAAGTCGGTAAACAAATCGTCGATCCTGAGATAATTGCGGATATGAAACGTTACATTAAATTGAACAAGGAATACAAAGACTTGAATGAGATTGATGTCGTTTACAAAGAATACAAAAGTCTTATAGATAATCTTGAAAGTTCCAAAGAACTTTTGAAAGAAGAAACGGATCCTGAAATGCGAGAAATGGCAAAGATGGAGATAGATGAATTGGAAGCAAAACGTCCAGAGATGGAAGAAGAGATTAAAATGATGCTAATTCCAAAAGATCCGGAAGATGATAAAAAAGCCATAATGGAACTTCGTGCTGGAACTGGTGGTGATGAGGCTTGTATTTTTGTTGAAGATTGTTTTAGAATGTACACCATGTTTTTCAAAGAAAGAGGTTGGAAATATGAAGTGCTAAATTCTAATGAAGGAACAGTAAAAGGATATCGAGAAATTTCAATGGAAATTGATGCTCCAGCTGCATACGGTGTGTTGAAATTTGAATCAGGTGTTCATCGTGTACAACGTGTTCCTGAAACAGAGTCTCAAGGTCGTGTACATACTTCAGCAATTACAATTGCGGTTTTACCTGAAGCTGAAGAGGTGGATTTTGAACTGAATATGTCGGATGTTCGACGTGATACTTACCGTGCTTCTGGTGCGGGTGGTCAGCACGTTAATAAAACGGAATCGGCTATTCGATTAACACATATTCCAACTGGTGTCGTTTCAGAATGTCAAGACGGACGTTCTCAACATAAAAATTACGATAAAGCATTGTCTATTCTCCGTTCACGTTTGTACCAAATTGAATTGGAAAAATTAGAAAATGAACGTTCTGAACATCGAAAATCATTGGTGTCTACAGGTGACCGTTCTGCAAAAATTAGAACTTATAATTATCCGCAAGGAAGAATTACAGACCATAGAATCAATAAAACAATGTACAATTTAAGTTCATTCATGAATGGGGACATTCAAGATATGATTGATGCATTGAAAATGGCGGAAAATGCAGAAAAATTGAAGAATTCAGACGAGCATTAATTAAATATTTCCCGATTTATACAACGTACCATGACTAAAGCTGAGTTAATTGAACAAATAAAATTAAAGCAATCATTTTTATGTGTTGGTTTGGATGCGGATTTAACTAAAATCCCAAAACATTTATTGGAAACAGAGGATCCTATTTTTGAATTCAATAAAGCCATCATTGATGCAACAAAAGATTTTGCAGTTGCTTATAAACCCAATACAGCATTCTACGAATGTCATGGACCAAAAGGTTGGGAATCATTGAAAAAAACAATGGATTATATTCCAAAGGACATTTTCACTATTGCCGATGCAAAACGTGGAGATATCGGGAATACTTCTCGCTATTATGCCGATACTTTTTTCAATTATTTAAATGCTGATTCTGTAACTGTAGCTCCATATATGGGTGAGGATAGTGTTTCTCCTTTTCTAGAGTATAAAAACAAATGGGTCATTCTTTTAGCACTAACTTCCAATAAAGGGGCTCTCGATTTTCAAATGATAAAAGATGAAAATGGAGAAGAATTCTTTAAAAGTGTTTTAAAAAAATCACAACAATGGGGAACAGATGAAAATCTAATGTTCGTTGTGGGTGCAACACGTGCAGAAGGTATTGCTGAAGTGCGTAAAATTGCTCCAAAAAACTTTTTCTTAGTTCCTGGGGTTGGTGCACAAGGTGGTTCTGTTGCTGAAGTTGCTAAATACGGTTGGAACGATGACTGTGGGTTGCTAGTGAACTCTTCAAGAGGAATCATTTATGCTTCACAAGGAGAAGATTTTGCTGAAAAAGCAGGTGAGGCAGCAAAAGAATTGCAAAGTCAAATGGCTGATATATTAGTGGAGAAAGGTTGGTGAAAAACGAATCGGATACACAGTGCTATAGACACGAGTAAAGCTTTTGTGTATAACCCGCTGGGGTAATCTGGTTTACAAGAGTATTGAAGGGAATATGGAGAAAAGACATGGCTAGAAACTACGACGACCGGCATCTCGACAAGCTCGACGACCGGTCAGACAGACTCGATAAACGATCTCACGGACATCGATCTTGTCGAGATGCCCGTGGAATCGTTTGCTATATTAAAAACTCATTTGCTTTTTTTTTATTCAATATTATTCATTTAAAAAGTAGGATTCAAAAATCTTCCTTATTTTCGTACAATGAGATTAATCCATTTTTTTTTGCTTTCATTCTTTCTGTTTTCGTGCTCTAATTCAACCAACAAAGAAGTAATACAAAACGAAATACAAGAAACCGTAGTGTTGGAAGAACCGATCAATCTTCCTCCTCTCCCGAAATCAATGGTGTTCTGCGGACAAACAATTACATTCGATAATTTTGATGTGAAAGAACGTTTGGATAGAGAAATCATTGTTAATACCTATCGACACAGTGCAACCATTCAATATTTGAAACGAGCAAATCGTTTTTTTCCTGTACTGAAACAAATTTTGAAAGAAGAAAATATTCCAGAAGATTTAATTTATTTATGTGTTGCTGAAAGTGGATTGGCACAAGTAACCAGCCGGTCTGGGGCGAAAGGTTTTTGGCAATTCATGAAACCTACGGCAAAAGAATACGGATTGGAAGTCGATATAAAGATTGATGAACGTTTGCATGTAGAGAAAAGTACACGAGCAGCTTGTCAATATTTGAAGGATGCAAATACTATTTTTAACGATTGGTTATTGACATGTGCGTCCTACAATCGTGGAATGGGAGGAATCAAAAAAGACCTCAAAAGTCAGCAAGCAAACACCTATTTTGATTTACATTTGAATGCCGAAACGAGTCGTTATGTTTTTCGAATTCTTGCGCTGAAAATTGTCATGGAAAATCCCGAAGCTTATGGTTTCAATCTTCGTGAGAATGAATTGTATTCAAAAATAAATGTCGAATCAATTCCAATTTCTGAAAACATTGACGATCTTGTTCAATGGTCTATCGATCATGGAACAACGTATCGAATGGTTAAAATACTTAATCCATGGGTGCTTGGATCGAAACTAAAGATAAAAAATCACAAATTCTCACTTCAAATTCCTAAATAATGGCTAAAAAAGAATACATCGAGATTTATGGTGCAAGAATGCATAATTTGAAGAACATTGATTTGAAAATTCCACGCAATGAACTGGTTGTTTTCACGGGATTAAGTGGAAGTGGGAAATCATCGCTTGCATTTGATACTATTTTTGCAGAAGGACAACGTCGTTACATTGAAACGTTCTCTGCATATGCTCGTCAGTTTTTAGGAGGATTGGAACGTCCAGATGTAGATAAAATTGATGGATTGAGTCCTGTGATTTCCATTGAGCAGAAAACAGTTTCTCGTTCTCCACGTTCTACGGTTGGGACGATAACTGAGATTTACGATTTCATGCGTTTACTTTTTGCGCGTGTTGGTACAGCTTATTCCTACGTTTCAGGTGAGGCAATGGTGAAGTATTCAGACGATCAAATTGTGGATTTAATTCTCAAAGATTTCTCCGAAAAAAAAATAAGTATACTTGCTCCAAAAATTAAAGGAAGAAAAGGACATTACCGCGAATTATTCGAGCAAATTCTTAAAATGGGTTTTACCAAAGTAAGAATAGATGGAGAAGTGGTGGATATTGTCAAAGGATTGAAAACAGACCGTTATAAGATTCACGACATAGAAATTGTGATTGATAGAATTGTTGTCGATGAGAAAGATAGACAGCGTTTGTATGATGATGTAGTTATTGCCATGAAACACGGTGATAAATCGTTGATGGTACTTGATTTTGACACGAATGAAGTACGGCATTTTAGTCGAATGTTAATGTGTCCAACTTCTGGAATTAGTTACCCAGAACCTGAACCGAATTTATTCTCTTTTAATTCTCCGTATGGTTCGTGTAAAACGTGTAATGGCTTGGGAGAGGTGTCAGAAGTGGATAGAGGAAAAATTATTCCGGACACATCGAAATCCATTAAAAAAGGAGGAATTGCGCCAATTGGAGAATACAAAAGAACGTGGATTTTTGATAAATTAGAAACTTATTTAAAGCAAGAAAATTTAAAATTAACTACGCCCATCAAGGATATTCCAGAAGACATTATGCAAGTCGTTTTGTATGGAAATGAAGGGGAAGAGCGTTCGTTTCGAAGCAAAGATGTCGTTTTTGAAGGTGTAATTCCTTTTGTCACGAGACATTCTGAAGAAAGTTCTGCTCCAATTCAACGTTGGGCGCAGAGTTTTATGAATAAAAATGTTTGTCCAACATGCCTTGGTACTCGCATAAAAAAAGAAGCACATTTCTTTAAAATTAATGAAAAAAATATAGGTGAGTTAGCACAAATGGACATTGCTGAATTGGCCGTTTGGTTCAATGAAGTGGAAAAAACGCTTACGAAGAATCAAAAAATAATTGCTGTTGAAATTCTCAAAGAAATTAATGCACGTTTAGGTTTTGTAGTTGAGGTTGGTTTGACTTATCTTTCGTTACATCGATCAGCAAAAACACTCTCGGGCGGTGAAGCACAGCGAATTCGATTGGCAACTCAAATAGGTTCAGAATTGATGAATGTGCTCTACATTCTCGACGAACCTTCTATAGGCTTACATCAAAGGGATAATTCTCGCTTGATAAAGTCATTGAAACGCCTTCGAGATACAGGTAATTCTGTGATTGTCGTTGAACACGACAAGGAAATGATAGAATCTGCCGATTTTGTAGTAGATCTAGGTCCTGGTGCAGGTGAGAATGGTGGGGAGATTGTGAATGCTTCCCCGCTTGACAAAATGACGAATAAAGACTCTTTGACGAATCAATATTTGACAGGGAAAAAAAGTATAGAACTTCCAAAGCAACGAAGAAAAGGAAATGGCAAAAAATTAATTTTAAAAGGAGCGACAGGTAGAAATCTTCAAGATGTGGATTTAACGATTCCATTGGGTACATTGACTTGTATTACTGGAGTTTCTGGTAGTGGAAAATCCTCTTTGATTAATCAAACGCTTTACCCAATTCTACTGAAAGAGATTTATCATGGAGTGAAGAAACCATTGCCGTATAAATCGATAAAAGGGATGGAACATTTGGATAAAGTTATCGAAATTGATCAAAGTCCAATCGGACGAACACCTCGCTCAAATCCGGCAACTTATACAAAGATGTTTGATGAAATTCGACGACTTTTTGCAGAGATGCCAGAATCTCAAATTCGTGGATATAAACCTGGTCGTTTTTCTTTTAATGTTGTTGGAGGAAGGTGTGAAACCTGTAAAGGTGGAGGGATGAAGGTCGTTGAAATGAATTTTCTTCCAGATGTTTTGGTTGAATGTGAAACGTGTAATGGAAAAAGATACAACCGAGAAACCCTAGAGGTTCGTTACAAAGGAAAGTCGATCAATGATGTACTTGAGATGACTATTGAAAGAGCTACTCCATTTTTTGAGAAAGTACCTAAAATTCATAGGATTTTAGCAACGTTGAATTCAGTAGGATTAGGGTATGTTAAACTTGGACAACCTTCTACTACTTTATCTGGTGGCGAGGCTCAACGAATTAAACTTTCATCCGAATTGTCGAAAAAAGGGACTGGAAATACGATGTATATTTTAGATGAACCATCAACAGGCTTACATTTTGAAGACATTAAGATGTTGCTAGAAGTATTGCAGCGATTGGTTGATGAAGGGAATACAGTTTTGGTAATTGAGCACAATTTAGATATTGTTAAAATAGCAGATAAAATTGTAGACATCGGTCCAGAAGGAGGGAAGTATGGTGGAATGATTGTGTGCGAAGGAACTCCAGAGCAAATTGTAAAAAAACACACGAAAGAATCGCATACAGCAAGGTATTTAGCAATGGAAATGTAAGTTGTTATTGTCTAAAAGTAAGAAAGTGCAAACTTGTAGTTTGCACTTTCTTACTTTAGCTATAGGACTATATTGAATTAGAATTTACCATTGTTGTTTTTCCAATCCTTTTTTTGAAGAATTTCTTCAATTGTGTCCCAATGTTCAACAATCTTCCCATTTTCGATTCTGAATAAATCATAGAATGCAACATGTTTGTTTAAAAATTCACCTTCAGAAACGGATAAAACAAAATTACCTTCACCGAGTATTCGATGGTTTTTAGTAAATTTCATTGGCATTCCTGCTTCTGCTAAATCAGCCAATGCTTTACCTAATCCATCTAGTCCATCACCAACGTTTGGATTATGTTGAAGGTATTTTTCTGTAGAGATATACGCTGTGATTTTAGATGGATTTTTTCCTAATAAAACATCATTTACAAAGTTTTTAACCAACTCTTTATTTACTTCAGTCTTTTCTAAGTCTTCAATTTTGGTTGTACCATCAAATTGAGTTCTAGATGAAACTGTTTTAGTTACGATTTCTTGTAAATTGTCCCAGTGTTCAACAATTAAACCGTCTTCAAAACGAAAAATATCAAATCCAGCTTTTGGGCCAAAGAAATTATATTTTGTGTGAGTAAATACAAAATTACCGTCTTCAAAAGCTCTAATTACTTCAACTTTTGCGCTTCCTTTTGGTAAATGACTTAATACTTCACCAAAACCTTGTAAGCCATCTCCTACTGCTAAGTTATGTTGTATATATTTACTTGAATTGATATATGATACCGGAGATTGATCACCGCTTTCAATACTTTTTAATAGTTCAACTACTTTTTCTTTGTTACTTTTCATTTCCATTGTTACTTCTTTTTTACTTGTTATTGTTTGACTCTTTTTTGACGTTGAGCAAGAGTATGCAATTGCTACAACTGTGAAACTGAATAAAAATTTTTTCACCATAATTTGATCCTTTTATTGTTGTTAATAATTATAGGACAAAATTAAGAAGTAAGTCTTGCTTAGAAAAGGTAGGAAAAGAACATAAAATGGTAAAAATGAAACCTAATGGGTGAAAAAGAAGAGTTATATACTTTTTTGATGTTCTTTTTGAAACTTTTTAGGAGAGATGTTTTCTTTGTTCTTGAAGAATTTTGTAAAATTAGTTGGCTCGTCAAAGCCTAATTGAAAAGAAATTTCTGTCGTCGTGAAGCTAGAATTCACGAGCATTCTTTTTGCAAGTAGGATAATGTAATCAGAAATGAACTGTTTAGCACTTTTATTTATGGTCTTTCTAGTTGCTGTGTTGAGTGTTTTAGCACTTATCAGTTGTTTTTCGGCGAAAAAAGGTACGTTTTTATTGGTCTTATAGTTTTCTTTTAAATCTTTTTTAAACTGAATAAAACGTTTATGATTGATGTCATGTAATGAAGAGTTTTCAGAATTGAATTGGAGAATCTCTAAGAGTATTATTTCTAAATAATTTTTTAGAAGTAAAGAGCTAAATTTATTTTTTGAAGAAATTACAGTTTGAATTTGTGAAATTAGTACTTCAATTTTTAAACGTAAATCTGTATTTAAGTAAAGAACAGGTTGACCAATCTTTCTTTCAAAAATTTGTTCAATTAAAAAATCGTTTTCAAGGAAAGAATTGGTGAAGAGAATAACGTTCCCAGTTGTTTCTTCTATCTCTTTGAAATAGTGAACTTGTTCGTTGGAAATAAAAAAAACAGCATCTTTTTTTATTTCGTATTCTTTGAAATCAACAAAATGTTTTCCGATGGAATTTGTAAAGAGAAAAAGTCCAAAAAAATCTTGTTTGTGGGGAAGTGAAAGCTTTTGTTTACTCTTTTTATAGATCGCACTAATTGTCGTTAGCTCAAATTCTAATTTTAGCGGATTATTAAAGTCATATTTTGGGATTTGTATACTCATTCTTCTAATTTCAAAAAATCAGTAGTATACTTTCTTGTTTTACGGAGTAGTTCCACATTTTTATTTCCCCAAATAAAAGTAATATGGTCAATGTTGACGATGAATGCTTGTTTCAAATTTAAATTCCCTATTTTTTTAAAATAGATCCAGAATTTCGTTGAAACTTCAAAAGATTCGGATGTTTTTAACGCTTTTCTTAAATCAATATGACCGTCTTCGAGTTTTGGTGTGTAAATCAAATTACATAAGCTAGAGTGAACGACTTTAGTATTTGGCATTAACTCGTTTAAGAAAACCCCAAGAGTTGCACTCATAATTCCAGTACCAATTAAAGTATATGTTTTTTCGTTCATGATAACGTATTGTAACAGAACAAAAATAAACAAAAAAGGAACAATCGATTTGATTATTCCTTTTTCGTTCAGTGAATAGGTCTGTGGTTATGAAACCTATTCCATTGTAGCAGCAGTAATTAAGTAATATCTGTTTTATATTCTCTTTTTCAAGAGAATACCCAAAAAGAGGTGCAATCTCGTTGAGGTTTAATGAATGAAAAGTAAACCATGAGAGCCTGCAACAGCACCTATTGTTGTGACTAAACTTAAAATTAGCAGGAACCAATGTGCACCTTGGATAATTCTAAATGTTTTGTCAGAATCTTGAATAGCATATTTCTCATATAATTTATGTAGAAAAAGAGGCTCAAAAATAAAAAGTACAAGGGAGAATAAAATCCAAACTAAGGTCATTGCATGAATCCACCAATACGCTAAATGAAAATATCGGTCCCAAGCATCGAGTTGATAAATCATATAAAAACCAGAAACTCCTGTCAATAAAGTCCATATTTTTGCCTGAAATGCAAAACGGCCTTCTATTTTTTGAAAGGTTTCATAACGTTCTTGCTTTGATTTCATTTTTCGTACAGCAGGTACGATAACTGTTGTTACCATCGCAACACCACCAATCCATAATATTACTCCTAATATGTGGATGATCCGTGCAAGTGTTAAATAATCCATTCCTACTTCTTTTCACAAAGATAGTAAGGAAAGCAAGAATAAGACGTGATGAAAGTCAGTCTTTGGAAGATTGTTGGTGTAATTATGAAATAAATTGATGATTATAGAATTCTCAATTCTACTCTTCAAACTTTTTAAATACGACAGAAGCTATGTGTCCACCAAAACCAAAAGTATTACTCATCGCATATTTCATTTCTTTTTTTTGAGTTTTTCCTAAAGGGAAATGGTATTTATCTTTGAATTCAGGAATAATTTCAGTCGTGTTTATTGTTGGAGGTAGTTGTCCATCTCTTAACGCAAGAACAGTAGCAATTCCTTCGATAACACCTGTTGCACCAAGTAAATGACCAGTCATTGATTTTGTTCCAGATAAAGAAAGCGTTTTTCTTTCTCCAAATACACGTTCTACGGCCTTTAATTCACTGATGTCTCCTTGTGGTGTAGAAGTAGCATGCATATTAATATAATCAATATCATCGGGAGAAATTTTTGCTTCACGCAATGCTTCCGTCATACCGAGCATAGCTCCTTCACCATTTGGGTGAGTACCTGTTAAGTGATAAGCGTCTGCAGCTTGTCCACCACCAATTACTTCGCCATATATTTTCGCACCACGTTTTTTTGCGTGCTCATATTCTTCTAAAATCATTGCTCCAGCTCCTTCTCCCATTACGAAACCATCACGGGTAACATCATATGGTCGGGAAGCTGTTTCTGGGGCGTCATTTTGCAAAGACAAAGCTCTTGCAGAAGCAAATCCACCCATAGCACCTTCTGTAATTGCCGCTTCAGATCCACCAGCAATTATCATTTCAGCTTTGTCCCATCGAATGTGGTTAAAAGCTTCAATTATTGCAGTTGTTGAAGATGCACATGCAGTAACAGGACAGAAATTTACGCCGCGTAATTCATGTTTCATTGAAATAATTCCAGCAGGCATATCTACTAAAATAAGGGGAATGAAAAAAGGTGTAAATCGAGGAGTTCCATCTCCAGCAAAATACTCTTTCATTTGGTCTTGAAAAGATTTTATTCCACCGTTTCCAGAACCCCAAATTACCCCAACTCTGTTTTTGTTTATGGTATCAAAATCTATATTTGCATCAGCGATAGCTTGATCAGCTGTGTAAATTGCGTATTGTGTAAAAGGATCGTATTTTCTCAATTCTTTGACATGGAAATGATCTTTTGGATTAAAATCTTTTAATTCACACGCAAAACGACAACGAAATTTTTCGGTATCAAATTTTGTGATCGGGCCAGCTCCACTTTTCCCTTCTTGAATATTCTTCCAAAAATCAGCGGTGTTTTCTCCAATTGGAGTAAGTGCACCTAATCCTGTAATAACAACTCTTCTCATGGTGTAAAAATACGAAATAGAATGAATAAATATGAGTTTATAAGAACCCTAATTCCAATTGAGCCTCTTCACTCATCATGTCTTTGTCCCACGGTGGATCGAAAACGATATTGACTTTTGATGATTTGATTTCGGGATGAGCAGCAACTTTATCTTCAATTTCCTTCGGCATTGTTTCAGCCACAGGACAATTTGGAGAGGTTAACGTCATTTCAATGGTAACGTTTGCTTCTTTGTCTATTTCTACAGAATAAATCAATCCCAATTCAAAAACATCAACGGGGATTTCAGGATCGTAAATCGTTTTAAGAACTTCTACGACTTTATTTTCTAATTCTATTTGTGTACTCATGCTTGTAAAGCTTTTAATGCTGTTAATTTCATTTTTTGAACCATACTCAATAGTCCATTTGCCCGCGTTGGAGATAAATGTTCTTGTAAACCAATTTCTTTAATAAAAAATAAATCGGCAGTGGCAACATTCTTAGGCGATTCACCATCTAAAACACGAATCAATAATCCAATAATTCCTTTCGTGATAATTGCATCAGAATCTGCAAAAAACTTCATTTTACCATCTTCTAACTTAGTGTCCAACCAAACACGTGACTGACAGCCTTCAATTAATTGGCTGTCTTCTTTATTCTCTTCAGGGAGAAGAGGCAATTCTTTTCCAAGATCAATGATATATTCATACTTGTCCATCCAGTCATCGTAAATGGCGAATTCTTCAATTATATCTTGTTGTTTTTGTTCTAATGTCATTATCTTCTAATTCTCAAATATTTTAATATGCATAGCGTTTTTCGAAATGAAATCACCCTAATGTTATTATCCTCTTAACATATTTACACTTCGTTTCAATGCTTTAATGAAAACATCAACTTCTTCAAATGTGTTGTAAAACGCAAAAGAAGCTCGAATGGTTCCGGGTATTTCGAAAAAATCCATCAAAGGCTGTGTGCAATGATGTCCTGTTCGAACTGCAACTCCTTGTTTGTCCAATAAAGTGCCGATGTCAAAAGGATGTAAATCGTTTATAAAGAATGAAACAACACTCGTCTTGTTTTCTGCAGTTCCAATAATTCGAGCGCCTTCAATCGTTAGAATTTCACGTTCTGCATATTGTTGCAGTTCTTGCTCGTAAAAATGAATAGCACTTAAATCTTTTTGTGATAAGTAATTGATTGCAACGCCTAATGCGATACCTCCAGCTATATTCGGTGTTCCTGCTTCAAATTTATGAGGCAATTCATTGTACGTTGTTTTTTCAAATGTAACTTTAGCAATCATGTCACCTCCACCTTGATAGGGAGGCATTTGATCTAAAATTTCTTTTTTACCAAATAGAATACCTGTTCCTGTTGGACCAAAAACTTTATGTCCTGAGAATACGAAAAAGTCACAATCCAATGCTTGAACATCAATTTTTAGGTGTTGAATACTTTGTGCACCATCGATCATAACTTTGGCGCCGAAAGAATGGGCTTTTGAAATGATTTCCTCAATTGGATTGATTGTGCCTAAGGTGTTTGAAATATGCGTTACCGCAACTAATTTTGTGCGTTCATTGAGTAGTTCTTCAAAGTGATCAAGATCTAACTCTCCATTTTTATTGATGTTAATTACATGTAAAGTACATTTTTTTCTTTCACACATCAATTGCCAAGGAACGATATTGGAATGATGTTCCATTGCGGAAATGATAATTTCATCTCCTTCTGTCAATAATTCTCCAAAAGAAAATGCAATTGTATTTATACTTGCGGTAGTTCCTGATGTGAAAATAACTTCACTGGAACTCGGCGCATTGATGTAGTCTTGTATAATTGTACGTGCCTCTTCGTATTCCGTCGTTGCAACTTGACTTAAGTAGTGAACTCCTCTGTGAATATTTGAATTATCGTCCCTGTAATATTTGTCAATGGCATCGATAACAACTTGAGGCTTTTGAGAAGTTGCTCCGTTGTCAAGATAAACTAAATCTTTGTTGTACACCTTTCTGGATAGAATTGGAAACTCATTTCTAACTTGTGAAACATCAAATGGAATAGTATTTTTTTCTTTTACCATCTTGCAAAGATACAAAATACTCTTATTTTGAATGATTCTTAATTAAATATTCGTACAAAAAAATGAATTGAATCAAAAGATGTATAGAATGCGTATATTTGTCTCTCAAATTTAAAGAAAGTGAAGACAGTCTATATTACCCGGAAAGAAACGTTCAATTCAGCTCATAAGCTTTACAGAGAGGATTGGTCTGATGAAAAAAATTGGAAAGTTTTTGGGAAGTGTAGTAATAAAAACTGGCATGGACATAATTACACACTGCTTGTCACTGTAAAAGGTGTTCCAAGTAATGAGACAGGGTTTGTGATTAATCTAAAGGATTTAAGTAAAGTCATAAAATTAGAAATTACAGACCATTTAGATCATAAGAACATGAACATGGATGTGCCTTTTTTGGAAGGAGTCATCCCGTCAACGGAGAATGTGATTATTCGAATTTGGGAAAAATTAGAAGTGCCAGTTACTCAACTAGGAGGCGAATTAGTGAAAATTAAACTAATGGAAACTGAAAATAATTTTGTTGAGTATTTTGGGGGTAAAATGCCATTTTGAAAAGTAAGAAAATGAACAGCGAGAAAACATACAACGAGAAAGTAACAGCAGTTTTAACGGAGAATTATAAAACCGTAATTGAACAAATTGGTGAGGATGTTAACCGAGAAGGCTTATTAAAAACACCTGAACGAGTAGCCAAAGCAATGCAGTTTTTAACCAAAGGATACGATGAGAATCCAGATGAAATATTGAATCAAGCCATTTTTCATGAAGAATATTCTGAAATGGTGATAGTGAAAGACATTGAAGTGTATTCTTTGTGTGAACATCACATGTTGCCCTTTTTTGGAAAAGCACACATCGCTTATATTCCTGATGGTAAAATTGTAGGGTTGAGTAAAATCCCACGTGTTGTCGATGCTTTTTCACGTAGATTACAAGTGCAAGAACGATTGACGATTGAAATTCGTGATGCAATTCAACGTGTACTTAAACCAAAAGGTGTTGCTGTAGTAATTGAATGTTCTCACATGTGTATGCAAATGCGTGGAGTTCAAAAACAAAATTCGGTAACAACTTCTAGTGCATTTACGGGGTTGTTTTTGAACAATGATTCAACACGAAAGGAATTTATCAATTTGATACAAGCAAAATTACATTAATTAAAAAGTGAAAAAATGAATACCATATTAGATCAAGATAGAGCAGGGATTTCTCAAGAAATAACAAGAGAATTTTTTAAAAACGTTTATGCTTACATGTTTGCAGCATTACTTGTTTCAGGTTTTGTTGCGTTTCTTGCTGGAAATCCAGAATTTTATGCCAAATACTTCTTCAATAGTGAAGGGACAGGTGTAGGTATGCTGTTTTATGTAGTAGCGTTTGCTCCAATTGGATTGGTGTATTTTATTCAGAAATCAATTAATAAGTATTCTTTTGGGACATTATTAATTCTATTTATTCTTTTTTCGGCGTTAATGGGGCTTAGTCTAAGCTCAGTGATGTTAATGTATTCAGGTAGAGATATTGCAATTACCTTTTTTGTGTCTGCGGGTGCTTTTGGAGGTATGGCATTACTTGGATATACTACAAAAACAGATTTAACAAAAATGGGAAGTCTTTTGTACATGGCTTTTATTGGGATATTTATCGCTTCCATCGCTAACTTCTTTTTAGGTTCATCCATGCTACAATTTGCCATTTCTGTAATTGGTGTTTTCGTTTTTACAGGGTTGACAGCTTATAGTATGCAACAATTAAAAAGAACAGCAGCAGATACAACAATTTCTGTTGATTAAAGAAGTAAGTTAGCACTTATGGGGGGATTGAACCTGTATATATTATTTGTAAATTTATTTTTATCTTTGTTGAACCTGATTGGAGGAAGAAATTAAATTCTATTTGGGTACCTAACTTTATAACACTAAAAAAAATGAAAAATTTAACAGTAATATTGCTACTATTCATTAGTTCTATTAGTTTCTCTCAAACAAGTTTAGCACCATTTCTGGAGAACGGGAAATGGGGGTACATGAATGAAAAAGGAGAGGTAATTATTCCTGCTTCATACCGAAATGCGTTTGATTTTTCTACGGATGGATTTGCACCAGTACTTGATATGAAAAAAGTATGGAGTTTTATCAATGCAAATGGAGAAGAGTTAAGTATTGACTTGAAAGGATATATTATTGATAAAAAAGGATTTAACAATGGTCTTGCTGTTATTCTTTATAGAAAGAAAAAAGGAGTTGTAAATACGAAAGGGGAAGTTGTTATTGTACCAGAGTATGATCTAATTCAGCCTTTCTCAAATGGGTATTCAACCGCAAAAAAAGGTAAAGATTTTTTTATTTTAAGTAAAGATGGTACAGCTAAGAAAGTTGATGTCGTTAAAGTCAATCGTTTTAATAATGGTTTAGCCCCGTTTTTAGGAAAGAATAACAAATATGGTTTTTTGAATACGAAAGGGGAGGTTGTCATTGAACCTCAATTCTTGGGAGTTGGACATTTTACAGGTCAATTGGCTTGGGCAAGAAATGATGCCAAAAAAATTGGATTCATTAACCAGAAAGGCGAGTGGGTGATTGAAGCGAAATATAACGCAGCAAAACACATGGATGCTGAAACTGGACTAGTAAGAGTTCGCGATGAGTCTGGTTGGAAATTTATTGATGTAAAAGGAAGTGAAATTACTGCAGATGGAGCAATTGCTTATGGAGATTTTCACAATGGTTTAGCTTGGGCGAGAAATTCAGCTAAAAAGATTGGCTTTATCAACTCAAAAGGAGAATGGGTAATTGAAGCTAAGTTCATCGCTGTTCGAAGTTTTAATAACGAGTTTTGTGCAATTCGAGAAAATGATAAATGGGGAGTGATCAATAAAAAAGGTGAATGGGTGATTAAACCCGAATATGTTAAAATAAAAGATTTCAAACTTGTGAACTAAAAGTTGAGTCTTTTTACAGATTATTTTTAACTTTGAAAAAAAAAGAAATTATGTCTTATATTCATTTTGAAAAGTCAACTGTCGCAATGGGTACTATTGTAACTATTATTCTAATTGGAATTATAGTTGCTATTGTTGCTTTTGGTTAGACCTTAAAATCGGTACTTGTAAATCCTGTTTATCATTGATGAATAGGATTTTTTGTGCTTTATAAATAATCGTATAGATGCCGTTTAATTCGATTTTCGCGTGGATGATGAAAAAAAGAATTCATCAAATTGATCTTTTTCGTAAGAATCCGCTTCAAGTTCAAGATGAATTATTTGGGAATCTAATCCGGACAGGGGCTAAAACCACCTACGGAGCAATCAACGATTTTAAAATGATAGGTTCTTACGATGATTATCGAAAGAATATTCCTTTACAAACTTATGATGGATTTAAGCCATGGATTGAAAGAGCCATGGAAGGAGAGAAGAATTTACTTTGGCCAGAGAAAACAAAATGGTTTGCAAAGTCCTCTGGAACCACAAGTCGATCGAAATTTATCCCAGTTTCAAAAGAATCGTTGAGAGATTGCCATTACAATGGTGGTAAAGATCTTTTAGCAATGTATTACGACAATCATCCAAAAAGGAAACTGTACAAAGGAAAACATTTAATTATTGGAGGAAGTGCTGAAATAAATCATTTGTCTTCAGATTCGTATTTTGGAGATCTCTCGGCTATAATTGTGAAAAATTTACCGTGGTACATTGAAGTAAGAAGAACGCCTTCTCGTGAGATAACTCTCATGACAGATTGGGAAGATAAAATTGAGAAAATGGCGCTTTCAACAATGAAAGAAGACGTCTATATTATTGCTGGAGTTCCAAGCTGGACACTTATTCTTGCAAATAAAGTACTCGAACTTTCTGGGAAATCAAATTTAAAAGAAGTTTGGCCAAACCTTGAATTGTTTATGCACGGTGGAGTTAGCTTTGAACCGTACAAAGACGAGTTTAAGAAGTTAATTCCAGACGATAAAATGAATTATGTCCAAACGTATAATGCCTCAGAAGGTTTTTTTGGAATTCAAGATTTAATTGATTCTGATGAAATGCTTTTGATGTTGGATTATGGGATTTTCTATGAGTTTATACCGATGTCGAGCTACGATGGAGTTCATTCAAAAACGGTTCTTTCTTTGGGGGAAGTCGAAGAGAATGTGAATTATGCAATGGTCATAACGACAAATGCTGGTTTATGGAGGTACATTCTTGGCGATACCGTAAAGTTTACAAACCTTTCACCTTTTCGGTTTAAAATTACAGGGCGCGTAAATAGTTTTATAAATACTTTTGGTGAAGAATTGATTGTTGAACAAACAGAACTTGCAATTGCTGAAGCGTGTAAAAAGACCAATGCAATTCTTAAAGAATATACTGCAGCTCCAGTTTACATGGAAGGTAACGGGAAGGGCGGACATGAGTGGTTGATAGAGTTTATTCAATCGCCATCAAATTTAGATGAATTTAGTGCTGTTTTAGATGAATTTTTATGCCAGACAAATTCGGACTATGATGCAAAAAGAAAAGGCAATATGTTACTGGATTCTCCCGTTATTGTTAATGTGAAAACTGGCACGTTTGATGCTTGGTTGAATGGGAAAGGAAAATTAGGTGGACAGAATAAAATCCCTAGATTATCCAATGACCGAAAAATAATTGAAGAAATAAAAAAACACGCTCAGTGAAACATCTACTTTTTTCCTGCTTTGCAATTTTGACCTTTTTTGTTTGTGGACAAGATTCTACACTTTACGAATGGAAAGAAATAAGAACTTTTGATCTGGAAAAAGAAAGCCAATGGACGGTCGATGCTTTTGAAAATGTGTACATCTCCAATCGTGGGACAATCAATAAGTATGACGTTAACGGTGAATTAACATTTTCTCAAAGTATAAAATCGTTGGGTAGAATGACAGATTTGGTTTTGGTGAATACAATGAGGTTGATCCATTTTTCGGAAGAGCAACAGACCTTGTGCTATTTTGATAATACACTATCAGAATTAGATGATTGTATTGAGTTGTCAGATCAGGGCGTCGTGAATGCATTTTTAATCAGTAGCTCAAGTCAACCCAATAAAATATGGGTATTGGATAATTTTAATTCGACATTGAGTTTTTTATCCTTAGACAGAACAATACAATCTCAAAAAATAATCAATTTAAAAGGAGTCCTTAATATTCAGAATGTTGTGCAAATGCTGGAATACGGGAATGCACTTTACATGCTTGACAGTGAAAAAGGGATTTATCAGTTTGATCTTTATGGCTCATTGGTGCAATTTATTCCTCAGCAAAACGTAAAACAATTTGCAATTGTTGGTTCCACATTATATTTGTTGTTCGAAAATCAATTAATTATTCATGCATTAGAGTTCAATGATTCTTTTCGAATTGACCTTCCAATTACGGGTGTTATTGAGTTAAAAGAGGTAAATCAATCCTTTTTTCTTCGAACAGATAAAAAAGTTCACAAATTTGAGTTAGTATTCCGTTAAAAAGATTGCAACTTCTGTCAAAGTTTGTAATTTAGTACGACCAAAAAAATGAATCATGCATATTGCAATCGCCGGAAATATCGGATCAGGAAAAACAACACTAACGAGAATGTTAGCAAAACACTTTGGATGGGATACCCATTACGAAGATGTAGAACAGAATCCATACTTGAATGACTTCTATGAAGACATGCAAAGATGGTCGTTTAACTTACAGATTTATTACTTAAATAGTCGTTTTAATCAGATTCAAGAAATACAGAAAGCTGAAAAAACGGTAATTCAAGATCGAACGATTTATGAGGATGCTTTTATTTTTGCACCGAATTTACATTCGATGGGTTTAATGACGACACGTGATTTTGAGAATTATTTTTCTTTGTTCAATTTAATGGATTCATTTGTTTCTCCTCCTGATTTGTTGATTTACCTTCGTGCAAGCGTTCCAACATTGGTGAATCAAATTCAACAACGTGGACGTGATTATGAAGAAAGTATTCGTTTAGATTATCTAAAAAGATTGAACGAACGCTATGAAGCATGGATTTCAACGTACGATAAAGGCAAATTATTGGTCATAGATGTTGATAATAATAATTTCCCAGAGTCTCAAGAAGATTTAGGAAAAATTATCAATGCAATTGATGCAGAAATCAACGGTTTATTTTAAGAATTACAGATAAGGTATGATAGTAGTTACAGGAGCAGCAGGTTTTATAGGGAGTTGTTTAGTGAGTAGATTAAATAAAGCAGGTTACGATGATATCGTAGTTGTTGATGATTTCTCTAAAACAGAAAAAGATGGAAATCTTGAAAATAAAACCCTCGTAGCGAAAGTCGGGAGAATGGACTTTATTCCTTGGTTAAAAGAATTTGGCAATGAAGTAGATTTCATCTATCACATTGGTGCACGAACGGATACAACTGAGTTTGATGTAGAGATTTTCAATAAATTAAATTTGAATTATTCTAAAGATGTTTGGAACTTATGCGTAACTTATAATATACCATTGGTATACGCTTCGTCTGCAGCAACTTATGGTTTGGGTGAGAATGGATACAAAGACGACCATTCTATCATTGAAAAATTAAAGCCACTTAACCCTTACGGAGACTCAAAAAATGATTTTGATAAATGGGCTTTGAAACAAATTAAGGAGAATAAAGAGAATCAACCACCATTTTGGGCTGGATTGAAATTTTTCAATGTATACGGACCAAATGAATACCATAAAGGTAGAATGGCTTCCGTGATTTTTCATGCTTTTCATCAGATTAATAAAACAGGAGGAATGAAATTGTTTCGATCTCATAATCCTGATTATACAGACGGTGGACAGCTAAGAGATTTTGTTTATGTGAAAGATGTTGTAGAAGTATGTCTTTATTTAAAAGAATCTTCTCCTGCTTCTGGTTTGTATAATTTAGGTACTGGAATTTCTCGTACTTTCTTGGATTTAACTAAAAATACGTTCAAGTCAATGGAGAAAGAAGAAAATATTTCTTTCATCGATACTCCTGAGGATATTCGGGATAAATACCAATATTTTACGGAAGCTGACATGACGAAATTGATCGACTCTGGTTTTGATAAAGGATTTCATTCTTTGGAAGAAGGAGTAAAAGATTATGTCACGAATTATTTGATGGAAGAAAAATATTACTAGGTAAATAACTGTTATTCAGTTATTTTTGTGTATTTTTAAAATGAATATTTTTACTTTTTTGTATTGAGATTAATTTTAACATCCCTTTTTTCAATCTTTTTCACAGTTGCTTTTTCTCAAGAAAATAGCACGATCGATTCTTTGCAGTCACTTATCTTAAACGAGAATGACAGTGCTAAGTTGACTTTCTTGCAAATCGAATTAGGACAGAATTATCGTTATGAAAATGATTTTATTTCAGCACAGAATGAAATTAATCATGCTGCAGATTATATTCAGAAAAATCAACCTAGATTACAAGCTAAAGTTTTATATGAATTAGGAATGACCCATTATTTGTGGGGGAATAATACTGAAGCGATTCAATATTTTAATGCAAGTCTTTTGGTGGTAGAAGGATTGATTATTAAGGATGAAATTTCAGTCTACGTTATTTTGGGGAACATATCTTCTGAATTCGATAATTATAATGAGTCTATTCGGACATATAGAATGGCCTTGGAGAAAAGTGAAGAAATTGATGATGGCCTTCAGAATGAGTACAGTTACATTCATAACAATCTTGGAATTGTTTACATGAAGAAAAAGGTGTTTGATTCATCTCGAATTGAACATAATTTAAGCTTAGAAATTCGACTCAAAAAAGGAAATTCGTTTGCACTTGGGCAAACTTATAATAACATAGGTATGTTGAATTTTCAAATGGGAGAATTTGATTCTGCCATGTTCTATTTTCAGAAAGGTCTCGAATTTCGCTTGAAAACGAAAGGATATACATGGGCTAGTTTTGTAGAAAGCCAGATTAATATTGCCAAAGCCGAAGTGGCCATGGGGAAGTATTATTCTGCTAAAGGACGCTTAATGAAATCGCTTGACAAAAGTGTCGCGGAAGAGAATGGTGTGTTGGAGCTTAGAGCTGTCCAAGAGTTGATGAAGGTGAATAGGCTAACAAAAGATTATGAAAAAGCTTTTCTCTACGCTGTAAGGTACCATGAATTGAATGACCGTTTGTACGGTGAAAGTCAAAAAGAAGAAGCAATTCGTTTAAATAGTATGTTTAAATATGAAAAAATACGCATGGCTGATTCTCTGAAAACAGCCGAAAGAGATGTGATGAACGAAATGATGTGGGCAAAAGAAAAAGAGAACAGTCAAATCATTAAATACAGTTTAATTATAGCTCTGTTATTGACGTTCGGTATCCTAGGGTTGATTTACAGGAATTTTTCGAACAACAAAAAACAGTCTGCGATTATTCTTCAGCAAAAAACAGACGTAGAATTACAACAAATTGAAATACAACAACAGCACCAAGAATTGAGTAAATCACACAAGGAAATTACCGATAGTATCAATTATTCTAAACGTCTACAAGAAGCTATTTTGCCTTCGTTGACTGATGTTGATGAAGCATTTCCAGAGAATTTTGTCTATTACCAACCAAAAGATGTCGTAAGTGGAGATTTTTACTGGTTAGAAAGAAAAGAAGAAACTGTTTTTATTGCTGTTGCAGATTGTACAGGACATGGTGTTCCTGGAGCAATGGTTAGTGTGGTGTGTTCTAATGCTTTAAATCAAGCCGTCAATGAGTATCATTTATTAGAGCCCAATGAGATTTTAAATAAAACAAGAGAAATTGTCATTGAGACTTTTTCGAAAAGCGGAAATGATGTGCAAGATGGTATGGATATCGCATTATTTGCGCTGCGGAAAAATAAGATGATTTTTGCTGGTGCTAATTCAATAGCTTATTTGGTGAGAAAATCGAGTAACTTAACAGACGAGCAAAAAAATGATAAATCAACGCTAACTTTAGACAGTAAGTCCTTACTGCAATTGAAAGGAGATAAACAGTCTGTTGGGTTGACCGTTTCAATGAAAAATTTCAAACAGATAGAGATTGAGCTAGAAAAAGGAGATCAATTGTATCTCTTTTCAGACGGCTATGCCGATCAATTTGGGGGCAATAATTCGGAAGCTAGAAATAAGGGAGGTAAAAAGTTTAAATATTTACCTTTTAGAAAAATGATTTTAAAAAATGCACATCTTTCTATGACACAACAGAATAATATAATCGACCAAAAGTTTACAGAATGGAAGAATGATCTTGAGCAAGTTGATGATGTTTGCGTGATTGGTGTTCGTGTTTAGTGTTTTCTATTTTTCAGGAAAAATTATTGTTTCTTTATTCAATGGATTTGAATTCTATTTTGAAAACCTCTAAACCAATCTCTAACTCGTTTTTTTTGTGTATTTTTGTCCCTCATTTTAAGATAGAAATAAGTCCATGTGGCAATCAATTGCAAATATAATTCTAAGAAATAGATTCCTGATCATTGGAATCATCACCCTGATGACCGTTTTTTTCGGTTACCAAGCAGTAACAGGGCTTAAGCTAGATAATAAATACGGGATACTTCTTCCAAAAGATGCTAAAGCAAAAGTCGATTATGACCGTTTCAAATCTATGTTTGGAGAAGATGGCGGAACGTTAGTGATCGCTATTCAAACGGATTCTCTGTACACGGAAGGAAATTTTCTTAAATGGAAAGAACTAAGTGATTCGATCTTGACTTTTGATGGAGTTGAGTCTGTTGTTTCTGAAGCGACATTATACGGAGTTACCAATGATAGAGAAGGTAAGAAGTTTAAAGTTCATCCTGTGTTTTCGGATACGCGCTATCAAGATAAATCAATCGACTCAATAAAGAACGAGATAAAAAACAATCCTTTGTACGAAGGATTACTCTATAATTCATCGACCAATGTTTCTTTGATGATGATTAGTGTGGATGAGAATTTCATTTCCCATCAAAAGAAATCGATGGTGGTATTGGATATTGAAGCTGTAGCTGAATCGTATAAACAATATTTCGGTCAGCCTAGATATGCTGGTCTGCCTCACCTAAGAGTAGTGATCGGGAAGCAAATAATGAAGGAAATGTATATTTTCATTGGGCTTTTAGTCTTGGTGACTTCCTTACTTATTTACATATTTTTCCGTTCATTGAGAGTTGTGTTTATTTGCAACTTAATCGTATTGATTTCTGTTATTTGGTCAATGGGGATGATTGGAACATTGAATTTCAACATTACAGTAATGATGGCCTTGATTCCACCTCTGATGATTGTTATTGGGATTCCAAACTGTATTTTCTTAATTACAAAATACCATCAAGAAATTGTGAATCATGGAAATAAAGTGAAAGCTTTAACACGTGTTATTCAAAAAATTGGAACGGCTACATTTTTGACAAACTTTACTACAGCTTTAGGATTCTTGACATTCATTTCAACCAATTCGCCTAAGTTAATGGAGTTTGGGATCTGTGCTGCCATCAATATTATTCTTGTATTTGGAATTTCAATTTCACTTTTGCCTATTTTCATGTCTTTCTCGAAAAAACCTTCGAAAAAACACTTGAAGCATTTGGATCGAAAATTAGCAGTTGGTTTGTTGAATAACTTGATTAAAATTACGGTACACCATAGGCCTGCAGTATATGTTGTAACGGCTTTAGTGATTGTTTTGAGTATTGTTGGAATGATGCAAATCAAAGCGACAGGAAACTTAACGGGTGATTTACCGCAAGAACATCAAATTTCAAGAGATTTTAATTTTATTCAAGATAACTTCGGAGGATCGATTCCTTTCGAAATAATGATTGACTACAAAGAAAGAAGTCGAGTAGCTAAATCTTCTACGCTTAAGAAAGTTGAAGCAATTGAGGAATTATACTCCAGCGATACGTTGTTCTCAAAACTCATTTCTTACGTTGATTTTTTGAAAGCTGCGAACATGGCGTACTACGACAATGATTCTACACAGTTTCGACTCGTAACGAAGAAAAGACAATTGTCAAAATTGAAGAAATACATTGACAATTCAATTGACGTAAATTCTGGAGGCTCTGGAATAGCATTAAATGAATTAATTGACACAACACATTTTGTAATGCGTATTCGTGCTCAAATGAGAGATATCGGGTCGTATGAAATTGACGATAAAGCAGAAATTATGTATGCTGAAATCGATTCTATTTTAAATCCAGATAAAAAAGAAATTGAAGCCCTTTTTACACAATTTGAAGAAACAAAAGACAATAAAGTTTTGGATTCAATTCTTTTCAATCATTCTTCGATTTACAATGCAATGACGAAGATTCTTTCCAATGGAGATGATGAAAAACAATTGGCTTTTGATTCTGACCCAGAAAGTATTCGTAAGCATTACAAAGATGCTTCGTTTGTAGAGAATTTAAGAACGGCAATTGATCATGAGTACTTTGGTTTGACATTAACAGGTACTTCTATTGTTGCTTCAAACGGAACGCAATACATGGTTATTAATTTATTTACAAGTTTATTGTTTGCCATTTTAGCCATTTCAATTTTGATGGCAATTCTCTTCCGTTCTTGGAGAATGGTAATCGTTTCATTGATTCCGAATTTTATCCCTCTATTATTTACTGCAGGTGTGATGGGATGGTTAGGGATTCCTCTAAAGCCATCCACATTATTGGTGTTTAGTATTGCGTTTGGTATTTCTGTAGATGATACGATTCACTATTTAGCGAAATATAGGCAAGAATTGAAGAGTAATCAATGGGATTTGAAAGAATGTGTAATCATGGCAATACGAGAAGCTGGACTGGGGATGTTTTATACATCAATTGTGTTATTCTGTGGATTCTCTATGTTTTCATTTTCTCAATTTGGAGGAACACAAGCACTAGGTTTATTGGTGTCATTGACACTTTTGATTGCAATGATTACCAACTTAGTTGTCTTGCCTACATTGCTTATGACACTTGAAAGAAGATTGACAACGAAATCATTTGAAGAACCTTATTTTGATGCTTATGCTGAAGAATCTGAAATAGATTGGGGAAGCTTAGAGGTTGAATCAAATCCAAAAGACACTGAAAAAATTGATTAGATGAAAGGAATTATTTTAGCCGGAGGTTCTGGCACAAGATTACATCCATTAACTCTTGCGGTTAGTAAGCAATTAATGCCGGTTTTTGATAAGCCAATGATATATTATCCTCTTTCTTTACTGTTGAATGCAGGGATTAAAGAGATACTTATTATCTCAACGCCACATGATTTACCTCATTTTGAGAAACTTCTTGGAGATGGTTCAAAATTAGGGTGTAAATTTGTCTATAAAGTTCAAGAAGTGCCCAATGGCTTAGCGCAAGCTTTCGTTATCGGAGAAGAATTTATTGGCAACGATAAAGTTGCACTCGTTTTAGGAGATAATATTTTCTATGGTGTTGGAATGGGAGAATTATTGAAGCAAAACAATAATCCGGAAGGAGGAGTTGTATATGCTTACCATGTTTCTGATCCAGAAAGGTATGGAGTGGTAGAGTTTGATGCTGATATGAAAGCTATTTCTATCGAAGAAAAACCAGAAAAACCTAAATCAAATTACGCTGTACCAGGTTTGTATTTTTACGATAATTCGGTTGTTGAAATTGCTAAAAATTTAGCTCCTTCAGCTAGAGGTGAATATGAAATTACTGATATCAACGCGGAGTATTTACGTAGAAATCAATTAAAAGTAGCTGTATTGAGTAGGGGTACTGCTTGGTTAGATACAGGAACGTTTTCATCTTTAATGCAAGCGGGACAATTTGTTCAAGTGATTGAAGAGCGTCAAGGGTTGAAAGTGGGATGTATAGAAGAAATCGCCTATAGAAATGGATTTATAACAGCTGAACAGTTGACAGAAATTGCTCAGCCTTTATTGAAAAGCGGTTACGGAGAATATTTATTGAAGATCATTCAAGAATAATGTTTGAATTAAAAGAATATACAAAGTTCATCGAGAGTCATTTAGATGAAATTGATACACCTCTAGAACCTAGAGATTTATATGATCCGATACGTTACTTCTTAAACATCGGAGGGAAAAGAATCCGACCTATTTTAACGCTTTTAGGAGCAGAGTTGTTTGGAATGAAAAAAGAGGATGTTGTTCCTCAAGCTCTCTCTGTAGAGGTTTTTCATAATTTCACGTTGATTCATGACGATATTATGGATGAGGCTCCTTTGCGAAGAAATCAACCTACAGTTCATGAGAAATGGAACACAAATGTAGCTGTTCTTTCGGGAGATGTGATGTTGATCAAGGCATACCAATTATTGTGTAAAGCACCTGGAGAAAAATTACCAGAAATATTGGAGTTGTTTAATAATACTGCTGTGGAAGTTTGTGAAGGACAGCAATTAGACATGGATTTTGAATCAAGGGATGATGTAACAATTGCGGAATACATTGAAATGATTCGTTTGAAAACATCTGTATTGCTTGGTGCTGCTCTTAATTTAGGGGCAATTGTAGCTGGAGCTAGTACTGAAGATAAGAAACATTTATACTCTTTTGGACAGAATATTGGAATTGCATTTCAAATTCAAGACGATATTTTAGACCTTTATGCTGATCCTGAAAAATTCGGAAAGCAAGTCGGTGGAGATGTGATTTCTAATAAAAAAACGGTGTTACAGTTGACTGCTATTGCAAACGCCAACAAAGCACAGTGTAATATCTTGCAACAATTACAAAAGGAAACAAATCTACCACTTAAAATCAGTCGAACACGTGAATTGTTTGACCAACTAAAAGCAAAACAAGATTGCCAAGAAATGATGCAAGAATACTATTCTAGAGCAAAACAAAGCTTGGATAAAATCAGTGTGTCCGACGAAATGAAAGCTAACCTTCTACAATTAGGAAGTTACTTAATGGACAGAGAAATTTAAAAGTAATTTCTTCATTTCCCTGCCCAATAGTATTATTTTAATCCATTGGTTCACTCGGAAGTTGAACTTTCTCTTCGTAAGTTACAAATTTAGATAAATTGTAATCAAAGAAATAAAGCTGAGAGTAACCTGATTGTGTGTCCCATACCATTATTTCATAATAAGTTTTTTCTTGAGTAGGAACGTGAACTGATGTATAATCCATCATGAATTCTCCATCCGCAAGACCATTCAATGGGTCATTCGGTAATTGAACATCATCAGAATAAGCTTTGAATTTTGAATCCGTATAATTATAGTAATAAAGGACCGATTTACCTGTTTTCGTATTCCAAATTAGACATTCATAAAAGGTTTTATCATCAGAGGGAACATGAACTGAAGTATAGTCCATCATAATAACTCCTGATTTCTCACTAGAGCTAGAAACAGCTGAAATAGAGGTGGGTATTTGCGCTTCTTCTGCGTATGCAACAAACTTCCCGTCCGTGTAGTTGAAATAATAAAGGATAGATTTTCCAGTATATTTATCCCAAACTAAACATTCATAATACGTTTTGTCTTGGGAAGGAACAAATACAGAAGTGTAATCCATCATGATTGCTCCTTTTGCGCTTGCAGGGAAATCAGCAGCATAAAAAGGAGGATCAATTTCATTTGCAAAAGATGTTAATACAGCGATGCTAAAAAATAGCGATAAAAGTGATTTTTTCATAGGGTTGTTTTTGTTTATACAAATATACGAATTTTCATTTATTTTTTTTGTTCGTCAAATGGCGTATTTTTTAATTACTTTCTCTATATTGCACCAACGTGCAAAACTAAACTATGGCTTTTAATAGACTCAATCATAATGTTCTGGGAGAAATTCGCCCACGATTTAAATTAAAAATAAATCATGATCCCGAATTAGCTTTAGAGAATGTGGCAGAGAATTTAAAACGAGATAAGTTTGTTGCAGGAGATAGAGATCGACATCTTTTATTTGTTCGAACACCAAAACATCTACAACACTATTGGTCGCCTGTTATGACGGTCAGAATAGAACAAGAAGAATACGATGATTACACAACTGTTTCGTGCTTGATTGGTCCTAAACAAACTGTATGGACATTATTCATATTTATGTACGCGATGATTTTCTTAGGCTCTACCTTTGCAGGAATTTATGGCTTGGTAAAATACCTCAATTACGATGACATGGGATGGCTTTGGGTGATCCCAACTGGAATTATCTGTACGATTTCCATATTCTTTGTGTCGAAATTTGGACAGAACAAAGGCCGTGACCAAATGTTGTACCTCGTTAGTTTCATTTACCATGCCCTCGACGAAATCACAGAAGTGGAACGTTTAGAAGATTAATTAAATTTCTTTATATATACGACTATGAAAACAATATCTACGCTAATTTTAGTTCTTTTAAATTTATCATATACCTACTCGCAGTCCTCATTTATAAAACATTCATATCCTCGAATTAGTACGCATGGTGTAAAAGCGGAGTTTCTTTTTTTAGACTTTAACAATGATGGAAATGGAGATTTGTTTTACCCTGGATCTCATGCTTTTATACACCCTAATTTGAATCCAGGCTTTGATAGTTTAAATTATGTTGAATACCCATACTTAGATTGTACGATACCGATTGATTGGAATAATGATGGGCTACCTGATTTGATAAATGAATCAGGATTTGATTTAAAAAGGAAATATAATATAGGGAACTTTAGTTTTTCTTCTACAACTACATTGGCAACTACATTAAATTCTAAAAAAAAACCTACTAATCTTAATAACGATAGTTACCCAGATGTAATCTCTTTTGGAGGGAATTCAGTAACATTAATTATTAACCAAAATGGTACGGATACAGTTGATCTTTATTCAATACCATTAAATGCTACATACTCAGATATGTACGTTTCTTCGAACGATGTTGATAATGATGGCCTATATGAAGTTTTTGTGAAAATTCATAATGATTTAATATATGTCTATGAACAAACAGGTACATATGATTATACTGTTCAGGATACTATTTCTTCGCCTAATATTGGGTTAGCTAAAAACCCATTTTATTTCTATGATTTTGATAATGATGGAATTAAAGAGTTAATAACACGTGATGGTTGGTTTATTAACATATTTCAAAATACTATTGGAAATGACTACTCATTAGTTTATAGTGGTGATGCCTTTTACAGTGTAACTACAAATATTTTATTCAATCAAGCAAGTCTTACCGAAATTTCTGACTTCTATGATGTAGATAATAATGGCTATTTAGATATTGTAGCTGGAAATTATGTGTTTTTTAATAATGGTAACTTCGCTTTTAATAAAGTTAGTATTAATTCAAGTCCAAAGTTATTTTCTCAAAATTTTCAGTGTTTTGATTTTGATGGAGATGGTTTGGTTGATATAAACTATGCACATTTAGCTAGTAATACATTGTTTGAAGAAGTTTTTTTAAGAAATGAATGTTTGTCTGGGCAAGTGATAAATCAAAAAGAAGTGAATTGGTTTGAATGGAACGAGAGTTCTTCTAATAGGGACATAATTGATTTTGATCAAGATGGAGATGTGGATGTTGTTTCATTTAACCTAAACAAAAGTTATCTTTGGGAAAATATAAATGATTCTTTATATCCAAGAATTATTGGCTCTGGATATAATTCAAGTAATTATACTGGATTTTATGCAAGCCGTTATATAGTTGATTTAAATCAAGATTCATATGAAGATATGCTTTATACAGTTTCGTTATCTACAACAAATAGACACGGATACCATACTAATCAGAACGGAGTTTCGATTTTAAGTCAATCAATTATTAATTCACCGATGAATCTTGTTCACGTAGGGGACGTTGATAATGATGGAATTGATGAATTGTTTTATTATTTAGGAAGTGGTGTGAATAATAAAATTTTTATGTATAGAATTGTTAACAGTGTTCCGGTATTAGCATCTACGGTTATTGATTTTAATGAAACCTCTGTAAACAGTGTAAATATTAGATTGTCTGATATTGATTTAGATGGAGACAACGATGTTGTTTTTATATATGGTAATTCATCAACTCCTAAAATAAGAATTGTAAAAAATGATGGATTAGATATTTTTACTCCTGGACAAGTGCTTCAGGATGTAAGTTTTGGTAGATTAATCGATGTAATCGATGTGACGGGAGATTTATATCCCGATATTATTGTGCACAATAATGGGTATTATTTAAAAATGGTTGAAAATGTTTCTGGTAATTTTAATTCAATAAATACAATTTACAATTCATCTCCAAATTCATTTTCTAATACTAACGGAGTTGGTTTAGACCTTAATAATGATTTCTTAAAAGATATTGTTATTCAAGATAATAATAAAAGATGGGTGTTTCATAATATGAATAGTTCACTTTCACTAATAAGCTATGAAGATAATAATTTCAATTTTGGTAAAATAAAAAGATTATCAGATATTGACCACGATGGTGATGAAGATATTTTATGTAAAGATACTTGGTTTGAGAATCTAGGAGTGCAGTATTATACTGGGGAAGGTTTTGTATATTATGATGTTGACTCAAATGGAGTATATGATTCTATCATTGACTATCCTTTTCCTAATTTCCCGATAGATTATTTTTATGGTTCTTCAACTTCTTATTCGGATTTTAGCGGTAATTTTTTAACAAACTTTGGTTCATCACCTGGTAATTATTCTCTCGTAGTTGGAAATAATGTTACAAATAATTTTACATCAACTACAACCCCTTATCCATTTGTTTCAACGGTTGATAGTATAAATCCAATAAGTAACATTGAGATTGGTGTTAAAAATAATAACGGCATTGTTGATGGCAAATTGGATATAACAATTTCTGGACATAAATGTGATGAAACAGGTAGAGTGTATTTTCAAGTTCAGAACTATTCACCAGAAATAGTAGATGCTACTGTAAATTTCAAATTAACTCAAAATAGTTCTTTCCTATTTTCGAACTATTCTAGCACTCAAAGTAATGATACTATAGCATGGCAAGTCAATAATATTGAACCTTTTCAAATCATTAATTTTTATGCTGATATTATCATGCCTTCTGTTTCAAATATGGGAGATACAATGAAATTTTACACAAATGTTAGCTTAAATGGAGGTAATGGAAGTGTTACCCTAAATGATAGTATATTTGAAATTTTAACATGTGCATATGACCCTAATG
This sequence comes from uncultured Fluviicola sp., assembly GCA_964387525.1. Classification (GTDB taxonomy): domain Bacteria; phylum Bacteroidota; class Bacteroidia; order Flavobacteriales_D; family Crocinitomicaceae; genus UBA4466. Next base: position 57,414 of record CAYLWS010000007.1, read on the forward strand.
ATAAAAGAATTACATTAACTGAAGATGTATATATGGGGGATAGTATTTTCGTGTTTACAGATTCTATCGAATATACAATTAGATTCCAAAATACAGGAAATGATACAGCAACAAACGTTACGATCATTGATTATTTAAATTCTAATTTTGATTTAAGTTCTATTCATCCTGTTTCTAGTAGTCATTCATATAAGTTCTTAATTGACTCTTTAGGGAAGGTTACAGTTAATTTTGAAAATATAAACTTAGTCGATAGTTCAACTCACTTTCTTAATAGTATGGGGTATATAAAGTTTAGGTTAAATTATAAAACTGATTCGCCACATTTTATACCAATTAATAATCAAGCATTAATTTTCTTTGATGCAAACCCTCCGATTTATACCAATTACAATAGAATCTTTAGAGTTGATTGTTCTAGTTTTATGAATTTAGTTTATCAAGATTCAATGTGTTATGATACACTATTTTATGTTGAAAATCAATTTTTAAATTTTCCTTTTGATTATTCTTGGAGTCTTGGCGCGTATACAAGTGATAGTGTTTTGAGAAATACTTTTCCTATTGATACGGTTGGTCTTGTTAATTTTGATATACAAATGTCAAATGATTTTTGTTTGATTGATTCATCATTTTCTTTAAATATCTTTTCTTTTCCTGAACTCTTAACGAATCTTGGTGATACTTCAATATGTCCAAATAATTCAATAACTATAACTTCAAATTTATCAGCCAATTGGTATGTAGATGATTATTTTATTGATTCAACTCAATTTTTCTATTCAATTATTGATAGTTCTGGTATAATTAGTGCAATTATTATAAATGAGTTTGGTTGTTCTGATACGGTTAGTATTCATGTAGATATTTTATCTTATACAATATCTGTTTCAGATACGATCTGTTTTGGTAGTGATTATGTTTTTGCTGATGGATATACTAGTTATGACATACAAAATAACATGAGTTATACATCCTATCTTTCTACAGAATATGCATGTGACAGTTTAGTTACAACAAATTTATATGTTATAACAGATATTCCACATGTGATTTCTCAACAAGATAATATTCTTGAAGTTGATTATGTAGGTGGACAAATTCAATGGTATGATTGTTTGTTGCATCAGAATATAAATAATGAAACAAGTAATACTTTTGAAGCACCTCAAAATGGTTCTTATGCGGTAATTTTAATTTCAAATGGAGGTTGTTCAGATACCTCAGAATGTTATGTTGTCAATACAATTAGTCTTATTGAAAATGAAATAGAGTCAATTAAACTCTATCCAATTCCTGTAATTTCTTTCTTAAGTATTGAATTACCTTTAAAGGAAGAGATTGTGGAGTTTAAAATAAGTGATATGAAAGGTGAAGTAGTATTAAAAGGAATGTTTTATGACAAGAAAAAAATTGATATTGATTTGACAAATTTATCGGATGGTTTTTATATGATAGATATTATAACAACAAATTATATTAAAAGAAGTAAAATTGAAAAAATGAATTGAGTTTCATTTACCATGCCCTCGACGATATCACAGAAGTGGAACGTTTAGAGGGTTAACCCTACAACTGCACTTCGTAATGTCCTACCAATGCTTGTCTTTCGAAAGAAAGTAACCAAACATGCAAAATTGTAGGGTCATTTTTATCTAAATGTAGTAGAGGACCATCAATTCCAACCGTGTGGCTATCTATCCAGTTTCCTTTTTCATCGAGAAGAACAGCGAAGAATGGATTCTCTTTACTGTTCATTTCTGTGTGGGAAATATTGTCTTCGTAAAATGGATGGTTTCCAATCCCCATTGGAAAAGAAATTCCAGTGTTACAATCTTCTACCGACAATTGGGGTAAGGATGTAAAATCAAGTCCTCCAAAAATGAACTGTGTAACTTCTCCATTCTCTCTTTCGAAAAGAAATTTCAACTCATCGCTTTCTATGTTATTGCTCGATTTCGTTTTACGGTACTCTATATTTTTCAACGTGTAAAAACGACCTAGTTGCGTTGTTCTAGGGTCTTTTCTATTGTAGAACCCAGGAATAGAAAATGTTGCGAAAAGCGCTGAATCTGTATGGAAATCTGCCATTTTAGTATAATGGGTTGGGTAAATAATGTCGATTTCTTTCTTTTTACGCTCTCCCTGTAAAGGGTACATTTCTTGGTCGTGGTTGATGAAAGTCAAGTGCTTGGAAGATTCAATCGTACGAATAGTATTTAATTTTAAAAGTTTACTCTCGGGCGTTTTCCAATCTTCTAAATAAGCAGCAAATTGATCAAATTCCACTTCGTTTCTTTCTTTGAAAAGTGTTTTGTACAATTCTTCCGGGAAATTGAACCAACCGTGGTAAAATACTTTGTCTTTCCCATCCACTTTTGCAGAAAAGAATATTTCCCATAAATAAGCATTTAAACAATTTCGGGCGATATCGATTCGGGTAATTTCTTCTCCATTTACGGTGTAGCTTTCTGGGAGAATTTTAACCAATTCATCGTTCTTCCATTTTACTTGATTTCGATTCCATTCTTGATTTACTACTGCAATTAAACGCATGTAATCGTCTCCTTTTGCACAATTCGGAAAGGAAGGCATAAATTCCATCAAGTCAATATTCTGCATAATAACAGTATCGTCTTCCGGTGAAGATGGAAATACGGTAATTTCAAATGCGTTCTCTTTTTGCGCGAATGAAATAGATTCCATGGTTGTTTCAACGTATTTTGGGTGGCGTATTGTGATGTCTGGGTTGTCTGGGTATTCTTCGTCTGACATTTCACGTAAAGATGCCGAGAAAATGGTTGTTTCTATCTCAATCTCTGGTGACTGAACGGATGAAAGTGTTTGTTGTTCACTTGAGTCAGTGCAAGAATTAAGTAAAACGAAAACGATTGCAATAAATGTAATTTGAATTTTCATGTTTCAAAGATAAGAGATTATTCGAAGAATGAACGACAGCAATTTATTTATACAACCAACGTAAAAAGAGAAGGTCCTCCCCCTAACCCCCTCCAAAGGGGGAAGTTTACAGCGTTTTCAATTTTGGGATTGTTTTACGATTACTTCCTTTTTATAAATCATCGTTCAAAAGAAGGAGTATTTCGTTTCCCCCTTCGGAGGGGGATTAAGGGGGAGGATGCACAAAAATTATTCTGATTAGTATCTATAGGCTCCAAAGGGGGAAGTTTACACCATTTTCAATTTTGGGATTGTTTTACGATTACTTCCTTTTTATAAATCATCGTTCAAAAGAAGGAGTATTTCGTTTCCCCCTTCGGAGGGGGACTAAGGGGGAGGATGTACAAAAATCGTTTCCGTTCTAGAAAAACTGGCCAACACCAAATGTAAAACCATGAGAAGCCGTGTTCGTCACATTGACAGAATAATCCAAACGTAAACTCGTATGGTACCATTTTCTTAGATTAATTCTAATACCAGCACCAGTATAAACGTATTGATTCTTCCCATTGAAGAAAGTCGAAAAACTTTTTCCAGCTTCACGCAAAGTTGCGAAATCAACAAAAATAGCCGGCTGCAAAGAAAAGAATTGATTCACCCAAACAGTATGACGGTATTCTGCATTAACGACCCATTCAGCACTACCTCTTTCTACACGGTTTCCAGCACCACGTACATTGATTAATCCATCAATAACAAATGGAGAGAAAGGACTCTCGTTATTTGTAGCAATTCCAAAACGAGTATTTAACGCTAAGTTTCCTCGTTCTCCAAGTCTGTGATAGCTGGACAATTGAGCCGTTAGTTTAAAGAAACTTGCATCAGGGTAATTCTCCGTGCCAATGTATTCGCCATATAGTTTTGCAAAATAACCTTGTTGAAATTCATAAGAATATTGAACATCATTGTATTCAAGACTTGTTCTCAATTGGTATTTCCGAAAATAAAAATTATTTTTGGGTAAGTGGAATGCAGTGTCCAATTGTTCATATTCTTCATACATTGCTTGTGTTCCAACTCCAACACGGAGAAATTGACCCAACCAATAAAAGCCACCAATTGAGACGGAATAATTGTCAAAATTGAATCGACTAACAGTATCGTCTTGGTAAAGTGGTTCTACCGTAGAATATTTTGAAATAGAAGCTTCGTGTCCAGTTTTGCGGTTGGAATGCCTTTTTTGTGAATGGAAAATACTGAAGGAATGCCGCTCATAATATTGATACATTACTCCAAGATTTTGTGCTCTTCCTAAAAAATTAATGTGATTGAATCCGACATTCAGTTTTACTTGGCCCTTGAATCCTGAAACAGAAAATATTGGGTAGAAATAATGCGCTTCTTTTAAATAGAATGTAACATTCATGTTACTGTCAATCGATGTTTTACAATCTGCGGTAACATCAAAGAATAGGTTTAAGTTTTTCAGCATTAATACATCCTTATCAATCAGTAAAGAATCGAAAATATCGCCTTCTTTGGTGTAAATTATTCGGCGCAAGTAATCTTCTTTTGTATGTGTTAAGCCATCAAATTGAATTGAAGTAACTGTTTGAGCAAAAGAAAATCCACTAAAAAGCAGGAAAAAAATTAATGCATACCGATAATTCACCTCTTCGTTAAGTATTTAATTCCAATGTTAAACGTATTTCCTTGTCCGGCATTGCGTGAACGCCAAAAATTTGTGTACAAAAGTTCAATGTTCAAGTTGGGAAGAAGTTGGTATTTGAACCCAATTCCAGATGCAGTATAATTGGATGGAATCACCCAGTCTGTTGAAGGATTGTTTTGGTCGATGTCATTCGTAAATCGAGGAACATGCTGCGTCATTGCGTAAACGGTGATTTTTTTCGTTGGGAAATAACTCAAAAATGCACTCATTGGTAAATCTAGCATGCCTATTTGTTGTTTATTCTTTCTGAATCGAAACAATAAATCAACTTCAGTAAACAATTGAAAGTTACCAAAATTCTTCGTGTAGAATAATTGATTCCACCACGTGTATCTGTCCCAATCTGCCCAGAAAAGGTTTTGTTCAATCGGATCAGAAAGTCCTTCGGGATGCTTAATTGTTGGGAAAGAGAATGTACTTTGAACCGTGAAATTTGAAACCGCTTTGAACGGTTGAACCTTAACTCTTAAACCCAATGAGGTAATCCCAACGCGTGATGAATCATTGTTTTTGTAAGCAAAAGCATTTTTTATACTGGAGAATGAAGAATCAACGGACCGTCCAGAAGAACGAAAAGAAACATCTAACCCAAGATTTATTCTGTTGTTCTTTGTCGCGCCAATTGAGAATTGGAGTAAATGTGTAACGAAAGTCGAACGAAAACCTGTGTAATCAACTCCTTTCCAATTACTTTTTGATTCTGTGTAAAGTGTGTTGAATAAAGTAATGTCCATTTGACCTTGTTTCAACAATGAACCAGCGGTGAAAAGTTGTAATGAAGTTGACGTTGAAGCTGCATCTAGTGTGGAAGGTGGATTGATTAAAGGAACTTCAACCAATTGATCGTTACTGTTCAAGGTCCAATTGTAAGGATAAAATACAATTTTAGAACTTTCATCAAAGTTGTTGTTTCGGTAAGCATTGATGTATTCTATGATTTCACGGTTGTTCTTTCCGAAATCCGATTTATACCAATTGAAAATTTCGGATAAGTAAACCGTTTTTTCATCTTTCAATGCATAAACAAATCCATCGTTGTTCAACGCAGCTACAGTTCTTTTGTCCAATTGATTGTGTAGCTCTTTTGGGGTGTACACAAAATTCGCAATTGGAGGGCAACCAACCGCTCCACAAACCAATACAAAATGAAACCGTGGATCATTGTACTTTTTACGTAAGAAGTCATTCTCAATTTCATTCAATGAAACTTTCTTCCCATTCAATACATTCGTTTTTTCGCTGAAAAAGTTTGAATTAGAAGAAGGAGAGGCAATTTCTTCGTTGGAAATAGTTTTATGTATGACAAATAAATTGTAAGCATTAATCAAATAGGCTTTTTCTTCTTCCGGAGAATATGCATAAGTGGACAATGTTTCAATCAACGAGTTTGTCGCTGAGTTTGACTTTACACTATTGTAATTGACACGACTATTCTCACAGTATGTTTGAAAGAATTGATTGGCATCTGCGTAGAATGAATCATTGGATTGAGCATAAAAGCTTAGGGGTAAAAAGCTTAGAAATAGGAGAAATATCGTCTTCATAATATGGGGTGTAAGGCCTTTAGTCGTTTAAGAAATGAGAACCTTACAAAATTTATTATTTAGGCAAATAAATAATGAATTTTGAACCCTCATCGATTGAACTTTTAACGGAGATATTCCCCTTGTGTGCTAAGATGATTTTATTCACGTAATATAGTCCAATACCAAACCCCTTGACATTGTGTATGTTACCCGTTGGTACTCGGTAGAATTTATCAAATATTAATTTTTGATTCTCTTTTTTTATCCCGATACCGTTGTCTTCAATTGTCAAGAGAATTCCTTCTTTAAAATTTTCGGTTGTAATATGGATGAGCGGATTTTCTGTGCAATATTTCATGCCGTTGTCAATTAAGTTGTAGACAACATTCGTGATGTGAACCGAATCGACCATGATTTCTGGGTCAGAAGCATTTAATTCTAAAGTTACTTTTGTTTCCTTTTCATTGTTGTTCAGTTCTATCGTATCCTTTACTTCAAGGAGTAATTCGTGAATATTGAACGGAACTTTCTTCAAAGTGATTTCATTCTTATCTAATTTAGCAACATTGAGAACTCGTTCCACTTGATTTTCTAAACGCTTATTCTCTTTAAAAATCAACCCTGCATATTTTTTTATCTTTTCAGGATCGTCTTCAATGTTAGAACGAAGTATCATTTCAGACGAAAGTCCAATGGTAGAGATGGGAGTCTTCAATTCATGCGTCATGTTGTTGATGAAATCAGTTTTAACTTCCGAAAGTCGTTTTTGTTTCAAGATAACAATGACCGCAAACCCAAAAAACAGTAATACAAAAATAACGATAATAAAAAGGTAGAGGTAGGGGGAATATGGTTTTAAGAGAATGTCATTTTCTTTATCGGTGAGGATTCCGGGGAAGAAAACAGTGAAATAGTGCCCATCTTTTTTCCACTTCATGGCCTCTGTTGTGAGATTGTTGATGGTGTCGGCAACTGTAAATCCATTCGATTCTTCCGTGTATTGAATCATCTTCCCGAAAACAATTGAATCATTGAAGCAATCGTAAATTCCGTATTGAAAACTTTGGTGTACATTCTGATTGTATAATTGCCTTTTTAATAGGTTTTCAAGGTAGAATGGGTGTAATTCTTCGTTGATATCAACAGAATAGTAATCGTCTTGAATTTTTTTAACAGCGCCAACAAGGTCTGAAGAATCTCCTTTTGTCGTAGAAATATCTTCCAAAACATTCCGTAAAGCAATTCGAACATGCTCTTCAAAATGAACCATGTTTAAACTGTCCTCTTTTTCTTGAATGGCTATAGTTGTCTCATGCAGAGAATTGGTGTTCTTGATCCACAATATTTGAACCATCAGAATACTCAATACGGATAAAACACCGAGAATGATTACTGCATTGATGGTTTTTCTGTTCATGAAGGTAAAAATAGAGAAAATTGTTGGCTTCAACAAGTTGAGCCAACAATCTATAGTTTTGTATTAAATGGGCAGCAGAAAGTTAAAAACCACTCACTCCATTTACAGTCGTATATTTCAATACATTTTTCTTCTCAGGATGAATGCGTGCAAAAGCAGATTGTACCGCTAAAGTTCCTTCATGGAAACCACACAAAATCAATTTCAATTTATTCTCATACGTATTGATATCACCAATGGCATAAATCCCTGGGATATTAGTTGAGTAATCTGTTGTGTCTACTTTAATTGCATTTTTTTCAATCTCTAAATCCCAACCACCGATTGGACCTAGACTTGGTTTTAAACCGAATAAAGGAATAAAATGATCCGTTTCTTTAATGAAATTACCGTCTCTTTTATGTTTGATCGTCAAGCTTTCTACTTTTCCATCACCGTTGATTTCTTTTACTTCAGCTTCCGTAATTAAATTGATTTTACCTGTTTCAGAAAGATCAATTACTTTTTGTACAGAATCCAAGTGACCTCTAAATGAAGCACCTCTATGCACCAATGAAACTTCACTTGCAATTTTCTTCTCCGTTAAATAGATAGCCCAATCCAATGCAGAATCTCCACCACCAGCAATGATTACACGTTTGTTGCGGTACATTTCAGGATCTTTAATCATGTATTCAACACCTTTGTCTTCGTATGAATCAAGATTCTCAATAGGCGGTTTACGAGGTTCAAAAACACCTAAACCTCCAGCAACCATAATAATTGGCGCTTCATGCTTTGTTCCTTTTACGGTTGTAACAATAAAAGTATCGTCTTCTGTCTTATCAATGCTAACTGCAGCTTCTCCAAGTGTAAAACCAGGTTTGAAAGGTGCAATTTGTTCCATTAAATTATCAATCAAATCACCTGCTAAAACAGAAGGAAATCCAGGGATATCATAAATTGGTTTCTTTGGATAAATCTCAGAACACTGTCCGCCAGGTTGCGCTAAAGAATCAATTAAATGACATTTTAACTTTAATAAACCTGCTTCAAATACGGTAAACAATCCTACAGGACCGGCACCAATTATAATTATATCTGTTTTAATCATTGTTGTTTTTTTGAGAATGCAAAATTACTTAAAATTGTTGGTAGAAAGATGACTTATGTTACATAATTCTGTAAGGTAAAGCCATGACTAAACGCTATGTTTTTTTTTTTTAAATGATAAATAATCAGTCAATCAAATAATAAATATTCGTTAACAGATCTTTCTCTTCTACTTCAGAAGGGTCGTTAACATATTCTTCTATGACTAAAGAGTGAGACAGTTTATGCATTTGCAGGTAGTTTTCAATTGCATCATGCGCGTCATGCATTTCGGTATAGTTTCCATAGTGTTTAACAAATATAGCTTTTTGTGACTTCACAGAATAATTCTTCATCGCCTGATCGTTAACCTTTACAGATTGATCAACGGTAAAAACTGGTGCGATGGTGCAAGTGCCATCGTTCTCATTCCATTTCCATGTGATGGTTGCTGGAGGGCCCGTTGGCGTAATTTTATTTTCTGCAACGTATTCTCCAATTGCTTTGAAATTATTTTGATAAAAGCTTTGTTTCATTACTTCCGCGATACTTGCTTCTTGTTTGTTGCCAAGATAGTTTTTGGCTTCAAACATAATTTCGGTTACGGTATATTTTTCAATGTTTCCATCACCTGCCTCAATTCTTCCTTCCAAGAAATCTTTCATTTTTAGCAAGCCACTTTCAAAACTTGGACCTATCATATCGTCAACACTGGAAAACAACATCATGGTACGTTGCATGAAAGGAACGTCTCCTCTACTGGTCCATTCTATAACGGTTTTATTGTTCTTTTCAGAAAGGTAAAATGCTCCTTTTGCCACCATTTCGTAAGGCTCAAGAAAAATGAGGTCGTAAGAAAATTCTTGATTCTTTATTTTTTTAACCGTTACCATGGAGCCTCGACCAGTTTTATTTGGGTCACCTTTCCATCGATAAGTTGTACCAATCTCTCCATCTTTTCCTTCGAGCGTATATTTAGCTCTCGGGTCAACCCCAATCCATGGCGACCAGTTTTTCCAGTTGTCATAAAGTTCCACCTGATTCCAAACGTCTGAAATAGATGCATTTATTTCTGTAGACCGACTGACGACGTATTTCTTTGGGCCAAAGAAAGCACCAATGAAAAAAAGAATGACCACTCCAATGATGGATTTTATAACGATGTTTGCTACTTTCATAAATGTTGTTTTAAAAGTATAAAATTAATCAAATCACTTCAACTGATTCAATATTTCTTTTAAAAGTTTACTATTTTAAAGTTCTAACATTCGAACAAACTCCCACATCACTATTCCTGCACAAACAGAGACGTTTAAGCTGTGTTTGGTGCCGAATTGTGGGATTTCAATGATGTAATCAGAAGCATCAATCACATCTTGATCGACACCATTTACTTCATTGCCAAAAACAAGGGCATATCTTTCTTTGGTGGAAAATTTTGAAACATCTTGTAGAAAAGTAGTTTGCTCAGTTTGTTCTATCGAGCAAATCTTTACTCCTTCTTGCTTCAATTCATTTACCAAGTCGATGGTAGATTCTCGGTGTTCCCATTCCATCGATTCAGTTGCGCCTAATGCCGTTTTTTGAATTTCTCGGTGAGGAGGGGTTGCGGTTATCCCACACAAGTAAATCTTTTCAACATTGAAAGCATCGCATGTTCGGAAGAATGTTCCAACGTTCGTTAAGCTTCTGATTTCGTTCAGAATGACGATGATGGGGAATTTTTCTTGTTCTTTAAATTCATTGTCAGACACACGGTCTAACTCCCAAAGTTTGAGTTTTTTATTCATATTGTGGATAACAAGTGGCGATGATATTTTGCAAAATCATTATTCGCCGTTACATTTACAGTGCAAAAATTAAAAAAACGATTGACTTGACGAAAATAAAAGCACAAAAAGGTAAAAAAGAAACTCCTTTGATGAAACAATACAATCAGATTAAAGCGAGACATCCTCAAGCTTTATTACTGTTTAGAGTAGGTGATTTCTATGAAACCTTCGGAGAAGATGCAATTATTACATCTAAGATTTTGGGAATTGTATTGACAAAAAGAGGCAATGGAGCTGCAGGACCGATTGAGTTGGCTGGGTTTCCGCATCATTCTTTGGATACTTATTTACCGAAATTAGTGCGTGCCGGACAAAGGGTTGCCATTTGCGACCAGTTGGAAGATCCTAAAATGACCAAGACAATTGTCAAAAGAGGCGTAACAGAATTAATTACCCCTGGCGTTTCTTTCAACGATCAAGTACTCGATCAAAAGAAAAATAATTTCCTTTGTGCCGTTCATTTTGAGAAAAACACCATCGGTATTTCATTCTTGGATGTTTCTACGGGTGAATTTTTAGTCGCAGAAGGAAATAAAGAATACATTGAAAAATTGATTCAAGGTTTTGAACCAACTGAAATCATCTACAATAAAAGGAACTCAAAAGATTACGATGAAGCTTTTGGAAATAAATATTATTCCTTCCGCTTAGAAGATTGGATTTTTACAGAAGATTTTGCCCTTGAAAGTTTGAACAAGCAATTTGGTACAAAATCATTGAAAGGTTTTGGTATTTCTTCACTAGAAGCAGGAATTATTTCTGCCGGAGCTGCAATTTATTATTTGTCAGAGAATCAGCACGACCGATTAGGACATATTACGGCTATTTCAAGAATAGAAGAAGAGAAATACGTTTGGTTGGACCGTTTTACGATTCGAAATCTAGAATTGATCAGTTCTCCGCATGAAAATGCAACCACATTGATTCAAGTCATCGATCGTACTAAAACTCCGATGGGAGGAAGGATGATGAAAAGATGGACTGTTCTTCCGTTGAAAGACTTAAAGCCCATAGAAGATCGTCTCAATGCCGTAGAAACTTTTTACAACAACGATGATATTTCGTTTGAGTTGGGAGAACGTTTAAAGCAAATACATGATTTAGAACGATTGATTTCTAAAGTAGCGGTGGGGAAAGTCAATCCGAAAGAAGTAATTTCTTTGAAAAGAACATTGTTGCAAATGTCTCCAATCAAAGAATTGATTGCTGCTGAGAATACAGATGTTTTGAAAAGAATTGCCGATAGGATAAATCCGTGTGAAACATTATTGGAACTAATCAATACAACGTTACAAGAAGACCCTGTTTTACATATTGGTAAAGGTAAGGTAATCGCAGATGGAGTCAATACAGAGTTAGATGAGTTGCGCGCAATTTCATTCTCTGGAAAAGATTATTTGGAAAAATTACAGCAAAGAGAAAGTGAAAGAACAGGTATTCCGAGTTTAAAAGTAGCCTTCAATAATGTTTTTGGTTATTACCTTGAAGTTAGAAATACACACAAAGATAAAGTGCCAGAAGAATGGGTGAGAAAGCAGACCTTAGTCAATGCTGAACGCTACATTACGGAGGAATTAAAAGAATATGAATCGAAGATTTTAGGCGCAGAAGAAAAGATATTTACTATTGAGACACGTTTGTTCCAAGATTTGGTTTACACGATGTCGGATTATATTCAGCCCATTCAATTGAATGCTTTTTTAATCGCTCAATTGGATTGTCTTTTGTCTTTCTCTGAGGTAGCAAAAGAAAACGATTACTGTAAACCAGAAATCAATGAAGGTTTTGCTATTGATATAAAATCGGGTAGGCATCCCGTGATTGAGAAACAATTAAAGACAGGGGAAGAATACATTGCCAATGATGTTTACTTGGACAATGATTCGCAGCAAATAATGATGATTACTGGGCCTAATATGTCTGGTAAGAGTGCTTTACTTCGTCAGGTAGCGTTGATTTCTTTAATGGCGCAAATGGGTGGGTTTGTTCCTGCTTATTCTGCGAAACTAGGTTTGGTTGACAAGGTCTTTACCCGCGTTGGCGCATCAGATAACATTTCTTCTGGAGAATCAACATTCATGGTAGAGATGAATGAAACATCGAGTATCTTGAATAATTTATCGAATCGTTCGCTCATTCTCTTGGATGAAATTGGACGAGGAACGAGTACGTATGATGGGATTTCTATTGCTTGGGCAATTGCTGAATACATTCACGACCATCCTAAAATGAAAGGGAAAACGTTGTTTGCGACGCATTACCATGAATTGAATGAGATGACGAATCGTTTTGATCGCATCAAAAATTTCAATGTTTCGGTGAAAGAAGTAGGGAAGAAGATCTTATTTCTCCGTAAGCTAGTTGAAGGAGGAAGTGAACACTCTTTTGGTATTCATGTGGCACGATTAGCGGGAATGCCGAAACAAGTTTTAGACAGGGCAGAGAATATATTAGGGCAACTGGAATCTTCCCATGAGTTTTCAGGAACAAATAATGTGAAATCTAAAAAAACTTCTGCAAAAACAAAGAAAGCAAACTCACCTGCTTTGGATGATATGCAATTGAGCTTTTTCCAATTGAATGATCCTGTTTTAGAGAATATTAGAGAAGAATTAGTCAGTATTGACATCAATACATTAACGCCTGTTGAAGCGCTAATGAAGTTGAATGAAATAAAAAAATTGACTGGAGGGTGATTTTTTTTTAAGATAGTTGTTTGAATTAAATAAAAATTGAGTACATTTGTCGCCCGTTGCAGAACGATGTAACTTTTAAATTGAAATAATAAGCGCAAGCTTTATGTGAGTAAATTTACAAGCGAGAGTAGCTCAGCTGATAGAGCGCCACCTTGCCAAGGTGGAGGTCGCGGGTTTGAGCCCCGTCTCCCGCTCCAGCGAAGTGAATCGCAATAAATACTACCTTATCTGTTCAGTCAGAATAGATAAATGCTCGAGTGGTGGAATTGGTAGACACGCCGGACTTAAAATCCTGTGCTCTTCGGGGCGTGCGGGTTCAAGTCCCGCCTCGAGTACTATTTGGGAAACCAAATAAACACAAAACCTCTTAAACTTCAATGTTTAAGAGGTTTTTTTATTTCCAAACAATCTTGAAACACCAAAATAAACCATAAAATGTCCTAAAAAAGGTGAACTATTCGGTTACCTTTTAGTATTATTGCAAGAGGTCACTTTTTAACGCCTAAAATACTGAATAGTAATAATTTACATTGATTCTATTTGCTTCTTTTTGAGTTCGTCCACCGCAATTTAATAGTGAATTCGGTTACCTAAAAAGCAAATGGAATGAAAACGAATCAAACCTATGGAATTTTATTTTGGTTAAAGAAATTAAAAAACAAAGAAGGATTAGCATTAATCTATTGTAGAATTACAATTAATGGAAAAAGAGCAGAAATTTCAACCAAGCGAAATGTTGAGATAAAAAAATGGGTCAAAAAAGCAGGAAAAGTAAACGGTAGAAGAGAACAGGATTTAAACTTAAACGCCTATCTCGACAATATGAGAGCTCGCATTCACGCCAATTACAATCAATTAGAAACATCCGGTAAATTCATCACAGCAGAAACACTTAAAAACAGTTTTCTTGGATTTAAGGAAAAAGAAAGAACACTCATTGATACCTACGAATACCATAATACCCAAATGGAAAACCTCGTTGGAATTGATGTTGTAGCATCAACCCTATCCAAATACGTTACGGTATTAAACAAGTTAAAAGTTTTTCTAAAGAAAAAACACAAGCGAAAAGACATCTCATTGAACGAACTCAACCACAAATTTGCAGTAGATTTTGAGTATTACTTAAAAGTAGAATGTGGTATATGTCATAACACCACGATGAAATATATTCGTGATCTAAAAAAAGTTATGAATATGGCAGTAACCAATGAATGGCTCAATAAAAACCCATTTGCAAACTTTAGATGTTCCTACAAAAAAGTAATTCGTGAAATTCTAACAGAAGCAGAACTAAAAACTTTTTCAGAAAAAGAATTCAAGATAAAACGCTTGGAAGAAGTTCGAGATGTTTTCTTATTCTGTTGTTACACAGGTTATTCATTTGTTGATGTAGCACGATTAACACCACAAGATGTCGCTAAAGGTATTGATGGAGGTTTATGGGTGCGTATCCACAGACAAAAAACAGGTACACAATCAAATGTCCCATTATTACCTGTTGCAGAACAAATTATAAAGAAATACAAAGAACACCCTCATCGTGAATTGAAGAATAAACTGCTTCCTGTAAAGAGCAATCAAAAAATGAATGCATACCTACAAGAAATAGCAGATTTGTGTGAAATTAAGAAGAAGTTAACCATGCATATTTCTCGCCATACATTTGCTACGACAGTAACGCTTTCCAACGGGGTTCCTATTGAAACAGTTTCAAAATTATTAGGACATACAAAATTAGCTACAACACAAATTTATGCTCAAGTATTAGAACATAAAGTAAGTGAAGATATGAGTAAATTAAAAGAGGTATTTGCACTAAAAAACGAAATAACAGTAACTAAAAACAAAAGCTCGGCATCATAAGAAGTAAATTAAGTAGATGTACTTAATCTTCATTCCCCCCCTATCTAAAGTAGTTCTTCATCGTAAACGTAAACCTCAAACTAAATTTTTTTCGATGAAGAACTACTCAGCTATTGCTACAAATCTGGAAACTGAACTAAAGAAAATACAAAATGATGATACTTCAGTAATAACTAAAGCTGAGGTGTCTTTGAAATTAATTAAAAGTTCGATTGCCCATCTTCAAAACAGAGTTGTCAAATGTGGCTTTAAATCAGTAAATGATGAGGTAAATTTTTTTAAAGGCATACAGCCAAAAGTGCATGCTTACTTAATATTCTATTCTAGTGTTATTGACATAGAATTAAAGCGAATGGTATACTCTCCCGAGAATCATAAAGGTTACATCACTGAAAAAATAGCAAGTTTTCAGAATGTTTTTCAAGATAATCTTGAATTCATGCGATATTACAATAGTAAATCAACACATTTTGATAAGCATTATTTCACAAGAGAAACTACTGTACTGTCATTAAATACAAGTATTAGCACCAATGCCTTCAACATTGGATTCACTACTGGATATGACCATCTTGTCACCAACATACTAGCCTATAAATTACTGCAAAATCATTTAGAAACAGAACAAAGAAAAGAAGGTGAGTTAATTGCCTCAAACCTTCAGTGGACGGGAGATAAGATATCTATGGCTGAGCTGATTTATGCTTTACACAGTTCAGAGGTTATTTCCAATGGAAAATCTGATTTAGGTGAATTATGCGCAATTTTTGAAAATATATTTAATTTTGAAATGGGAA
Organism: uncultured Fluviicola sp.; assembly: GCA_964387525.1. GTDB lineage: Bacteria > Bacteroidota > Bacteroidia > Flavobacteriales_D > Crocinitomicaceae > UBA4466. The sequence goes on from CAYLWS010000007.1 coordinate 73,249, forward strand.
ATATCTACAGAGCATTCACAACAATAAAACGTCGTAAGTCCGATAAAACAAGGTTTATGAATCAATTAAACGATGGACTAAATATGAGAATTGAATTGATGGATGAGAAATAAATCGTTGACAACACGCTGCATCTTGTCAATAGAAACAAATTTTACTCTTCAACTTTGTACCACGAACACAAAAAGAAGTAAATATGTCAATCTCAGTTTTAACAATTGAAGATCTACAGGAATTTAAAATGGAACTCTTGGTAGAACTCAAAGAATTATTTAAAAACCAATCAAATACCAGCGAGCCTAAAGAATGGCTACGGTCGCAAGAAGTCAGAGAAATGTTAAGTATCTCTTCGGGTACTTTACAAAATTTACGAATCAATGGTACAATTCCCTACACGAAAATGGGTGGAGTGCTTTACTATTCCCTGGAGGAAATCACTAAAGTATTAGTAGAAAATAGAACGCATAATAAATTCTAGTCTATGAATTACATCAAACAATTGACTTCTGCAATGATACTCTTTGCAGAAGATGATCGGTTAAACCCTTCACATGTCAGTCTGTATTTAGCATTATTTCAGATGTGGAATATTAATCGTTTTAGAAATCCTGTTTCGATTAACCGTTACGAAGTAATGAGAGTTTCCAAAATTGGTTCTAGGGTAACTTACCACAAATGCATCAAAGACCTCCACAATTGGAATTATTTGGTGTATTTACCTTCTCACAATCCATTAAAAGGGAGTTTGGTGAACATGTCCATTTTCGGGACAACTCCTAAACAAGTAGTGAACCAACCACAAGAACAAGTAGTGGAACAGCTACCGAGTCAAGAAGTAGGTCCTTTTATAAACACTACAAACAGTAAAAACAATTCTAAACTAAATAAACATATTGGCGGACATTCAAAAATGTCTCCTCCCAATCTTGAAAAAGTGAAAGGGTTTATTAAAAATGACATGGAAGCAGAAAAGTTTTTCAATTACTATACATCCAATGGTTGGAAAGTTGGAGGAAAGACTCCTATGAAAAATTGGGAAGCATCTGCTCGAAATTGGATACTCAATACAGATAAGTTTCAATCAAAACAGAAAAATGATCCTCTATTCGTAGAGCAAAACAAAGATTATTCAATACCGCTTTAAACCGAATACAAAGATCCGATCACTGAGGATTTCGAAGTGTCGCTTTAATAAAATTTATAAAAATGAAACCTCCCTTTAAGTTAGAACATAACATCAAACAATACAATTTCCATGAATCTCTTCGTTACCTCGAGCACATTGGAAAATTAAAATACGGTGCTACTTTTAAAATTCACAAATCGGATATAAAAGTCATCTACAAATTACTTGTACATTCTCTTCGTGATAAAGAAAACTGCAAGAAACACGGAATCGACCTCGATAAAGGTATTCTACTCAATGGACCTGTTGGCTGTGGGAAAACGTCTTTAATGACCCTTTGTAGGTATTTCACCGAAGTCCAAAACAGCTACCTCATCAAAACAACCCGAGACATCGCTCTCGAGTATAACAAAGATGGTTTTCCTGCAATTAACAAATACGGAAAAACACCTAAAATTTATTGCCTCGATGATTTAGGTATCGAAAACGCCGTAAAACATTTTGGAAATGAATGCAACACCGTAGCTGAAATTCTTTTACATCGTTATGAACTACAAGTCAATCAGGGAATTATTACGCATGCCACAACAAACCTCAATGCTGGTGAATTAGAAAAAATGTATGGGAGTAGGGTAAGATCAAGATTAAGAAGTATGTTTAATTTGGTGACGTTTGAAAGAGAAAGTACTGATAAAAGAAAATAAATCAATATTTTCGTTATTGTAAAAGAAAGAGTTGATAATATATTTCTCCGAATTAAAATTGAATATTACGGCAGACTTATTTTAACTAGTTATGTCTCAAGGGTATAGTTTTGTTGTTTCATATAAATTATACCTTTTAGGTATAAAAAAATGGTGAAAGTTTTGTTATTTTGATGTTAGCATATGTGCATACACGCTATATAATAAAACTCACAATTCTTTACATAATCTACTTTAATTAAACTTTACTCCCCCACAACACCTACCAACTCCAAATCAAGCTTAGCTGAATTCTTATATCCAAAAGACTTAACCTTAAAAGCCTTACTTATACCAGGTTTAAAATATTCTATAATTTGATGCTTTTCAGAACCAATAAAAGTGTTCGTTTTTGTGTAATAATTAACCTTAACAGTTGCATCCTTATAAATTGCAATTGAAGCACGATTAGAAATCTCTCCCCTAATAACCCATTCACCTAGTATATTCTTCTTGTAATTTCCACTAATACTTAAAAATTGAAGTGGATTCATTTTTTCTTGTTCTTCAAGAGTAAGCTTCGTTTCTTGATAATTGCTTCCGTTGTTATTTCTATTACTTCGTGAAGAATTAGAAGTACAACTTGCTATTAAAACAAGAATTAATATTGACATCAATAATTTCATAATTGAAATTTTAAAAACCGTCACAATAATTTGTAACGATTTTATCAGTGATTAGGTTTATTTCTAAATTCCTTTTAACTAGTATGACACGTTGGAATACAAATTGCACATCCATCAGCATTATAACCTCTACTTTTCGCGTCAGCAACTGCACTCGAACAACTATCATGATCTCCAAGAGATTCATAGTTAGCCAAATCATCATAATAAGTACATCCCACCTTATGCACTTCATTATCTCCGTTAGATTGTTTGTTTTTATTTATTCTGTAATAAGCCATAATTCTCTATTTATTTGTTCCTCATAAAAGTAAATCTCTTCGCTCACATTGTCAATGAGTATTAATACTCAATGTGCCTTTTTTATTAAAACCAATCTTCATTTTCTAGCTAATAATGAACAAGGCTATCATAACACAAATCTGTAGTATTAGTAAAAATGAGGCATTATCATCACTGTTTAGGGTTAGAAACCTTCCAAGTTTCAGTATTGATTTTTTGGAAAACTTCTTGCCTTCTAAATAGTCTAAATCAATCAGCTTTTCAGATAATTCTCTAGATTCAAAGTCCTTGAGTAACTGATCTTGTAACGAATCATTTTGCTCTAAGGCAATTAATATTTTCAACCTCTGTAAATTAAATTGTTGACACTTTTTACTGCTTTGGAAATAAAGATTGGTTACTATTTTATTGAGGTAAAGAGTTCCTAACGCATTCATCATAAACAAAACAATTGAAGCGATAAATAAAATTACCAAAACCCCATTTAGCTCATTCCATGAGTATCTATTGACCAGAAAAACTTCCAAGGCAGTTGCTAAACCAGTAATCCATAAAGTGAGTTTTTTCTTTTCCATTAGCACATTCATATCTGATGTGTTATTCTGGGTATATGTATCAGTCACCTGATTGGCTATTGTTCTAATTTTTGACTTCGCCTCGTCAAGTTGTTTCTCCGTTAATTTCATCCTCTTTTTATTCATAGGTTGATCTTTCTAAGGTCTTTAATTGATATTTCTTCAGTATCGAAACTTGCAACTTCTTTTAATTTTTTTTCTCTTATCATTCCTATCAGTTTTCAAATCTCAACACCACCATTACTATCATCATCAAAACCACCCCTACAAAAAAGAAATACTCACCCTTCGTTGGTTCGTAATCATCTTCTCCCATACCAAATACCAATGACAACAGGTCTCCAACCACTCTTTTCATCTTCGGTTAAAACTCTTCACAACTGTTCCGTAAGCAAAAATTTCTATAATTTGTTTCTTACCTAGCATGCCTTCCGAAACAGCTACTCGATACTCAAACTGACAATCTTGAATTGCATCGCCACCAAGTTCTCTGCATTTATCTTTCAAAGTCTTTTTTACACCTTCAAAAGCTCTATTAGGATCTGCTACTTTCCATACCCCTTCTTTATGAGAGTCCATTGCAAATATTGTATCAATAACTTCATAATCTCTTGCAACTTTACCTGTACTTATTTTTATTTCCATATCTTTTTGTTAATTTATTATTGACCAACTCAATCTTCCAGCCCTGAATTTAGGTCGCTGAGCTTTTCGAAGTGTCAAATGGGCCAATCAAGTACTCCCGATTATTGTCCACAGCAATCCTTTTCATAACCTCAGGCCCCATATCTTTTTTAAATCGTTCAAAAATCGTCTTATAATTATCCTCAATTACCAGCATATAATAATCTGAACCAAACAATGTCCGACTAGCAAGTTTTTCATTCTTAGCCATCATTTTTTTCAAGGCTTTTGAATACCTTTGACTATAAAGTGTATAAGAAAAGTCTGCATACACATTATCATACTTATCTATAAAGCCAAGAATCGTATCAATCCACTTCGTATTCTTTCCATTCAAATAATCCTCCCACGCTACATCGCCACCAAAGTGTGCAATATTTAATTTCAAATTGGGAAATTTCTCCAAGACAGGTTCCCAATTTTGAGGACGATTAAAAAAATCTCGATAATCATCTTTTCTATGTAATACCCTTGTCTTAAAATCGGCATTTTGAATATGTTCCCCCTTGTCATTTACAAATGTACCAGGTACATTGTCCTTTCTTTTGAGTGACCCATGTGTAGATCCACTACTACAATGCGTTAATACAGGGATTCCTTTTGCAGCACAAACCTCCAACATCTTCATCAGGGTAGGATGAGTTGGCAAATATCCCAGTGAAGGATAGACTTTCAATCCAAAATATTTGTATGGCATTTTAGAGTTAAACATTTGTTCAAATAAATCCATAGCTTTATCCCTTCTAGGATCAATACATGCAAAAGGAATAATCTTGTCTGGGTTAAGATTTCGTATCATGGCCACAGTACTAAATTGAGTCCAAATACTATTATGACTCCCACCATCAATGCCCTGCGTCATATCCATGGTGAGTATACCATAAATAGCATCAGGATGTTTATCTAAATAATAAACTTTATTCATTCTCCTATAAATAGCATTACTCGAACGATCTTTCATCGTCGTCAGAAAATAATCAATTCCTTTCATATCATCCCGATTCTTTTTCCCGCTGAATTTATTAATTACGCCTGATAGGCCTCCAATAAAACGTCTACTCATTGGGATTCTTATCCCCAGAAACTTTGAAGGAACATCATTAAGGGTGAAAATATGCGTGTGAATATCAATAAATGGCTCACTATTTTTAAATTTATTTCTCATCTCGATAGGCAATCTATCCATCGGATCATCAAGAATATTTCTTTTTATTTCTTCAACAGTCATAGTAATTATTTTTAGACCTTGTAAATTTCTATAACTTTCCCCATAAAGTCAATAAGTACAAATACTCAATCTGCTTACATGTCTACCCCAAACCCCATCAAATTCAAACAATTTATGTATATTTATACAACCACATAAAAACCAATGATTTGCAGCAAGTATCAAATAAAATCAACATCGCCATTGCAGAAAACCATTCTATTTATCTAGAAGGGTTATCGAGCATATTAAATTGCAATGAAGATATGGACGTCCTTATCTCAGCTTCAAATGGAAAGGAACTTCTCGATCAAATGAAAAAAACGAAAGTTGATGTTGTGCTACTTGATTTAGACATGCCAATTATGGATGGAAAAACTACACTTAGCAACATTAATAGATATCATGAATATGCTAAAGTAATCATCCTCAGCTTGCATTACAGCGAAGCCTATATCCGTAAATACCTAAAAAATGGAGCATCTTCATACTTAGCAAAAGATGATGATTTTAGTACGATAACCGATGCAGTACAAACCGTTTATAAAACAGGATATTATTTTCATAATAAAGTTTCGCAAAAACTGTTAGCTGAATTGGCTTATAATGAAAATATTACTCCAAAGATATTACCAGGAGAACCACTTTCAATTAGAGAAAATGAAATTGTAAAACTAATCTGTGAAGGAAGAACAAATGGAGAGATGTCGCTATCTCTTAATTTGAGTCAGCGAACAGTCGAAAATCATCGAATGCGAATCTCTAAAAAAATTGGAAGCAATAGCGTTGCAAATACAGTTGTATATGCAATTAAAAATGGACTTTTTGACCTTGACTTATGAAACTAGGCTTTTTAACTGAGTACTAATACTTAATATGCCTATATTTTATCATTCATTCGAATTGTTTAAAGTAACTTGAGCCAAGCTCACTTATATAATAAATGTAGTTTTATGAAAAACACTAAACCGTTTAATGAATTAGATTTACTTGTTGGCAGTAATTAGAAAATCCTAGATGTAAAATATTTCCTTATGAATATTATCAGTAATGAAAAATATGATTTAAAAGCACTGGGGATAGAATCAGAATGTGAGGTTTATTGCATACATGTTCAGATAATTGATATAAAAGGACGTGCCGATGAAATGATAACTTCCATTTCTGATGAGAGTTGGATTTCAAAATTATCTGGAATAAGAAACAAAACATTTAAGGCAAGAGCCAAAAGGACAATTGAGAAATTAGTCAACGATATACTAAAAAAAGTTGATGACAAAATAACAGCTGAATTTGGAGAGTTCTTAATTTCAGATACAGCTCAATTATCCCTTGAACAAGAGCATCTACATACAAAAGTGCCATTAGCCGAATTATTGAAAGAAAAAGTTTCAGGAAACCCAGGGTTTGATTTTCACACGGAGAGTGACAGTAACCATATCATGTTTGGGGAGGCCAAGTATAGTGGCGGGATAACTCCAAGAGCGAAAGCAATTAATCAAATTACTGATTTTATAAAGCTTGAGAAAGACAATGCAGAACTAATTATTCTCGAAAACTTTGTTAGTAAAGAGGCTATTAAGAACGCAGAAGAAGAAAAGAAAGGGTATGTAGCAGCTTTTTCATTAAATAGTGATAATCCAAATTTGATTTTTATTAATGCTTTAAACTCTGATGCAATTAAAAGTCTTTTTGCATATCCAGAACTTTATTTAATTGCCATACAAGTATGATATCAGAAATAATACAAGGCAATGACCTTGAGAGTAAAATTTCAGTAATATTAAGGGATTTACATCTAAATGGCCCTGTGTCAGCAAAAGATTTTGAACTTTTATCTTATGCAAAAAAGTATCACTTTGAAACATTTAAAAACTATGAATCAAAGTTAATAATGTTAATGGGATTATTTTATAAATCAGAGAAGCCAGATAGTTTGATAGAAGAAGTTTATTCTATTTTTTCTGAAACAATAAAGGAAGAAACAGGAAGAAAATTTACTCCTGTACAAGCAGATGCCTATGAAAACATTTTAAATAAAACTTATTTTTCGTTTTCTGCACCAACGAGTGCAGGGAAATCTTTTCTTTTTCGTGAAATTATTCAAGAGACTAAAGGAGATATTATAATTGTAGTTCCATCAAGAGCACTTATTTCAGAGTATTATAGTTTAGTTTCTGACCTTGTTGATAATTCTGTATTAGTTCTCCAATTTATTGATATTATTAATGTTAAGCATACGGACAGAAGTGTTTTCATAATAACACCAGAACGAGGAGTTGAACTTTTTCGAAGTATTGATAGACTTAATGTTGAATTATTCTTATTTGATGAAGCTCAATTGTCAGAAGATGGCATTAGAGGTATGAAGTTTGACTCTTTTGTTAGGAGATCAGATAGATATTTACCACAAGCGAGAAAAGTCTTTACTCACCCTTTTATTGCAAACCCAGAAGCACAACTCTTAAAACATAAGTTTGATGAAAATTCTGGTTTTAGGTTATATAATCAGGTTTCTGTGGGCAAAATATATCTCTCATACTTAAACGGAAGCTATTCATATTTTTCTCCAAATTTGGAGGAAGAAGAAACCATTCCCATCGAAGAAGATATTATTAAAGAAAAGCTTTTGGAAGGAGGGACTGTTTTGATTTATACCTCAAAAAACAAAATATATGATGGAAGTTTTATGACAATGTTTGCCGATTACATTGCGCTTTGTCCTAAAATAACAGACCCAAATGCCTTAGAATATATATCAAAACTACAGGAGTTTATTGGAGCATCGGATTCTGACTTAGATAAAAGGTCAACCATTATTGAAATGATGAATAAAGGAATTGTTATTCATCATGGCTCAATGCCTTTAAAAGCACGATTAATTATTGAAGAATTCGTAAATAAAAATTATGCTCTCATTTGCTTTTCTACTTCAACCTTAGCACAAGGGATCAACATGCCATTTGATGTAGTTTGGGTAAATAACTTCAGATTTACTGGTACAGAAGAACAAAAAAACTTAGACTTAAAAAATTTAATTGGCAGAGCTGGAAGAAATACTTCTTCAATAAATTCTTTTGATTTTGGTTACGTTGTTATTGAACAAAAAAACAGAAATACCTTTCAAAAAAGATTAAATACTCCAACTACATTGACTGAATCATCCAAACTAGATGAAGTTTTGGCCAATGTTGATGAAGACCAAAAAGATATTGTTGAAGCAATTCAAAAAGAAGCTTTTGATGATAAACTACAACTCCCTCAGAATCAAGTTGAGCGTTTGAAATCAGCTAATATTAATGGTGATATCATATACATTTTAGAAAACTTTTTTGTTGACGGTAAACCAATTACTGGGAAGTACTATTACAATTTACCTACTCCGAAACGTAATAAAATTAAAAAGAGTTTTAAAACAATCTACATTAGCCACTTAAGAAGAAACAACCTTAAAACACCAGAGGCTGCCGTACTAAGTGCAGCCATACCAATTTTATTATGGCAGATTCAAGGAAAATCCTTTTCTGAAATAATATCCTTAAGACATGCATTCTTATCCGAAAAGGATCAACGAAGAGCTATTTTTGGACGAATGAAAAGAAATGAGATAACTCCTGAGGTAGCTAAAGAAGAGCTTAATAAAATCGTAATTCGCTACTCTCCAATGGCAGAGTCATTACCCAATAAATCATTAAGACATCATAGTATATATCCCGAGAATACTCCTGCATCACAACTAGAGTATGATATACTTGTGTATGACACTTATGATTATATTGACAAAGTAATATCTCTATCTATGAGAGATCCTTTATCAGCAGCTTTTGAACTTTTTTATGATGAACAAAAAGACATAAGAGCTCTATCTCTAAGTAATTATATACGTTATGGTACAAATGATGAAGTTGAAATATGGTTAATTAGGTATGGTTTTTCTTTTGACGATATTGAATGGATAAAAGGTATAATTGAAAATATTGATGAAAATGAAATAAACTTTAATCAAGGTATTAAAGACTTAACTGAAGATCAATTTGAAATAATAGAAAGATTTGTTAATTAATATAACTACTGCCACAATGTGAGTATAGTTCATAGCACCAAACACGGAATGTTATGGATAATCAGGACATCAACTTTAAAGAATATATATTATGAGTGTTACAGCAGAATTTTACAAAAAAAAATAGTATTCCGGGAAATGAAGTTGAATTTCTTATTTCAACTCAGTTATTTAAAAATAAGATATGGATAAACGTAGATACCTAGAAGAAGATCTTAAAGATTTTTTACAAGAACTAATTGATAATAAGAGACTAAACGACACGAAAGAAGAGGGTATTTGTGCTTTAATTATCGACAAAGGTTTTGACTCTTTATCTGATAAACAAGTTTATGTTTTCAAAGAAGCAATTAGTCATTATCTATATAATGAATGTTCAAGATGCGGTCTAGGAATACCGTGGAGTGAAATGTCAGCAGCAGAAGACAATGGGGAAATGTGCAGTTGGTGTCAACAACTAAGTAGGGATGATAAAGATTAAAAAACGCTAAGACACGCTAAACCCCACTTCGAGTTGATGCTTCGGGATATTTCCAAACTGAACAAAACTTTCATATCTTCGAAAACAAATACAGGTTGAAAGCTACACCGTTGTGTAGCGCCATCCATCAGAAGCAACTCCTCCCTAGACGGAAAAATAAATAAAAACTTTAGCCAGAATTAGGATAATATTTTAATTCAACTCCTATAAGTATTTTTATAAATCCTCAAAGTAGACATTTTTTTTTAAAAGCATATAACTTAGGAAACCCAGACGTTATTCGATTAAAAACAATTTATTTAATCTTGACATAGGTAGATTCAACTAGCTAATGCAAGTTTTTTATTTTCTAGGTTAAACATAGT
>CAYLWS010000008.1:0-80387 GCA_964387525.1 uncultured Fluviicola sp.
TACTATGTTTAACCTAGAAAATAAAAAACTTGCATTAGCTAGTTGAATCTACCATAAACATATATATCTTACAGTATATTTCAAACATAATCTTTTTACTATATTCACTGCATGAAAAAATTAGCTTTACATTGGAAAATTTTAATAGCCATGTTACTCGGTATTATTTGGGCTATAGTGTCTGGAGCAATGGGATGGAATGGGTTTACAAGTGATTGGATAGATCCGTTTGGTGTCATTTTTATCAATATCTTAAAGTTCATTGCTGTTCCTCTAGTACTTTTTTCTATCATAACTGGTGTTGCTGGCCTTGGAGATCCTTCTCAATTGGGGAGAATGGGAGCGAAGACATTAGGAATGTATTTGATCACGACTGTTTTTTCCGTTTCTATAGGTTTATTATTAGTAAATGTTTTTCAACCGGGTGTGCAGAAGAATGCTGAAACGAAAATTGACAATCGATTGGAGTATGAGGTTTGGGCACATGACAATGACATCGAAATTAAAGATGGGCGGGATATTATGGCAACTGTTACTCCGGAAAGAATTGCGAAAACGAGAGCTAAAATGAGCTCTGACATGGAATCTAAAGATTATAAAAAAGCCATAGAGAAAAATCAATCTAAGAATGTTGCTAAAGATAGGACTCCATTACAACCTCTAGTTGATATGGTTCCGAGCAATTTAATCCAAGCTTTAGGGAATGGGAAATTAATGCTACAAGTAATTTTCTTTGCATTATTTTTCGGAATTGCAATGATTTTAATGCCAAAAGAGAAAACGGAAACTGTACGCTCATTTTTTGACAACATGAATGACATCTTTATTAAAATGGTGCATATTGTAATGGATTTTGCTCCTTTCTTTGTCTTTTGTTTAATGGCTGGGGTGCTCGCTAAATCTGCAGACACGCTAGATGAATTGTTGAATATTTTCGTGCTTTTGAGTTATTATACATTACTCGTTTTTGGCGGACTGATGTTGATGCTTTTTGGATTTTATCCTCTTTTACTGCGTTTGTTCGGTGTTAAAATTGGATACGCAAAATTCTTTAAAGGATTGTCTCCAGCACAATTTTTGGCGTTTTCAACGAGTTCTAGCGCGGCAACTTTACCTGTCACTATTGAATGTGTAAATTCTAATTTAAAAGTTCCTGAAAAAATTTCTGATTTTGTATTGCCTATTGGTGCAACAGTTAATATGGATGGAACATCTTTATATCAGGCAATTGCTGTTATATTTCTAGCTCAATACCACGATGTAGATCTAACACTCATTCAACAATTGGGAATTGTAGCTACAGCTACACTAGCCTCTATTGGTGCAGCCGCAGTCCCAAGTGCAGGATTGATTATGTTAATGATTGTACTTGATTCAATAGGAATGAATCCTCTGTGGATTGCTATTGTTTTCCCTGTCGATAGAATTTTAGATATGTGTAGAACAGTTGTCAATGTGACAAGTGATGCAACAGTGAGTGCGATAATTGCAAAAAGTGAAGGGGTGTACAATAATTGATTTTTTTTAACGTCTTATATAGGAAATTAATATTTACCCTATGAAATTACTACCCTTAATATTTGTTACCCTATTTTTTTTGATTGTTGGATGTAAAAAAGAAGAAGTTACAACTTGTGAAACAAATTCTACAACTGAACCTGTTTTATTGTTTAAGTCGGGATTTGAGAATGGAGTTTATATAGATCCAACGGCCTATGTCGATAATGAAGATTATCGCTTTATTCGAGGATTAGATTTACAAACAGGTTTTTCATGGCCAATATCCGTACTAGGAGCTTCAAATAGTGCGTTACACTATATTGAAGATGACAATCATCAAGCTGTAAATGCTCAAATAATGAAAACTATCGGACACAATGGTGATTCAACGATGGTTTTATTTCAAAAAGAAAATTATGCTTTTCATGAAGACACACAATGCCCATATGAAATCTTAGACATTGCCGACGGATCGTCTGACTTATACATTAAATTTTGGATCAAATTGGATAGCTTAAGTTTAACTCAGGTCGATAAATGGCGTACATTTTTTGAGTATAAAACGAAAGACTATGCTTCTGGAGATGGTTTTAGACTGATTTCATACATTTATACGGATTTAAGTGGGAATCCGTATTGGCATTTTCAAGGAGATAGAGATCCTGTAAATTATTTATGGGAAATAGATAACACAAGTGTTCCTGTTCCGATGAATGAATGGTTTGAAACTGAATTTTATTGGCATTGGAGTGAAGGTGATGATGGATATGTGATGTGGAAAGTAAACGGTCAGTTAATTGGAGAACATTCTGGGCCTACTACTCGAAATTCAAAGTCTCTTGATTTTATTATTCTTTCTCAAATTTACGGTGATGCTAACCCCAAATATCAATATGTTGATGACATTGAAATTTGGAATAAAGTTCCTTAATATTAGATGATTAAGATTTTCGTTTTAATTTTCTGTCCTCGAATGTAAACGCTCAAGTAGATTTGATCGAAGTAATTAAATTTGGTGAAAATCCTGTTAAGTCAATTAATTATTTTGTTATTTAAAAATTATTTTCTCTGGTTTTCGCATGTGTTTTTTATACACCATTCCTCTTAATTTGTTTGTTTCAACAAAATGGAAGGTAGGTAGAACACGTAATTTTTCTTTGCACCTTTCTTTTATCTGGTGCAGAATTGGCAAATCAATCAATTTATCTTCCAGAAGAATAATTAAATCATCATTGCCCAAATCATTTTTATCAATTATGATTTTATAACAAGATATTTGTTCAAATTCATCCAATGTATCGTAAATTGCTTTAGGATATAAAGTTGTTCCTTTGAATTTTATCATTTGATTTTTACGACCGATTATTGGTCCTAAACGAGGTGTTTTACTTCCGCAACCGCATTGGTCGTAATAAACGGTAGCAATATCTCCTGTTTTATATCGAATTAATGGTGTTCCTTCTGTCTGTAATGTGGTCACAACAATTTCTCCTGCGGTTCCATCTTCAACAGAGTTTCCATCTTCGTCCAAGACCTCTAGAAACAATAAATCATCGTTTAAATGGCATCCTTTGTGTTCTGTACATTCTGAAAAAGCGGCTCCCATTTCAGTGGAAGCATATGTTGAAAATAATTTCACATCCCAATTACTTGTAATTCTTTCTCCAAGTGTATTTAAAAACAAATCATTATTGCGAAGTGGTTCTCCGATACAAACAATGGCTTTTACGGAACTTGCTTGGAAGTCAATGTTGTTTTCTTTTGCAAACTCAATCAAAGTAACGATGAATGATGGCACTGCAATTAAAACAGTTGGTTCATAGGTGAAGATAGACTCCCATTGTAATTTTGGAACACCTGGGCCAATTCTAATCATTCCGCCACCTAGTTCTTGAACGCCAAGAGAATAAGCTAAACCAGCCATGAATTGTTTGTCGATGGTTGTCAATAATTGAAAAACATCTTCGTCTGAAAAACCCATCAATTTAAAAGAATCTTTTTCGTTTTTTGCCAAACGTTTTAAATCATTCTGTGTTAAAAATAACGAAATTGGGTCTCCAGTTGTTCCTGAAGTTGTAACGTATTCTGCAATTTCTTTGCGCTCGACACAACAAAATGATTTATGGTCATTCGCTAGATCTTCTTTTGTTGTAAAGGGAATGTTTCTGTAATCAACAAGTGAGAATTCTTCTGAATACTCTTTTGTTTTGAGAACTTTTTTATAATAAGGAGAATGATTTGTACAGTATTCAATTGTTTCTTGTAGAAGATTCAATTGTTTTTTGGTGGAGTAGGTAAATCCTTTTTTCATGGGTTGCATTCCTTAATTAATTCTCTCAATTCTTGTTCAATAGCCAAAGAAGCGACTTTCTTCGTTAAAGCAATTTCAAAATATGATTTAGCTTTTGAAAGATTTCCTTTTTTTACAAAGTATTTCCCGAGCAACTCATACGTGATGAATAGTTCACCGTTTGTTGCAATAAAGAGCTTAACTTCTTCATCCGTCAAGTTTAATTCTTTGCCAAATGTTAAGTAAGCCGATATTCTATTTTTGGTTTTTTTAAAATTCTTGAATAATTTGTATTGAGTAGAATGAATGAAGGAGTCTTCTGGGATTTTGTTGGAAATTTGAATCGATTTATCTTTAAAAACTTGTTTCAAATCGTAGGCCAAATATGTTCCCAATTGAAAATCATGCGTTGAAGCATAGAAAATTAAATCTTCGGGTTGTATGACGACACTGTGATGGGCGATTAATTGATTGATTGCTCTTGGATTTCCCATCCCAAGGGTGTCTCCAAAAAGTCCGTACTGCTCTCGAAGAATGTAAGCTGCTTTGTTAACATCAATAACCGTATGGTTAGAGAGCATTGACTTTACTTTAGCAAAACGAAAATGAGAATCACTTTCAAGAATATTTTCTATATTTTCTTTGTCCATTAAAAATGTCTGTGACTGATAATGATTGGCACAAACTAGCTCACTTTCTTGGTTGTCGTAAATCCCCATTTTAGATGGAGATTTTTCAATGAGAATGGCTTTCCCGTCTTTTTTTGAACCAATTAATAACGTTTCGGATACAAAAACATCTCTTTTTCTTGCAATAGTAATGGCTTCATCAATTGTTGAAGCATATTGAAGAATCTCTCTAGCAAGTAATGAGATTGGAGTTTTTGAAGAGGTTGGTAAATCTGATTTTGACGCATTAATCGTTACACTTAACCCTTCTTCATTTAACCCTGAAGCAACTCCGGTGAATCCTGCCCAAGAGTAGGACACGAAGCCGTATCCTTTGTTGGGTTTAAGAAAGAGAATGAGTTTTTCTTCGGCAAAATCATCGCCGACATAGAAATCAAAATTTCGACCAATCAATAGTTTTCCATCTTCTGTTCTTTCGTCTTTCAACGCAAAAGAAGTACAACCGACCATACTGTAATCATTCAGTGCATGTCCAATATCGTGCGCAGCATGGTAGTTTAAAATTCGACCATATTTTGTGGAGATATAGTTGTATTTATCAGAGAAAGAATGGGATATACCATAAATTTCTTGCTGATTTTCTAATTGAATATTATCAGGTAAGTCTTTATTGAAAAAACCGATAAATAATTGAAGAAATCGTTGCCATGTCTTACTTGGTACAAAATTATCAATCTGCCCGACAAAAATATCTTCTTGTTTTTGAATGAGTTCTTTCGCCAGTTCACCATAGATCAATCCTCTTTCGTATGGTGCACCTTCAATGTACATTTCCCAAACACCTTGCTCATTTTTTTTTAGCCAATTGTTACCTAAGGTATAATGATTTTTTGCAACTTCAACTCTTTCTCCAATTGAAATGACGTCCACTTCAGGTGGAGAAATTTTTGAAGTAACCAAGATGAATAAAACAAGCAAAAAAACCATTGCAAGAATTATTTCAGTAAGTATTGCGACACTCCTCCATAGGAAACGCAGAATTTTTGATATGATTTTTGATATTTTCATTCTAGACAGACAAAGTTAAGAAAGAATTACGAGAAGCCGTCGAAATTCATATCTTTGATGAAGAGATGGATGAGAAGGACGAGAAATATACAATTTTATACCACGTCGAAGAGACTGAAAATGATGTTTTGGTGTTTGTATTTGAATGGATTGATTTAACCTATAAAAAGCAATGCTCGAAGGTTGAATTTCAGCGAAATGTAATTCGTTTTTTCCTTAAAAATGAATTAGGAATTGACTCCGAAGTTTTACATCACACAACTGGGGCTCCTTTTTTGAAAAAAAACAAAAAGTTCATTTCTATTTCTCATTCAGAGAATTTATTTGCCATACATATGTCAACAATTGATAGAGTTGGAATTGATGTTCAAGTTTTGAAAGACAATATTCACAGAGGTAGAGGGTATTTTATCAATGAATTTGAAGAGAATAATTTTGAAATGTCTACTGAAGAATTGCAATTGATCTGGTCGGCAAAAGAAAGTGCGTTTAAAATGAAGAAAGGAGCTGTTGAACATTACCGAGAAGATATTTCTATCCATGAAATAAAGAATAAATCCATTGCTGTTGAAATCAATCACAAAGAAAAAATTACATGTTCATTTTTAAGTGAAGAAAAATATAAAGTAGTCTATGTCATTTGAGTTTCACTAAAACTCAGATCAACTAAGCTGATTTATTTTCATTCAACCAACTTTCGGCATCATTCAAAGAGTTAAATTCTTTAAAAGGTTTATCCAAAACTTGACTTTTGTAGTAATAATTCACTAATATTTTTTGAGCCAAGTTTTTCGCAATAATAATTCGAGAACTGATGTTTGCTTTATCTTCAAATTCTTTCGCATATTTTTTAGCATCTTGCCCAATGGTGACAAACTCTCCGGCTTCAACAATTAATGGAATTTTGTCTTTTTTAAGGTTTTTTAGTTGCACAATTAGATTTTCTAACATCGAATGAGTAACATGCGTATGGTCATTAATGAATAAATGAACAATTCCATCTTTTCTTAAGTGAGCAGTTATTCCTGATTCTTCAATTGTTTCAATGAAAGTGTTCATACGTGTAGGTTTTTTTGTAAGGTATGAAAAATCAATAGATTATGCAAATGTGAAAAACCAATTCTTATGTGTAATACATGAATTCTTTTAGATAAGATTTAATTCTTTCGAAGAATAAAATCTACCCTTCTGTTTTTTGCAGCATCTTCATCTGTTTTTTCAGGGAAAACCAATGGGAAATTATCACTTTCTCCTTTGTAACACATTCTTTCTTTAGGAATACCTAAGTTATAAAGAATCTTGTATACATTCTTTGCTCTTTTTTTACTGATCTTGTAACTTGGACCACAGCATACATGTCCACGTATGGTGACAGTCCATTTAGGATTCTGTTGGAGTTGTTGTACTAAGTAATCGATTACGTATTGATAATTATCGTCTGGGTAGATACTTTTTCCAATATATTTTATATCAAATTCGTAAACCATCTCGTTGGTGTCCAATGAAGGGAAACCTTTGTTGGTAATTTGAGAAAATGAGAATTGAGAAAAAATAAAAAAAACAAAAACCAATATGAATTTCATCTGATTTTTCACTTTTTCTTTTTGAAAACGAATCGAATTGTGGCAATAAGAATAACCGCTCCAATTGTTGCAACGAGGATAGAACCTAACCAATTTTGTGCAGCGTTGAATCCAAAAAATTCAAATAAATTAACACCAACAAAACTTCCAATAATTCCAAGGATTATATTCAGAAGTAATCCGTTTGAACTTGATTTCATAATTTTACTAGCTAACCAACCAGCTACTGCACCTAAAATAATTCCTACAAGTAATTCCATTTTCGTTTTGTTTTAATACAACAATAATACAAAAGTTTTGTTGGTTTAATGAATTATTCCAGATTAATTGGCTTAGAATTTGACTATATTTGAATCTATGAAAAAAATGATCTTATTTTTACTCGTTTTTATTTCTGCAACAAGTTTTGCTCAAACGATTACACCTTTACTCGATTTTAATGGATTTTTCAAAAATTTTCAAAATGGTTATTTCCAACAAATTGAATTACAACGTATAAAAGAATTTGAATCTGGAGATCATATATGCGCATATGTTGATTTTCGAGGTAATCTAATTGCTTACGACGGGAAATCAAAAAAACAATTGGCAAATTTATCCGTGGAGTATAGAGTCTCGGATGAGTTATTGACGTGGAAAATCGGTCAGACACTTAATATGTGGGATAAAGGACAGATTCAAACACTTTCATATAATGTACGAAATTACTGGGTAAAAGATAATATCATAGTTTTTGAAGATATGCGGTACAACGCCGTAAGTGTCTACTTTGAAGGACGTATTTATACTTTGTATACTTCAATGGGAGAACTTGAACCACCTATTTCTGTAGGTGAAAACATTGTTGCGTTTAAAGACAATGGTGATTTTAATAAAGTGTTTTGGAATGGTCAAATTTATGAATTAGACGTTTGGCAAACTCCTTATAATTTTCAAACAGGAACAGATGTCCTAGCGTTTAATGACCCCATTTCTGGAACTTTTGCCGTTTTCGAAAATGGTGAATTTCTTGATGTAGAAGAGTTTCATGTCAATAAATATAGATCAGGTAGAGGATTTATCGTTTATGAGAATAGAAATGATGACCTTGTTTATTATAAGAATGGCGAAGTAATTCAATTAACGAATTTTGGAGCAAGTCAATGGGAAGTTAAAGATGATGTTGTTTACTGGGTTGAAAATGGGTTTACATATGTTTATTCCAATGGAAAGAAAATAGAAATTGCACGCTATATCCCAAAAGAATATGCGCTTAAAAATGGAGTAGTGGCTTACCGAAATATTATGGGTGGAGTAAGTGCATTGGTTGACGGAAAAGTACACGAAATCACCAATCAAATGAATTCTGAATTCGAAATTTTTGGAAACAATGTGTTGGTGAAATTATTCAATAGTTCATACATTGTATTGTCAAACGGGAAAAACTATAGAATATAACGAATTGTATAATCTATAGATTTATTCAATAGGAAAGGATAGCTTAGGCAATACTGTATCTGAAATTTCTATGTTAAAATGGACAGAAACTTGGTGTAATCGAAATAGAAGACATTAATTCTTACTTATTCTTTTTAAATCTAAATCTTGGAAATCAAAGCTAAAGTCAATGTTAGGAGATATTCCTTTCAATTTTAAACTTTGTGCTTTTCCTTTTTCATCTATTGTAAACATTGCAAAAGCATCAGCGTTTTCCCATAAACCATAACCAGTAATATGTGAATTGTACGAGGATTTTGATTTACATCAGTGACTGTGTGTCTTCTACATTTTACGTTGCAATTCTCCTACGGGTAGTCAAATTTCCATGACATATTTTACGAAGTTAGTTTTACGACCATACTATCTTGACTCAGTGTCCAGTTTTTTTTATTAATTCAAGTCCACAAAATTTACAATTTTGTGTGATAGTTTTTTAAAGAAAAAATTGTAAATTTGGCTAATTGTTAAACCGAAAATTAAGTATTTAAAACCTTCTTACTAGTCATACACAAAACGTTAGGTACAACAAATTATGAAAATAGCAATAGTTGAATTAGGGGGGTCTCATGATGAATGTCTCTATTCCCAAATAAAGATTATTAAATCTTGTCCAAACATTCATTTGACACTAATCTGTAATAAATCTCTAGAGGGTAATATTAAACACTTTGACCATATTGACAAAAACATTTTTCTTTCCGTAAGAAAAGGATATAAGCAATGGGTAGATATATTCAGATTTTGGCAACTTTGTAAAGCGAATCGTTTTGACAAAATAATTTTTAATACTGCTCAAGGTAAATTGGTTAGTAGGTTATCTCGTTTGCCTTTTAAAGACATTGAGTTTTATGGTATTCTGCATGACATAAAAAAAATAAATTCTAGTCATAGCCAAAAATATATTTCAAAAAAAATAAAGCATTATTTCGTCTTAAGCGAGTATTTGAAGAATAGAATTAAAAATCATTCTTCATTTTCAGTATTATATCCAATTTATTTCCCTGATTATCCCTCTCAGGAAGTTAAGAAGAAGAAAGATGAAATATGGATTTGTATTCCTGGTCAGGTTGAACTTAAAAGGAGAGATTATACAACACTCTTTGAGTCAATACAAAAGTCTGGCATAAATAAAAATATAAAGTTTCTATTACTTGGTCGTTGTGAACATGAGCATGGAGATGGTGCTTATATTAAACAAAAAATAGTAGAATTATCAGTGACAGATAATTTTTTAATTTGGGATGAATTTATCCCAGTCTCCACATTTTACTCAATGATAAAAAATAGTGACTATATCATGCCACTTATCCATGACAATGATATTTCGGGAGACTTATATAATACTCAAATAAGTGGGGCATATAATTTAGCCGTAGCATATAAAAAACCAATATTAGCAGAAAAAGAAATCAGCAACAAGATACTATCTGAATATAGTCCAGTTACTTACGATAATAATTCTTTAATGAAAACGATTAATCAATTAGAGCAATATGATGGGGATAACCTTTATACTGACAAAAAATGGACTTTTGATTTTCAAAGAAAAACATATTTAGAATGTATCGGAGTAACTTTGCCTAATGAAGAAGATGGTTCTGACTAGAATTGTCGGAGTGTACTTCTAACAGTTCTATTGAATTTATCGAATTGCAACTATTCGTACGTTGGAGTGACCCTCTTCTTTCTTTTAAAAAGATCAGTTCTGTTGGATGTTTTCAAGGAAGTGTAAAACACCAGGCTTAACGACATACAGTTGATGGTTATTTGCTGCAGAAAAAAAAGAAGAGATAAATATCCCCCATTACGATTCCATTATGTATTGTATATAATGGAATCGTAATGGTCGGTAATGCGTACGTGCAATTAAGCTAAAAAAGGATTAACAATTAGCGAGCAAACAGTTTTCTGTTAGAAGTGCTTTATGAAAAGGAATCATTCCTCTTATCAATCATTCAATCCCCACAAATATTTAAGATAACTTATTTTTGGGTCAGACAATTGCTCTGTTCTATATTTATTGATAAATGCGATAACAGAGCCTTCTTTTTTTACGAAATCTCCTTTGTACCAATCAAAAATAGAAGATATTTTAACGTTATTTGAATCTGAAAAATCATTTTTACTCTTATCCGCTAAAAATCGTTTGGTTTGTTTGGTCAATTGATACGAAAGGTTTTTAGCCGTAAAAGCTTTGTTGTACAACATTGGACATGATTCACTTGCGCAGTTTAATGCAAAATGAATACGAGGTTCATTGTTTTTTGCTCTTATTTTTTTATGTTCGATGTCATTTAAACTCAAAGTTTCTCCTCCTAAAGAAATGAATTTCTTGTCCCAAGGTTTTGCCGTAATTTTAGTAATGGATGAAGTTGGGTAATGATCTGAAACAAATTTTAAAGTGTATAAGTTATATGCATTAATCCAATAAGTCAATCGTTGTTTTGACGACCACGAAGAAGAAGGATAGTTCTTTTCAAACAAAAGAATAATTGCATTCAATTGTTTTGTATCCGTTTTTATTTTGGCATAATTCACTTTACCTGATGAAGAAACATGCTGCGTTAAAAAAGCACTCCATTGAATGTAATCGTGGAAACTGTCTGCTTGAATTTCTACTGGATTAGCAATTGTTTCTGATTCAACCTTGCTTTCTGTTACGATTGGTTTTACTTCTTCCATCAAAACAACAGAATCAACTAGAATAACTTTAGTCGTTGTACTCTCTTGCGTGGATTCTTTTTCTGTAACATTTTCTACTACTTCTATTTCGGTTCCTATTTCCTCAGAAACAACATTGTTTTCTAGTGGACTTGCGTTTGAACATCCGACTAAAAGTAATGCGATATATATAAGATTTGTTTTTTTCATAATTGGTAAGACGATGTAGTTTAAATATCCATACAATCAATGGATAGATTTATAGTTGTTTATCCAATTTGTATCGACAACATCAGTTAAAAGTAACCAAAAATTAGTGTCTAAAAAGTATTCTCCATCAATATGATCAATATCGTAACGTTCTTTTAAATAAATCTCTTGATTTGGAGATGGTTTAAATAGTTTATTACTCCAACCCATTTCATTGTTGTAAATAAATGGATAAGTAGAGAATCGTATTTTCCACAATGAATCAAGTGAAACACAATTGAGGTATTCTTTCAAAGAAGTTACTTCTGTTTCAACAGTGAGTGAAATGTTATTTTCTCCAAAAAAGTCAATTCTATCTGGATTGTAAATACTAGGCCATTCTCCAGAAACAATTTTAATGAACGTATTTTTATCTACAATTCGTTTTCTATTCATGGAATAACCATTGTATAAATAACACACATAAGTGGAGATTTGTGAGTTTGCACCAATCGCAACGTTAACCCCAAAAATAGGTTTAGACCGAGGCGCCCATAGAATGGAAGAACTCAGGAACCAAATTAATATGACAACAAATCGCTTCATTATCTTATAGTTACGTAAAAAAAAGAAAAAGGTTAGAAAGTGTGTTGTTTAGAGGGAATAAATGTAGATAATAGTTGATTTAATTACTCTTTCTAAAAAAGAAGTAACTCAATATAACTCCAAATAAAAGTACGATAATAGCTGGAATCCAACTTTTTGGTAAAAAAACCGCCACTAGAAATGCAGGAATAAATGCTATTATCAATAAATGGAATCTTCCTTGGTTATCTTTTTTCAAAACGGTAAAAATGGGAAGGTGTGATACAAAAGTCAAGAGAAATATCAAAGTGATTCATATCTGGAATTAATTCTTCAAGATCATCAAAATGACTGAGTCCGATGAATTTACATCGAGGGGAACATTTTTTTAAAAATCGATCGTAATATCCTTTACCGTAACCGACACGATTTCCTTTTTTATCAATTGCTAAAAGAGGAACGAAAACATAATCAAAATGTTCAGCGGCAATAATTCTTCCTTTTTTTGGTTCTGGAATATCGTAGGAAGAGATTTCTAATTGGTCTACTGATTCGAAAATAATGTGTTTTAATTCTCCCGATTTTGAATTTACCTTAGGAACTGCAACTTGTGCATCTAAAGAAATAGCTTTCTCCCAAATTTTATAGGTATTGATTTCTTTTTTTCGTTCGATGGGTAGAAAAAGGCTAATTTTTTTCTTTTCCAATTGAAACTTACTAAATGCTGCATGACAAATATTGCTCGAAATTTGTTCAAGTTTTTTTGGAGATAAAGTTTTCCTTTTATTGATGTAATATGCTCTTAATTCGTCTTTGGTCATAATTTTCAGAATTTAAAGATATAAAAATAGTGTTAGGGAACATCGGAATGTTGTTTTTTTATGCATTTTGATTGATTGAGAATTAATTATACAAGGCTAAAGTCACATGGTTTATTGTAATAATTCGCTTTGTTCAAAGGAATATAAGGTCAGTTCAAACAATACTTTGTCAGTTTCAGTCGTGTTTCTAATGCTATTTCAAATAAGTGGCCTATATTTGAAGATAATTGGAATCTTTATTTACACAATTATCAATTTTTATAAAACACATTATCAGTGATAAAATACTTTTTCTATTCTTTTTTAGCCATTAGTTGTTTGGCTGTAACATTTTCATTTACTCAATTTAAATTGGAAAATAATGTGTCTGTTACTATTGAGGATGTTTCATTGGAAGCTGTTCTCCTACGATTAGGAGATGCTTCTTTATTACATGAAATGAAAAGTTTTGATGCTCAAAAAGCAAAAATGGGTGAAGACATTATTCGCAATGGATTTACAACTTATAAAGGAAAAAAATCCAAACGAATTTCAAAATATTTTGTATGTACTGATTGCCATAACTTAACAAGAGAATTCTCGAATTTAGCTTCAGAATCACCTAAAGAAAGACTAGCGTATGCTAATTCTCATAGTTTGCCTTTTCTACAAGGTTCAACTTTCTTTGGAATATACAATAGAACGAAATTCTACAACGGAGATTACAAAAAAAAATATGGAGAATTAGTGGATGATGCTAGAGATAGTTTGGACAATGCAATTCAATTGTGTGCAGAATATTGCTCTTCTGGCCGACCAATGTTAGATTGGGAATTAGATGCTGTCAAACATTACTATAAGAAGAATGAATTACAAATAAAAGACTTGAACCTTCCCCTTGAAATTCAAGATAAAATTGGGCAATACATGAATGCTTCAGCGCAAGAAAAGAAAGCCTTGACTGCTGTTGTGAAAAAATCGTATCGTCAATTTTATTCCGCTACATTTTTACCTACGATGCCTCGAGAAAATCGGAAGTATGGAGAAAATGGAAATGTTGAAAATGGAAAATCAATCTACAATAAGAGTTGTTTACATTGTCATGCTTATAAAAGGGCTACAAATCTAGGTTTAGATAATGGCAAGTTGACAGGGAGAATGTTTGTTCGAAATTTAGATAATTACAAAGATAAATCCCTGTATCAAATTATTCGTTGGGGAACGTATGCAAAAAGTGGAAGAAAACAATACATGCCATTATATACGGAAGAAAAAATGAGTGATGAACAAATCAATGATTTAGTTGCTTACATTAAACAAATTGCAAAAAAATGATAAAAAATATAATTTTTTTGGGAGCAATATTGCTTTCATTTCAATCATTCTCTCAGAATGTGGAAGAAACATTCAGTGGAACGAGGATTCTAAATGGACATTCTGTTGAGACATTAAAGAAAAGAACCTTAGAATTTAGTATTTCTCACCGTTTTGGAGACATAGCAGGTTCAAATGGTGGGATTCAACAATTTTTCGGATTTGATCAAGCTGCAGATGTTCGTTTTGCTTTCGAATATGGTGTTTCTGATAAATTGATGATTGGTATTGGTCGTAGCAAAGGAACAGGCAAGCCTTATCGTTCTTTGGTGGATGGTTTTGTGAAATATAGAATGCTGACTCAGAATAAAGCTTCTGGAATGCCTATTAGTTTAGCAATTTTAGGAACGTCTACAGTAACTTATCAAAAAGCAACCAAAGACCTTACTCAAATACAAAGTTTCCCTGAATTTGCCCATAGAATGGCTTATTCAGCTCAAATAAATATTGCACGTAAGTTTGGTGAACGAATTAGTTTAGCAATAATGCCAACCTATGTGCATAGAAACTACGTCTTAGCAAGTGATGAAAATGGTTTGTTCTCCTTAGGAGGTGCTGCAGGCTTGAAATTCACGAAAGAAATGGGGATGTTAGTAGAATATTATCATGTTTTCTCAAAATCAGGGATTCGAACGGAAAATTTTAACAGTCTTTCGGCCGGCTTTGAATACATGACAAATGGACACAACTTTAAAATTGTTGTTACAAATGCACGTGGATTTACTGAATCACAGTTTATTCCTGCAACATATTCCAACTGGTTAGATGGAGAGTTTCGTCTTGGTTTTAGTATTACAAGAAATTTTAAATTATAGATATGAAATACCTTTTTTTAACAATACTCTCTTTATCATTAATTGTTGTGGCTTGTAAAAAAGATCAAGCACCAATTGTTAACCCAATTCCTGAAGGAGATTGTGTTGAAGTTGTCTCTTTTTCACAAACTGTTCAACCATTAATTGAGCAGGGTTGTGCTACAACAGGGTGTCATGATATGCAAACTCACGAGTCAGGATTCGATTTCTCAGGATATCAAAACATTAGCCTTCTTATGGAACCAACAATAATAGGGTCTATTAGACATGATCCAGGGTTTGCACCAATGCCTTTTGGAGCACCAAAATTTGATGATACATCAATTCAAAAAATTGAATGTTGGATAGCACAAGGAAAATTAAATAATTAAGAACAAACAAATTAGTAATCAAAATAACCCCAAATAATATGAAAAAAAGTTACTTATTAATTGCGATTGGAATCACTTCAATTGCTTTCATTGGAATGCAAAAGTCTGGTGTAGAGAAAATAGAAAAATATTTTGCAAAGAATGTACATGTAAAACATGCTGCAGGTGCTTTGGCTGGTAAAACAGGTGCTCCAGGAGATGCAAATTGTACGCAATGCCACTCTGGACAAACACAAGACGGAACAGCACAACATACTTTTACTGTTTTAGAAGGTTTGAACCCAATAACGAATTATGTACCGGGTAATACATACAATGTTTCTTTGCAATTAGCAACACATGATGTAAAAGAAGGTTTTGAAGCAATTGTCCTGGATACTCAAAATGATGCAATGGCGGGTTCTTTTACTGGGAATAATGGTGTCGGAACTCAAATTGTGAGTGCAGGCGGTAAAGACTATGCAACACATACTTCTGGATCTAATTCTTCTTCAAATCAATTTTGGATTTGGGAATGGACAGCTCCAGCTACGAATGTTGGACCAGTTAAATTTTACGTTGCTTCAGCAAAGGCTAATGGCAACGGGAACAACAGTGGTGATGTAATCTTTTTGTCACAACACATCTTAGGAGTGAATACTTCTAGTATCACCGAAAATACACAAGACAACTTTAATTTCATCGCAGGTTATTCTCAGGAAGCGAATAAAGTTTTCTTGACGTTCAATACATTGACAGTTGGGAATATGTATTTCAACTTGGTTGACCTTACAGGAAAATCAGTTTTCACATATGATTTAGGTGAATCTGTAATCGGTGAAAATGATGAGCAAATCGCATTGCCAAAGAGTTTAGAATCGGGAATTTATTTGGTTCACTTTTTCGTTGGTAATAAAGCAATGTCTTCTCAGATAATGGTGAAATAAATTATCATTTCATTCAAAATATACTTTATTAAATCGGGTAGTAAGTCTTACTATCCGATTTTTTTATACCCCCAATCGTTCTTCAACGATGGTTTCTACATAATCAAACAACTGATGGGGTAGATAAGTTCTCCAATCAATATCATCAAGTTGACCTCCCATTAAAAAATAGTGGTCAATACCAACTTCTTCCATTTCAACTTCAACATGAGGATGTAGGTTAATCATTGTTACCCAACCTTCTTCCGTGTCTTCCATCCATTCTTCGTAATAACAATCGTCTGAGCTGTGAAAATTCAATATATTCTCTCCAATGAGAATGTATTTCGTTATTCCCATTTTTATAAGTTCGTCAATGATGTCTCTTTTCAATGTCATGATATCGTTCTCAATCGCATCATTCCATTCCCCCATAAATTCGATAATGGCAAAAGAAGATTCGTAATCGACATATATTATTTTTAAAAATAAGGTAGGAGAATCTATCGAATCCCATTGAGGGTGGATGAGGTGATTGTATATTTTATTTTCAAAAAAGAACTCACTGTACTCTTTTTTGTAAAAAGGTGAAGCGTCGTCACCTGAAGAAATGTACAGATTTCTCCAATGAAAATAAGGTTCTACAGCATGCATAATGTAAAGGTATGAAATGTTAGGAAAAAAGAGAAAACTTATTTAGAAATAATAGAGATGAATTTTATTCAGGTGTAGTAATGTCTAGAATTAGTTGTTCTAATTGTTCAATTTTTATCTTTACAACGCTTTCAAAAGTATTTTCACCTTCTCCAATGACTAGAGTTCCAAGGTTGTCTTCCTCGTAACCAATTTTATTGATTGAAAAAACTTTTTTTGAGATGAGGGCAATTCGTTGACTTTTAAAAAGGGAATAGTCAAGAGTGTATTTCACTTGTAATTGATCAATTTCGATTTTTTCTTTTCCGTAGGAATTCCATAAAAAAATGCGAAATAAATATAACCCAAGCAAGCTGAAAAATCCTAAAAATAGGATGTTAGAGAAATGAATTCCACCTCCATATTTAATTCTGAAAAACATTCCAATTAAAGGCGCTATTATAGATGTTAAAGAAAGTAATAGAATAAAATAACGCAGAATAAAAGGAGATTTTTGTACTTTTAGTACGAATATGTTATTGTTTATTTCTATCGATTGCATGCTTAAAAACTATTATTCATTTTGTGAATATTAAATCCTACACCGACAAAGAAATTTAAATCATTGCTGTAAATATTCTGATGCATAGCAAATCGTATTGGACCAATTGGAGATTTATAAGCAAGTTCACCGCCAAAAGAAACTAAATTTGTTCTTGTATTATTTCCAACTTGCATTGTTTCTAAACTTTTTTCAGGCAAAAACCAGTTCATAGGATACTCGATATCTAAATAGTTCGCTTTTCCTATAAGGTATAAATCTTTAAAAAAGTTCCATTGAAACCCAATTGTTGCTGTTAATGCTTGGTTTACGTTGTGTTGACTTCTGTTTAATCCCCAAAATGAACTAGAAGAAGTTAATGTAGGAGAGATACCACCAACTTTCACAATATCATTAAATCCTAGATTATTTGTGCTTGAAAATTTCAAAGAGGACTCCGCAATAAGACTAAATTTTTCATGTAATTTAATGGATTGGTGGTAGGAAAAATTAAAAACAAAGTACGGGGCTAAATAAGTGAGGTTGTCAATCTCTTCTTGTGAAATGAATGAAAAATCTCGAGCAAGATTAGCGACATGATTTAATCCAAAATTATATTTAGCATTTACCGAAAATAGGATGCCTTTTTTGGGGAAAACAACTTGATCTAGTGTGTTTAGTTTGACGAAAACATTCAATGGAAAACTAGTTTGACTCCATTTTTTGATTAAAGTATCAGGATTTATTTTAATTTTCATTCTAGCAGTAGAATATCCAATCTCAGCCCCCATTATCCAACTGTTTTTTAATGTGTAAGCATTTCCTAAACTAAAGTTAAACTCATTGTAATCATAAGTTGCTGGTTGGTCGTATATATTTTTCCATTGAAAATTAGCATCTCGTGTGTATTTCAATCTTGAAAAAACCAATGCTTTTTGGTCAACACCTAAGTATTTTACATATTTAGAACTAATGATTGGGTTTTCAGAAAGAAAGGCATCAAAGAATAATCGAGAATTCTTTAAAAGAATGTTTCGAAGTGTAACATTTAAATTAACCCCAATACTATTCTCAGAATCGTAATACAAAGATAATTTTAACACCGCAGGGTTATTTTCTTTTAAAGTGATAATGAGTTCTTGAGATCGGTCATCTATTGGAATCAAATTAAAACTGATTTTTTCATAGTAAAGAGTTCCAAAGAGTTCTTTTATTTTTTGATGAACCTGTTCAGATGTGTAATGCTTGTTCGGGTTAATTTTTAATCGACCACGAACAAATTTGTCAGAAGTTAATTTGGTTCCATGAACAGTGATCTTTTCGATCATGAATCGTTCAATTTGGTTTGGTTTTTCTATCTTTTTTTCATTTTTTCCAGTTGGGTATATTCGTTTTGCCAAAGCTTCAAATTCTGCTCTTTGTTTTGAGGCTTCAATATAGCCATAAGCAATTATTGAATCTAAATCATCAAAATCAAATGTTGAATATCCTCGAACTGGCGGTGATATTACATAATCGCTCATTTCAAGTTGCTTTTTTGTATCTTGAGAACTTAAGATCCAAGCTGTTTGGTCCAAGATATTCAGCATGTTTTTTAAATCTTCTTTCTTGTAGAGTCCCGCACCAACGTCAACAGAAATGATAATGTCTGCTCCCATATCCAAAGCTTCTTGAACAGGAAGATTTCTCGTCCAGCCACCGTCAATTAATAGCATGGAGTCGATTTCTACAGGAGTAAAAACGGTTGGTATTGCCATACTGGCACGAATAGCATAAGTGATGTTTCCTGAATTTAATGCAACGGGAATACCATTGACAATATCGGTTGCAACGCAAGTGAAAGGAATTGGGAAATCTAAAAAGTTATCAATTCCATGAACTGGTTGGGAAAGGATTGACAGCTCTTCTAATAAATTCTGTCCTTCAATTAATCCTCCAGGTAGGGCTACACCAGCTTTAGTGATGTTTAAATTCGCCCAATAAGTTCCGTAATACTGTTTCTCAGAATAAGCGACATTTCTTAATTCGGTTGTGTTTGATAAAACAGTTTTCCAATCAGTAGTGTCAGAGATGGCTTTAATTTCGTCAGGAGTATATCCCATAGCATATAATGCACCAATGATACTCCCCATACTTGTTCCTGTAATGAAATCTGGTTTTATTCCAACTTCTTCAAGCAGTTGAATTGCACCAATGTGAGCAAAACCCTTTGCGCCACCACCACTTAAAACTAGTCCTATCTTAGGTCTTTTCACTTCGTTTTCTTGAGAGAAAGTAGGAACTGCGAGTAGAATCAGTAAGAATAATAAAATGTATTTCATTGCTAAAAACTAAATTTAAAACTTGGTTTGACCATAAAAGTATAGTATTCTCCTATTCCTGGGGTTAATCGCCAAACAAAATCGACTGAGGCAAATTTAAAAATATTTTCAATGCCAAATCCAACTTCATGGTAAGGCTTATTTATGGCTCTTAATCCTGTGGGGAAAAGGTGGCTCAATTGGTTGTTCTCCGAAGATAATTGACCAAAAAAGGATTTCCCAAAAATGTAACTCCTGAATTTTAATTTATTGATGAGTGGGATTCTATCGAGAATAAATCCTTGGAAATGATGCGACAAATGAATCGCTACGTATTCATCGGATGCAAATTCCATAAAATCCATTAAGTTAAATGCGTATTGATCGGCAAAAATTAATTGATTACCGAATGGAATGTCTAAGAATGTGAACGGGACTGTTCCAAATGTCTTTCCTCCATCAAAATTATACGTAAAATAACCAAATTTCTTAGCATTCAATCGTTGGCGAATGGAGAGCTTTATTTTCTGATAATCAAAATCGGACGCAAATGTTTTTTTAGCTGAAAATTCATAAGAAAATGAAATGTCAGGGAATTTTCTTTTGGGACGATACAAGTCTTTCTTATCGTAGAATTTACCCGAAATATCATCAAATAAATAACTAAACTTAAGGTTTAAACGAAGTCCAGAAGATTGATACTTGGAAACTTCAACGGGACCGTTTTGTATATTAATGTACTGATTGTCTTTTGTTGGTGAATAATTTGTGTTGAAATAAGTTAAACGAGAAATGAAACCCTTGAAAAATTCCTTTTCGACGTAAGCTTCAAATCGAGTAACATAATTTCGAGAGTTGGAAGGGTTTATTTGCGTTAAAGAACCAAGAATATGATCCAACGAAATGTGATTAAAACTTCTTCCCAACTGTTCAATATCATATTTATAACTTCCTCCAATTCTAGTTTTTAATTTCTTACTTAGATTAAGGTAAGTTGCGACAGAATATTTCCACTTTTGATCAAATGTTCCATAAGCAATATAAGTTGATGCATGTAAAGGGAAAACATTATCAGGATTGGTTCTTCCTCCAAATTTTACGCGAGAATGTTCGATATGATTGTAACTATAGAAAGTGTAAATATCTCCCATTTGAATTTTATTGAAAGGAATATAGCCTGTTCCAATCGTATAAAATATTTTCTTTCGAAGAATAAAAGCAGGATCTTTTTCTACACGTTTGGTTACCTTGAGTAGACTTATTTCTTCTTGATTCAATTCTTCACTACGCATCTCTATCCAAAAAAGGCTGTCTCTTGTTTTTGCATTGTCATCGTATTGAATGGTCTCTAATCCATCAAAAATAGTTGTGTTTATTTCTTCACCGATAGAGTAATTTGAATAAAAAGCCCTTTTTCGACCAAAGAACCCGGTCATATCTGTCGCGTTTTCAACAACAGTGAAATCACCAATTACTTGCGCTTCAGAAATCATCCATGTATTGGGGGCAACTTCCTCATAGAATTGATTGATGATATAGCTTCGAACAAAATTTACATTGGCTTTAATGTCAAAACGCATCTGAATTTGAGTAACGGAAAATGTGCTTGAATCAATAGACATTTCTCCAGAAAAGGCTAAAATTCTTTCGTGTTTTGGAATGAATCGAATGGCATAGGTCTTTTTTCCATTTTGGTAAGTACTGTCTAGAAGGTAGAATTTGTAATTACTTTTATAATTGTCATTCAAAGGACTGGGAAATGATTTTCCTAAAATTTCAATGTAATTTTCATAAACATTTGGTGTGATGTATAAATCTTCCGTAAAGTTTAACAATTTTGGACCAGCTAAACCAGTTGTTTTTTCTCCATGAATGATGTCTTTTTTATCATTTGGTTTCTTACGGTAATAATGTTGAATGGATTTTTCAGTTAATAAAACGGGTAAAAATGCAACACCATCATCTGTTTCTTGAGCATTGTCCCAGATGTAATCAAAAGGTCGCATTAAAAGATTCGTCTTTATTTTATCAGTGAAATTATTGAGATCGAATCGAATTTTAGCGTACTCTTGATTGGAGTAATAATCAATATTATTAGGATTATTTTTATCTTTATTTAGAATGAGTTTACGCATATATCTCCATGCAGGGTTTTCTCCAGCAACTGCTGTTACTTCATCCAAATCTTGAAATAGGCTAGAGGACAAGTGAATCATTAAATGATTTTCGGAAGATCTTGAAATTGGAATTTTTTGCGTTGTGTACCCTAACAATGAAACAATAATTGTGTCATACTTTAAATTCTTTGCTTGAATTTTAATATTAAAAGAGCCATAGATGTCACTTACTGTCCCATTTTGTGTTCCCATAAAGAAAACTTTTGCATAAGGAATTACTCGGGAAGTACTGTCTTCGAATATTGTTCCATCCACATGAATAGTTTGCCCGAAAATCCCAAAAGAAAGAAAACAGGCAAAAATAGCAGTAAAGAATTTTATATTTAGTTGATGAAGCACAAACAAAAGTAATGAAATTGAATTTATTCTCACTTTAATCGATACTTTTGTTTTACCATGAAAATTGAGTTTTCACAAAAGAATTATAGGAATATCTTCAAGCATCCATTGATGGGAGTTAATTTCCCTGTTTGGTGTCAGATTTTATGGCGAAATAGATTTCAGATTTCCCCTGTATTTATTCCAAAAGCGTTATCAATTACTTTTGTAAGTTTGTTCAATTCACCGCTACATTTGATTGAGTATATTGTTTACTCTCGAAGAATAAAGAAGCAAAAAGTAAAAGAACCGATTTTCATCTTGGGTCACCCTAGAAGTGGGACAACTCACTTACATTATTTAATGTCGAAAGATACATCCAAAGCATTCTGTACTTTGTATCAAGGTTTATTACCTCATTCATTTCTCGTTGGAGGAGATGTAATGCGTAAAATGATTTCAAAATCTATTCCAGCAACTCGACCTCAGGATGAAGTGAAAATTAGTATTGATTCTCCCAAAGAAGAAGAATTTGCCATTGCAACGATGACTGGTGTTTCATACTTACTGACTTTTTATTTTCCTAATTCTGTAATGAAACATTTTAAGGAAAGCGTTTTGTTTGAGAATCAGAAAAAAAAGAAAATTTGGCAAAAGAATTTTAAGTATTTTATTCAAAAATTATCTTTTGCCCACCAAGGAAAACAACTCATTCTGAAAAGTCCTGCAAATACTGGACGAATAAAAGAAATTTTAGAAGTATTTCCAGATGCAAAATTTGTGCACATTCATCGAGATCCAATCGAAGTATATCAATCCACAGTGAAATTATATGAAAAAGTCGTGCAAGAAACGAGTTTTCAGAAAGTAAGTGAAGATCAAGTAAAATCAATTGAAAAATACATTATTGAATCTTATCGATTAATGTATGAGAAATTTGAAAAAGAAAAAGAATTGATTCCTGAGCAGCGATTAACAACTGTTGCGTATTCAGATTTACTCAAAGATCCAATGAATGAATTGTCTAAGGTGTACAGAGAATTAAATTTAACGAGCTTTAAAGAAAGTAAGTCTAATTTTGAGAATGAATTAATTCAGACAAAGGGATACAATAAAAATACTTATTCTAAACTGTCAGCGGATAAAATAGATGAATTAAGAAGAGATTGGAAAAACCTTAATCGGTTCTAATACGGATTATTTAGATTTTAAATTCTATTGACTGGCCAAGTAATTCACCTCTCAGTTTTCCCTCAATTTTATCCATATCCATTTCTGTAAATAAATGCTTGTAATACGGAATAACAATTTGAATTTTATCCTCAAACCGATTGAAAGCAAAAGTTAACCCAGGGGGGTATGTGTTTGGTGGTACACTGATCGAATTTGTAATCTTACAACCATTTATTTTTGTCATTGATTTTGGATGTTCTGCAGCGACTGTGAACAGAAAGCTGGACAAAGATTCACCATTTGGACCTTTTATGAGTTTAGCGTACAAAAATGTTGGAATAGTACGCATATAATTCATCAAATGAGAATAAGCTGTCGGAATTTTTTGCTTGATTTGAGTTAACATTTGCTGATTCAAATCTTTGGTCATTGCAGTTTTATCCACAAAGTATTCAGCGTTGATTCGGTAGAATAAAAAAGACAAGTGGTTTCCTGTGATGGGCCATTTACTACCTTTTTTACGGGTGTCTTGTGGGACAGGTATCCAAAAGTCATTAATTACTTTGTTTTTCTTTAGCTTTAAATGATCAGCAAGTGTAATGGAACAACAAGCTAAATAGTAGGTGCTTATGCCGAACCTTGCGCCATTCTTTTGTGCATTTTTTTCAAGAGTAATTGACTCTTCTTTCGTAAAAGATATGAAACGAAAACCTTGCTCAACTTCTGATGTGAAAAGATTCTCCATTGTTTCAATTTTCCCTTTTGAAGTGGAGTCGACAAACTTTTTAGCTTTGAAGCATTCTTTTAAAATTGGAATAGAAAGTTTGGATTTTTTTCGTTCAATGATCTTCTTTTCGAGAGGTGAAATTATATTTTCTAAGAATAAAACAGCGCCGTATCCGTCCATGAGTAAATGATGCCATGAAAACACTAATCTTGTTTTGGTCCCTCGAACGATTGAAAAAAAGAAAAGAGGAGAATTCTCTTTGTGAAGAATCGTTTGCGCAAGTTTGTGAGGAATTATTTTTTCTGAAGTTATTTCTTCAATGAAAATCTCTTTCGATTGCCCAGTTGTCCATTTACTGGATTGAAGTAGAGAAGTAGAGATGTACAAAGAAGAAAGCCATTGGGCAATTTCATTCTTCCTTATAAGCTCTTTGAAATTGTTTAGGTCAAATTCTCCCTCCAATTCTAAAATATAGCGACAGGTATGTCCACTGGTCCCAATAGATGTATCATTTCGCTCTAAAGCAAGCATAAAATGATCTAAACCGAGAAGAGGAGGTGATGTGAACATGTTTTATTTACAAAAGTAATCATTCTTCTTTTGAACTGTATTCTTCTTCTACAGTGTATAAGTCAGGATATGATTTTTTCTGTTTATAATAAGCGATGAATAACAATGAAAGCGGAAAAAAAAGAATAACTAAGATCCATTTCAAAATTTTTAAAAAGAACATATTTGATTTAAAAAAGAACAAAAAAGAAGCCGCTATAATTAGCGGCTTCAATAATTTAACTGATGTTATACAAAAAGCATGTGTGTATCATCTTTATCTACACGATTGTAGAAATCTCCAATCGTTAGAATTCCATCTAAATCTTCAAAAAGATCTTTTTCTTCTAGGTGGAACATTTCAACAGCAAGTTTACATGCCCAAAGTTTACAACCTGAATCAGAAAGTATTTCAAGGAATTCACCTACAGGAGGCATATCTAATTTTTCCATTTCTTTCTTCATCATCTTAGTTGCAAAAGCTTCCATTCCTGGTAGTCCGCCTAAGATTGTCGGCATATGCATTGCAGGATTACCTACAGTTGAAATATGAAGGTCATCTAGTTTTGCTTTATTAATAGCTTCTAGCCCGAAAAAAGTAAAGAATATCTCAGCCTCAATACCTTCCATTCTAGCTCCATTAGCCATAATGAATGCTGCATATACACTATCTAAATTTGCTTTAGATAGAATAAACATCATTTTTTTTACTTTTGTTTCTGCCATGATAATTGTTTTATTTTAATTAGATACAACTTTTTGGTTTCGGAATTCCCGCAATTTTTGTGGAAACTTTTAATGGACCTTTTGGGAATAATTCGTAAAATTCTTTAATGTTAATAATTCCACTTTTTTTAATTCCACGAATAGATAATGCTTCTTCGTTTTTGAATTTATTTTGCAAGTATGTAATTACTTCCCAATGCTTATCAGACATGTCGATTTCATTTTCTTTTGCTATTTCAGCACCAACTTCTTTCGTCCATTGTGAAAAATCGTTTAAATATCCTTCTTCGTTTCTTTCTACACTCATTATTGTTTGTTTTTTATTGTAAAATTATTTTTTATTAATGTTTATAACATTGAACTTGTCGAAATGTTATTTTTCGTCGTAATCTCTACCTTTTTCACTCATGTGAGAAGCTACAAAAGGAATAGAAATACCTTTCAGTAACATGTTCCAGTAAATCCATCTGAAGGCCAATTTACCAAAGTGGTTCATTCTTGATTCTTTCAACAACTTCAATGGACCTAACCCTGGAAATGGAAACGATCCTTCAACTGGTTCATGTGTATAGTTGAAATCAATTAATAAAGCTTTACCATGACCTGTTTCAATGAAACAATTAGCATGACCATCAAATTCTTCTTGGAAATCTTTTCCGGCAATGTAACGAAGTATATTCTCTTCTAAAATTTCAGCTTCAAAATGTGCTACAGATCCAGCTTTAGAAGCAGGAACGTTAGAAGCATCACCAATAACAAAGACATTTTCATGATGTTTTGATTGTAAAGTTGCTTTGTTTGTTGGTACAAAATTCATATCATCACCCATTCCTGATCTTTCAATCATATCATCACCTAAATTGGTTGGAATAGTTACTAATAAATCATATTCAACTTCTTTTCCTTCGTAATCTACGATTTTATTATTTTCCCAATCAACTTTCTCAATGTTAAAGTCAACAACTTCTTTAATGTTCTTTTCTTCTAAAAGATAATGAAGTGTTTTTGTAGCTTTAGGTTTAGTAAAAGCTCCTGCAAGTGGTGTAACGTATGTGATCTCAACTTTATCTCGCATTCCCTTGTTGATGAAATAAGAATCAGCTAAGAAAGCAAATTCCAAAGGAGCTACAGGGCATTTAATTGGCATTTCTGTGATGTGAATGGCTAATTTTCCACCTTCCCATTCACGTAATTTATTACGTAAAGCTTTAGCTCCTTCATAAGTGTAAAAATCAAAGATGTTTTTGTACCACATATCTTCTTTCATACCTTCTGTTTCTTCAGGAGCAGTTTTTGTACCTGTAGCAACAATTAAAAGGTCGTAATCCAATGTTTGAGATTCTAATTCAACTTTATTCTCTTCCGGTATAATTTTTTCAATTTTTTCAAGAATATAGTTTACACCTTTGGGAATAAATTTTTCACCTTTCTTCTTTACATCTTTTGCCTTGTATAAATCAAAAGGTAAGAAAAGAAATCCTGGTTGGTAATAATGCGTTTTATATTGATCAACTATTGTGATTTGCCATTCGTTTTTAGGAAGTTTTTTAACCAAATGATTTGCCATCATTGTTCCAGAAGTCCCAGCTCCTAATATCAGTAGATTTTTCATGTTCTTTTGTTTTTATTCTATTTCAAAGATACTCACAATAGAGTGAGTTTTTATGGTTGAATATTATTATTATATATGATAATTGTCAGTAATAATTTGGTTTAAATAGTTCGGTTTTCTTTTTAATTCAAATGCAATATAAGAATAATTATCTACTTATTTATGTGGATTTATTTTTATGGGTTAATTTGTACTAATTCAATTATTTGACTAACTTAATATAGAGAAGTTCGCTTCTTGAATAAATTATAACCTATAAATATCACTGATATGTTAGTTAAAACCTACGGTTCTGCCGTTTATGGTATTGATGCTTCAACAATTACAATAGAAGTAAATCTTTCTATTGGAATTAATTTTTTTCTTGTTGGGTTACCTGATTCTGCCGTAAAAGAAAGTCAACAAAGAATAAAAGCCGCTTTTTCCAACAACGATTATAAATATCCTGGTAGAGAGATAACGATTAATATGGCTCCTGCTGATTTACGAAAAGAAGGTTCTGTTTTTGACTTGCCAATTGCAATCGGAATTCTTGCTGCAAGTGAACAATTGCCCAATGAAAAATTGAGTGAGTATGTGATTCTCGGAGAATTATCTCTCGATGGTCGTTTAAATGCGTTGAAAGGTGTTCTACCGATTGCACTGAATGCTAAAAAAGAAGGTTTCAAAGGAATTATTCTTCCGAAAGAGAATGGAAATGAAGCTGCGATGGTTAGTGGTTTAGATGTTATTCCTGTTGATAATTTGAAAGAGGTTGTAGCTTTTTTAAATGGAGAATTAGATATTACTCCTTTGGATATTAATATTGAAGAAGTTTTTAACCAAGCGCAAGAATCTTTAGGGGTTGATTTTAAAGATGTAAAAGGACAAATGGCGATTAAACGTGCTTTTGAAATTGCTGCATCGGGTGGACATAATGTAATTCTTATTGGGCCTCCTGGTGCAGGTAAATCAATGTTAGCAAAACGATTACCAACAATTTTACCGCCACTTTCATTGGATGAATCACTCGAAGCAACAAAAATTCATTCTATTGTAGGGAAAATAGCAAAAGGGAAAGGGTTAATCACAGAAAGACCATTTCGTAAACCGCATCATACGATTTCGGATGTAGCACTCGTCGGGGGAGGTGGGTATCCTCAGCCTGGTGAGATTTCCTTGGCGCATAATGGTGTACTTTTCTTGGATGAATTACCGGAATACAAACGAACGGTTCTAGAAGTAATGCGCCAACCGATGGAGGATAGAACTGTAACCATTTCTAGGGCAAAATTTACGGTCGATTATCCTGCGAGTTTTATGCTCATTGCTGCGATGAATCCTTGTCCATGCGGGTATTACAATCATCCTGAACGGGACTGTACATGTGGACAAAATACAGTTCAACGTTATTTGAATAAGGTTTCTGGACCACTGTTGGATAGAATTGACTTGCATGTGGAGGTTACTCCTGTGAAATACGAAGATTTAGCAAACGACATCCCTAAAGAAGGAAGTAAAGAGATTCGTGCAAGGGTAGTAGAGGCGAGATTGATCCAAACGAAAAGATTTAAAAGGAAAGAAGAAAACGAAGACCAAATTAAAACGCATTCCAATGCCGAAATGAGTAGCAAAGAAATTCGAGAATTTTGTCAATTGGATAATTCTAGTGCTGAATTATTGAAAAAAGCAATGAATAATTTAGGCTTTTCTGCGAGGGCGTATGATAGGATATTGAAAGTGGCTCGAACAATTGCTGATTTGGATGGAGAGGAAAATATCCAGCCAAAACACATTGGAGAAGCAATACAATATCGAAGTTTGGATAGGGAGAATTGGGCAGGATAAAAAAACGCCCTTCATTCTGAAGGACGTTTTGAGAATAATTTAATCGATTTAATCTCTATTTTTTAATTATTCTCAATGTTTTCCCTCCAATGTTAGTACTAACATACATATAATAAATACCAGATTCTAGTTTACTCAAATCTTCCTTTACGGAGTTTACAGAATTGTAATCACTTTCCTTTACTAATGTTCCATTCGAAGAAAATAACAGTGTTTTTTGAATTAAATCATCGGTAGTGATGTTTATAAAATCATTGGCTGGGTTTGGATAAAATTCAATGTTATCATTTATATCAAACTCATTCAATGCTAATTGACCATATTGGTATCCGTGGTCGTATTGCATTAAGAAACTCCAGACAATTGTTGTAGCAAAAATGTCATTTACCGGTGGGTAAGGCCAAATGTGTGCCGCACCATTCAAACGCCAGAATTCTAATTCTGTTCCAGGTGTACAACCATTGTAAACAAACCAATCGACTGTAATTCCATCAGAAGCTACATTTTCAATAGCATATCCAATTGAGTCTGAACAAGAGTTGTAATTTTTCCAATGTTCTAAAGTTTGTGGAACCAAACTCAATGAAGGTAGTGCACCAGAATCATAAGGAACCGTTGGGTCTGCTGTTCCGTGCATATGCATTACACGTAAAGGTGTTGTTCTAGGGTTATTATTCAGATCACCTGTTGAAAGAGGTCCTGCGATTGCTGCAATTGCAGAGAATTCTTCATTATGACAAGCAATGTGATGAGACATGATACTTCCCATGGAAAATCCCGTTGAAAAAATTCTAGTTGTGTCAATGTTAAAGTTAGCTTGTATAGAATCGAGTACTTGAGCAACAAAGGCTAAATCATCAAAAGCAGGGGATAATAAAGTGCCATTGTTCCACCCTGTTTGACCATAAAGGTTTAACTTACCTTCCATATAAACCGGAATCATATTCGCTGTATCTGCAATTTGATTGAAACCTGCAGAAACCATACCCGTAGCATTACCTCCAAG
Source organism: uncultured Fluviicola sp. (assembly GCA_964387525.1). Lineage (GTDB taxonomy): Bacteria > Bacteroidota > Bacteroidia > Flavobacteriales_D > Crocinitomicaceae > UBA4466. The sequence goes on from CAYLWS010000008.1 coordinate 29,839, forward strand.
CCCATGAAATATAAAAACAAGAGGAACAGTATCAGTAGCTGGGTTATAGATAGCAGGAATGTAATAGATGTAATCTCTAGATTCAGAACCAATCATTATGTTTTGATTGAATTGTTGTGTAAACGCAGAGAATCCAATGATAAAAGTAGTAAATAGTAGTATTAATTTCATGTAGTTGATTTTTATCAAAAATAAGCATAATTATTTTAACGTTCATTCATGGTTTTGTAATTACATTTGCCTGAATTTAATTTTTAAAAATGAAAATTGCAATTATTGGTGGTGGAGCCGCAGGTTTTTTTTCAGCTATTACGGCAGCGAAGAATCATCCTTCTGCTGTTGTAACGATTTTTGAAAAATCGAAGAAAATTCTTTCGAAAGTGAAAGTATCAGGTGGTGGTAGATGTAACGTTACAAATGGTTGTCAAAATATCAAAGAACTTTCAAAAGCATATCCTAGGGGGGAGCAATTCTTGAAAAAAGCTTTCGGTATTTTTAATACAAAAGATACGATGGAATGGTTTCAATCTCGAAATGTTCCATTAATTGTTCAAGAGGATCAATGTGTTTTCCCAAAATCTCAAAATTCACAAAGTATTATTGATTGTTTTTTAAATGAATCTAGAAGTTTAGGAATTAGAATAGAGGTTGGGAAAGGTATACGTACAATAGAATCTATTGACGGTTTGATTCAATTGGGAATAGGTGAGGGTTTTTTTCTTTTTGATAAAGTAATTGTTGCAACGGGAGGTTCTCCGAAGAAAAGTGGATTGAATTGGTTGGAAGAATTGGGACATAGAATAGAAGACCCCGTTCCTTCATTGTTTACATTTAATATGCCCAATGAATCAATTAAATCGTTGATGGGGATTGTAGTTGAGAATGCACTTGTAAATGTACAAGGAACTAAATTAAAATCAGATGGACCGTTATTGATAACACATTGGGGCATGAGCGGACCTGCTGTTCTTAAATTGTCTTCTTTTGGTGCGCGTTTGCTCAGTGAAATGGATTATACATATAAAATCCAGGTCAATTGGGTCAATGAAGTCAATAATGATAAAGTCAGAGATGAAATTCTTCGTATTGTAAAGGAGAATGAGAATAAATTGGTGAGAAATTTCCGCCCATATGGTTTACAAGATCGATTGTGGCAATTTTTGGTTGAAAAATGTGAGTTTCCCAAAGAACATCGTTGGATGAACCTTGGAAAAAAAGGAGTCAATAAAATGGTGAATATTCTAACCAATGATATCTACTCTGTGGAAGGGAAGACTACTTTTAAAGAAGAGTTTGTAACTTGTGGAGGAATAAATTTGGAGGATGTTGATGTGAAAACGATGCAGAGTAAAATAGTCGAAAATTTATACTTCTGTGGGGAAGTGATGGACATTGATGGAATTACCGGTGGGTATAATTTCCAAGCCGCTTGGACGACAGGTTTTATTGCTGGGAAGTTGAAATAAATTGATTTTTTTCCAACCTTTTTTTGTAGTTACTCGTTTATTGAGCGTAACCAAATACTACAAAGATGAAATACTTACCACTATTTATTATTCTTTTTTTCTGTAGCTCTATCTATGCCCAAAAATGGGGACATAACACCGAAAGTGAATTTACCAATGAAGCAATGGATGTTGAAACAGATGCTTCAGGAAATAGTTATGTTTGTGGGTATATGACTGGTGAAACTGCATTCGACAATACCATTGTTGAGCAGGTATCATCCGGAAATGGAGAAATATATATCGCTAAATATTCTGCCAATGGTTCTCTTCTTTGGTTGAAACGTTTTGGAGGGAATCAATCCGATAGGGCAATAGATTTAGCGTTAGATCAAAACAATAATATTTACATCACCGGAGATTTTTATGGTCAAGTTGATTTTGGAGCTTTTTCCATTACTTCTTCTTCCAATTCCAAAGATATTTTTCTGCTTAAATTGGATAATAACGGGAATGTTTTATGGGTTAGAAAAGAAGGTGGAAGTAGTGACGAGAATGCTTATGGTTTAACTGTGGATTCTCAAGGAAGTGTTATTTTAACTGGACAATTTTCAGGTACATCAAACATTGCAGGGCAAACTTTTGTGAGTACAATTGATCCTGGTTCTAATTTACCAACGTATGATTTATTTTTGTCAAAATATGATACAAATGGCAATCCTCTTTGGGTGCAGGCTGGACAAGCAATATATGAAAACAGAGGACTAGCAGTTGCTGTAGATGGTTCAGATAATATTTTCTTAGTCGGTCAATTTTCAGACACCATGCAATTTGCAGGGCAGCAGATAAATAATGCAGCATATAATGTTGGATTTCTTGCTAAATTTCAACCAAATGGACAGCTAATATTCTTGAATAGATTATTTGGAGGTATGGTTATGGCTTATGATTTAGAGGTGAATAGTTTAAATGAAGTTGTTGTTGTTGGTGATTATTTAGGAACCTTACTGTATGAGGATGCTAGCGGTACACATCAAGTTTCCAATCCATATAGTAAAAAAGTTTTCGCTTTGTCCACACAGAATGATGGAGCTTTTATCTGGGGTACAGCAATCGGTTCAGAAAATATTATTTCAGCAAGATCAATCTCTATTTCAGCAACCAAAGAAATTTATATCACGGGATATTTTTCTTGTTCGCTTTCGGAATTTCACGATAATAATACGGCTTTGTTTAATTCTGTTGGATTTAAAGATGTGTATTTATGGAAATTAAATTACCAAGGTAACTCTGATTTTATCAAACAATTCGGGAGTAAAAAAGACGATGTTGGACATGGTATAGCCATGCAAAATCCTTCTGTTCCTCTCATTTGTGGTAGTTATACCGAAAATTTGAATATTTTTAATTCTTCAACGATAAGTTATTCTCTTTCACCAGCAAATCAGTTTAATTTTATGCCAGGTTCAGGGAATGAACCATCTCATGTATTCTTATCTGGGGATATTTCTCGAAATTCATTTTTGTTAAATGCGGTCGATGTTTACACTCCTCAATATAACTTCTTTCTCGGTCAACCGAATGATTCTTTAACCGGTTTTATTTATTCTGCTCAACAAGATTCTACGCACGGCTGTTTGGATGATTTATTGATCTACAATACAATGTCCTATTCGCAAGTGGGACCTGCATATAATTACTTGTGGAATACAGGAGATTTAACTGAATCAATCGCTGCTTTAACGGTAGGAACATATACCATTGATGTTGAGCGAATCGATGGTTGTTCTTTTGGATTCGATTCGATTCCTGTTTATGTCCTACCGCAATTGCCTATCATGTCGGATGATTTAGGTTTGGCTGTTCAAGAAGTTGGAGATGTTTATTATAATTTTTGTTACCCGGATACGGTTAATATTTGGTTCGAAGATTTGCATCCGAGTTATTCAATTGAGATTTCAAGTTCTGGAGTAACTTATTATGATACCCTTATTCAACCTTATACCAACAGTTCTACTATTTTAATTCAAGATACTACTTGTTCTAATGTTGGAGAATTTTTTATAATCTATGATTATGCCTCAAGTTATGATATTGAACCTTATATGGTTTTAGTGGATAATATCGATTTCAATGATTCAATTACGATTTGTGAAAATGAGGATGTAACTTTTCAAATTCTAGATTCTCTGGAAAATCCCAATGGAACTTTTGGAATATTGCCCTCCGATACACTTTATCAATTTAACTGGCAAGTAAATGGAATGACAGCAGGAGATGATAGTGAATATGAATTGATTCTTACTCCAACCGTTTCAGGGTGGTACCATATTTCATATAATGGTATTTGGGGGTACAATAATTTATGTGGTATAGATACAATACATATTCCTGTAAGTGATTCATTCTATGTAGAAGTATTACCTGCACCAAATGGCACGACTGCTATTTCAGGAGATAATTTACTTTGTCCAAACGGTTCTGTCTATTTAATGTTGACAAATACATTGCCTGGATTGACATGGTCAGGTCCAGGTATAACTTGGATGAATGCTAGTGGTGATTCCATACAAGCAACTGTTGCAGGTACTTATTCTTATGCAGGAGATTTAATTGATACTGTCACCGGTTGTACGGTATACAAATCCTTTACTTTTCATTTAAATGAAAAACCTTCTCCTACTGTTTATACTAACCCGATTGATGCCATCATTTGCCCCTATGATTCCGTAGAAATGTGGGTGGATTCCATTTATTTGTCTTATGAATGGGAAGGACCTTCAGGAAATAACTTATCTTTCACCAATTCCCACATAGATGCAGACCAAGGTTTTTATTTTTGTATCGTTGAAGATTCTGCAGGATGCTTTTTAACGACTCCACCGATTGAAATCAGAGAATATGTCACTCCATATATAATTGTAGAGCCAACCAATGTGATTTGTGAAAATGAATCGGTAAACCTGCAAGTGATAAGCAATGGAGATGCTACTTTTCAATGGACGACTCCTCTTTCTTCCAATGCACAAACGATTCTAGTGAATCAACCGGGGTGGTATGTGTGTGAAATCGAACAATGCGGAATAACAACATTGGATAGCCTTGAAATTATGGATGGTTCTTTTAATGTGTCTATTTCTACAAATGATTCAATTCTTTGTTTTGGAGAATCTACTTTAATTAACGCAACGCCAGGATTTACATCTTACGAGTGGAGTAGTGGAGAGTTTGGAGTAGCAACAATTTACGTGGAGAATCAAGGAGAATATTTTGTGGAAGCAACAAATTCTTATGGTTGTACAGCTGTTTCAGATACTATATTTATTGATGTGATTGAAGCGTCAATACCTCCGTTAATGCTAGATGTGAGTATTTGTTACGGGGAAAATGTAACCTTAACGGATAACAGTGGCAATGCGATGAATTGGTTTTTACTAGATTCGACTTTTATTCTCAATGCAAATACAATTCAATTAAGCAATGTTGTTTCCGACACTTCTTTTTTGATAGCGTATGATGTTGTTGAATGTCCAAACGTTTTCTCTGATGTGTTGATTACAGTGATTGATTCTATTCCAAATTTTTCCATCAGTGGAGATTCAATAATTTGTGCAAATTCATTTACAACTTTGTATATAAATTCAAATTCTGAAACAGTATCTTGGTATTTGAATGGAAGTTTTTCTAGTGATTCTTCTTCTATTACTTTGAATGGCGAGAATTTAGACTCTCTAAATGCTATATCTGTAATAATCAGTAATTCTTGCTTTAGCGATACAGTGTATTATTCCGTTGAAGTGATTGTGCCAAATGTAATTGATCTCGCAATGGATTCAATCCTTCTTTGTGAAGGTGAAGAACTTATTGTTTTTGTGAATACAATTGCAGATTCAATTAGCTGGTCAGGCGATTTTGGAGAAATAATGGGAGATACACTGATTTTGAATTCATTGAATTCAGATGGATATGTTTATGTAAATTCAATCGATGAGAATGGCTGTCAAACGAATAGTGACAGTGTTTTTATAGCAACGAGCCATCTTCCGTTTGTGATATACAATAATTTTAATTTAAATTGTATAGGTGATTCTGTTCTTTTTGGCGTTCAGACTTCTTCGGATTCAATGATTTGGAATTTCCCTGGCGGAGTTACTGTTTCGGAGAATGAAATTCATTTATTGTTGAATTCTTCTTCTGTTGGTTATTACAATTTATCTCTTTGGGATGAAAATGGATGTTTGTATTCTGACTCTACCTTTATAGAAGTGAATAATAATCCAGTAATTGATCTTAATCTTAATCTTAATCTTGATTCTGTGATTTGCGCTCGAACGTATATCTCCATTTTTGACACAGATAGTGTTGCTTATAGCTTTTATGGATTTAATAATGCGGATTCAATTCTAATTGCTTTTTCTCAAGAAATAATTATCACGGCTCAAAATAATTCGGGTTGTATAATGACCGATACATTCTGGATTGAAGTGGTGGATTGTGACGATGATTTACCCAATGTAATTACGGCAAATAACGATGGAATCAATGATTATTTTGTGATTGATGAAGCGAAATTATATCCAAATAATCAGTTGACGATAATCAATCGTTGGGGAAATGTTGTATTTAAAGAAGATGTTTACCAAAACACTTTCAATGGACTAGATTTAAGTGATGGCGTTTATTTTTATGTATTTTATTACGATTATAGAGGAGATTTAAATCATAAGAAAGAAGGTTATTTAACCATCGTAAGAAATTAATTCGTTAAAAAGCAATTTTCAATAATTCTATTTTATCCAGACCGTTATTGTGCAAGGAAATTGTTTTCTTTTGTGCATCAACGATGAGGTAGTTTCCTTTACTTTCTAAACTTAAATCTATGTCGTGTGAAGATAGAATGATGCATTTATTTAGCTCACTACAAATTTTAGATAACGCTTCAATAACCAATTTTTTATTGGCATAATCTAAAAATGCTGTGGGCTCATCCAAAAGAATTACTTCGGTTTCTTGTGCGATGGATTTTGCAATTGCAACCATTTGTTTTTCTCCGTCACTCAATTCAGAAGTGAAACGATTCTTCAATGATTCAATCCCTAAAATTTCAATACTTTTTTGAATAATCTCAATGTCTTTTTTTGATAGTTTCCCAAAATAATTGGAATAAGGACTTCTTGCTAAAGCTATATAATCTTCAACTTTGAGAAAATCTACGGCTGGAAAATGAGCGCCGACAAAGGAAATGTATTTAGGAATTTCATTAGTTGGAATGGAGTTTATTTCAATCTCATTTAACTTTAAACTTCCTGAAACTGGAGGGATTTGAGCTGAAATTGTTTTCAAAAAAGTTGATTTACCAGAACCATTTCTTCCAATGAGAAAGTACATTTCTCCAGCTTTTAATAGCATTTCATCAATAGATAAAATTGAAGAATGATAACCGATACTTAAGTTATTTACAGCTATCATTTAATGCGTTTTAAAATGAAAAATATTACGAGAGGTGCGCCGATCACGGATGTCAATACATTAATTGGCAACATGAAATAGGGTTCGAGTACTTGAATGAAAATATCGCAAAGTAAAATGAAAATCCCGCCAAATAATAAACTTGCAAAAACCAACACTTTATGGTTCTGTGTTTTAAAAAGAATGCGAACTAAATTAGGGACAGCTAATCCTACAAAGGCTATTGGACCACAAAATGCAGTAACTAATCCGGTTAGAACAGCAGTTATCGCAATGATAATCAAACGTGTTTTTTGAATGTTAATACCGAGTAGTTTTGCTTCAGATTCTCCAAGAATGAGAATGTTCAATGGTTTTACAATGAAAAAAGCACCAATAATTCCAAGTGCAGCGGTTGAAATAACGATAGGAAGTTGATCAAATTCTACTTTCTGAAGTGAACCTAACGCCCATAGTGTGAAAATTTTTAATTCTTGGGCATCACTAGCAGACTGTAACAAAGAAACAAAAGCGCTGATGAATGAACCAAGCATTAATCCGATGAGAAGAAGTGAAACCTGTGTTTTTACAAGGCGAGAAAAAGAGAGGATGATTAATCCGAAAATAAAAGCTCCGAGTAAAGCATTCGTTATTAAACCTAATTCTGAAGTAAAGTATGGAATACCAGTCATTATACTTAAGGCTACAAATAGACTCGAACCAGAATTAATACCTAAAACATAAGGTCCTGCTAAAGGGTTATTGAACAATGTTTGCATTAATAATCCAGCTACAGAAAGGCTTGCTCCAGCAATTATTGCCATAATCATTCTCGGAAAGCGAATTTCTCGAATGATGAGTTGATTGATCTCTTGGTCTTTGTAGTTGAATAAACCCTCGAATACATCTGTAAAAGATACTGGAATCTGTCCTGCAAATAAATGTAGGAAAGCAAAGAGTGGAAGTCCTGCGATTAAAACAAGGAAAAGAACGCTATGTTTTTTGGCAATTTCCAAATCAATCTACTTTTTGGTAAAAGTAAAGCTCATCTTCTAGTTCCAATTCCGGGTGAAAGATGTGTATAAAGTCTTTCAAAAGTAAATGAGGCATTGCTGCAGATTGTTCCCAAAATTTACTTTGTCTTGATGAGTAACAGAAAGTGTTTGTATTAAAAGCAGGTAAAAACTTCACTTTTGGGTGAGCAGAAATAATTTTTGTTTTTGTGGAAAGCCCAGGGTTTACCCAAAAGTTTGTTTTTTCATTATCTTTTAAGATCTGCTCGATGGAGAATTGAAGACTGGCTGTTCCTTTAGAATCTGCATATCGGTAATTTGCTTTCGCATCGCTAAGTATCTGAGCAAAATAACTCTCCCCGCCTGGTGCATACCAAATATCACCAATCATGCTTCCCGCAAGAACGGTAGGGGCAGTTTTTGTTTGGTTTACTTTTTCAATAAGTGCTTCGTATTCAAGTGTTATTTCTTCAAAATACGTAAAGGCATCAGCCTCAGTATCTGTAATGACACCAATGAGTTTTATCCATTCAGCCTTACCCAAAGGATGATTTTCCCTCCAATCATAAATTGGGATAATCGTTACACCAAGCTTTTCTAATTTTTCTTGGTGTGGGAAATTATCACCAAAGCCACTGTAAAAAATGATATCAGCTTTTGTGCTAATTATTTTTTCCAATGAAAGTGCAGTTTCATCTCCGAATGGTATAATCTCATTTTTTGAATAAAGGTCAGTTATGGTTGGGTCGTAAACAAAGTCAATGTTGGATATTCCCACCAGTTGTTTTTGTTCATGAAGAATAGAAATCATTCCGTTTAATGTTGAAGTTAGGCTGATGATTTTATGTTTTTTACTCGGAACAATTTCTATTGTTTTTTCAATTTCGCCATTTTCGGGACTAATAATCGATAAGCTATAGCCACTTTCAGTTTTGAGAAGGTCAAAGTTGGAAGCGTAATCGATACTAACCTGAATAGAATCGATTACCGTTTCTTCACAACAAGTTTTCTCCTTATTCTGTTGACAGGAAAAAAGTACGAAAAGAGATAATATGGATAGAAATTTTAACATTGAACAAAGATGCTAATTTTATTTGACTTGGAATAGGAAGAGTAGTATCTAGGTGTGGTATAAAATGAATCAATTATTGTGTCGTTTGTGACTGTACTTATAGAATTGAGGAGTTCCCATATTATATTAAAGACATAAAAAAAGCCTGATTGAAAAATCAATCAGGCTTTTAAAATACTAAATCAATGTTTACTCACCTACAACTTCGAAAGTAAAAGATGCTTTTACTTCTTTGTGTAAATTAGCAGTTGCTTCGTAAGAACCAACTTCTCTAATTGGCTCGTCTTTGATTTTTAATGATTTTCTATCCACTTCAATTCCTTCAGCTTTAAGAGCTTCAGAAAGTTGAATAGTGTTTACAGATCCAAAGATCTTACCTTTTTCACCAGCTTTAGTAACAATCTTAACTGAAGTAGCTTCGATTTTTGTTCCTAATGCTTGAGCTTCAGCCAATACTTTAGAATCTTTGTGAGATTTTTGTTTCATGATTTCAGCATGTGCTTTCTTTGCAGAAGCTGTTGCTAAAATTGCATACCCATGAGGGATTAAAAAGTTACGACCAAAACCAGGTTTTACCGTAACCATTTCGTTCACGTATCCTAAGTTGTCTACGTTCTTCTTTAAAATTACTTCCATTTTTGAAAAGTTTTATCCTGTTATAAATCGGTTATTTTAACATATCCGCAACGTAAGGAAGAATAGCAATGTGGCGCGCACGTTTGATTGCTTTATTTACTCTTCTCTGGTACTTCGCAGAAGTTCCAGTAATACGTCTTGGTAATATTTTTCCTTGTTCGTTAACTAATTTTAATAAAAAATCAGCGTCTTTAAAATCAATAAATTTGATTTTACTTTTCTTAAAACGACAGTATTTGTCTTTTTTGATTTCGATGTTAATCGGAGTCAAATAGCGAATATCATTTTGAGCCATCTTTTCTCTTTTTTTAAGTTTAATAAATTAAGCTTCAGCTTTTGCTGATTTTTTAGCTCCTAGTCTTTTTCTTCGTGATCCAGCATAAATAATGTGATCAGCGTCCATTCTAACAGTTAAGAAACGCATGATACGTTCATCTCTTTTGAATGCAACTTCAAGTTCAGCAATTGCTTCACCTGGTGCTTGAAATTCTGTTAAAAAGTAAAAACCAGTTGATTTTTTTTGGATTGGGTACGCTAATTTGCGTAATCCCCAGCTTTCAGAGTGCTTAACTTTTCCACCCAACGAACCAACTTGTTCCTCGAATTTCTGCACTGCTTCCTTTGCCTGCTCTTCAGACAAAACGGGAGTTAGAATGAAAACAGTTTCATAAGAATTCATAAAATTGAATTTTTGTTTATTAATAAATTGTTTATTCCTGTTTCTTATAAACAGGAGCGCAAAGATATAAAAGATATCTGTAAACCAATCGTTTTTACAGCTTTAATTCAAAAAAAGAATCAATGAATTAGAACGCAATTAAAAAGTGTTTAAATAGCTTCAAATTCTATGAGTAGTCGTTAATTCGTCAAATCTAAATACCAATTAACTACTCTTTTATAAATCCTTTATAATGATTAAAACGACCAAATATTTGACGAACATAATGGTAAGGTTCAATTCCTCTAACATGACCGTATTTTACAACAGGATTACTGAAATATCTCCTGTAAGTCAACGATAAAATCATTTTTTCAACATTATCATCCCAAATCGTTGGGTCAAGATTTAATTTTTCTGCTAATCGCATCGCATCCAATACATGTCCTGGCCCACAATTATACGAAGCTATGGTGAATTTAATCCGTTGAATTGAATCTGGTATTTGGTCGTACTGTTCCCATATTTGGTGTAAATATTTTGTTCCAGCAGTAAGACTCTGACGTGGATCATGTGGATCTTTCAATCCTAACTCTCTACCAGTTGCAGGCATAATTTGCATTAAACCACCTGCACCAACCCATGATTTTGCATGCGGATCGAATCTAGATTCTTGGTAAACCAAAGAAGCTAAAAGTCGCCAATCCCAGTCAATTACTTTTGCTTTTTCTTTGATTAAATCATCGTAAGGACTTATTCTGTTGGTTTTTAAACTGTAAAAATCACTTTTCACTCTTCGTTCATAGTCCCGAGAGTTTTTGAAGTACTTATTGTAAATTACAAAGTAATCGACTTCTTTTTTAAATTTATTCAACCATTTATTCAATCGTTTATTCAATTCTGGTGAAGAAAAACGGGTTGCCCAAGCATTTCTAATTGAAAAACTTACCGGAACAGAAATGTCAAGTATTGGGTTGTATTTTGCTGCAATCTTAGCCAATTCGTCATCTGCAATTGTGTACTTTACTTTTCCTTCCACAACCATTTGCATGATTTCATCTGTACTAAGTGAACCGTCAACTGTGTCTATAAATATATCACCACCAATTTCTTCGGATAGATTTTGAATTCGTGTTAAATAGGCTGTGTTTGCTCTGATACTCACAGTGTCATCGATGAGCTCAATGGCATCGTGTAGTAAAGAATGGTCAATAGCATGCCAACTCAGTTTTCTCCAATTGTCTGGTTTCTTTTGGATCAGAACTTGGTGAGTCAAGGATGTATATTCAGAAAAATTCACATATCGCTCTCGCTCTTTTGTTATCGTTAAAGCAAAAGCAATTAAATCAACATTCCCTTTATTTAAGTTGGGAATCAAACTATCAATGTCATTCTCAATGACAATCTCCAATTCAACTCCGAGATCTTTTGCAAAATGTTGAAGTAATTCGTATTCAAATCCCATTTCAAGTCCTTTGTATAGAAAGTAACTTGTGCCACTATAAACGGTTGCCACTCTTAATTTTCCATTCTTCAGGATTTTATCTAAATCGACATCTACTTTGGGGAGGTTGACTTCTTTTGTTGTAGTTTTATCAATTCCATGAATAGTAAGATCATCTCCTTCGAGTTGATCCGATGAGCAAGAGTTGAATAAAATAAAAGATAAAAGGAAGAGGTGTAAGTAGATTGCTTTCATAGATTCAAATGTACAATTTTGTTTGATTTAAAACTGCTTTGTTACTAATAATACTTTAATGTAATATTAGTAACAAATTGATTACTAGATTTAAGTTAACTTTGAAGAACTGAATTTATAAATAAATCGAAATGAACTATAATTTTTTATTACTCGCAGGTACTTTATTGTTTTTAACAAGTTGTAATGATACAGCTGAAATAACTCAAAATAAAGATTTGAATTCTTCAGAATTGATAGACAATGAAATTTCTGAAAAGGGGTTTAGTGTTTTAGAGAAAAATTGTTTCTCCTGTCATAATGCAGATCCTAGTAGTAAAGATAATATTGCTTCTACGATGAAAGAGGTAAAGGAAAGTTTTTATTTGAATTATTCTACAGAGAAAGAATTTTCGAGTGCATTATCAAGTTATGTGAATCATCCTTCCCAAGAATTATCCAAAGTGGAAAATGCTTTTGAAAAATTTGGTGTAATGCCTACAATGGAGTTTACTTCTGATGAATTAAATGCTGTTGGTTATTACTTATTTCATTCTGATATTGATTCTGAGCAATGGTTCTCCGAAGTTTACCCCAAAGAAAAAGAAATGTTTTTGAGCAAATCTACTGTGGATGATAAATCATACATCGAGAAGGGGAGAGAATATGCAATGGCTACTAAATCTGTTTTAGGAAAGAATTTGATGGGTAGAATTAAATCCAAAGGTACTGACGATGCTTTGTCATTTTGTAATTCTAATGCTGTTCCTTTGGTGGATAGTATGTCAACATTGCAAAATGTACATATTAAACGTGTTTCTGATAAGAATAGAAATGAAAATAATGCAGCAAATGAAATGGAATTAGCATACATTCAAAAAGCAAAAGAAAACTTAGTGAATGGAGAGAAGATCAAGCCGCAAGTACAAGAGGTTAACGGAAGAATGATTGGATATTACCCTATTCTCACCAACAATATGTGCATGCAATGCCACGGTGATCCCCAAAAACAAATCCAAACTTCAACGCTTGAGTTGATTCAAGAGTTTTATCCTAATGACAAAGCTTTTGGATATGGAGAAGGTGAGTTGAGAGGTATTTGGGTGGTTGACATGGAAAAGTAAAGATTGACAGGTAATCGCTTTAGACCTATTTTAGTTTTTAAAATTGTTATTTGAAAGAGTGAAATCGATTTAAGGTGACTTTTTTCATTGCAGTAAGTATTTAATGTAAAAAAAACATTTTTTAGGTTACCTTCGCTTTGTGATCATCATTGATAAACATATCGTTCATAATTTAGCTGTAAAAATTCGTTTTGTAGATTATTGTATTGCCATTTTTCCACAATTAATGTCGAAGAATGCGGTAAAAAAAGCAATCAAAAGAGAAGAGTTATATATTAATAATGAAATTGCTACATCAGGCCATTGGATGGTGGAGGAAGAAGAGATTTTATTGGTGGATACTGAAAGAAAATTACCCAAACCTTTTCCTTTGGAAATCCCAATAGTATACGAGGACGAATTCTTATTGATTGTAAATAAACCTTCGGGAATTTCTGTCAGTGGCAATCAACATCGTACTCTAGAAAATGCATTGGTTGGGGAAATAGAATTGTCGAAAGAAAAAGACGCCAACAAATGGGCTAAACCTGTTCATCGGTTAGATCATGCCACAAGTGGATTAGTGCTTCTTTCTAAAACGGCAACCACTCATCGACGATTGGCGAAAATGTTTGAGAATAAACAAATTGAGAAAGAATATTACGCAATAATCACGGGTAGACTAGAGGAGGATAGCGGGCAAATAGATTCTCCAATTAACGAACAGTCCGCATTGACAAAGTTTAATCAATTAGAAACAGTACCATCACTCAGAAGTGAGCAACTTACCTTAGTTCAACTTTTTCCTCAAACAGGAAGAACACATCAATTGAGGATTCATTGTGCTGAAAATAAATGTCCAATCGTAGGGGATGTACTTTACGGAGAGGAGAAAAACATTTTACTTCACAAAGGATTATTCTTAGCTTCTACAAAATTGGAGTTCACCCATCCAATAACGGGGGGGGGACTTACTATTTCAATCGAAATCCCTCAAAAATTTCATGCCTTATTAGAACGTGAAGAGCGAAGATGGAATAAATATAGAAATTAACTCTGTTCAAGTGTGAAATTATACTTTACACCTGAAGAAGTGTCCAGTTGTTTTTGTCCATTCATTTGTTCAGTAAGAATGTCAATTAACTCCAGTCCAAAGCTATAGTTCTCTTTAGTAGGAGGCACCCAATTTCCGTTGTCTACGTATTGGAAATGAATATGTTCATTGATTTCGCTGATTTGAATTAGAATTGATATGTTTTCTTTAGAAGAATGTGCATGTTTCAATGTGTTAGACACCAATTCGTTGATAAGAAGTCCGAAAGGAATTATAGTCGTCAAGTTAATCTCATAAATACTATTTTTTATGGAGAATTCAATCTCATTTTGTTGAATTGAGCTGGCAAGAATGATTTCCGAAATCAGCTCTTCAATGTAAGATTTTAGGTTTAATTTAGAGATTTCTTTGGTTGAATATAATTTCTGATGAATCAATGACATGGTCATAATTCGGTTGATTGATTCTTGGAAATAGACTTTAGCTTCATCAGATTTTATCTCATTACTTTGCATTCTAAGTAATGAAATAATAATTTGAAGATTGTTTTTTACCCGATGATGAATCTCTTTTAAAAGGTTTTCATTCTCTTTGTTTTTACTTGAAATGATATTATTCTGTTCTTTTAATTCTTTATTCTTTTCACGGACATTACTCTCTGCATGACTTTGAAATTGAACAAATTGTTGTAATACAAATGAGATAATTAATAGCGCAAAAACGATTTCAAAATAATCTGACGACAATTCCAAAACTGATTTAGGTTGAAGTATTTCAATGTGATTGTTGAGTGAAAAAATATAGAATAAGCCAATTCCTATTATATCTAGAATTACAAAAAGGAATCCTTCTTTTTTACCCAATCCAATGAAAGCAACGAGTATACAGGTTGGTAGCCAAAGAAAATCTACAAAATGAGTATATTCTGGAATGAAGTTAATTGCTAGGAGTGGTGTGATTGTACCCCCTAATGTGAAAATCCAAAAAACAATTCGAACATTTTTATATTTTTTCAGATAGAATATACCGATTACTGCCGTAGTTAGAATGAGTACAATAGGGAAAACTCCGCTAGGATTTGTTATACTGTTGATTATAAGAATTACAGAGAATATAAGTGAAAACGTTAGTGCAATTCTCCAAGCAAGGATATATTTCCCTTTCTCGTAAAAATCAGAAAAACTCTCAGTATTTGGAGTGAAAAAGCTCAATAATAGTTGTTTAACGTTGTATAAATATAGTAATAAAAAACTAAAGAGGTGTTCCGTTAATGTCTGTAGTCAAAACGTCGCTAAAATAATCGAAAAATGGGCGCATATTTTTGAACGTCTTATCTGCCTCTTCAGCAAAATTATCTGCTAATATTTCTTTATCTGTAAAAGGTCTCCAGAAAATAAATTGCTTGTAACGAAGTAAATCGATTGCTTCATGATCTTTCGGGAATCCTTTTGGAGCCGTTTTTAATTGTTCTCCTTCAAGTTTGCCAAAAGTTTCAATAAATCCTTTTGCGTTGATAATTGTTCTTAATTCTTCAGTATCAATAGCAATTTCTTCTCTTATTCTTAATAAATCTTCTTTTGAAGGTGACCAAAATCCACCAGCAATAAACGATTTGTTCCCAGGTTCAATGTGGTAATAATATCCTCCTCTTTTTTGGTCAGTAGCTCGTTTGTAACTTCCTCCCCAATGTTTTTTGTAGGGCGATTTATCTTTCGAAAAGCGAACATCTCTATAAATACGGTAGAGACTTTTTTTGCCGTTGGGGGTTTCTATTGTATCGTGTTTGTTCAATTTTGCAAGCAACGAATCCGAAAATTGAGTCATTTTTTCTAATTCTTTAGAATACGTTTCTTTATTTTCAGCAAACCAATCACGGTTGTTGTTCTTCATTAGTTCTTGCAAATAAGTCAATGTACTTTTAGAAATAGCCTCCATAGTTGATTAATTAGAAAGTAAAATAAATCCGTGACGAACTGCGTCAAAATGGTTGTAGATTAAATGGTATTTTTTTGAAGTAGTCGATTTATTTTTCCCTTTTCGAATGAGAACGGAGTGTTTTGAAGAAATAGAATTGTTCAGGATTTGAGCAGAAAGCCAAACCCCAAATGAAGATACTGTTCTGTAATCTCCAACAAATTGTTTAAATGTATATAAATCTGTATCAGGCAATAAATCATTTCCAACGAAATCATACCATGTGTTATGGTTTTTATCACCATTATAACCGAGCATTATTGATGAAATATCCTCCAAACTTAATTTTTGTCTGTCCAAAAGTTGATTCAGTAGTAGGGATAAATCTTCCTTCGTTGGGTAAGTTATTTGCTCAATATCAATTATTTGTGCAAGGTATTTATCCGCTTCTTTTTCTAGTATAAACATATTTGCTCCTTCTCCACAAATGGTTCCTTTTGTCGAGGATTGAAGTAAATCTTTCGTAGAAATAAGTTCTGTTTTGTATTTGTCCGCTAAAAAATCAATGTTGTAATTGTAATCTGATATTTCTTCAAGTCCACCTACAAGAAGTTTTTGGGCATTGTTCTCTTCAAATAGTAGAAGTGCATCCAAAAGGGTGTTTTCAAAAGAAGTTCCACCATTTGTGTAAGTGATGTTGTAGGATTGATTCTTTCCCATCAATGCCAATAACCCAGCTACAGCATTTGGTGTGCTTTGAACGAAATTTGTGGGAGTCAATGTTCCTTCATCGTATTCCACAATTTGATTTAAAAATTTGATACAATCTTCTAATCCACCATTGGCAGTTCCAATAAGAATCCCATCAATGTTATCGTGTTTTTTGACCAAAGGTAAACCTGTTCCAATTCCCATTCTAACAGCTTTCCCCATTCTACGTAAAAGTCCTTTTGGGATAAAATCTAAATAGTTTGGTTCAGAAGCGAGGTAAGTTTTCTCTTTAATTTCATTCAATTCTCCATTGATGAAATGATCTGTATATGTTTGCTGCGAAGAAATGCATTTTAAATCTGTGATGTACATTTTCTAAGTCGTTTTTTTAAAGATTACAGAAGAACAATTTCCTCCAAACCCGAATGAGTTAGACATGACAATTTTCATTTCTTTTTGAATAACTTTAGAAATAGGAGCTTCGTTATTTTTTCCAATTGGATTTGAACAATTTAAACTAGGAAACAATGTGTTCTCATTCAAGGAGATCAAGCTAAAAATAGACTCGATGGCACCAGAAGCAGCTAAAGTATGTCCTGTATAAGATTTTGTAGAATTGTACGGAGGTATTTTAGTGAAAGTTTTTTGAAAAGCAAACAATTCAGTTTCATCGTTATTAACTGTACCAGTACCGTGCGCATTGATGTAGTCTATTTCTTTTTCAGAAATATGCGCATTTCCCAACGCTCTTTTCATTGCTAAACGAGGTCCATTTGCTTCAGGAGATGTTGCAGAAGGGTGATAGGCATCATTTGCATTGCCGTAACCTAAAACTTCACCTACAGTTGATGTGTTTTTAACTACTCTGTCAGATTCTAAAACCAAAAAACCTGCACCTTCACCAAGATTAAGTCCTTTACGTCGTTCATCAAAAGGTTGACAGAATTCATCCGAAAGGATCATCAATGAATTGAATCCATTGACTGTATATTTCGCAAGGGAATCAGTTCCTCCAACAATAACACGATCTAGTCTTCCCGATTTAATTAAACGAGCGCCAAGCATTATGGCGTTAACAGAAGAGGAGCAAGCAGTGTTTATTGTTGATGTGAATCCTTTTATTCCGTATTTTTTTATGATACGCAATACGTGTTCACCACCTCCGTAAGATTTTACAAATTCAGAGGGTTCACCTTTCAAATTAGCATCGGCGTATAATTCATCCGTATTACTCATTCCGCCAACAGTACTGGAAGAAATAAACCCTGTTTTAAAGGATGAAATCTCTTCTTCAGATAAATCTGCCGACTTGATTGCTTCTTGAAAAGCTTTGTAAGCTAATAAAGTTGTTCTGGTCAATCCTTCTTCATGGGATGAATCAGTCAAAGAAACCAACTGGTCATTGTTCAGGTTTACTTCACCAAACAATAAACTATCGGTGTATTTAGAATGGAAAAAGTGTGCTTTTCCTATACCTGTTTTTGCTGAATTCAAAGTATTGAAACAAGATTGAACGTCATTTCCAATTGCAGAAATAACCCCCAGACCTGTTATGTATACTTTTCCCATAGGAAAACTATTTTTTGTTTTCAATAATGTAATCAACGATAGTGTTTACATCAATTAAAATCTTTCTTCCTTCTGTAGGGTTATTGATTTTAATTCCATATTCACGATCTAACAATACAATTAATTCAACTGAATCAATAGAATCTAAACCTAATTCAGGTCCGAAAAGTTCTTCATCGTTTTTAATTTCTTCTGGAGTAATGTCCAATAAGTTTAAATATTCAACAATGTGTTTCTTTAATTCTAGTGTTAATTCTTCTTTGGTTTGGCTCATTTTAAATGTAATTTTGAATTTTTAATTTCAGATAAATCAATACCTGACATACGAAGATAAATATAATTAGGAATAAAATGGTAGGTAAAAGTAAATTCCATTCTCCTCCTTTTAAAAATAAAGTGTAAAACCCTTCTAAACACCAATGTAGAGGTGATATTTTTCCAATGTTTTGTAAATACGCTGGCATAACAAATGAAGGTACCCAAATCCCACCAATTGCAGCAAATATAAGTACTGTAATTGCTCCAAATCCACTTGCTTGCTCTTGTGTTTTAGCATATGTTCCAACGAGCATGGCAAAACTAATGGCTGAAAAAGCGGATAGAAAAGAAATGATTAATAGTCCTAATAAATTTGAAGGAAGAGTTAAAGAGGGTAATCCTAAAACGGGGAAAAAGAATTTTCCTAAAAGAAATATTACAGCCAATTGACTCATTGCAACAGCTAGATAAATAAATATTTTACTGATTAAAACCAAAGAGAAACTAGCGGGAATAGTTTGAAGTCGAACAAAACTACCACTCAACCGTTCTTTAACAATGTTACTGCCTAAAGAAATAACCATGAAAAACATAGCGAATATGGACCACGCAGGAACATTGTGCTGTGTCGAATTTGGTATAACTTGGTTGGAAGATGTATTGGCTGATATTTGTTGAATTTCCATCCTGTTTTCAATGAACTGATTTTCTAAATGAGCAGGAACTTCATCAAAGCCCATTTGAACATACAAGTCTTCCACCATTAGTTTACTTTCCAATGCGCCAAGAAAGGAGTAGATAGAGTTGACAATTGAACTTCTAAAGTTTTCTTGCAATACTGGGTCGTAATACATTTTTAGAGGAGAAATTGATAGAGGAGAGGCAACGGAACTGTCTTTATCAAATAGTCCGAACTCGGTCAACATGCCTACACTTAATCGGTTTGCTTTTTCTTTTAAGTTCTTGGAGAATTCTGTGGGTATCTCAAAGGCAAGCATCTGATTATCATTCAGTAATTGGTATTGAATTTCTTCCGAAGAAAAATCTTTTTTCTCCTCAATTAAAAACGTTCCAGATTGTTTAAGAATAGAAATAAGTGTATCTCCTAAAGGACCTTCATCATTGTTGACAATTAATAAATCAATGTTGTTTTCATTGACTAATTTGAAGGTACTGTCTTGAACAATTGTAATAATGATCACCAAAAGAATGGGCATTAAATACATCAACAAAAGTCCTACCTTATCGTAAATAAGGAGAAGGAATTCTTTTTTTATGCTCGCCAGTAGTTTTTGCATCAGTCTCGATATTCTATTCCTGTTAAACGTAAAAATAAATTTTCTAAATTTTGCTCATTGTATTTTTCTAAAAGGCGATCAAGAGAGTCTGACTCAATTAATTTACCCTGGTCAATGAGTACAATTCGATTACAAAATTCTTGGGCTTCATTCATGTGATGAGAAGTGTAAACAATGGTTGTGCCTTTACTATTCAAATCTTCAAGGTAAGAGATAATTGCATTCTTACTCTGCACATCAACGCCAACAGTTGGTTCGTCAAGGAATAAAATAGCTGGATCGTTAATTATTCCGATGGCTAAATTTACTCTACGTTTCATTCCTCCAGAGAATTTCACCACTTTTTTGTGAATTACTTTTGTAAGGCCTAAAACATTCAAAAGTGCATCAATTTTATCTTTCAATTCATTTTTAGGAATACCGTAAAGTGAACCGAAATACATTAAGTTTTGATAAGGGCTTAATTCTTCATAAAAAGAAAAGTCTTGAGGAACATAGCCTATTTTTGGCAACATTTCTTTTAAAAGCACCGAAGAATCATCTTTGTAATATGAAATATCTCCACCAGAAGAAGGGATAATTCCACAAATAATAGAGATTAATGTTGTTTTTCCTGCTCCGTTAGGACCAAAAACACCAATTTTATCTCCTTTTTGAACAGAGAAAGAAACATCGTCTAGACTTTTTTCCAAAGAGCCTTTATAGGTTTTAGAAACAGAGGATATTTCAATAATTTGTCCCACTATGAGCGAAGTTTTAATTTACCAAGAGATTGGAAAGCTTGTTTTTCTAAAGCAGCAATTTCATTCATAATGTCGGCAGAATCTTCAAAATCTTTTTGACTTGTAATTCTTCCTTTGTAAATTCCAGCCATTTGAACAGCGCTGTCACGCCATAAATCTCCAGCTTTAGAAAATTGTTCTGAAATTCCCATCAATTTATCTTCTTGTAGAATTCCAGCAGCTTGTTCTAAAAAAGCAGCATAGAGGAAACGAAATCCACCGCCTCCAGTACCAATTTCTTCTTGCATTCGAACAATTTGACCAAGAAAAAGTCCTGCTTGTTTTGGACCATGCTTATCTCTCCATTTTCGGATTTGACTAGCCGTATAGTTTATTCCTTTTGTTCCAACTCTTCGAGAAGGAATGTGAATCATATCTCGAGTATTGTGTTTGATTCCTTTGATAATGGCATTCCGAAGAATTTCATCACTGATGTCTTTTGCATCATTTGGGTAATATATATGTCCTTTAGGAGCCAATGGTCCTTTCGCAAACCTTACTTTGTCTAATTCTGCTGTTGTAAGCGTTGTTGTTTCTTCCATAATTGGATCAGAAATAAGGTAATTATCACCTTCTTTTCCGTAAACAATTAAATTGTGCGCATTAAAATGAAAACGATACGCTTTAGGAAAGTACATCAAATGAAAAACTCCGACCTGACAACCAACAGGATGTCCTTTTTGAATTTCAGTATCTAAGAATTTCTGTGCTTCTTCGTGAGAGGAGAATTTCTTCTTCGTAACATCAATTTCCAACATTTTACATGTTCTTTTGAAAATTGCTCCAGGCATAGATCTGAATGAAATTGCAGGGCCTTTATTTATTTTCAAAAAAGGGATATGGATATAGAATAATCCAGAACCGATTCCAAAAGCTAATGGTTCATTCATAAAGTCCAAGCCTTGTCTCTGTAATAAGTTTACAGTTACGCCATTTTCACAATGGGCAGTTTGAATGTGTTTAAATTTTTCCACTATCCTTTAAAGTTTGTTAATTCGTCTACAGAAACATCAAATGCGTCGGCATAGATTTGTATTTTTTTAGCACTGAGCTTCTTGAAAACACCAGGTTTCATGTGACGTTTTATTTGCCATGACCAAAAACCGGTATAGCCTGCAAGAACAGGTAAATCCATAATTCTAAGCTCCATGAAGTATTTCACAGGGCTTACTTGACCTGAAATCACTTCTTGTTTCACTTCTTCAACTACTCGGTCAATTTCTTCCCAAGCATTATCTAAAGCAACTTGCTTAGTTTCCCAACCTTCACTTAGTCCTTTGACAAATTTTCCATTTTCATCTTTAACATAACACACTTCTCGTGTAAAGTTATCGAGTGATCCTTTGTCTTGTGGAAGGTCTTCTTTTTTCATCTTAACAAACAGTTAAAAGAGAAAAAACATACGAAAAACGAGCACTTTCAGGAACAGCAAGTAAGATTGTGTCTCCTTTTTTCAATTTTCCACTATTGAATAATTCATCAACCATGAGGTAAATTGAACCTGCTCCAACGTTTCCTTTCGTTTTTAAATTGGTAAACCATTTCTCTTTTGAAATAGGGAATCCATATTCTGTCAATGCTTCGTCAATCTTATTTTCAAAGAAATAACTTGACATATGTGGTAAGAAATAATCTAAGTCTTCAGGTTTAATACCTTTTTCATTCAATGTTTGAATCATTTTCTTAAATCCAAGACTAACGATGTTTGGTCCTAGAATTTTTACATCTTGTTTAACACTGTAAACAGATTTGTCAATGATTTCTTGCTGTGTGAAGTCCATGAAACTTTTCACCGTTCCGTCTTCTTCTTTTTCACAAGCCATGTACATACATGTTTCTGCTTCGTTGGCGAAAGAAAATGCTTCAACCCAGTCTACGCGTAATGAAATTCCATTTTCACTTTTTGTAGGTTGTAGCATAAATGCAGCAGCGCCATCAGAAAGCATCCAACGTAAGAAATCCTTATCAAAAGAAAGACTAGCATTTTTCTCTAACGCTCTCATTTTTGAAACTTCTAATTCAAAATGATCAGCATGCAAGGCACGAGAAAGTCTTTCTGAACCAGTACAAACAGCCTTTTTAGACATTCCCATTTTAACGGACATGAATGCATATTTCAAGGCATGCATACCCGAACAGCAGTTTCCTGAAGGAGTAATTACTTCAATATTGTTTGTTTCAGGTAACCAACCATGAACCATAACACCATGAGATGGCATCATTTGATCTGGGATTGATGTTCCACACGTCAATAAATCAATTTCTTTTAATTCTGTCGTTGAGTGGACCAAATTACGAATTGCCAATGAAGTTAATTCCGCATTTGTATGTGTCGGAATTCCTTTACTGTTAATTGCATAATGTCTGCTTTCTATACCGTTGTTACGAAGTACAATTCTACGAGACTTTGAAGCCTGTTCGCCAATTTTACCCAAATATGTTTCCATTTCATCATTAGAAATAGGCTCATTGGGCATATAGCTTGATGTTCTTGTTATGTATACTTCTGACATTGTCAATGTAAATTAGTGGCGGTAAAAGTACCTTTTTTTGAGGTTTTATACTAAAAAATTGACAAGTATTTTTGTGAAATATACTTAATTTCTAGGAGCGTCATTTTTTTATTCCTAAGAATAAGAAATTTTGCTTCTTTTTTTGAATGGTTTTTAAGGTGAATGGTCGAATCAGAATGGTGTCAATTACGAGTAGAATTGGAGCTACAAAAAACAGTGCGAAATTAAGGTAATATCGGAAAAATGAAATCCAAAATGAACGATTTTTCCCAGCTGCTTCCTTCTTCTTAATAATTCCAGCCCAAATATTGAATATTTTTTTTGCTTTCCCTTCAATGAAAAGAATATTGGTGTTTATTCGAGTTATTTTTTGTTCTACAATGTTTTTTTGAAAGGATTCAAAGCTATTGTTTTTAATTGTTTTATTTAAAATGTCTCCAACTTGAGTCATTCGATTAATATCGCCATCTCCAACACCAGGAAGAGGGAAGATTCCCCATTTTCTTGTTTTTTTACCGGTCATCATCCAATGTGCAATACTGATAGCACTCAAATGATTTGGAGCTCTATCAACCAAAGCGATATTCCCAACCATCTTTCCACCAGATTCAAGCAATTGTTCTACAACACTTGTTTGTGCATTTAGCCACATGTTTCTCGCTCCGATTACAGTAATGATCTTGGTGTCTTTCACTCTTTTTTTAAAATCTGGGTTTTGTAAAAGTGCTGCCGTTGGCATAGAAGGTGAAAGGAACCAAGGTTGGTAACCCAAAATAATTAAATCATATTTATCTTCCGAAAACGTTATGGATTCCATTGGGATTGCTTCTTCTAAAACAGTCTCTGGCATAATGTCGTAGAAATTATCTGCAGGCCAAGGAAAAGCAAAACTCTTTTTGGGTTGAATATTTATTCTGTCAATTATACAACCTTCAAGTGGAGCAATGAAATTGTTTAAAATGTCGTTCAATTGTCCAGACTGAGAATAATTAATGGCAAGTACTTTCATAAAATGTGGATCAAATTAAGGTTGTAAATTCAATGCTTTTGAATGTAAAGCGTATTTTTTAATGTGTTTTTTGGCGATAATATTTATAGCAACATAATTCGTTTGAATGAGTTGAGCATCGTCACTTATGTTTGTGTTGTATTTTAAAACTTTCGGACAATTTTCTTGAATTGCAAGGCGTAAGAAACGAAATTCTGTATTGTTCGGTTGTTTTTTGATAGCAGATTCAAGGAGAGTTTTTCCTTTTTTGAAAATATTGATTTTTTCTTTGGGAGTTTTGAGAAATTGTGCTTTTTTCATAATCATTGCGCCAAGAAAAGCATCTTTCAATGCAGATGGGGCTTCTTTGTCAAGGGCTTTTATTTCTTCATTGATTTTATCGATAGATTTTGTTTCAAAAACTCTATAGAATCTATCTCTGTTGATGGCACTCAATGATTGAAAACTAATCAAAAGAAAAAGTAAGATAAATATGCGCATATTTTTTTATTTTTCAGAACAAACATACAATGATTTTGCCAAGAATGATACTGTTCTTGTTTAATTCTTCTAATTTTACACTTTTAATGAAAGAATAAGATGTTTTCTACGATAAATGGCTGTGTAATTGTACCAACGTACAACAATGAAAAAACGATTAAAGATGTTCTTGATCGAGTTTTAGCTGTGGTCGGAGAAACAACTGTAATCGTTGTAAATGATGGATGTACAGATAGTACATCTGAGATTTTAAAAGAGTTCAGTGACCGTGTTGAATTGGTTGAATATGAACTGAACTTTGGCAAAGGAATGGCATTAAGAAAAGGTTTTCGTAGAGCAATTGAACTAGGTTTCGATAATGCGTTAACAATAGATTCTGATGGACAACATTTTCCAGAAGACATTCCATTGATCGTTAATGCTGCTAAAGAAAATCCAGGAGCATTGATTATGGGGTCTAGAAATATGGATCAAGAAAGTGTGCCGGGAAAAAGTTCCTTTGGGAATAAATTTTCAAACTTTTGGTTTAAACTTGAAACATGGATTACTTTGCCTGATACACAAACGGGCTATCGTCTTTATCCTCTCTCTCCGATGAGGAAAATGATGTTTTTCACAAAAAAATTCGAGTTTGAAATTGAGGTAATTGTTCGACTTGCCTGGAAAAATGTTCGTTTTATTCCTGTTCCAATTCGTGTAAAATATGACATGGATGAAAGGGTGTCGCATTTCAGACCAGGGAGAGACTTTTTCCGAATATCAGTTCTAAATTCTATTTTGGTACTAGGAGCGCTTTTGTACTATTACCCAAAGAAGTTTTTTTCAATAGACACTTTGAAAGCGGTAAAAAAAGAAGCTATTAAACCGGAAGAATCAAATCTTAGAAAAGCTACTTCATTAGGCTTTGGGGTTTTTATGGGGATTGTTCCTTTGTGGGGATTTCAGTTGCTCATTGGTATTCCTCTCGCTGTATTGTTTCGTTTGAATAAAGTGTTATTTATTGCTGCTGCAAATATTTCATTGCCACCAATGATTCCGTTTATTATATATGGGAGTTTACTCGTTGGACAAAAAGTGCTTGATGGAGAAGTTAACCACAGTAAAATTTTATCATATTCTTTAGACGATGTAATGGAAAATGTTCCACATTATTTTTTAGGTGCTACATTGTTGGCAATAATTGCATTTGTGACAATCTTTATTGTAAGCTTTATTCTGTTGAAAATATTTCGAAAAGAACCTAAAGCGTAATCAGAGCAATTTTTAGGTGCTTTTTTAATTCTTAATCACAAAAGTTTCCTTCACTTGCATTGGCCTTTTTGAGATCAACCCTACTCGAAATAAATCGATGGATAAATGAAATTGAGGATCTTTCATGATTTTCTGCCATGCTTCAAACATAGAGTCACTCCAACGGATGTCATCTAGGATGAAAATGGTTTCATCGTGTGTGATAGACGCTAAAGATTCAATGTAATGGAGTAGAGCTTCACCGTCATGATGACCATCTATAAAAACAAAATCATAAAGAATTGATTGATCATTTTGGGAAATGAATTCATCAAAGGTAGAATGAATGCTGTGAATATTTTGGAAAGATGATGTGTTTTCTAAAGCAATTTTACGCGTGTTTTCACAAGCTTCAATAGTTGTGATAGTTGTTTTTGGATTTCCTAAAGCCAAATGAATCGCCCCAATCCCTAGAGAAGTTCCAAACTCTAAACAATTCGTGAAGGAATAATGCTTAGATAGTTGATACAGTAATTTACCATATCGTCCTTTTGATGAGCTTGTTTTAAAAATGGTAGAAATACTTCGATGATTTCCTAATTTTTTAGAACCTGCGCCAAAATCTTCTATCTCAATGACTTTAGAATTGTTATTTAGTTGTTTAAAAAGGTGATTTAATATTTTTGAATCTTCGCTTGAAATGGATTTTTTTAAACAAAGATCAACAAAATCGTAAACAAATGGAGAATGAATTCCATGTCTTCCTTTTGCATTCCATCTATATTTTATATATTCGAATCCGATTTTCATTGATCGAAGTTAATTATTCTACGCGAAATATGAGTATAGAAACTAAAAAAGCAATCTTATCTGAAAGAAATCAAGTGTTTGAACCTGATTTTAAAGTTCAATTAGTAGAATCATGTTCTCTTGAAAATGGTATTCTTCGTTTGACTAATGAAGAAAAAATTTTATATGAGGAAATATTCCAAAGGAATGATGAATTGATTTCATTTTTTATTCCGGCATCAGGTTCAGGTTCAAGAATGTTTGCTTTTCTATATAAATGGCTAGAAGACAGAATTGAGACGGAGGAAATTCAATCATTTTTCAAAAACATAGAGCGCTTTCCTTTTTTTAAAGAATTAAAAACAGATCAAAAGGACAAGGTTTTAATTGTGAATGAAATTGTAGAGAATTATGCTCATATTCCCAAAGGATTAATTCCGTTCCACTCGCATAAAGATAATCTGAAAACGGCTTTTCAAGAGCATGTTGACCAGATCAATCATTTTTTTGGAGAGAAGAGTAAAATTCACTTCACAGTTCAAAAAGAGTTTGAACGTGATATTATGAAAAATATTGGAGAGAATTTTAGTGTTTCATTCTCATTTCAAAATGATGAAACAAACGCATATTGCTTTGATGAGAATCAAGATGTCGTAAAAGTAGATGGTGATTTTTTACGTCGCCCCGCTGGACATGGAGCTTTACTCGAGAATTTAAATGAAATAAAAGCAAATATTGTTGTATTGAAAAATATTGACAACGTTCAGCATTTTACCAAAGCCAGTATTTTTAAATCAACAACTCAACAGTTAATAGGGATTCTGATTTCATTTAAAGAAGAGTTAAAAGAATTAATAGCTAATTTTTCAGTAGAAAATATTGGGAAATTGAATAAAAAATATCCATTTCTATTTCCAGATGATGTCAGTAAAATAAGTAAGGAAGATTTAGAAAACTTTTCTCAACGGCCAACGAGAGTTTGCGGTATGGTTCAAAATGAAGGTGAACCTGGTGGTGGACCATTTTGGATATCAAGTGAAAATCAATTGAATAATCAAATTATAGAAAAATCTCAAATTGATTTTGAAAACGATAACCAAAAAAATACAGTAAATGAAAGTAGTCATTTTAATCCTGTTTTTATAGCAATATCTAAAACGGATATTAACGGTAAGCAATTAGATCTAATGAAATTTAGAGATGATTCTAAATTCTTTGTCGTAGAAAAAAATCATGAAGGAAAAAACATTTTTTATAGAGAATTACCTGGACTTTGGAATGGGAGTATGAGTAATTGGAATACTCTATTTGTTGAAATTCCTTTAGAAGTTTTTACTCCAGTAAAAAGTGTACTGGATTTAATTGAATAAAATAGTTTCGATAGGATGAATTATCTATTCAATTGTTCCGTTTTTATAAGCCTAAAATGACCAGAGTGTGTAATTTCAATACTTTTCATCGTTCTTTGGGAGACTTCAAGAGGCATTGGCATTCCGTAGGGATCTAATTGGTTATAATAATAGATGGATTCCACTTTGATTTCAATTGCAGAGTAAAAGAAATATTTTTCTTGAATGAAGTCAGAATTGTCTGTGATTAAATAACAATGAATTTTATCCCAATTGAAATCATAAGTAGCAAAATATGTTTTTTCTCCTTTCTCATCGTCAACGATAAATTCAACAATGTGAAATCCTAACACATGTGCTTTGTATGTTGGGGCAATTACCAACGTGTCAGGAGTAACACATATCGGAATTTCGATGCTTTTTTGAACAGTAGAATCACCAACAATCAAATTGACCTTAGGGCGCTCAATATGAGTTTTTTGGGCAGATCCCGAGAAAGAAAAAAGAAGAAGAATAAAAAATAACTTCATGTATTAATGCAATTTTTGTCTTTTAAGTAAGAATTTCAAGAGAACATCTTCGTAACCTTCGTTAATGTCAACGGGAACAAAATCAATGTGGTAATCCGAGCATTTTAAAGCCAAAGATTTAAAATACTTATTAATTTCTTTGGTGTATTCTTCCTTGAATTGTTTTGGTTGGAGTTTTATTTTCTCACCCGTTTCCATGTCAATTAGTTGATACGGCCTGTTTTCTAATTCAAAATCAACCTCTCTTTTTTTATCGATGACATGAAAAACAACAACTTCATGCTTGTTGTGCTTTAAATGCTGTAAGGCTTGAAAAAAGCCTTCTTTTTGTGCAGGATCATCCAATAAATCAGAAAATATAACAATTAAACTTCTTTGGTGACACAATTCTGATACATGGTGTAAAGAATCAACTGTTGCTGTTTTTTTTATGTTTTCGGAGGAATATTGGTGTAAATGTTTTTCCAATTCACTGTACAAATAGATGTGGTGCCGAGTAGAAGATTTAGCTTTGGTGTGAAGGTCAATCTCTTCAGAAAAAAGGGTCAATCCTACGGCATCTCTTTGGCGTTTTAACAATTCAATCAATGAAGCAGCAGCGTATACAGAATAGCTCAACTTGGTCAGTGATTCTCCTTTAGGGAAAAGCATTGAACTTGAGCAATCGATCACGAGTTGGCAGCGAAGGTTTGTTTCTTCTTCATACTTTTTAGTGAATAACTTTTCTGTTCTACCGTAAAGTTTCCAATCGATGTGTCGTGTAGATTCACCTTCATTGTACAATCTATGTTCAGCAAATTCTACAGAAAACCCATGAAAAGGACTTTTGTGAATTCCAGTGATAAATCCTTCAACCACTTGCTTGGCTTTTAGCTCAATATTTCCAAAAAAGGCAAGTTTTTCACGATCGATTTTATTATCCATAGTTTAAAAGTAGTAAAAAAGAAAGGATTGGCAAGAGAGAAGTGGAAAAAGGGAAAAGTTGTATTTCTTAGACTGTATTTTTCCTAATTTTCTTTCCAAAAACGGCATTCAATAGAACACCTGAAAGAACTAAAACGATCCCGATGTTTACCAAAAAACTCAATTTCTCATCAAAAACAAAATAACCAATCAGAAACATGTAAATTGCGCCTAAGTATTGAAATGGAGTGATGGAAGCAGCAGATCCAAGGTGCAATGCTTTGGTTAAGAAAATCTGAGCAAATTGTGTAAAAATACCAAGAACAAGTAACAAAACCCATTCTATACCTTGAGGAAAAGTAAACGACCAAAAACAAAAAACAGTCATTAAAGGAATGGCAATCATTGGAAAGTAAAGAACAATTGTGATAGGAGCGTCAGTGTGTTTTAGTTTTATTACAGAGGTATACGCAAGCCCTGAAAAAACAGCAGATATCATTCCGATTCCGATATGGAAGAAAGAAAAATGTACGGATGGATCACCTATGAACTTATCAAATGCGATTAAACCAACACCAGAAAATGACAATAGAATAAATAACCATTGAATTGTTTTTACTTTTTCTTTTAGAATAATGAGCGCAAGAATAACCGTAAAAATGGGGGCTAAATACTGAATGATGGTTGCGATAGCCATCGGCATATGTTGGAAAGTGTAGAAAAATAAAGTCAATGCAATTGTACCTGCGAGTCCTCGGATAAATAGCCATTTTTTATTTATTCCAAAAACGGGAATTTTACGATATTTAATGATCGCTAAACTCATCACAAAGGATACAATGGATCGTGCAAGAACCAATTCATGTGCAGGATAATGTTGAATATTATCAATGATGTTTTGATGTTCTCCAGCGCCTAAAATCTTAACGAAGAAGTTAACAATGACGAAGCACAGTCCTGATAAAATGATATAGATTATTCCTTTTTGCAAGTCGCAAAAATACACTTATAAAAGAAAACGAAACAGATTGAACTGAATATTTTTCATTGAATTGTAAAGAGTTGTTCAACGAAATAGAACGGAATTAATTCGTTTGAACAAATTGAAAGGCTTCGTCCAGTTGAGAAATGTAAAAATAACGTTCTAGGCGGCCTTCACTTGCTCTTTGGAAAAATAAATTATCAATAGGAACCATTGCTTTTAGTATGTTAGAATGTGCAACAATCGCTAAATGGCCTAATTTTTTTGTAATTTCTAAAAGCCCAAACAATGTCTTCGAAAAATGCTTTTGTACTGGAATGGGAAATTTTCATTTCATCAAGTTTAACCAAAACGTTGATTCTTTCATAACCGGCTTCAATTTTAGAGTTAAATAATTTTTGACAAAATTTTTCATCTGTTTCGGTGAATCCATCTATGACTTCTATGACTAAAATGTTTTTGTTGAATGTTTCAATTTGTTCGACCATCTTTTTTACCCTAAATATAACTATTTTTGAGTTAGAACTTATAAAGTTGTTAAACTCCTTGTTTTTATTTCATACATCTTAATTATTTGGTAGTTTAGCAGTAAATAAAAAAAAACCGTGAAGCAAATCATTTTATCTTTTTTTATCGTTCTTTCTTTTTTTGAAGTGAAAGGACAGAAAATAGAACCAAAATTTACGTTCAATGTAGAACTTGGATTACCTGTTGCTCTTGCAAACACACCTTTTAACGATGTAATGCAAGGCTTAGTCGGGGTGTCGATATATCAACAGTATTCATTTCCTTTTCATCTTAATGTTGGATTAGGGGCTCGGTATTCTTTGTTTACAATTGATGAATTTGCAGTACCTGATTTTGTCAATGGATCCATGCATACTACAGGAGCTTTTTTGAAAGTTGGTTACGATAAATTTATAACAGAAATTTTCGCCATCGATTTCGGTGTTAAACTGGGATATTCTTTGAATTTTTCGAGTACGCGAGAGAATGATGCAGAAGGAGATATTATAAAAAGAACAAATTTGCAAAATGAGTCGATTCATATTGAACCAACATTGGGGTTGATTCTCTTGGCTGATGAAAAAACTTCTTTCCGATTTACAATTGGATATGATATTCAAGGAACAGGATTTAGTCCAAGGTTTATTGGATTGAATTCTGATTCTAATTGGGATCCAAACAGATACAATTCTCCAACGCAATATTTAGTAGTTGGTTTTGGTTTTACCTATTATTTTAGAAAAGATAAATAATGTTTCTAAGCAAGAATGATTTACCTTCATTGAGAAAATATTTCTCGGTAGAATTACCCTCTTTTTCGGCAACAGAGTTACAATCAATGCTGAAGCAACTCGTACTGAAAAGATTCAACTGGTCGGAAGTTGATTTTATGTTGAATAAAGATCTTCTCTTTTCTGAATCCGATTTACTTTATTTTAGGTCTGCTGTGAAGCGTCTTCAAAAGAATGAACCTTTCCAACACATTATTGGTGAGGTGGAGTTTTATGGGGTAATCTTGAAAGCAGATTCTCGTGCATTAATTCCTCGACCTGAAACGGAAGAATTGGTCGATTGGATTCTGTCTGGAGAAAATTTACATCAAGAAAATCGAATTTTAGATTTATGCAGTGGCTCAGGATGTATCGCATTTGCTTTAAAGTCAAGGCTAAAAGAATCAATTGTTGATTGTGTCGAGTGGTCGCCTGAAGCAATCAACTTAATTGAAGAGAATAAAAAAGAAACAGGACTGAATGTCAATGTCTTGAAAATGGATGTTTTAAGTGAATCTTCTTACAGTGACTTTCAAGAAGATTTTTTTGATATTTGGGTATCTAATCCACCCTATATTCCTCATTCGGACAAGGCAGTGATGAGTGAGAATGTACTTGATTTTGAACCAGGAATGGCTCTTTTTGTGGAGGACAATGCGCCTTTTGTATTTTACAATAGGATTGCTCAACAGGGACAACGCTTTTTAAAAGAAAAGGGATGTTTGTATTTCGAAATTCATGAAAATTATGCGAAAGAAGTAATGCAAATTCTATCGGATTACAATTTTGTTAACATTGAGCTAAGGAAAGATTTACAAGGGAAGGATAGAATGATTAAAGCACAAAAAGTATCTTCACGTTATGAATCAGAAAGAAGCTGAAAAGGAAATAAATATACTTACAAATGAACTGAATAAACACAATCATTTGTATTATGTGCTCAACCAACCTGAAGTGTCAGATTATGATTTTGATCTTTTGTTAAAGAAATTACAAGAGTTAGAAGACAAATTTCCTGATTTAGCGGAAAAAAACTCACCAACCAAACGAGTTGGTGGAGATATTACGAAGAAATTTGAAACAGTAAAGCATAAATATCCAATGCTTTCTCTTTCTAACACTTATTCCAAAGAAGAAATTGAAGAATGGGTGGGGAGAGTAAAAAAAGTTTTAGCACACGAAAATGAGGACGATAAAATAGAATACGTTTGTGAGTTGAAATACGATGGTGTTGCCATAGGAATTCAATACGTAAATGGACAATTGGCTCAGGCGATAACTCGAGGTGATGGAACGCAAGGAGAAAATGTAACAGCGAACGTTAAAACAATTCGAACAATTCCATTGAAATTACATGGAGATTTTCCCGCTGATTTTGAAATTCGAGGAGAGATCTTTTTTCCGTTAAAGAATTTTCAACGGTTAAATGAATTGAAACGTGAAGCGGATGAACCTGAATTTGCAAACCCAAGAAATACGGCTTCTGGAACATTAAAAATGCAAGATTCTAAAATTGTTACTGAACGCGGACTAGATTGTTACTTGTACGGTGTTTATGGAACAGGAGGTTTGCGAGAAGGACATTTTGAAACCGTTCTGAAAGTGGCAGATTGGGGGTTTAAGATTCCATCTGTTGAACGAAATTATATCTCAAAAGTGAACTCTATTGAAGGAGTGATGGATTTTATCAACCATTGGTCAGAAGAACGAAAAAATCTTCCTTTTGAAATAGATGGAATTGTCATAAAAGTGAATGCATATCACCGACAGGAAGAATTAGGATATACTGCGAAGTCTCCACGGTGGGCAATTTCATATAAATTTAAAGCGGAACGTGTTGAGTCTGTTTTGGAATCCGTCACCTATCAGATAGGACGAACTGGGGCGATCACACCAGTGGCGAATTTAAAAGCAATTCAATTAGGAGGAACCACTGTAAGACGTGCTTCTTTATACAATGCAGACCAGGTAGAGAAATTAGATTTACACAAGAATGATGCTGTTTATGTTGAGAAAGGTGGAGAAATTATTCCTAAAATAGTTGGAGTAAATTTCGATAAAAGAGCGAATGATGCTCAGAAAATATATTTTATTGAAAAGTGTCCAGAATGTCAAACTGAACTAATACGAGAAGAAGGTGATGTTAGGCATTATTGTCCAAATGAAAATGGTTGTCCAACACAAATAAAAGGAAGAATACAGCATTTTATCAGTCGAAAAGCAATGAATATTGACGGATTAGGTGCTGAAACGGTTGATTTACTCGTAGAAAATGAATTGATCCGAAATCAAGCAGATTTGTACCGTTTGACTTTTGATCAATTGTTAGATTTAGAGAGAATGGCCGAGAAATCAGCCAATAATCTATTGAAAGGACTAGAAGAATCTAAAAAAGTTCCTTTTCCTAAAGTTTTGTTTGGATTAGGTATTCGTTTTGTTGGAGAAACTGTAGCGAAGAAATTAGCCAAAGCATTGAAAAGTATTGATGTTTTAACTG
Organism: uncultured Fluviicola sp.; assembly: GCA_964387525.1. GTDB lineage: Bacteria > Bacteroidota > Bacteroidia > Flavobacteriales_D > Crocinitomicaceae > UBA4466. The sequence goes on from CAYLWS010000008.1 coordinate 64,037, forward strand.
AAGCTGATTTCGACACTTTAATTGCCATAGATGAGATAGGTGACCGAATAGCAAATTCAATTCTTCATTATTTTAAAGAAGATAAGAATAGAGAATTAATCGACCGTTTAAAAAATGCTGGTTTGCAGTTTGAAATTGAAGAAAGAGAAGATGCATCTAATTTATTTGACGGAAAATCTTTTGTTGTTTCTGGCGTTTTTACAACATTTACCAGAAATGAATTGAAAGAGATCATTGAGATAAATGGAGGTAAAAACGTTTCGTCGATTTCTAAAAACACTTCTTTTGTGATTGCTGGTGAGAAGATGGGACCCGCAAAGTTGAAAAAAGCAACAGATTTAGAAGTTGAGATATTAAGTGAGAATGATTTTATAGCATTGTTAAATGAAAAATAAATGGCAAAATATCGAAGAGGTTATTGTTGTTCTAAATGACGATTCAAGCAAAGATGCCAATGAATTTATACGAACGTTAGAACTTCTTGGAAAGAATGCAAAAGTAGTGATTCTCTCTAGGGAAAAACAAGAATCTACCAAAGAGCAATCAAAAGTTACCCTATTGACAAACAAAGATTTTAGTTTATTTGGTAAACCGAAAAGTGAAATTGCCCTCTCAGTTTTCAAAACAAACTTTGACTTGCTACTCGTAGTTGATTCTTTCGAAGGAAAACCTGAAAAAAGAATGAAAAAAGTGAAAGCAAAATTGAGTGTTGGTCTTAATTTGAAAGAACCCAATACTTTTTTTGATATAAATATGAGTACAAGGTCAAATTCAATTGAGCATTTGATTAATTTTACAAAAGAAATAGTAGAAAAAATAAAATAATAGTTTGTTAAATTCAATATAGAAAATGAAAAATCCGTTCAGAGGCGCTGGAGTAGCTTTGGTTACACCTTTCCATAAAGATTACAGCATTGATTTTAAAGCATTGAAAAAATTGGTCCGTTATCAAATCGATAATGGAATCGACTTTTTAGTTGTTCAAGGTACAACAGGAGAATCCCCTGTTTTATCCATGGATGAAAAATTAGAAGTTCTCAAAACTGTACAAGAAGAGAATAATGGGGCTGTGAAAATTGTCTTTGGTGTTGGCGGAAACGATACAATGGCCGTTGGAGAGATTTTAAAAAATCTTCCCGATGGAATTGATGGAATTCTTTCCGTGTCTCCATATTACAATAAGCCAACACAAGAAGGAATTTTTGAACATTATAAATACATTGCTGGTTGTACTAAATTACCAATCATCTTGTACAATGTACCTGGTAGAACAGGATCGAATGTTTCTGCGGAAACGACTTTGAAATTAGCTGTCATTGACAATATTGTTGCGATGAAGGAAGCTTCAGGCGATTTAGGACAGATTATGGACATTGTTTTAAATAAACCAGAGGGATTTGATGTTCTTTCTGGCGATGATGCAATTGTTGTTCCTTTGATGTCGATTGGAGTGGCAGGAGTTATTTCTGTGAGTGCAAACAGTTACCCGAAAACATTCAGTGATATGGTTCATTTTGCTCAATCGAATGAGTATCCAAAAGCCAGTGAATTGCATTATGAATTACACAATGTAACTCAACTATTATTCGCAGAAGGTAATCCCGGTGGAGTGAAAGTGGCTTTGGAGAAATTAGGAATCATGGAAGCGACTATGAGAATGCCTTTGCAACCTATTTCACAAGAATTGAGAACAAAGATTGAAAAAGAAACAGAACGATTAATAAAATTATAGATGAAAGAAGCCAAAGAGATTTTAGCCTTAATTGAAAAAGCAGATAATATTGTCATTACGAGTCATCGTTCCCCTGATGGAGATTCTATAGGTTCTTCAATGGGCTTGTACTTTTTCTTAGAGAATTTAGGAAAAAAAGCAACTTTATGTCATCCAGATCCTTGTCCCGATTTTATTGATTGGGCAAAAAATGGAGTGCAGATTCACGACTTTGAAAACGAGCCTGAACTTGTACAAGAAAAAATGAACAATGCAGATTTAATTTTTTGTTTGGATTACAATGGAGCATCTCGCTTAGGAAGAGATATGGAACCTGTACTCGTTGCTTCTAAAGGAAAGAAAGTGATGATTGACCATCATTTGAATCCCGATGATTTTGTGGATGTTTCTGTTTCTCAACCGGATGTTTGTTCAACTTCGCAGTTGATTTATGAATTGATAGAATCTTCTGGAAATTTGGACCATTTAGACGCCAAAGTAGGGACACCTATTTATCTTGGAATCATGACAGACACAGGGTCGTTTCGTTATTCTTCATTGACTTCTCGAACACATGAGATTCTAGCCGTGTTGTTGGAGAAAGGTGTGCAGCATTCGGACATCCATGAAGCAACTTTTGATAACAATAGAATTGATAAGGTGAAACTTCGTGCTCATATTATCGCAGAACGTTTAGAGATTGTTCCAGAATGGAAAGTTGCAATAGTTTCTGTAACCGAAAAAGTGTTGGAGCGTTTTAACTTCATCAAAGGAGATACAGAAGGACTTGTAAATGTTGCTCTTTCTTTGGAAGGAGTAGAGGCAGCAGTCTTTTTTAGAGAAGACAAAGATATGGTGAAAATTTCTTTTCGTTCAAAAGGTGATTTAGCTGTAAATACAATTGCGAATGACTTTTTTAATGGTGGAGGACATAAAAATGCTGCTGGTGGAGCATCTTTTACGAGTTTAGAAGAGGCAATTAATAAATTTAAAGAAGTAGCACCAAAATATTTTAAATGAAATACTTGATTATTTTCCTTTCGGGATTCTTTTTACTTCTTTTCACTTCTTGTGAAGATGAGGTTCAACCTATAGAGGTGGAGTGGACGAAAGAACAATCCACGGATTTGAACAAAGAATTGGCCATTCAAGAAGAGTTAGATATTCGTTTTTACCTTGAAATGCACAAAGATTGGAAAATGAGGAAAACGGGGAGTGGACTTCAACTTTACATCTATAAAGAAGGAGAAGTTGATGCCAGTTTCCATCCACAGTCGGGGCATATAGCAATGATAGAGTACAAAATTACATTGTTGGACGGAACAGTTTGTGATGAAACAAAAGAAGATGAGTATGTTGACTTTAAAGTGGACAATAGTGAAATTGAATCGGGTGTACAAGAAGCAATTAAATTATTGTCGCTCGGTGATCATGCAAAATTGATTATTCCAAGTCATTTAGCACATGGATTAATCGGAGATTTAGATAAAATACCACCATTGACAACATTGGTGATGGATATACACTTAATTGGAGTTAGATGATGAGGAAAAGTGCAATTGCAATCGTATTGTTATTCTTTGTTTCTTGTGAAACACAAGGCGTTGAAAAAGAAAAAAACAATGTCTTAGAAAATGAGAATACTACAAAGAATACAACTCTAGTGGAGGAGAATGTTTTGGATCAAAAGCAAAAAGTTGTTGATGAGAAAACATTGGACAATGGTATCGTTATTCAATGGATTGAACATGGGGATGGCGAGGGAGTAGTAGATGGTGAGGTGTATAAATTAGATTATAAAGTTTATTTAGAAGATCAACAAGTAATCGATGGGAATCATTTATTGAACAAACCATACATACCGTTTTTAGTTGGAATGAATATGCAAACGAAAGGCTGGGACATTGCGCTAAATGAATTAAAGGTTGGTGATTTTGCAGAAATTTTTATTCCAAGTGAATTAGCAAGAGGTGAGAAAGAAGTAAAAGGTCTTTTTCCTGCGAATTCAAATAACATTCTTCGTGTACGAATTTTGGATAAAATGGAGCCAACACGAGTTGTAGATGGAAATAAAGTATGGGTTTTTGAAGAGAATCCGAACAATACTGTGTTGTTTGATGAAAATACAAAAATAACATTTCACGCAATGGTTTCCACGAAAAGTAATCCTTTGTACATTAATACATATCGTGAAAACAAACCTTTTGAACTGAAATTAGAAGACCATGGGTTGGTGCCTGGATTGAAAAAATCGTTAATTAATGCTAAAAAATCAGATAGAATGTTAGTCTTGGTTAAATCTAAAGATGCTTACGGAGCTAAGGGTTTAATTGACCTTGTTCAACCGAATGAAGATATTTTTTATAACATTCTTGTCATGGATGTAGTTCCTTTTTAAAATAGTATTGATTAACTTTGTAAACAACAAAAAAAATAGTTTCCTAGAATATGCGTTTTCTCCTTCTTTCTCTCCTTCTTTTTTCCACTTTTATCTCTTTTTCTCAGCGAGTTATTGATACGCTTGAGACGGCAGATGGTACAATGCTTATTTATTCAAATAGAACTTGGTCTTATGTTGGAGATGCCGATTTTGATGGAATAATGAATGACCAAATGCATTGGGATGTAACACATGACTCTTCAATGATGGGATTTGTTCAAACTTGGGATACCGATGTTTGCTATACTTCTCAATTGAAAAATGATGTCAATAAAATAAAAGATACAATATGGTTGTGTGTAGAAGATAGTTTAAGTGATAAATTTCACATGCCCACAGAAGGAATTATTACATCACATTTTGGTTGGAGAAGAGGGCGTAATCACAACGGTACAGATCTAGATTTGGTTACAGGTGACACTGTTTACGCAGCATGGTCAGGGAAAATCAGATATTCTAAATACAATACAAGTGGTTTTGGGAATTTAGTGGTCATAAGACATGACAATGGCTTAGAAACTTTCTCTGCTCACTTGAGTAAATTATTAGTTGTTCCAAATCAAGTAGTTAAAGCTGGAGATCCTATTGGTTTAGGAGGGAATACAGGACATTCAAGAGGTTCTCATTTACATTTTGAAATTCGTTTTTACGATATTCCAATTAACCCTGAGAAAATTATTGATTTTAAAAAGAAGAAAGTCATCGATGAAAATTTAATCGTTCACAGAGGCTTGTTTCGTGCAGGATCAAGTAGTACGAGTTATTCAAACACAAGTTCTGGAGATCGGAAATATTATCGTGTGAGATCGGGAGATACACTGGGAGCAATTGCTCGAAGAAACCGAACTTCTGTTTCTAGGTTATGCCAATTGAATGGTATTCGTCCAACGACTGTTTTACAAATTGGACGTAATTTGAGAGTGAGATAGTGTGCAATCAAGGTTATTTATATTACATTTGCCCTTTATGAAAAAACATTTTTTATTTTTAGTAGTTATAGTCGCTGTCATCATGACGAGTTGTTCAGGATACAATCGTGTCGTGAAATCAGATGATTATGGTGCTAAATTTGAAATGGCCAATCAACTCTATGATTCTGGTAAAGAAGTCAAATCAATTGCACTTTACGAACAGGTCTACCAAAGAATGCCAAAAACAGGGGAGGGCGAATTGTCCTATTTCCGAATAGGTAAAGCGTATTATGCCGGTGAAGATTTTTACATGGCAGGTTATTATTTGGGAATGTTCTCCAAAAGATTTGCATCTAGCCCAAAAGCTGAAGAAGCAATGTTTTTAAGTGCATTGTGTGGTGTACAAGAATCGGTTCAGCCTTCATTGGATCAGAATGCAACCGAATTGGCAATATCAGATTTGCAACAATTCATTGACCGCTTTCCAAATTCAAACTTAATTGATTCAAGTAATCACATCATTGATCGTTTGAGATTTAAGTTAGAAGTGAAAGATTTTGATGCAGTGAAATTGTACGATAAAACAATGCATTACAGAGCAGCAGTTTCTTCTTCAATAACTTTTGAAGAAGAACATCCTATGTCAGAATTTCATGAAGAAAACATCTTTATTCTAACGAAGAATTCGTATTTTCTTGCAAAACACAGTGTGGATAGTAAAAAAATGCAAAGAATAGAGGATGCTATTGAAAGATATCGTACTTTTGTGTTTGAATTTCCTGATTCTAAACACATAAATGAGTTAACAAGGTATTACAATCTTGTATTGAAAGAAAAGGAAGTTTTTATTGAAGAAAGTAATTTATAGATATGGATTTTAAGAACAGTACAGCAGAAAAATCAACAATCACTCGTAATACAGACGAGCTTGAAGCATCAACAAACAACATATACGAATCAATCGTTATGATGTCTAAACGTTCAAATCAATTAAGTATTGAGTTGAAAGAAGAGTTGACTGCTAAATTGCAAGAATTTGCATCTACTACTGATAATTTAGAAGAAATTTTTGAAAACAGAGAGCAAATTGAAATCTCTCGTTTTTACGAAGGTCTTCCTAAGCCTGTAGCAATCTCAATACAAGAATTGTTGAATGACAAAATCTATGCGAGAATGCCAGAAGAAGACAATGATTAAAAGATCAGAGTACAATCATATTAATTAAAGAATAATTTATGCGAGGAAAGCGCATTCTTCTTGGAATAACTGGAGGAATTGCAGCCTATAAAATTGCATTTCTTATTCGTTTATTGAAAAAAAATGGAGCCGATGTTAAATGTATTTTAACACCGGCTTCTGTCGATTTTATAAGTCCACTCGTCGTGTCAACTCTTTCAGGGAATCCTGTAGGTATTGAGTTTTGGAACAAAAAAGACGGTTCTTGGAACAATCATGTGGAATACGGTCTCTGGGCAGACTTATTTGTCATTGCTCCATTAACAACGAATACATTGAGTAAAATGGCCAACGGTGCTTGCGATAATCTATTGTTAGCAACGTATTTCTCCATGAAATCGAAAACAATCGTCGCTCCAGCAATGGATTTAGACATGTATGCACATCCTGCGACAAAAAGAAATTTAGAGATCATCAATAAAGATGGTGTTGAAATTATTCCAGTTGAATCGGGGGAACTCGCAAGTGGATTGGAAGGTGAAGGTCGCATGGCTGAGCCCGAAACTATTTACAACGCAATAGAAAAGATTGTAGGGAAAGCAAATAACGATTATCAAAATAAAAATATTGTCATTACTGCGGGACCAACCTATGAAGCAATCGATCCTGTTCGCTTTATTGGGAATCATTCCAGTGGAAAAATGGGATTCCAAATTGCAGAAGAATTTATTCGTAGAGGAGCAAACGTTACTTTGATAACTGGTCCGACGAATGTTCAACTAGAACATGATCAATTAAATTTGATTAAGATAAAATCTGCTGAGGAAATGCTCACTGAAGTGCAACAGGTTTGGGAGAAGTGTGATGTTGGGGTGTTTGCAGCAGCAGTTGCAGATTATCGACCAAAGAACCAGGCTGTTGAAAAAATAAAGAAAAAATCGGATGAAATGACCATTGAGTTGGTGAAGAATCCTGATATTTTGAAATGGGCCGGTAGCCAAAAAAAAGATGACCAATATCTAGTTGGCTTTGCGCTCGAGACACAAGATCTTAGAAAAAATGCAACGAAAAAATTGGATGCAAAGAATTTAAACATGATTGTTATGAATTCTTTGAGAGATAAAGGTGCAGGTTTTGGTGTGGACACAAATAAAATTAGTATTTTAGATAATCGCAATAATTTTGTGGATTTTGAGTTAAAGTCTAAAGCAAATGTTGCAAAAGATATTTTGAATTATTTGAAAAACTATATTGGATGAAATTTATTTTAGTCATCGTATTGGCCTTCTTTTCTGTGAAAATGAATGCACAAGAATTAAATTGTCAAGTGAGTATCATTACAGATGCTCGTCTTGAAATAACAAGCGTTGAAAAGGAAGTACTTGAACAACTTGAACAAGCAGTGTATGATTTAATGAATACTACGCACTGGACCAAAGATAATTTTACGGTTGAAGAAAGAATAAATTGCACCGTTCAATTGCAAATCAAAGAAGTCCCTTCTGCTGGAGTTTTTAAAGGATTTATGCAAGTTCAATCTTCAAGACCAGCATTGAATTCAAGTTATAATTCTACCTTATTTAATTTTCAAGATGACGATATAACTTTCTCTTACTCAAGAAATACTCAGTTAATTTTCGCGCCAAATCAATACAGAAATAACCTTTCTTCTTTAATGGCGTTTTATGCATACTATATCATTGGTATGGATTACGATTCTTTTTCAAGTAAAGGTGGAACAAAGCATTTTCAAATGGCTCAACAAGTTGTGTCAAATGCACAATCTTCAGGTGCGCCCGGTTGGTCGTCTTCAGAGAAAGGAAAAAGAAATCGATATTGGCTCGTAGATAATATCTTAAATGAACTTTTTTCACCTTTAAGAGATTGTAACTATTTGTACCATCGACAAGGAATTGATAAATTAAACGAGAATAAAGTGGCTGCAAGAAAAGCAATTTACAATGCCTTGAATAAATTATTACGCGTTACTTCAACTCGACCGAATTCTTTGAATGTACTTAATTTTGTGCAAGCTAAAAGGAGTGAATTGATTAATTTATACGAAGATGCTGAACCTCGAGAAAAAAACAATATCGTTAACTTATTGAAGAGGATAGATCCAACAAGCTCTCAGAAATACCAAGAGATTCTTAACTGATGATTAGCTCTCTAAAAATAGAAAACTTTGCATTAATTGACGAAGTTACGATACGTTTTGACAAAGGATTTACTGTTATTACAGGTGAAACTGGTTCTGGTAAATCAATTTTATTGAATGCTTTGAACCTTATTCTTGGAGAAAGAGCAAACTATTCTGTCATAGCTAAACACAGCGATAAATCAATTGTTGAAGCTGAAATTGATATCACAGGTTTTGGCTTGAATGATTTTTTTCTAAAAAATGAATTGGATTATTTCGATCAAGCGATTGTTCGCCGAGAGATTACTTCAAAAGGTCGTTCCAGAGCTTTTATTAATGATACTCCTGTTCAATTAAGCGTTTTGAAGACGTTTTCTTCTCAATTGATTCACATTCATTCACAATACAATACACTCGAGTTAAAAGATGTTGATTTTCAATTGAAAATTTTGGATTTATTAGCAGGTGTTCTTCCTGAGAAAGAAAAATTTGAAATTGATTTTAAACGTTTTGTTGAATTGAAGAAACAAGTATCTTCTTTAATTACTTTGTCTGGTGAAAATCAAAAGAACGCTGATTATAATGCATTTCAATTGAATGAACTGACAAGTTTGAACTTGAATCAAATTGAATACGATGCACTTATTGCTGATTTGAAAAAAGGAGAGAATGCTGATGAAATTAGAAATACGTTCAGCGAAGTTTTATCTTTTTTGAGTGATAATTCAGGTGTAATTGATCAAATTGGACAAATTAAATCTTCTCTTTCAAAAAGAATTGACTTGGATGAATCGATTCAAGTTATGGCTAAGCGTTTTGATTCTATTTCAATTGAATTGAATGACCTTTCGGAAGAAGCAGAATTGAAATTGCAAGAACTAAATTTTGATCCTCGAAAGTTAGACGAACTCATCGTAAAGGTTGATGCATACCAGAGAATTTTACAAAAACACCGCCTCAATAAGCAAAGTGATTTAATAGAATTAATGAACTCTTTGGCTGAAAATTCTTTGTCAAACGAAGATCTTCAAGAGAAAATAATTCAGTTAGAAGAGGAAATTAAAAGTGAAGACAAACGATTGACTGACAAAGCAAATCAATTGCATCAAAAACGATTGAATGCGAAGTCAAAGATAGAAAGTGATATAAAAAAGGCGTTGTTTGAATTGAAATTAGAGAATACCGTATTGAATTTCAAATTGACTCAATCGGAAAAACTCTCCCTTTCAGGGAATTCAGTGTTAGAATTGTTGTTCAGTCCAAATCAAGGAGTTGAACCTGTGCCAGTACATCAAGCTGCTAGTGGAGGAGAACTTTCCCGTGTAATGTTGGCTCTACAAAATTTAATGTCCTCGAAAATAAAATTGAGAACAATGCTTTTTGATGAGATTGATACCGGAGTTTCTGGAGATGTCGCTCAGAAAATGGGGGCAACACTCCAAAAAATGGGAAAAGAAATGCAAGTTATTGCGATTACTCATTTACCTCAAGTGGCAGCAAAAGGAGCTCAACATTTAAAAGTAACAAAAGGAAACGTCAATGGTGTTACACAAACATCGGTTGTGGAACTATCATTAGATGAGCGAATTGAAGAAACTGCTCGTTTGATGTCTGGTGATGTAATTACATCTTCAGCGATAGAGAATGCTAAAGTATTGATGGAAGAATGAAGCTGAAACTCGATTTTTCTTCCCCAAATATCCCCCTAAAAGTTGATTACTCCTCACCAATTATTTCATTAGGAAGTTGCTTTTCGGATGAAATTTCTAAAAAGCTACAATTTGCAGGATTTAATGTGAATGACAACCCTTTTGGAGTCCTATTTCATCCATTGGCAATATTGAATGTCTTAAATTCTTCTTTATTAGAATCGAAAGATGTTGCTGTTTTTAAAAGAGAGGATTTGTTCTTTTCTTGGGATGCCTCCAGTAAGGTGTATGCTATGTCTGAAGATACTATTCGCGAAAAGGTTGTGTCAATCCGTGAAGAATTACACCAATCTATTCTCGAAGCAAAAGTAATTGTGCTAACATTTGGGTCTGCCTTCCAATATTCAATAGAAAAGAGTGGAACTGTAGGGAATTGTCACAAAGCACCACAGTCTATTTTTGAGAAAAAAATGTCAACGGTAGAAGAGATGTATTTGCCGTGGTTTTCACTCATTCAAAAAGTAAAAGAAATAAACCCAAAGATTCAGTTTTTATTAACTGTTAGTCCTGTTCGTCATGTAAAAGACGGCTTGGTAGAGAACAATAGGAGTAAGTCTCGTCTCATTGAATTGACGCATCAACTGGTTGAATCTTTTGATGACGTTTACTATTACCCTTCGTATGAGATCATGATGGATGAATTAAGAGATTATCGTTTTTTTGCCAATGACCTCGTTCATCCAAACCAGAAAGCCGTTGATTATATTTGGGAACATTTCAAAAGTAAAACAATGGATGTTGAACTTTATGACTTGGTGGGTAAAGTCGAAAAGTTGAAAAAATCATTCTTACACAGAAGTCTACATCCAGATTCTGAAGCAACAAGATTGTTTCAAATCAAATTAGAAGAGCAAAAACTAGAATTGATGCGCGAGAATAAAGACATTAATTGGTCGAAAAACACAGAAGGTAAAAGCTTTTGATTGAATAAAATCCCTTAACTATTTAAGTACACTTTTTTACTTCTTCAAAGGAGTAATCGTTCCGGCATATTCTCCGTCTTCCCCTTGAACAGGATTTGAAATAATGACTTTCCAAATGTATGCTTTTTGTTGTTGAACTTCTTGTCCAGTTTGCTGATCAATTCCAGTCCATCCATTTGTAGCATCATTTGTTTGAAAAACAGTATGACCATCTGTTGGGTCAATAATTATCATTGTAAAACGCACATCTTTTCTTTGCGTTAAAGCAAAAGGCATGAAGGTATTTCTGCGAATATCATTGTCATGAGGAATGAATGAATTCACTGCTAATAGGTTGTAATTATCTTCGATGTAAACATTCTTTTCTAAAGAATTGGCACAACCATTCGCCCCTTCAATACTAATTTCTACAATATGGTTTCCTTTTTTGAAAAAGTGTGGATTGATTTCATCTCCTTTTAAGCTTGTTTTTTCGAATTTCCAAACTGTATTTTGACCAGAATTACTGATTAAGCGAATACTAGGTAAACCATTTTCGTATTTAACATCAGAATCGATGAAAAAATCTGGAGTTGGAAGCGGTGCTACTGAAAAAGTTTTTAAGTTCTTTCCATCGTCAGCTTCTTCAGGTCCGATAACATACGTGCCTTCATTTTTAAATGTAACAGTTAAGGTAGAGTGAGGTTCTATGATTTGTTTGAACCAAGGTCCGCCAACAACAATTTCTGCATCATTTATATTTTTAATTTCAATTTCTTCTCCAATACAAACAGAGGCAATGGTTGGAATTATTAAATTCTCTGGAGTAACTGTTTTCTTTTCTTTCTCTGGTGATTGAGAAGGAAGTTTTTCGAGACGATTGACATCGTTAGATTGTTCCGTTGAAGATGTTGTATTCTCTAGTTCATTTTTTACGTCATTGCTTTGTGTAGCAATTTGTTCTTCATTATCGTTATTTGTGATTTCTTTCGGTTCAATTGTTTCAACAATAACATCGTCAGTAGAAGTGGTCTCAGATCTATTATCATTTACTGAACGAGAATTATTTTCGGGTGTATTGTTTGAACGATTATTAGGTGTAGTTTCCTGTGAAGTTTTTGCGACAACAGTTTTCTGAGAGTTTTCTTTGTTGGAGAAAAGAAATAATGAAGTCGTAAGTGTAGCAATTATCAGTATACCGGCAGCAACAAACCATTTGTTTTTGGTTGGTTTTACAGGCATCTTTGTGTCCAGTTTTGCGCGCATATTTTTCCATGCAGCAGAATTGTACGGCATTTCAAAGTTGTTGAAACTTTCTTTGAAACTGTTTTCTAAATTATTTTTCATTCTTTTTATCTTATCGAATCAACTCGTATTGAGTTGTCGAATAATTATTCAATGTTCTTAAATTTTTCTTTCAAAACTTTTTGCAAATTCAATTTTGCTTTGGATAAATTAGACTTAGAAGTTCCTTCGCTAATTTCTAGTATTTCTCCGATTTCCTTATGTGTGTATCTTTCGATCACATACAAATTGAAAACAGCTTTGTACGCAGGAGACAACGATTGTATTGCTTCTAATGCTACTTTACCTTTCAGTTTGATAAAGTCTTGCTCTTCTTGCAAAACAATTGCGTCTTCACTAAGAAGTTTAAAGTCTTCATCTTTATCTGATAACAATGGGTTCTTTTTAGAAGATCGAATGGCATCAATAGCAGTATTTGCCATGATTCTACGCATCCATCCTTCGAATGAACCTTTGTAATTGAATCTATCCAGTTTATCAAAGATCTTAATGAAACCTTCTTGGAGAACTTCTTCTGCGGAATCTCTATCTTTAGAGTAACGCATACAGACCCCGAGCATTTTTCCATAGTATAGCCGGAATAATTCCTCTTGAGAACGTCTTTTGTTCTTCAAACAGCCATCTATGATCTTTTGTAATTGCTCTTTATTCTCCACTTTAATTTCATTTACTTAACGACTTTTATTTTCATCGGTTGCCTTTATTCTTAAAATTATCAAGAATGACGCTCCTTTGATAGAATCTTTTGATAAAAAGAGCTAAAAATAATGTAAAATTCTAACAATTGTATTAATTTTATGGCGATACATAGATATAATATTAAGATCAAACAAAATAAAATGAAAGTAACTGTTGTAGGTGCAGGAAATGTTGGTGCTACATGCGCAAATGTTTTAGCACACAAAGAAATTGCGAACGAGATTGTATTATTAGACATCAAAGAAGGATTCGCAGAAGGAAAAGCATTGGATATTTGGGAAAGCTCTCCAATTAACTTGTACGATTCAAGAACAATTGGGTCAACAAACGATTATTCAAAAACGGCTAATTCTGATGTAGTTGTAATTACTTCAGGTCTTCCTAGAAAACCAGGTATGTCTCGTGATGATTTAATCGCGACGAATGCAGGTATTGTTAAAATGGTGACTGAAAATGTAGTTAAACATTCTCCAAACGCTAAAATCATCTGTGTTTCTAATCCTTTAGATGTTATGACGTATTGTACGTACTTGACAGCTAAAATTGACCCAAATCGTGTATTTGGTATGGCTGGTGTTTTGGATACTGCTCGTTACCGTTCTTTCTTAGCGGAAGAATTAAATATTTCTCCAAAAGATATCCAAGCGGTATTGATGGGGGGACATGGTGATACTATGGTTCCATTACCTCGTTATACAACGGTTGGTGGTATTCCAGTTACAGAATTAATTTCTGAAGAAAAATTGAATGAAATTATCGAAAGAACAAAATTCGGTGGTGGTGAAATCGTTAAGTTGTTAGGAACTTCTGCTTGGTATGCTCCAGGTGCTGCTGCTGCACAAATGGTTGAAGCAATTGTAAGAGATCAAAAAAGAATTTTCCCAGTTTGCGCTTGGTTACAAGGTGAATACGGAATGGAGAACATCTATTTAGGTGTGCCAGTTGTATTGGGTAAAAATGGTATTGAGAAAATCATTGAATTAGATTTGAACGAAACTGAAAAAGCAATGTTAGAAGAATCTGCAGTTGCTGTACGTGGTGTTATGTCTGTTTTAGATGATATGGATATCATAGCTTAATCCAAAAAATAGTTTTTAAACTCCAGCGATTCATTTGAATTTCTGGAGTTTTTTTATGGAATTTATTTTTTTTGACATCTTATTACCATGAAACAAATATTCTTCCTTCTCTTTATTGTAACAAACTCCTTTGTGAATGCTCAAAGTGTGATAGAATTATCATTAACGGATAAGAAATCAGATGAACCCGTACGGAATGCTATTGTGACGGTTTCATCGAATGATTCAGTTCAACGATTGACTTCTAATTATTATGGGAAAGTAATTTTTAATTGTAGAGAAAGAAGGTCTTCTTTCGTAATCACGCATAGAAAATACAATGAAAAGAAATTTGTACGGAAAATTAACCAAACCGAGGATACCATTTTTATTTCAATTGAACTAGAATATATTCGAGAACAAAGTCTAGGTGAAATTGTTGTTTCTGCTCCTGGTGTTCCTCAAATTGTTTATGGCTCTAACAGAGTTCATGTTTCTGATTATGAAATATTAAAGGATGGCCGATTGGTTCTCTTGGCTTATCCAAAACAACTAAAAAAAGGAAGTGAACTGTTGATTTATGATGGTAATAAAGTTGTCGGTCAATTTGAAGTAGAATACAAAGCGAAAGAATTAATCCATGATTATCGAGGGAACGCGCACATCGTTTGTGAGGATAAAGTCTTAGGTGTTCACATCGATAATAAAACGATAGGTTTGTCGGTACTTGACCGAAACTATTACGCAAAATATATTTCTCCAATTGTCGATTCTAATGCTGCGAAATTGTATTTTTCTAATTATTCGGATGATTATCCATCATTTGATTACTTCTGTTACGATCAAGCTGATTCTACGTATTCAAAAATTGTTGGAATCACAGACGATTTAATGATGGAGTTGTATCGCTCAGAAATAAAATGGGTAGATGTCAGAGCACGAATTTGGGCAAAGAATCAGGAACGTAAAACAGGGGTGGATGCAGAGATTATTGTTGGGGCAAATTACTTCACACAATCATTGTATTACAAAGAGTTATACGCTCCTCTTTTTCATAGAAATGATACTGTTTTTGTCTTTGATTATTACAAAGATGAATTGAAATTTTTCAATAAAAATGGAGAAGTACTGGACAGTGTTCCGATTTATCATCATTACAATAAACGCAGAACAGGTTGGCAAGCAAACGTTATTCAAGATAGAGTAACTGGACAGGTTTACGGTGTTTTTGAAAGGGCAGGGTATACCTATATTGGATTTATTGACACGAAAACAGGAGAGATAAATGAGCAAATTAAGTTAAAAAATAGGTATGCCCATGAAATTCAAATCAACGGAAATTCGGTGTATTATATTTATCGTCCGTATGAATCAGCGCAAAAAAAGTTCTTATACAAAGAACGATTGCCTTATGATTTCGGAGGGGTAAATGTTTTGAAAGAAAATGTTGTTTGGGAGGAGAAATAGAAAGTAGATTCTTCTCTTCTACTTCGTCACATGCATCATATATGTCGCAATTGCATCCAATTCTTCATCGGTAATTTTCTTTAGAAAACCATCAATGTTTGCTTGCATAATGGCAACTTCTTCGGGGATTGTATCTACAATTGGCGCTGAATTCCCTCTTAAAAATGAAACAATGTCAGCATCTTGTTCCGTATATATTTTCATAATATCTTCTACTGATGGACCTACTTTTTTTCTATCCACAGAATGACAAGTGATGCACGTTTTCTCAGAAAATAGGCGATTACCTAAGAATATTTTAGAATCCATACTCAATTCTGTACGTTCAATGGACCTTTCTTCGACAGTATTCTCAACTTCTGTCGTAGAATCGCAACTGTTTAAGATTAAAAAGGCAAAAGAAAGGATTAAAAAGCGCATATTTTATTTTTTTAAAAGAAAGACCAAGTTAGTAAAAATAGGTAAAATTTAAAAATCAAAGTGTTCTTTTTATCAGAATTTTGAATTAGACGTATAAATACGTATATATTTAGGAATAATTACTTACAGAAGCTTATTCTAGGGTATTGTCAGGATTAGTTCTTTTATTATATAGTTCAGTTGTAAATCTTCTTTTGTATCGAAATAATCGGATTCTAAAATATGAATATGTGGAGTAACACCATCATTTACATAAATCTTTGATACAGTATTTGTTGCTTTAAGGTTATTAATACGTACTTGAATTTTTGAATTAGGCAATTCTAAAATTAGATTTCCAGAATTACAACTTTTATAACTCCCTCCAGATTCTTCTCCAACTAGAAAAGCATTAGACCATTCTTTGAGAGTTG
>CAYLWS010000009.1:0-75923 GCA_964387525.1 uncultured Fluviicola sp.
TACTATGTTTAACCTAGAAAATAAAAAACTTGCATTAGCTAGTTGAATCTACCTCCTAACATTTTACAACTGTAAGGACATGGAAGTGATTCTATGCGAATTACTTGGTGCTAACGGTATATTGATTCACTTTTATTACACAGAGAACGAGGAGGTTGTTCGGAGGTTACAGAGAGTTTTTAAAATCTAACTTTCTAAAATTGTAAGTACACAAAAGGTGCTGATTCACTGCCAATTGCTTGATACATTAAAATAACAATTATAGCCACAGCTACTGCTTGTAGTGGAATAGGCATTCTGCTGTAGATGTTTTCATAAATATTTTTCACTGAATCTGGGAGCCAATGAATAATATACCCGAATAGCATGATCCAGAATACGGCTTGATAGCTTTCTAATACCGTAACAAACGTTTCCCAAGAGAAGTCAAAATGATTCCAAATTTGGTCCAACATTGCTAAAGGCATTCCGTCTTCGTCCAGTTTAAACCAAATACGCGTAAATGTGATGAAACTTAGCGTGAGAAATATTTTCCAAACCCTCGTTATTTTCCATTGACTGTTTTCGTATGGACTGATTTTACTCCAGTATTTATAGATGATTAACGCTGTTCCATTCATTGCACCCCAAATGACAAAATTCTCGCTTGCCCCGTGCCATAATCCACCAACAACCATCGTAATAAGTAGGTTTAAATCTCGGTGGACGTACTTTTTAAAATTCTTAATGGTCAACAATCCAACAATATACACCAATGTCAGTATTCCGTAGATGTATAATAAGGCGTACCATTGCGTGATGAAGATGAGGAATGTGAATATGATCACAATGGCAATGTAGGAGCCAATGCTTCCCGTTCTATTTCCCCCTAATGGAATGTATAGGTAATCACGAAGCCAAGAACCCAATGATTTGTGCCATCTTCTCCAGAAATCAGCTACACTTTTTGCTTTGTATGGAGAATTGAAATTTGGTTTTAATTCAAAGCCCATTAATCGAGAAAGCCCAATTGCAATGTCAGTATATCCTGAGAAATCAGCGTAAATGTGAATGGAATAGGCAAACATTGCAAGTACACTCACAAATCCCGGGTAATCTGCGGAAGTGAACACGATTTTATCAATGAAATGAATGACTAAAAAATCAGCGATGACAATTTTCTTCACCAAACCTTTTACAATTTGTATCACTGACCAACTGAATTCGTTTTTCGTTAATTGAAATGGTTTTCTTATTTGAGGAATGAAATCTTTTGCTCTTACAATTGGACCCATGACCAATTGAGGAAAGAAGGTTACAAAAAACATGTAGTCGAAAAAATTACGGACAGGTTTTATTTCTTTGCGGTATATATCAACAACGTAACTGATGTTTTGGAAAGTAAAAAAGGAAACTCCAACGGGCAATAATATTTTTTCAACAAAGGTTCCTTCTCCAAAAAAACCATTCCCCATTCGTGCAAATTGATTGATGAGTTCATAGTTGGTGTGGAACATTTCATTGAATGAATCCGTGAAAAAGTAAGCGTATTTAAAGTAACCTAGAATTAATAGGTTGAAAATTGCGGAAATAGCGATAATCCATTTCCTGGAAATGTCTTTTTTTGCTTTAAAAATTTCTTTCCCGAGAAAGTAATTGACCGTGACACTGATGATCAATAGGAGAAAGTATAAGCCAGAGGTTTTGTAAAAGAAAAAGATAGAAACAGCGGATAAAAAAATACTCCTCACCAATAATTTCTTATGAAGAAAAGAGAAGACCACCATAATTAACAAGAAGAAAAGCCAAAAGTCTAATTTGGTAAATACCAATGAACTTCCGTCCCCAATTTCTAAATTAAAAATAGAGATGAACCGTTGAAAATAATCTCCAACATCAAACGATATAGACAGCCAATTATTCATTCTTCTTTTCTATTGCTTCGAATTGATCCATGTATTTTAACAAGGCATCAATGTATAAGTTACCTTTAAAATGATATCCTTCAAAGGTGAAATGAATCATATCATTACGCATGAGTCCTTCATTTCTCCATGTTTTACTTGATCCTAATTCTCCCATTAAACCATACAAATCCCAAACGGCCATGTCGTATTCTTTGGCCAGTTCAATAATCATGTCCCGTTCTCTAGCAATGTTCTTGTTTAAATACCTTCTGTGGTAATAAGAATCATTTGGAACAGTAAGTAGTAAAGCACAATCAGGATTTGCCCTCAAGGCCATGTCCATCATTTTACGTAGATTTTCCTTGTAGACTTCTGGTTTGAAGTTCGCATAAGGAACGTTTCCGTCATTTGTCCCGACAGAATAGGCGAAAAAATCTGGTGGATACGTTTTCATTTGTTCTTCAAACCGAATGTTGGCTAAATAGGTGTATAATCCAGCGCCATTAACTCCTATGGCTGTGTATGAAATTCCGGGTTCTTGATTCATCAAAAGAAAGCCATAAATTTCTAATTCAGGAACCTCATCGTACATTCTCGTAAATTGAACGGAGAAACTATCCAACGGGTCTGTGAAATACACATCTGTTGAACCGATTGTAAGGTCGTGTGTGATATTCTCTACAAGAATTTCGTCGTCTCCAAAATTTAATTCATACGGGAATTCTCCAATGTTATGAAAAATACGAATGTGTTGGATGGGCGGTTTAACAAAAGTCCTTTTGTACTTGAACTTAATTTCCATGGAAGAATCAGCGCAAGTGATGCCGTAACCTAAAATTCCATAATCAAAATCGTATTTCTTAGGCTTGTGCTTTACGCTACGGTATTGTTTCCATTCGTTGGGTGAATAAAAACGGTAGTTTCCAGGATTGTTTGTGTGTGCTAGACTGAAAGGGAAAACCCATCCTCTTTCGCCAGGTAAACCTTCCCATCTGTCCTGAACATATTCTCGAATATCGTTCGTGTATATGTCCGCTTGCAAATGAGAACCGCCAATATGGTACATATTTAATTTCCCATCTTGCTTTTCTATCATTTGACTTAACTTGCGATAGAATGTATTAAAGTTTGGACTTTCTTTCGTAAAGAATTCATAGTTGTTCTTACTGTAATCGACAAAAGGATAAGTCGATCGGAGAGAAGTGTCCATGTCACGAAATTCAGGGAAAACATAATTACACAATGAATCGTCTTGACCAATTAAGGAAAAAGAGCCAAGGAAAAATGCTATGTAGATGAGTTTCTTCAAGGTTGGTTGTTTTTCCATTTAGCGTATTCAGCAATAAAAGCGTCGTAAAACATTTGGGATGCGAATTTAGCCCCAGCATTGGAGAAATGGATGTAATCTTTTCCTGCCCATCCTTTTTCTACCCAAGAGTACATGGAGTTTTTACCACCCATTGAAGCATATAGATCCCAATAAGCTGCATCGGATTCTTGCGCAACTCTTTTCATTTCTTCTACACAGAAAGGTAAGAATTTATACGTTTCATAGATTCCGTCATTCAATTGCGACATATCACTTGGACCAATCACTATGACCATTGAGCCTGGCATACTATTTTTCACCGTTCTTATTTGACTTTTAAACCAGTTGGCATAATTTGTAACTCCAGTACTGTCTTTAAAAAAGGGAACCGAATTTCCTCCAAATTGCATAATAACGAGTTTCGTATTACTTTCTGCGTACATTGAGTGAAGTGAGGCATTATTAACCCGATTAAAAACAGTTCCACTTGATCCTCTCATGGCAATATTAGACACTTCTATGCCGTAATCTCCTTCCAGTGAAAAAGCACAAATTGTTGGACTTATTTTTCCTGTAAATTCATATTTTAGTAATTCCGGAGTAGAAGGAAAAGAAAGCTTTACGGTATGTTGACCGCCATCTTCAATCAATTCTTCTTCATGAATAAGTACACCATCTTGATATACGCGAAGCATTGTTGGAGCGACACAACTGTTATAATACATTTTAACATTGTTGTACACTTTTGCACGAGAATAGGCGATTTTAGAAACACCAACTTCAATCCAGGCAATTTGTTCTTCCAAAGAATCTAAGGTAAATAAGGAGTCGAGCGTGTACTCTGGCGTAAAACGAGAAGCAGAAGCCATTACTCCGTATTTCGAATTGGATAATTTGGGGCCTCCAAAAGCAGTGTAGCGTGTGAAGTTTTCGGAGAACGATTGTTTAAATGTAAATGTATTGTAAACGTTTGTTGCAGGAATAAAACCGGGTCCGTATCCGCCAAATTGTTTTTGCAGTTTTTGGCGAATATAACTCGTCATTCTGTCTCCTTCAATTTGAGAATCGCCGTAATGTAGGATAGAAATTTTCTTTCGAGTACTGGATAAATTCGAGATCTCTTGGAAGAAAGCGCCAAGATTATCTCGACCATTTGCGTCCATAATTAGACCTGTTTCAGCTTTTGCTTGAACGTCACCACCATCGCCAGCTCCTAAATCACCATTGGATTCTTCTTGGTGCTTAATGAGTGAATCAATATCTGTCGCAACCATTGATGTATCAACTTGAACAATGATTTCTGTTAAATCAATTTCTTCTTGTTCTTTCGGATGAATATAATTTTCAACCGTTAAAAACTTCACTTTTGTAAATCCCAAATCCCATCCCTCTTCAGGTGCAAAAAAGAGTACTGGCGTGAGCAAGAACAATACACCTAAAATGTATAAAACAACGATATATGGTTTAATTTCTTTCAATTTGCGTAAAAATAGTCACTCTGTGAGATGATACAACGCAAAATTCAATTATTTATTAAAAGAGAGATGTTTGTAGAAGGGAAATTAGATGTTTTTCAAAGGACTCAAAATGAATAATCTATTCTTTCCAATCTTCATTTTATTTATCCACTCATCATTTTTCTTCACAAATTGTAACTAATTCATATACCTTCGAGTCATAGAATTAAACTAAACAAATATTATGAAGAATTTAGCACTAGCGATTTTATTTATCGCTTCATCATTTATTTCAACAGCGCAGGACGTTTCAGTTGACGATATCGTTGAAAATTACATTGAAAACACAGGAGGAAGAGAAGCATGGTCCAAATTGGAAGGCTTTACAATGAAAGCTGCAGTTAACATGCAAGGAATGGAGATCCCGTTGGAAGTAATCATTTTGAAAGATGGTAGAACTGCAACAATTGTAACTTATCAAGGAATGACATTTTCTCAAGACGTTTATGATGGAGAAGTTCTTTGGGGAGTTAATCCAATGACAATGAAAGCAGAAAAATCTGAATCTGAGAAATTGGAAAACTACAAAAGAGGTATTGGTGAATTTCCCAATGATTTATTTTTGTACAAAAAATCTGGATTTACATTAACGTTGGAAGGTGAAGATACCAAAGAAGGCGTTGAATGCTATAAATTAAAATTGATCAAAAACACTCAATTGGTTGACGGGAAAGAAACTGAAAATATCATGTACTATTACATGGATAAAGAAAGTTTTGTTCCTATTGTTGTTGAGCAACCAATCGTTTCTGGACCTATGGCAGGACAAACTTCTACAACAATTATGAGTGATTACCAAGAAGTTGATGGATTGTATTTTGCATTTTCTATTATGCAAGAAGTTGATGGAATGGGCGGAAGTGAAATTGTAGTAACGGAGGTTGAATTAAACCCTACAGTAGACGAAAGTGTATTTACGTTTCCTGGAGAATAAATTATACATTCAACTATGAAAATTTTAAAATCAATTTTCTTTTTAGGAATCTCTTTCTCTTCTTTTTCACAGAATGTTGAAAAACTCAACAGTGACGCATTATTTGGTGATATCCAAGCGCGACATATTGGGCCAGCATTAATGAGTGGAAGAGTGAGTGACATTGAAGGTTCTTTCAAAGATTCGAAAACAATTTATATTGGAACTGCCGGTGGTGGTGTCTGGAAATCAACGGATGGTGGAGTGAAATTCCACTCTATCTTTGATAAATATTGCCAGTCAATAGGTACGGTTGCTGTTGATCCAAGTAATGAGAAAACCGTTTGGGTTGGAACAGGAGAGGTTTGGACAAGAAACTCTACTTCTGTCGGTGATGGAATTTACAAATCAACCGATGCAGGAAGGAATTTCAAAAAAATGGGATTGCCTAAATCGGATAGAATTAGCTCTATTCAAATCAATCCAAACAATTCTGACGAAGTTTTTGTTGGAGTTCAAGGAGCACTTTGGGGACCAAATGAAGAACGTGGAGTTTATAAAACCATTGACGGAGGTTTGACTTGGGAGAAAATATTCTACATCAACGAAAACACAGGCTGTTCAGAATTAGTCATGGATAAAAATGATCCGACGATTCTTTACGCTTCTTTTTGGGAACACAGAAGAACAGCATGGTCTTTCAGTTCTGGTGGAGAAAATTGTGCATTGTACAAAAGTACTGACGGTGGTCAATCATGGAATAAAATTCACAACGGTTTCCCCAAAGGAACACTGGGTAGAATTGCCGTGACGATTGCGCCATCTGATCACTCTATTCTTTATTCAGTGGTAGAAGCAGAAGATAAATCAAAAAGTGGAATGTATCGTTCGGACGATGCTGGACAATCTTGGAAGCACTTAAATTCTGACTTCGGCTTAGTTGTTCGCCCATTTTACTTTTCTAGAATAGTCGTTCATCCAACTAATCCAGACATTGTTGTAAAAGCCGGACTTTTTGGTTCAATCAGCCGTGACGGAGGAAATACGTTCAAAGGATTAGGAGCAATGCATCCGGATATTCACGATATTTGGTTTGATGTGACGAATACGGATAAAATCTTCGTTGCAACGGATGGTGGATTGTATCGATCATTAAACATGGGCGGAACGATGCAGATGATTGAAAATCTTCCGATTAGCCAATTCTACCATATCAGCGTTGACAATCAGTCTCCGTATAATATTTATGGAGGATTGCAAGACAATGGAAGTTGGATTGGTCCTTCTTCTAGTCCTGGAGGAATTGAAGCCAGAGATTGGCAAACGATTGGTTATGGCGATGGATTTAGAGTATATCCTCATCCTACAGAGCCACAAATTACGTATTCTGAAATGCAAGGAGCAAACGCGATTTGGCGGTATGATTCTCGAATCATGCAACAGAAAGTTGTAAAACCATTGCAAGTCAAAGGCGATGACAAATTGAGGTTCAATTGGAATGCACCGATCACAACAAGTTTAAATGCACCTGATCGTTTGTATGTCGGTAGTCAATATGTTCATGTTTCGAATGATAGAGGAGATAATTGGAAAAGAATTTCACCTGATTTAACGACAAATAATCCAGCAAAACTAAATCAAGAAGAATCGGGAGGTTTGTCGAAAGATAATTCTGGTGCTGAAAACCATTGTACAATTTTTACAATTGCAGAGTCTGGATTGGATGCGAATGTAATTTGGGTGGGTACTGATGACGGAAATGTTCAAATTACGAAAAATGGCGGTAAAAAGTGGGTAAATGTAACTGAAAACATTGTCGGTTTGCCAAAGAATACGTGGTGTTACCATATTGAAGCAAGTCATTTTGACAATGGAACTGCGTATGCTGTTTTTGATGGACATACTTCCAACGATAAAAACGCCTATTGCTTTAAAACAACCGATTTTGGTGAAACTTGGACGTCTATCATTACAGATGAGGTAGTTGGTTTTGCACGTTCTTTCCAAGAAGATTTTGAAAACCCAGATTTACTGTTTTTAGGGACCGAATTTGGTTTGTATGTCACGATAAATGGCGGTAAAAACTGGGTGAAATTTGAAAACAATATGCCTTCTGTTGCTATTCACTATTTAGATATGCAAGCAGAAACCAACGATTTAGTCATGGGAACTCACGGTCGAGGTGTTATCATTATGGACGATGTTTCTCCTTTACGTCAAATTTCTGAAGACATCATGTTAGAGAAAGTTCATTTCATGAAAGTTAAAGCTTTCGAAATGCCTGAAACTTCTTCTTTCGGTGGAACAAGTACTGCTACTCAGTTTGTTGGTGACAATCCATCAACGAATGCTAGAATTGTTTACTTTTTACCCAAAAGACACACTTTTGGTAAAATGAGCATGTGGGTGGAAGATTTGGACGGTAATTACGTTACTAAATTAACCCCTGGAAAGAAAAAAGGAATCAACATTGTGGATTGGGGATTTCACTCAAGTGTTCCTGTTGTTGCCAAAGGGAAAACATTTACAATGGGTGGATTTGCTGCCCCAAGAGTTGCTGCAGGAGAATATAAAGTAATTGTTCAAAAAGGCAAAGAAGTTTTTGAGACTAAAATTGAAGTAATGTACCCAAAGAATTCTGTTTTTTCATTGGAAGAAAGAGAGTTGCAGTTTAAAACTTCAAAGAAAATGTATGCTATGGTGGAAGAATTAGCGTACATGGTTTATCAAATTGACCTTTACATTGGACATGCGAAAAAATCGGCGGAATCAAATCCTAAATTGAAGAAAGGAACGGATGAGTTGATTGCTGAATTGACTGCTTTGAAAGAAGAGTTAGTTGTAACGAGAGGTGATAATTATGTTGGAACTGTTGAACCTGAGTTGCGGGAGAAAATGGCAGATGCTTATGGTTCGGTTACAAGTTATTACGGTGCACCTTCTCAAACGCAGTTGGATAATATTGAATTGATTGAAGATGAAATGATCGATGCTCGTAAGGCGTTTGAATCAATCATGAATGGAGATATGAAAGAATACATTCAAGCATTGAAGAAAAACGAAATGACATTGCCTGTTGTTCAATCGTACGAAACCTTTGTTAAAAAAGGATAATTGAAGAATTCATCGATATAGAATTGAAAAAGGGATGCGTAATTGCATCCCTTTTTTTAATTGTCTCTGTCTTCAAAGTCTTCTTTTTTTCGGTTCCTTATTTGTCTTACCAGGAAGAAAATTAAAGAAAAGAAAAAGATTGCCCAAAACATAAGTTGGACAAAAATAAGCAGGTTGGCAACGAATCTATTTTCCATTATTTTAGTTTTACAGCTGTTCCATAAGCGAGAATTTCAGCAGCACCTTGCATGATCATGCTTGTTGAAAACCGAACATTGACGATTGCATCTGCACCCATTTTTTCAGCATCTTGTTCCATTCTTTGCATGGCTTGTTCTCTAGATTGGGCTTGAAGTTTTGTGTATTCACTAATTTCTCCGCCAATGATGTTTTTTAATCCAGCAAAAATATCTCGACCAATATTTCTTGCTCTGACAGTACTTCCACGTGAGATACCAAGAATTTGATCTATTTCTTTGTTCGGAATTGTTGGGGTATTGGTAATAATCATTTTTTTCTTTAAAGGTATGAAATTAAATCTGTCAATAGAAATGTTTAACTTTTTGAGTGTACATCATTCTCTGAATTACATCTACCATCGGCTACGGGCATCGAAGGTCATTGAGCTGACTCCACTGAGTGTGCCTAAGTGTGGTGTCGAGATGTCGAGATGCCGAGCCTTCTACAACTACTCCGTCACCAATTCAACAAATTGAAAAGGACGGTAACGTTTTTCGTTTCCAGCATCTTCGTCGTAAGTTGGACCAGCGACTTCGCTTTTCACAATGACAACATTGACTTTTCCATCGGCAATTTTACTTTTTGAAAAGTAGGCCATTAGGTCATATTTCATATTCTCAGCTCTAATGGAAGCCAATTTATCATTCGTTCCAAATTTTTGAGTCGGAACAGTTGATGCAGAAGAATGGATTTTGATGGTAACACTCTTTCTACCACTCTTGATTTGAGTTTCCACTTCTTTCACAAAACGTTTTAAATCACGGTTAGATATCGAAAGTTTGTTCTTGTTGTAATGGAATAAATATTTGAAATGAGCAGCTTCATAGTTTTCAACAAGAACAGGCTCAATTTCTTTCGGTGGTGGATCTTTTAGAAAAACAGTTGTTTCAGCTTGTTGATTTCTAGAATCCGTTACGGTTACTTTGTACTTACCTGCTGCTAAATTTTTAGGATCTTCATTTGTGTTTCCGTTCGACCATTTGTATTTGTATGGAGGAATTCCACCCTGAGTCGTTGCATCAATGCTCCCGTCTCCTCCTTGGAAATAAGAAACATCTGTACTAATTGCTGTAATTGATAAAGGTGGATAGAGAATCTCCAATGTGTAAATGTCACTGTTTTCTCCATCTTTATTGCTCGACCAGAAAGCATGTTCTCCATCGTGGCTAAAGTAAGCGTCAAATTTTGGAGAATTAATTTTTGAACCAAGATTTTCTGGAGTGGACCATTCTGCCCAAGTTCCTTGTTTTACACTGAAAAAAATATCCGCATCACCTTCTCCTCCAAATCCATTACTGGAAAAGAATAAGGTGTCGTACGTTGAAGATAAAAAAGGAGAGATTTCAAATCCAGTAGAATTGATTGTTGTTCCCATGTGCATAGGTTCTGACCAATTTACACCGTCAAAAGTGGAGATATAAAGATCTTCCTCTCCAATTGTCGTTGGTCCTGCGTATGAAATAATCATCGTTTTTCCATCGCCAGAAACGTGAAAACCATAGTAGTTTCCTTCAATGTTTAATCCTGGAATGTTTATTTTTTCTGGAGAATTCCAGTTGAAATAATCTCCTTTTGAAGTCGCCATTGCAATTCCTTTTTCGATGTCTTTTTTTCCATCGTAAGCATTTACAAGATACATTTCAGTACCAGAATCGCTGATCCCTAAAACGGCATTGTTGAATTTATTGTTGACGGATTTGAGCCGTTTACAATCGATGTAATGTCCGTTGGTATCTTTTGTACTGTACCAAACATCTTGATCTTGAAAACCACCGGTATTTTTCTTGTCGTATGTTCTTACGAAATACAATACGCTGTCATCTTTTGAGAAAACGGGAATACTTTCTTCAGCATCTGAATTTACATGACCACTTAATTTTGTTACCTCAGACGTTTGCCAGAATTGTGCATTGAGCGTGATTGAAGTAAAAATAATACTGAAGAGTAAAATTGCTTTTCCCATGATTTATCTTCCAAACATTAAACCTAAGACCAATTCATGTCCACCAGCGCTATTTTTATTGAATCGAGATACATTAAAATCATAAGAATAACCGAACTTGAATCGTTCACCAAGTGTCATTCCAACCATTCCAATTACTGCGTCTGTATTTCGGTAGGAAATGCCGAACCAAATCCAGTTTCCGTATTCTACCATTGCAGAACCTTCAAGAGAGACCGGTGCATTTTTTACGTATTTCACTAAGATGGATGGGGTAACGGACCAATCACGGTCCATTTGAAACTTATATCCTGCGATAGCACGTAAATGCATCTGAGGATCGAAATTCGCTGTTCCAGAACCAAAACTGACTAAATCTTTTGTCAATTGGTCGGCAGAAACACCGAAAAATAATTCTTGAGAATAAAGATAGATTCCAGCACCTACATCTAAAGTGTTTAAGTTTGCATTCGCGGAGTACGCATCATAGGTTGGATCTGTTCCAACACCCGTGATTACATTTAAAGTTTGCGCTCTTTCTTTTAAGAATGTTCGGTTTGAAATCCCAACATTAGCTCCGAATGACATATTAATATTTCGAGACAAAGGAATGTGCAAAGCATAGGTTCCATTGAATTTTAATTGTCTGTAGGCTCCGTATTGATCAGCAATTACAATTCCACCAATGGCGTGCTTTAATTTACCGGTACCTACTTTAGGCGCTTCGGCACCACGGTTACTGATACGGATTCCGGGATTGTATTTTGCGTAACTATTTTTCTTTTTTAATGGTGCTGATATGTACAAGTAAGAACTCATTGGAGCATCCGTAAATCCGACCCATTGCATTCTTCCGCCAACAGTGAGGTCTAGAAAGTCATACATTCCAGCTGCTGCAGGGTTAACCATGTATTGATTTCTCGCGTATTGACTGAATTGAGTGGTTTGTTGCCCAATAGCACTTGTAGAAAGTGCAATTGTTAAAATGAGAAGTAGTTTATTTTTCATTCGTTTTATAATTTGTAGTTTGAGTAGAAGGGGTAAGCCTTTCTAGACAGACTTTAAAGGTATTAAATTTTATTGAATTACACTACCATTCAAAGTAAAAGTAGGACGGAAGAAAAGTGAAAAAGGTTGGATGTAGAATTTATACTTTTTAAAGTACATCAGTGTATTTGTCCATTCGTCTGGTAGTGTATTTATAAGTGCCAGCGATCGATCTTTACCTTTAGCCCTCCAGGCAATCACAAGGTGCGTCAAAAACTAGTTCTACATTCGGCATTCTTTTCAACCACGTTTCTTGAAAACTGGGACTAAATCGAATTCCTGTAAAATCAATTTTTTGGATACTTTTTAAATTACCCATTGATTCTGGCAGTGAAATTATAGGACAATCGTATAGATCTAGGTATTCTAGTTTGGAAAGATTGTCAATACCTGTTGGAACTCTTTTAAAAGGATTTACCCCTAAACGTAAAAAACGCAATTCTGTGAGTTGATAAACGACAATTGGAAAATGTTTGAGCTTGTTTTTCTCAACATTAAGGTCTTCTAAATGTTTGAAAGAAGAAAAAAACGAAGGCAATTTCTCCAGTTTATTCTTACTTACATCAAGCACTTTTAATTGAGTAAACTTTTTTAATTCTTCTGGGAGAACAGTCAATTTATATTTCCGCAAAGAAATACCGAAGATGGTGTCTGGGTTTGCTTGTTGTGCGACTTCCCAATCGTACACAATTACATCTTTCACCTTAAATTCTTGCGAGAATGAAAGGTTAATGTTCAGTAGAAAAATAAGTACGAATATTTTTTTCATCTTGGTGGAGTTGTTCTTTTAATTCAAACAATGAATCGAATTTTATTTCACTTCGAAAACGTTTCAATAATTGAACCGTTACATGTTCTCCGTATAAATTACCCTCAAAATCGAGTACATGGACTTCAATACTTGTGGTATTGACCGCTATTCCAATTGATGGACGAACACCGATGTTCATCATGGCTTCTTTGATTGAACCGTCGGGAAGGAGGATGTTTGCTGCGTAAACGCCTGATTTCGGAATCAGTTTCAGGTCACTTTCAATGTCAATGTTTGCGGTTGGGTAACCTAAATCTCGACCAATTGCTTGACCTTCAATTACTTTTCCGAAAAACTCAAAAGGTTCACCAAGGTAAGAATTGGCCAATTCCATTTCTCCATTTTCAATGGCTTTTCGAATTTTCGTAGAACTGATGTTTACTTCGTCTATTTCTTGCGCATGAATTTCAATCACCTCAAAACCATAAGTTTCGCAGACTTCTTTTAAAAAAGAAATGCTTCCCTCTCTGTTTTTACCAAATTGATGGTCGTAACCAATGACTAATTTTTTTACGTGAAGTCGATTGACGAGATAATCACGCACAAATTCTACGGCACTCAGTCGAGAGAATTCTTTCGAAAAAGGATGGATGATTAAATTTTGCAAGCCCATTCTACGAAGTTTGTCCACTTTCTCGACTTGCGTTTGAATCAGTTTCAAACCATGACTCTCCGGGTACAAAACCATTCGAGGATGCGGGTAAAAGGTGAACAAAACTGATTCACCACCAATTTTCTCCGCTTCTTCATTGAGTTGTTCAATGATTTTTTGATGTCCGATGTGAACACCATCAAAAGTACCAATTGTTAAAACTGGATTGGGAATTTCTTCCAAATTTTCGAAACCATTGAATACTTTCATTTATTGCAAATAATATAGAAATGTAAAAGTAATTTTTTTTTCGACATCTCGGCATCTCGGCATCTCGACAGGCTCGATGTCCGACAATTTCGATGACCGAGACTGATGTGTGTCAGTAACTATACTTGTCAGTAACTGAGTCTGGCGGAGTTATTTACCAAATTTTTCTTTGTAATCAACGATACTTTTTTCAATAACTTGAATTGCAATATCTCTTCCTTGGAAATCTTCTACGACAACTTCTTTGTTTTCTAATTTTTTATAATCTTCGAAGAAGCTACGCAATTCTTTTACCAAGTGAGGAGGTAATTCAGAAATATCGTTGATGTGGTTCACACTCATGTCATTTTTGGCAACGGCGATGATTTTATCGTCTTTTTCACCGCAATCTAACATACGCATTACACCAATTACTTTTGATTCTACCAAACACATGGGTACAATAGCAATTTGAGAAAGGACTAAGATATCCAATGGATCATTGTCGTCACAATACGTTTGTGGAATGAATCCGTAATTCTCCGGGTAATTGATTGAAGAGTATAAAACTCGGTCTAAAATCAACATTCCAGAATCTTTGTCTAATTCGTATTTTGCTCTAGAATTTTTAGGAATTTCAACAATTCCGACTACAGTTTCTGGAGAGTCAACTCCAATGTGGACATCATGCCAAGGATGATTGTTCATTTTGTTCAGTTTAATTTTTGCGCAAAAATAAAGTATTTATCATACAATAACGATTATTGAACAATAAAATGCAAATATGTTTTTCTGTGGGGTGAATCTCAATTTCTCTTTCTAGGTTCTCTTATGCTAGAAACGATTGAATGTAAAGTCCTATTTTTTCCAAAATTGATACTTTTTCTTTTCTTCAACGTCATCACCGTAACCATACCCGTATCCGTAACCATATCCGTATCCGCCGCCTTTCTTATTGTCAACACCGTTGATTACAACAGCCATGTTTTTCAGCTTATTCTCTCGGTGGAGTTGTGATGGGAAATCGAGCATACGTTTGTCCAGTTTGTTCGCTCTAATCACGTACAGCGTAGCATCGGCTAATTTTGCAGTGATTATTGTATCCGTAACAAGACTTGTTGGAGCAGTATCTACAATGATGTAGTCGTATTTTAATTTCAATTCCTCAAATAAATCAATAAAACGTTGTTTCATTAATAATTCACTCGGATTCGGAGGAGTGGTACCCGATGGGAAAATAAATAGATTTTCAGTATTCGGTACAGGGATAATTAAATCGTTGTAATCAATTGATTGATTTACAATATAATCCGAGATCCCTTTTCGATCCGAAGGAAGGTCAAGGTAATTCAATAGCTTAGGCGCACGTAAATCCATTCCGATTACGATTACTTTCTTACCCGTTAAGGCAAGACTGTGTGCGATGTTGATGGAAATGAATGTTTTCCCTTCTCCCGCAATGGTTGAGGTAACAAACAATGTTTTTCCTTTCTCATTATCATCATCAAACAAGAAGAAAGCATTGGTTCTTAAAATTCGAAAAGCTTCTGAAAGTACTGATTTTGGATTGTTCAATAAAACCAATTTTTCATTGTCCTTACTTAAAGGGATATTGGCAACGTGGGGTAAGTTGTATTTTTCTAGATCTTTTTGAGTATGCACTTTATTGTCCAAGAAATCTCGGATAAAAATAAGCATTGCTGGTAAAATGATTCCTAAGATAAATGCAAGAATGTATATGATTTTCTTCTTTGGAGAAATGGGAACGCCATTCGAATAAGCATAATCAATGACTTTTGTATTTGAAATGTTGGCCGAAAGTGCAATTTCATTCTCTTCTCGTTTTTGAAGAAGGTATAAATACAAGGTCTCTTTGATTTGTTGTTGACGGTAAATGTCCCTGAACTCTTTTTCAAAACCGGGGATATTGGACAATTGATTGTTGTAGCTGTTGGCTTTTTTATTCAACGCTTTCAATTGGATGTTGATGGAGGACACAATGTTGTTTAAACTATTGTCTAAACTGATTTTAATCCCTTTGATTTGACTTCCTAAATTTGAAACAAGTGGATTTGCTTCTGAGGATCCGATCAATATTTTATTGCGTTCTAACACCAACTTATTGTATTCTCCAATCATTTGAGAAATCGATTGGTCGTTTATACCTAAATTACTTGGAAGTAAGGTGTTAATATCAGTGTGTTGTCGCATGAAATCATTCATGTATTCTGTCAATTCTAACTGAATATTGGCTTCAATGATTTGTTTCTCGATTTCATTGGCTTTTGTTAAAATGATCTGGGCATCTGTAGAAACATCGATCAGTTTGTTCTTCTTTTTGAAATCTAAACTTCTGTTATCTACCGCTGAAAGTTCTTCGTTGATGAAGGTCATTCTTTCTTTGATGAAATCGCGTGTTTTTTCTGTGACCAAGTTTTTGTCTTCCAATTGGTCAATCTCATGTTGACGAATTACTTCATTCAGAATGGCATTGTTTTTATCAATGACGGGACCTTTGGTTGTCAGAGCTAAAACGAAAGATTTTTTATTGACAGTAGCTATGTTTACATTGCTTTGGAGTGAAGTAATGACTTTCTCTAGCTTGGTAACAAAAATAGAATACTCTTTTCCAATTGATCTAGGGCTGAATTTATTTGTTTTATCAATGACTACAGACCCACAGGTGGATTGTATTTCTTGACCAAATTTATGTACTCCCATTTCTTGACCGTCTTGTTGGACAATCTCTGTCAATTCAAACTCTCTGTCATTAAGGACAATGATTTCAAAAGCGGCACTTTTACCGTATAAAAGGGAGTCACTTTGAGCGTGTTTCAATCGAATTGGTGAACTGGCGTAATATTCGTGTCTCTGCAGACCTGTCCGAGAACCATTAATCGTGTACCGAATGTTGATTTTCAATTCTTTGGCTACCTCCGAAAGAATTTTTCGTGATTTTAAAATCTCAATTTCATTGTCTAGGTTACTAGAACCACCAAAAATATCTAAATCACTAAAGACCGCCATGTCTGACATGCTGCCGCCTTTTTTATCGTCTTTGATTAAGATCGTAGCTTTGGAAGAATAAATGGGTTGGGTATAGCGTAGATAGACAAAAGCAATTAAAGAAAAGACAAAAACACTGAGGATGAACCATTTCCAATGAACGGTTAATTTTTCAATGATTTCTTTAATGTTGATACTGTCTTCCTCTTCCTCTGAGAAGTGTTGGTTGGGTACTTGTTGATTCATTATTTAACAATAAGTGTTACAGTTGTGATGACTAATGCAGTGAGGGAGATGAATATTCCTCCCGTTGTTTTCCACATCGTAGAGCTGGATCTTTTGGCGTTGTTTGGTTCTACATACACAACATCATTTTGTTGTAAATAGAAAGCTTCTGAACTGAATAAATCTGCAGTGGTTAAATCCACTCTTATTTCTTTCTTTTCTCCATCGTTGTCACGGATAATCAATACATTTTTACGATTCCCTGTAATGTTCAAATCACCGGAAAGACCAATGGCTTCCAAAAGTGTGATTCTTTCGTTGGGGATTTTGTAAGTGCCCGGTTTCTTTACATCACCCAAAATACTGACTTTAAAATTTAAAATTTGGATGTTTACAATTGGGTTTTCAATGTATTTCACCATTTCCTGCTCAATTAAATCGGTTGCTTCGGAACGTGTTAGTCCTTTCAAGGATAATCTTCCGATTACAGGCATATTTATAGTTCCTTTTTCATCGATTAAATAACCTGTACGTTCGGTGTTTCCCGTAGTATAGCCACTACTTATTCCGCTTGCTTGTCCCGTGTAAGTTAAGTTGAATGGAACAGCAGAAAGTGGGTCATCTCCCGTTATGATAATGGACAACAAATCATCGGTCTTAAAAGTCGGTGTGTAATTACTGGTATTCACTTCAGAATTGGCCGGAATTTCTTCTTGGAAATACACCAATTTTTTATGCGTGTTACAGGATGAAAAAAAAACGAGTGAGGTGAAAATTGAAATTAATGTAAGTATGTGTGAAAAATGGTGCAACATTATGAGTGTAATTATTATTATAATGACAAACTTAAGGAATAGTTTTTAAATCTGATTATTCATCAGTGCTTATTATGTTTTCTAAAACAATTCTTTGTACGTTATTAGATCGCTTTTTTAAAAAAGAGAGTGATGTGTTGATTTTGTACAGAATAAAAAGATTAAATAATGTAAAGGATATAAAGATCAATGCTATCTGCATTTGGTTCAGAATTCCAGCAAGAAAAATAATGGTAAGAATGAAGGTAAAACTATAAAGGCCTAAGAAGAAGCTAGTTCTTCTGTGTGAAATTTGAAGACAATCAATTAGAAGGTGGTGTATATGGTTTCTATCTGGCGAAAAAGGACTTTTTTTCTGAAGAATACGAATTGTACAGACACGAGTGGTATCAAAAATTGGAATGAATAATATCGATAAAATAACGAGAGGGATATTCTCTGTTTGAATGGGTAGTCCTTCCAATGTCAAGGAAGAGAATGAAAATAGTTTCACAACTAAAGCTCCAATGAGATACCCTACAATTAAAGAGCCTGTATCTCCCATGAAAATTTTATTCTTTTTGGAGACATTGTAAAAAAGAAAAGAGAAAAGCACTCCCGTCATTATGACGGATACTGCAGCGAAAAACAATTCTCCCAATACAAAGAAAAATAATCCCATAAATGTAAAAAACAAAATGCCTACTACACAAGCTAAACCATCTATTCCATCTATTAAATTATATGCATTGATGATGGAAAGCATCACAAAAGCGCTTAAAGGAATAGTGATCCAAGTACTCACTTCATAAATCCCCAAGAATCCATGGAAAGATTGAATGTGAAATGAGCTATTGTATAGAAGAAATGAAATCGCAATCAGTTGAGCAATAAATTTTGTTTTTGGACTTAGTACAACCAGGTCGTCTTTTAGACCTATAATAAATAAAACAACCAGACCAACCAACAAAGAAATAGAAATGTTATGCATGTCCCAGTCTTGGATAAAGAAAATTCCAATGACTAAAGTGATGTAAAAAGCAATTCCACCTAAACTTGGAGTTTGATAAGTATGAGAACTTCGCTCATTCGGATGGTCCATGAGTTGTTTGTAAGTAATAACACCGATAATCTTGGGAATAACATGATACGTCAAGACAAAACTGCCTATAAATATAAAGGTAAAGTGAATGTATGTATAGATGTCTATTGACATTATTCAGTGAATTGTGTGTGGTTAATGTGTTAAAGGTATAAAAAAAAATGAACTCACATTAATTATTCTCGATTGTTTTTCAGTTGATTACGAAAAATAATCGAAAATGGAGCGATTGTTTTTTTGCTTTAGCGGTGAGAAATTCAAAAGAAATGTTGGTGTAATATAGAGGGTCTCCTTACCACAAATGTTTTGGGTCACGGAATAAACGAGGTAACTACTCAAAACATAACTCGGTACAAAAATGGGGTAAATTATAGGGGAATCTTTTGGGGAAGATGTCGTTTTATAGATATTACACGACATTAAAAGATAGGGGATAATGAGTAAGACGTCTTAAAATAGATTTACTCTATTTTTCAGAATTATTTTCTGTGTTTTCTGCTTGTTACGTACTTTCCTTCTCAAGTTCTTTTTAGAGTTATTTATTTTGTAGAAAAAATAAAGCATGAGTAGTGCAAAAAGAACAAAAACGACGAAGAGCTCTACGTAGTTCAATACCATTGCTAAAGTGCAAATGGTGACCGCAAAAACGAAATTAAACACCCCAACAAAAAAACTGGCTCTTCTGTGCGAAAGTTTTAAATAATCGATGAGTAAATGGTGGGTGTGATTCCGATCCGGAGAGAAAGGTCCTTTTTTATTCAATACACGAATGGTAAATACACGAACCGTATCAAAAAAGGGAACGATTAATATCGCTAGGATAACAATGGGGAGGTTTTCAGTTTGAAAGGGCAGCTCATTTAAAACTCCTGCTGGTAGAGTAAATAGTTTAACGACTAAAATAGACAAGAGATAGCCAATGATTAAAGAGCCTGTATCTCCCATGAAAATTCGCTTTTTATTGGATAGATTAAAGCGTAAAAAAGAGGTGAGTGTACCAATCATCAGGATTGAAATTGCTGCAAAATAATTGAACTCTAGGTAAAAGAATACTCCTCCCAGTAAAGTGAAAATAATGATGCCTACTGTACTTGCTAATCCATCTATTCCATCGATTAGATTGTATGCATTGATGATGGACAACATGATGAAAGCACTCAGCGGAATGGTGATCCAAGTACTCACTTCATAAATTCCTAAAAAACCATGGAAACTGTGGACGTGAAATGAATCACTGTAGAGTACAAATGAAATGGCCAATAGTTGTGCAAGTATCTTTGTTTTTGCACCGAGTACGACTAAGTCATCTTTTAAACCAACAATGAAAAGAATGATTAAGCCTACTAGAATAGACATGGAATTGTGATTGATATCCCAATCTTGGGCAAAGAAAATGCCCATTACAAAAGTGATGTAAAAAGCAATCCCACCTAAACTGGGTGTTTTATGTGTGTGCGAACTGCGCTCATTTGGATTGTCCATGAGCTGTTTATACGTAATAACACCGATAATTCTAGGAATAAGAAGGTAGGTCAAGACAAAACTGGCTATGAATAATAGCGTAAAATGTATGTATGTATAGATGTCACTTGACATTATTCAGTGAATTGTGTGGTTATTAATGAGTACAAATGTACAAAAAAGGAGTTTGAATTAGTTATTTCTTATTGTTTTTCAGTTGCTTGCGAAAGTAAATCGATAATGAAATGATTACTTTTTTACTTTAGCGGTAAATAAATCAAAAAGAAATGTTGGTGTAGAAACAAAATTTCGTTTCCACAAACGTTTGGGATCTCGAAGTAATCTTGGCAACCATTCTAAGCCTAACTTGATCCAAAAAGGAGATGATCGTTTTACGGTACCTGCGAAAAAATCAAATACAGCACCAATGGAAACAATGGTATTTGCATTGATTTCATCTTTATTTTCAAAAACCCATTTTTCCTGTTTTGGAGCAGTCATTCCAACAAAAAGTATATCGGGGTTAAAAGCATTTGCTTTTTGTAACATTTCTAAGGTATCATGCGCTGAAAATTCTGCTTTGTAAGGTGGGGAATAACTCGCGACTTGAATGTTCGGAAATTCTTTACGTATCCTTTTTTCAATTAAATCTAATGTGTTTTGTGCTGCCCCTAAATAGAATACTTTCTGCCCTTTCAATTGAGCTTGTTCTAATAAATACTGGTGTATGTCAGCCCCAGCAATTTTGCTGATTGTTTTACCCTCCAAAACTTTTGCTGCCAATACAATTCCTGCACCATCGGGCAACAAGACATCACTGCTTAATAAAGCTTCTGTAAAAACGGTGTCTTTTTTTGCAACACAATAAGAATGTGGGTTAATGGTGTTGATGATGCATTTCTGATTTAAGGGCAATTCCTCAAGTGCAGCAGTATATACCTTAGAATTGATAATTTGTCTTAGATTCATTTTAATTCGTTCCTGTTTTTGTTACAGTTTGGTAAATGGTCATTAATTTTTGATAATAGGCGGTAACGCTGTATTGTTTCTTCACTTTTTCAAAACCGTTTTTGCCGAAATTTTCACACCGTTTAGGATCGTCCCATAATTTTTGAATTGTATTTGTCAATGATGTGATATCACCGGATTTAAATAACAAGCCATTTTTGTTTTCTTCAACTACTTCAGGATATCCAGCCATATTGGGGGCTATAATTGGTAATTGATGAGCCATTGCTTCTGGAAAAACCATTGGAAAACCTTCGTAACAAACACTTGTATGTAAATATATACGCGCATTTTTATAAAAAACATCCAATTCATCTTTCGCTAACATTCCAAGTAAGGTTACGTTTTCAGGAATATCCAATTCCTCTAAATAACCTTCGCGAACACCTCCAGCTAGCTTAAATGTAATGTGAGGTAAGTTTTTAGCGGCTTTTAATAAATCTGGAATTCCTTTTTCGGGGCTTATTCTTCCTGCAAAAGCCACATAATTTCTAGTAACAAGCTCAACATTCAACTGTTTTATTGCTTTGTTATAAAAATTCGGCAAGACTTCTAATTTATGAATAGGAAACCCATTAGTTGCTAATTTGTTTTTTTGAAAGGCAGTAAGGCATAAAAAAACCGTTACATTTTCAAGGTATTGTTTTTGGGTACGTGCCCAGAGATTACGCAAAGCGTATCCCGTACTTTTAAATAAAGAGCTTTCACAATTATTTGTAATACAATTTAGCTCTTTACCTGCTCCAGTACATTTTTCACAAATCTCCCCTTGATTAAAAAATAAACCGTTGGGACACAATAAACGGTAATTATGTACCGTCATTACTATTGGAATTCCCCTTTTTTTAATGACCGGTAAAATAGCCGGAGATATTAAAGGATATAAATTATGGATATGCACTAGATCTGGTTGTTCTTGATCCAGTATTTTTTTGATGTCTTTATTGGATGTTGGGTTGTAAAATGCTGAAAAAAATGCTTTTAATTTAGCATTGGACATCGTTTCTAATTCCTCGGAACTTCTAAAATAAGTAAGGACTTGATGGCCATTTTCTTGCAGTAGTTTTATTTGCGCTTCTACCACTGCTTCTTCACCAGAAAACTGACCGTATTTATTATGGATTAGGAGAATTTTCATTGTAATAAACTCTGATAGATTTCATTTAATTTGTTTATTTTCTTTTCCCAAGAAAAGTCTTTTGCTCTTACCAAAGCACCTTTTGCTAGCTTTTGACGTAAATTTTCATCTGCATATAATTTTTCTACTGCTTTGGCAAAACCATTTTTAGCCTCTTTCGGTGTTGTTACAGGAATTTTTATACCGCACGAATCATTGACCACGTGTGAAAACCCACAATGGTCTAAGCATACAATAGGTAAACCAAAAGACAAAGCTTCTAAGGTAACCGTGGAAGTTAAATCCTTTAAACTCGTTATACAAAATACATGACCTTTCGACATGACCTCCAATGCTTCAGGTTGAGTTAGCCAACCTTTCCAATTACAATTTTCATTAATCCCTAACTTTATAGCTAAAGCTTTCCATTTATTGGTCATTTTTCCTGTACCAAGAATATTTAATTTCCAATCAACATCTTTTGGCAATTTACTTAAACTCATTAGTAATATATTGAGAGCTTTTCCAGACGTATGTTGACCAGACCAAACGATATTTATACAAGTGTTTTTATTTCTAACATTCACATTGGTTTGTACTTTTTCTGAACCCACTTCTGCAATAATCACAGCATTTTTATTCCACAATTTTTTTATAAATTGTTTATTATCTGGAGTAGCAGCTATTAACATGGAGTTTTTGCTTAATGCGGCTTTCTTGGGTCTTCTTAAATAGTATTGTTGTAATGAATTTAAAACATTTCTACCTCCATAAAATAATTTGCCATAAAAGTCAAACTCTGAGAAAAAACGCCAAGGAGTATTGACCATGCCTCCAATAGGACCCCAAACAAAAGGTACTTTCATTTTCCATAAATATCCAGGCTCTCTAAAACCAACCATATTCAATTGATGCACCAAATCAAAATTTTCTTTTTGGTTCAATTCAACAGCTAATTGATACGCTTCTTTTTGCCATTGACGGTAGAAATAATAATAAGAGGGCGGCCAAATTTTACGTAATTTTCTATTCCGCTTTTTTTTGATGAAATAAAAATGTAGGTTTTCGGTTTCTTTAGGATTTTCTGCGGTATAAGTAAGAATTTCTTGTTCCCATTTTTCCTGTTCTACGATTACATGGACTTCATGGAATTGACTAATGCCTTTTACAAAGTTCCAACCCATACCAGGTTCTGAACCTCTGTTTGGACTACACGCATAACAAGAGATTAAAATTTTATACATTTTCTTGAGTTAAGTGTAACAATATTTCTCTTTCAAAAACACAGGATTCTTTTTCTTCTGTTTTACGTAGAATTTCTTTGATTAAAAAAATGATTACTAAACTATTAATTTCTGAAATTGTTATTTTTTGACGTATAAAGTCAATTAATTCAGATACAGACAATCCTTTTAATAAATAACCTGTCTGAAAATGATATTTAATCAAATCCATGTATTCCAATCCATTTTCCTCAAAATATTCAAAATCGAAAGGAATGAGTTGCTGCTTGGTACTTATTAAATTCCAAGGAGTAAAATCTCCGTGTTCATACACTTCAAAATAGCTTACTAATGATGTATTGCAGATAGTATCCAGAATACCTATTTCATTTTGCAAAGAATTACTTTTTAGTTTTTTGTTTAATTGAATTAGAAAAGGATGTTCTTTTAATAAAAACCGATCTTGTTTTTTAAATTTTTGCAATACTATTTGAAGTTCATTTTCAGGAACTTCTTTAATTTCACCTTTCAATTCTTCTAAAAAAACATAGGGAACATCGTTAAATGCATCAATTAAAATTGCGGGTGCTATTATTTTTTTTTCAGAAAGAACTGCTATCGCTTTTATTTCATTGTTTAGATGTTGAACACCGATTGCATTTAAAGGGAACTTTACATAACCAATAATCTTGTCTTTGGATTGTAACTGTAAAACTACTTTGTCTTTGGCAGTGGCAAAATAGACCGACGACACTAATGGAGTAGTTAGTTTTTTTTCTAAATAGGTTATAAACTCCCCTTTTTCTCGATTTTTTTTAGCTGCTATTGCACTGGCTAATTTATTTGTTTTTAAAAACAAAAATTGACTTAGTTTCTTTAAATATTTTGCCTTTTCTGAAAAAGGATTGTACAGTTTAAAAGCATTTTTTGCTTGTACCGAAGTGTCTACAGCCAATGCCACTTTGGGATTGCTTGGGGTTGGCAACAACAAATACTTATTGGAAGAATAAAAGCTAGTAACGTTCATTCTTAATACCTAGAAGCCATTTTATTAATGATTGTATTTAAAGTTTGCTGAACAGATAAATTGATAGATTCTCCAGTATCAATCCAAACAGCGTTGTTTTCACTATCGCAAAATGATTTTAATTTTTCTACTTGAAGAGTTACTTCATTTAATGATAATTCCGGTTTCCTTTTGTGTATTTTATCAGGTTCAGCACCTAAGCATAAAATTAAATCGGGTTTTGGAATGAAAATATTAACTCCTTTAATAATCCAAATAGGCAAATTAATTCTTGCCCTTTTTTGGTCTATTAAATAATCGTAATAGTATCTGTCAAAAATCCATATAGATGATTTTTTAACTTTAACAGGATACACTTTTAGCCAATAACCGAAAATATAATCAAATGAATAATACATAAGACGAATTAAAGACCCTAAAAAACCTGAAGGTTTAGCTCCATGTGGATTTGTTGTTGGTTCTCCACTTTTTTCTTTACCAAATAGTTGTGCTATGTTAGGAATAAGATTTGGGCGCATATGCTCATAATACAACGCATTATGTACTGCTTCGTTTAATGGTTTTGATATCTCATTTATAATGGTTGTTTTCCCTGCACCATCTGTACCAAGTACTGCAATACTAAATCCAGGAGATTTAAAAAACCGATAATAGCGGCTTACTCTAGATTTTAAGTTTTTTATTTTAATGGATACCCCACTCTTTAAAATTGATTGCCCGTAGTGCGCCAATTTTGAAATTGTATTTTTATTGTAATCACCTTTTAAGGTCGCAGATAACATTTTAATAAAGGTATCCCCATAAATGGGTAAAAGGGCTTCTATATAAATCAAGCTATTTTTAGACCAGGTTGCTTTAGCATTTTTAAAGTACTTTTCTTTACAGATTCCATTATTTAATATTTCTTTTAAAAAGGCAATTAAATCGGCATCTTTATCATTTGCTACAGAGATTTCGTTAAACTTATTCACTCTAGAAAGTAAGAAATCTACGGGAAACATATTGTTGGTTTTATAAGGAAGAATACCTTCATGGACATCTAACTGAAGTCCATATGGTTTACTATCAACAATACCTGCAATACAAATACGCGGTGTAAATTCGCCATATTTAACAATGATTTTTCCTTGTGTTTTAACAAGTACTTTATCTAGTGTTTTATAAAACTTCTGTATATCTTTTTTAGCAACCAATATGTCTAGGTCACTACCTCCTAAGGAGTTTGGTAAAGTTTTATAGTTTCTTAATACACAATACTGTATCTCATTTTCTAGTAAAAGATTAAAAAAAGGAATAAGAAAAAAAGACTCATTAGTTTTAGTATACATATTTACAATCTTTTAATTTTGTTTTATTATACTTTGTAATGTATCTATCAAGTTTTTGTCGCATTTTTCTTGAGAAAAGCTACTGCTTTTTTGAAGTGATTTTTTACAAAAGCTCTCTCTAAGCTCATTGTTTATTACAATATTTAAAATGGCTTTTGTAAATTCTTTACTATTTTTAGGGTCAATAATATATCCATTTATACCTTCTTCAACAACTTCAAATCTAGCCCCGTCATAAATACTATCAATAATTGCACATCCAAAATGTAAAGCTTCAAAACCAACTAATGCTCTATAATCATGTAGGGTTGGTAAAACAAAGCAATCAGCTTGTTGGTAATAGTGGTTTAACTCTTCAAATGGTATTTTACCCGTTAATTCAATAAAGTTTAAATTATTTTTTTCTATATAATTATTTAAAAAACTCATTAATACTCCGTCTCCAACAATTTTAACAACTATACGATTTTTAATATTTTGTTCTAATGAATCTAGTGCTTTTAAAAAATAGATTATTCCTTTACGATCTACTAATTGGCCTACATATAAAAAATTAATTAAGCTGTTATTCGTTTTTATATATTTAGAGGTCTTTTTTGGTGTAGATGTTAAATATGGGGCTGTTTTTATTTTACTTGGTTGACTTCCTAATATTTCTATTAAATACTTTTCTCCCAAAGTATTATTGGTTACTATTTTATCAACTCGATTTGTTATGTATTTTCTAGTGAAGTATTTAATGTTTTTTTTTATAGGTTTATTATTACCAATATTAGGATCACTTTCTACTAGGAGAAGAATCTTGGTGTTGGAATAAAACATTTTAAATAATACAGTATAAAAACAAGCTAAATTAAATTCATTAAGAATAATAACATTGGGCTTGTATTTTATTATATCAATAATAAAAAATGGAAAAGGAATAAAAAGCAAAGACTGGTTGATTTTATTCTTATTATGATAATACTTTAAACCCGTTAGTTTTTGCTCCGTTTTAACAGATTTATCATTTGTCACTTGTTCTTTATTCGCTGTAAAAACACGAAAATTTATATATTTTGCTTTTATATTGGAGAGGATAGCATCCCAATAAAGT
Organism: uncultured Fluviicola sp.; assembly: GCA_964387525.1. GTDB lineage: Bacteria > Bacteroidota > Bacteroidia > Flavobacteriales_D > Crocinitomicaceae > UBA4466. The sequence continues at coordinate 27,008 of CAYLWS010000009.1, forward strand.
AGAGATTCATAACCTAACCTAAATGATATTAGTAAAATTTTTTTATTCATTAATTTATTTTTTTTCTCAAATAATTTAAAATTGGTTTTTCTAAATATTCAGTAATTACATAAGCCAGTAAAATAGATACTATCAACGGAATAATAATTAGTATTTGATAATTTCCAAAATAAGCATATAACTCATTTAATAGTATATAACCCAGATTTTGATGTATTAAATAAAGTGCATAAGATATGCTACCTAAAAACAAGAGTGGTTTGTATGCGATAAATTTCAATTTCCCATACGCATTTAAATAAAATAAGGAAAATATAAAAAATATAATTATATTTTCTTCAATGCTTTCATTAAACACCACATATAGAATAAAACTCACTAGAGGTATCAATAAGGTTTCTAATTTCTTTTTTTCTGTAGTTAGTTTATAAAAGTACATTCCTGAAATAAACAAGGGTGCATATTCTAAATTCAAAATTAAATTAACCCCTCGTATATGATAAATACCATTTATTATATATAAAATCAGCCAAAGCCCTGTAAACACATATAGTTTTTTTGTTTTTACGAACTTAAAACTAAATGCAATTAAAAAGTAAAACATTAATTCGTGAAATAAAGACCAATAAACTCCATCTATCGAGGGTACAAGAAGGCCATACTGAAGCATTGAAAAATTAATTAACAAATCGTAAAAAGTAGTTTCTTTACCTTGTAAGCCATAACTATTGGTAATAATATAGCTGAACAATAAGCAAATCCAGTAGGTAGGATAAAGCCTTATAAATCGTTTTATTAAAAACCGGAACGGGGTTTCTGTTTTTTGAACCGTTAAAAAAATAACAAAACCACTTATAATAAAAAACAATTCTACCCCTAAATTACCGTGTAATAACTTAAAATAATGATCAAAATCACTTGGATATAATTTAATATATCTTGCGGTATAATGGTATATTACTACAGAGATTGCTGCAAAGCCTCTTAAGGCATCTATTTCTAAAAAGCGATTGTTACTTTTCAATTGTTTCTTCAATTAAATCAGAATATGCTTTGGCAGTATTATTAATATCTATGACGTCGGTATCAATACAATTAGTATAGTAATCTAAATTGTTTACCATCGTATCTATTGCTTCAAGTAATAACTTATAGTTTGGTTTAGGTGGATGGTATAAATCAATTTCTTTGAAAAGAAAAGGGGCATCTGCTTTAACAATGATGCCTCCATTAGTCGCTTCGATAATTTCTTTTGTTCCTCCTTGGTTTGTGCAAATTACGGGTATTTTACAAGCAATTGCTTCAATGACTGAATTAGGACAGTTGTCTAACCAACTATAAAACAAAAATATATTGGCAGTTCTTAAATAAGCAGGCATTTCTTCTCTTTCAATTCGATCAATAAAAATAATATTTTTATTCTTGTTATAACTCAATCCATCTGTTCCGATTATTATCAAATAACAAGTCTGCTTGTTATTTGTATTGTATTCATTGAAAGTATTGATAATGTCTTCTAGCCTTTTATGAGTTCTCCATTTTGCTGAAGTAACAAAAACCAAGGCATCCTCTTCTATATTTAGTTCTTTCCTTTTATTTAAACCTTTGTCTGTAAAAATTTTTAAATCAACCCCATTAATAATTACTTTGTAGTTTTTTACGGGAGAATCTAACGTCTTGAAACACAACTCTTTAGCGAAGTTAGATTGAAAAATGACACCTTTTGACTTTTGTAGTCCAAATAAAATAGCATCGTTTGTTTCTGTTTTTTGTATATGATTTAATCCTAAATCAAAAGCAATACCATCAACTCTAAAATAGAAAGGTTTGTTATATATGTTTCTAACCTTATTTGCAAAAATATTACAATCGTTAAGAGGGTTTATAAAATAACTTGTTTTTGCAATTTTTTGTTGTTTAAGGGTCACTCTTAAACTATTTAAAAAGTTAGAAGCAGACCCCTTTGAAATGTTAAAACTAAAACCAATTCTAATTAACTTTTTCTTCATTTAATTTTTTTATAAATATTGTACTGCGAAAATTTAGCGCCATAAAAAACCATATATATATGTCTCCTGTAATTTTATTATTATGGGAGAAGGTGTATAATAGATGGAAAATTAATATTGAAAAAAGGATTTTTTTCATAAATTCAGGATTACTTTTTGAAAGCGAAATTTTAAACATTGCTCTATATATTAATATAAAAAACAAAAATCCTATAATACCATAATACCTAAAGAAATAGGATGGCTGATTGTGCTGTGTAACTTCGTCTATATATCTGTCTCCTAAAAACAGCCCCAATTTGTTGTAACCAATATCCATTGCATCTAAGGAGCTTTCCTTTGGCATACCAATAATTGGTGAAGTATAGAATGTGCCAACCACTCCATATACATTTGCTTGTATTCTATGTATTACAGAACCATCTTCTTCAACATTTAAAAATAAACGTGGAAATGCGCTTTGTATGGTTGGAAGCAAAAGAATTATTATAAAGACCGTAAATCCTAATCCAACAATTATTGATGCTAATTTTTTAATATTCCTTCCCGTTATAAAAACATTTGTGAGGTATATGACAGGTACCATAGCGTATATAATAGATCTAGTTTGCGTCATGATAATGAGAAAAATTAAAATTATTAAATAAATTTTTCTCATTTTAGGATTTAGAAGAGTTTTTGTTTTGGTGAAATAAATGAATAAGAATATTGCACCAATAGTAGAAGCAAAACCAATAGAACTATAACTAGCCCCGCTAATTCTAAGTCCTTGGTTACTAAAGTCTATTGCAAAACCAGAATCAACACTTAAAAATGGAAGTTTAGCCAATAATTCACCTGCAGTTACATAAACACCTAAAAATTGTAATACAGCAAAAAATCCATTATAGACTACATACCATTTAGCGTAGAAATAAAGGAATTTGTAATTCCCTTCCTTTCTACTGAAAATCCCAAAAACAAATGGGATGTAAATAGTACTTAAAAGCGCTGAAAAGGCAAGTTGTGTATCATTTTGAATTAAATTAACTACAAAAGTATAAGCAATAAATAAGAAAAAAACATATTGTAGTTTTCGGCTATTCTTATCAAGCTTTTTTTGTTTAGCAGAAAAAGACAAACCTATTAAAAGATAACTAAAAATCGTAATTGGTTTTAGCCAAGGTATAATGAAATACGCATCTGCAAAAAAGATGAAGAGAAAAATATATAAATATAATATCCGTTTGTTCATTTTGTTAAATAAAACTTATATCGTTTATTATTTGTAATGCTCTATCATTTTCTGAGTTACCAGCGCTAATCACTTTATTGTAACCCGCTAAAGTCATTTCTTTAAGTTGATTTTTTGTTTTTAAAACATTTTGCACTTTATGGTATAACTCTGTATCATCTTTAAATAATAATATTTCTTTATTATCCATAAACAACTTAGTTAGTTCATCTGTATATTCACTCAATGCTAAAGTCCCTGAAGCCGGTATTTCAAAATTTCTTCGTGTATATACATCGTTGTTTATTCTTGACAGAAAACACAACGCAATTTTCGAGTTGTTGAGTGTGTCTGTATAGTCTTTATTGTATACAGGGGGGTGCAGGATGTGATTTGGCCAGTTAAATTTATTTTTAGATTCTTCCCATGCTTTCAATTCACCAAACACTTTAACATCAATACCTCTTGAGATAAGGTGATTTATTGAAATTGCTCTATTTTTTTCATAATGGCCAATGAAAACAACATCATATTTTTTTTTTGAAAAATCAATATGTTTTACAAGGTCATTCTTCGAGTAATAATATGGATATAATAATTTACTCTTTTTTGCTCCATACTTTTTAACATCAAGTATATTTGAAGGGCGATAGCAATACACTAAATCTACTTCTTTAATACATTTTAAATATAGATTATACTTAATTCTATGCTTTAATCCATAAAAGGGATTGTCGTTATGAAATAAGATTAATTTGATTTCAGGTAATTCCTTTTTTATTATTTTTAATGTTTTGGGGTATATTTCATTGGTGCGGTAAAAAAAAATTACATCTGGTTTTTGTTTTAATATCTCTTCTATAAATTTGTTGTTGATTTCTTTTAATAATTTACTATTCAACAACCTATTTTTTATACTTTTTGATTCTATTAAATATTCAACAGTAGTAATGTTTTGTTTTCTAAAACCTTCAACTAAGGCTTTTTCATAAAAATCCCAGCTATAATTACCTACTACAGTTATTTTGTTATCCATTTCTTAAAATTAATAAATTTATATACTAATTGTTTTTCTGAGTTCGTAAATATAAGTACAAATACAATCAATGAATATAAAGCTACATATAGAGTCGATGCTAATAAAAATAACCACCAAGAAGTTATTACTAAATTTATAAACGTAAATTTAGTAATAACGAGTACTACTAATAGTATGATAGTTTTGAAATTACTTTTAATAAAAAGTAATTTTTTAATATGAAAGTGTTTTTGTAGAAGTTTCTCATAGTAGAACCACTGTACTATTTTTGCAATTAATAAACTTAAAGCGATTCCTAATAAACCATATTCAGTGGTGAAAAAATAAGATACGGATAAAAAAACTGTAACAGAAATCAACAGTATTTTTGATTTATTTTTAAACAATTGTAATGAGTTAATAAAAATTTCATCAACAAGACAAAGCAACGTAAATAATGCGCTTAAACTCAGTATCAGATTGGCATATTCTCCAATGAAATTTGATGAATCCACCCATAACCCAATAAACACATTATTGAAATATACAAAATATGAAGCTATCATAGATCCTAATATTAGGTTATACCGCAGCAATTTATACCTTAATTCTATAAGCTTATTTGTGTCTTTCAGGCCTATTAAATGTCCTATGCTAGCTGTCATTCCTCCCAGTACTGCAGAAACCGATTCAGAAACTCGAAAAAGCATAGCTTTAGATAATGCATAAACCGTTACTGCTTGAGCACCAATTGTAATTCCTATAATGATAATATCAAATGTATTTAATATTTGTGATGAGAAGGAGGATACAAGGTACCAAGATCCTTTTCCAAAAAATTCATTTATTTTATCTCTTTTTGGATATAATGGTTTGTATTTAGGAAATAACCTAATTTGTAAAATTAATTTCAACCCAAAATCTAATAAACTTGCAAGAATAATAGCAGCAATTACTCCTAATATACCATATCCGTTTTCAATAAAGAGGTATACTAAAACAGAATATAATAGTAGCCTTAAGGGCTCGATGTAAAACAATTTATACTCTGCATTATTCCCTCTAATTATAGCTTCTGGCAAACCAAGGAAACCTTTCAGAGAAATAAATATAGACAGTATTATTATTGCTGTTTTTCCAACACTTACATATTGTTCGTCAATTTTAAAAAAATGTTCAAAGCCTATACTTAAGAGCCAGCCTAATAATACCATAAATGGCAAAAGGAAAGCTGTAATTATTAAAGAAGCTCCAATGTACTCTCTACTAGTATTTAATTCTTTTTTACTTTGTAAAGTTGCGAGTTTGAATCTAAGTATTGCAGTTGGTCTTAAGTCAACGACTGATAGATAACCTTGCATTTTATTTATAATAGTATACACCCCAAATAATTCTTTACCAAGTCCTCCAAGAATTAATGGAGTAATAAAAAACTGCACGAAAAAACTTAATCCAATATTAAGTATTTTAGTTAGAGCCGTATAAATGGACTTTTTCCTTAAAGTTAATCCCATTTTTTATTTTATCGAATTTTGTCTAATTTTTAACAAATTATTTTGAGTCTTACTTTTGTTTATAATATCCTTTATACCAATTAATAAATTCGTTTACACCAAAATTAAGTTGTGTAGTTGGTTTGTATTGGAGGTTCTTTTTTAAGTCAGTTATATCTGCATATGTAGCAACTACATCACCATCTTGCATAGGTAAATAATTTTTTGTTGCTTTTTTTTCTAAAGATTTTTCTATTGTTTCTATAAATTCCATTAAAGGTATTGGTGTGCTATTACCGATGTTATAAATTTGATATGGTGCCGTAGAGCTTTCTGGTGTTGGATTTTCAGCATCCCACTGCTTATTACTTTTTGCTGGACTATCGATTACTTTTATTATGCCATCAATTATATCATCAATATAAGTGAAATCACGACTCATTTTTCCATTATTAAACACGTTAATTGCTCTGTTATTTAAAATAGCATCTGTAAAAAGCATGGGTGCCATGTCTGGTCTTCCCCAAGGTCCATAAACTGTAAAAAACCGCAAACCTGTAGTTTGTATAGCATAAAGATGACTGTAGGAATGTGCCATCATTTCATTAGATTTTTTTGTCGCTGCATATAGACTAATCGGGTGGTCTGTGTGGTCTGAAGTTCTAAATGGTTGTGATTTATTTAAACCATAAATTGAAGAACTTGATGCATAGGCAAGGTTTTTTATGTTGTTCTGTCGACAGCCTTCCAATATATTCATAAAACCAACCACATTACTAGTTATGTATTCATGAGGGTTTTCTAAAGAATACCGTACTCCTGCTTGTGCTCCTAAATGCATTACTGCATCAAATTTCTCATCTTTAAAAAGTTTTTCTATTCCTTCACGATTAGATAGATCTAATTTATAAAATTGATGATTCTTAAATGTCAAAGACTGGTGTTTAGTATTAGGAAATTGGTCATTTTCAATAGTTCTTCTCTCTAAACCAAGTTCTTTTAAGCGAGCATATTTTAAGTTTATATCATAATAATCATTGATGTTATCCAAGCCAACAATTTCATCTCCACGTTCAAGAAGTTTTTTTGCCAAATGAAATCCAATAAACCCCGCGGTTCCAGTTATAAGTATTTTCATAATATATTTTGAGTAGTCTGATATTTCCTTGAAGCTATGTCCATCGTGTGAACATGCTTTTAGATGTTTTAATTCACTTACATTCTGTAAGTATGAGTAGTGCTATTACATCTTTATTTCTTTAACTTTATACTGTTCCAATACCATTTCATGGCTTCTTTTAATCCTTCTTTTATTTTAAAACTAGGATTATAACCTAATAAAAAAACAGCTTTTTCTATTGATGCTAGCGAATGTGGAATGTCTCCGGCTCTGTTTGGTGCATGTTTTATTTCTACGTTTGCAATTTTATCATCAAATTTACTCAAGTGCTTCTTTAATAATTCTGTTAATACAAGCAAAGTTGTTCTATCACCAACAGCTGTATTAAACACTTCTCCAATTGCATCTTTATTTTCAGTTGTAGCTGCTAAATTATTCATTTGGATTACATTATCTATATAAGTGAAATCTCTTGAATAAGAACCATCACCATTTATAACTGGAGATTCATGATTTATTAATAATTCTACAAATTTAGGTATAACGGCTGCATATGCTCCATTTGGAGATTGTCGCCTTCCATAAACATTAAAATAGCGTAAACCAATAATTTCCATTCCATAATTCAATCCAAAAACATGTGCATATAGTTCATTTACATATTTTGTTACTGCATAAGGTGAAAGAGGCATTCCAATTATTTCTTCTACTTTGGGCAAATTTTCAGAATCTCCATATGTCGAAGAACTTGCTGCATATACAAAACGTTCTACTTTAGCGTCTCTTGCTGCAATCAACATATTTAAAAAACCACTTATATTGACTTCATTTGTTGTTGCAGGATCATTTAAAGACCTTGGTACTGAGCCTAATGCAGCCTGATGTAGAACGATATCAACATCTTGCATAGCTGTATGGCAATCGGTTATGTTTCTAATATCACCTTCAACAAGGTGGAAGTTTGGATTACTCAAGTGCTGAATAATATTCTTCTTAAACCCTGTTGAAAAATTATCTAAACAAATAACTTTGTTATTATGCTTCAATAGATCTTCACATAAATTAGAACCAATAAAACCGGCACCTCCAGTAATTAGTACTTTTTTATTTTTTATTTTTTGATAACTCACCACTTTTTAAATTTTATTTATCGTAGTATTCCTTTTTCTAAAGTTGTACTTGCTTTCCAACCCATTTTTTCATTTAAATTATCTCCCTATGGTGTACACATGAAATCCAATAGCTTCTAATTGTTCTTTATTTAATAAATTCCTACCATCAAAAATAAAAGCTGGTTTCATCATATTGTCATAGATTTTATGCCAATCGTACGTTTTGAATTCATCCCATTCCGTTAGGATGGCTATTGCATGAGCATCTTTACAAGCTTCATATGAAGTTTCGGAAAATACAACAGCCTCTTTATTTTCCTCTTCTGTTCTTGATGAACTTGAGATTCTACGACTTTAGGGTCATATACCGCTAAATTTGCTCTTTCATTCAATAAATAGTCTGAAATATACAAAGCTGGAGTTTCTCTCGTATCATTGGTGTCTTTTTTAAACGCCCAACCCAAAACGGCAATTTTTTTACCCGAAACAGTGTTGTACAAGGTTTTTACTATTTTTTCTGCAAATCTTTTTTTCTGGTGGTCGTTAAAAATGATGACTTGCTCCCAGTAATCAGCCACTTCATTCAGTCCATAACTTTTTGCGATGTATACTAAATTTAGAATGTCTTTTTGAAAGCAAGAACCACCAAAACCAACGGATGATTTTAGAAATTTATTTCCAATCCTACTATCAAAACCAATGGCCTTTGCTACTTCATTTACATCAGCACCTGTTACTTCACATAACTCAGAAATTGCATTGATAGATGAAACGCGTTGTGCTAAGAAAGCATTCGCTGTTAATTTTGACAGTTCAGACGACCATACATTTGTGGTTAATATTTTATCTCTTTCTACCCAATTTAAATATACGTCCACTAATGCTTGTGCGGCAACCTTTCCTTCAGGAGTCTGTTCGTTTCCTATTAACACACGATCTGGATTTAATAAATCTTGAACCGCTGTGCCTTCCGCTAAAAATTCAGGACTAGAAAGAATAGAAAATTTACATCCGTTGCCTGTATTGTCTAATATGTTTTTAATTGATTCAGCCGTACGGACAGGTAAAGTAGATTTTTCAATCACTATTTTATCCGTAGTTGATACTCTGGCTATTTGGCGGGCGCATAATTCAATGTATTTTAAATCAGCTGCCATCCCAGCACCTATTCCGTAGGTTTTGGTTGGTGTATTTACGGAGATAAATATCATGTCTGCTTCTGAAATCGCTTGGTCAACTTCTGTCGAGAAAAAAAGATTCTTTCCCCTTACTTGTTCTACAATTTCAGCAAGACCAGGTTCGTAAACAGGTAATTTTGAAGTATCATTGTCATTCCATGCTGCAATTTTTTCTGCATTCATATCTACAACAGTTACTTTAATGTCAGGACATTTATGTGCCATAATTACCATTGTAGGTCCTCCTACATAGCCAGCACCAATACAACAAATGTTTTTCACTTTCATTTTACAGCGTTACTTGTTTGAACTTATCTTACTTTCCAGTCTGTTCAGTGGTAAGTAATTTTATTTGAACTGACAGAAAGGACGTAATTCTGTTTTTTAAGATAAACATCATTAGTAAGTTTTTCATCTTTTAAATGGGCTATTTACAGTTTACCGTCAGTTTTAATTTTCAATTGACCTTTCACGTCATACAAAACACTATTCTTTTTCAATACTGTTTCAAAATTGACTTCATTGAACTCATTGTGAGAAACGCCGAGTATTACACTGTCATATTTGTGTGAAGGTAGTTCATTCGTAATTTCATAACCGAATACTTGCTTCACCTCATCAACATCTGCCCAAGGATCATAAATAGATATTTTCATTCCGTAATCTTTCAAGGCAGAGATTACATCTACGACTTTAGTATTTCGTACATCAGGGCAATTCTCTTTAAAAGTGATTCCTAACATCAGAACATCAGCGTCAAGAATATTAATTCCTTTCTTGATCATGAGTTTTACAATTTGTTTCGCAACATAATCACCCATTCCGTCATTCATTCTACGGCCTGCTAAGATGATTTCAGGATGATACCCCAATTCTTCTGCTTTTTGAGCGAGGTAATAAGGATCAACACCGATACAATGTCCACCAACTAATCCTGGTTTGAACGGTAAAAAATTCCATTTCGTTCCTGCAGCTTTCAATACTTCATGTGTATCAATTTCCATTAAGTTGAAAATTTTCGCTAATTCATTGACAAAAGCAATGTTAATATCACGCTGTGAGTTCTCAATTACTTTAGAAGCCTCTGCCACTTTAATCGATGAGGCCGAATACGTACCTGCTGTAATTACACTATTATATAAATCATCTATTGTTTTAGCGGCTTCAGGTGTAGAACCAGAGGTTACTTTTAATATTTTCTCTACGGTGTGTTCTTTGTCTCCTGGGTTAATTCTTTCTGGTGAATAGCCTACAAAGAAATCCACGTTAAATTTTAGCCCACTTTCTTTTTCAAGAATTGGTACACATTCGTCTTCCGTTACACCGGGGTAAACCGTGGATTCATAGACTACAATATCTCCTTTTTTTAACACACGAGCAATTGTTTCGCTGGCTTTAATTAAAGGAGTTAAAATTGGTCGATTATGTTTGTCAACAGGTGTAGGTACAGTTACAATATGGAAATTACAATTGTGCATGTCTCCAATATTCGTAGTGCAGAATAATCCAACTTTACTTGTATTGTAGGGTTGAATTACCGATTTCAATAACTCTTCATCTATTTCAAGTGTAGAATCATGACCCGTTTGAAGTTCTTCAATTCGTTTCTTATTAATGTCAAAACCAACAACAGTGTATTTTGTTGCTAATAATCGAGCTAGCGGTAAACCTACATAACCTAAGCCTATGATTGAGATGTTCATGTTTTGCTATTTTATTAGTTCCTAAACTTATCTTGATTGGCTAAAAACCAATTGTATGTTTTTTCTATTCCTTTTTCCAAAGTTGTACTTGCTTTCCAGCCTGCTTTTTCCATTTTAGAAACATCCATTAATTTTCGAGGAGTTCCATCTGGTTTTGTACTGTCCCAAATAATTTCTCCGGTATGGCCCACTATTTTTTGTATAAGTTCAGCTAATTCTTTGATGGTTAAATCTATTCCCGTACCGATGTTGTACAGATTGTCAGGTAATTTATTCTCAAAAGCATAGACAACTGCATCAGCCATGTCGTCTACGAAGAGGAATTCACGCATTGGAGATCCGGACCCCCACAGTTCGACACACTTCGGCGGGCTCAGTGGGGACGTCTCACTAGCAATTTTTGCTTCGTGGAATTTACGAATCATTGCTGGAAGTACGTGCGATGATTTTAAATCGAAATTATCGTGTGTACCGTATAAATTGGTTGGCATAAGGCTTACAAAGTCTTTTCCAAATTGTTTGTTGATTGCTTCGCAGGCTTTTAATCCTGATATTTTTGCGATGGCGTACCATTCGTTGGTTGGTTCTAAAGGGGAAGTTAGTAAACAGTCTTCTTGTAATGGTTGTGGGGCTAATCTTGGGTAAATACACGAAGATCCTAGAAAAATGAATTTGTTCACATTATTGTGGTGTGCTCCGTCGATGAGGTTGTTTTGAATTTGCATGTTCTCCATCAAAAATTGATATGGAAACTCACTGTTCGCTAATATTCCGCCTACTTTTGCTGCGGCATCAATGACAACTTCGGGTTGTTCTGTTTTATAAAATGCATTGACAGCAGCTTGATTTCGTAAGTCTAGTTCTGAAGAGGTACGTCCGATAAGGTTGGTGTATCCTTTGGATGTTAGGTTTCTCCAAATTGCGGAGCCGACCATTCCACGGTGGCCTGCGATGTATATTTTTGTGTTTTTGTCGATGTTTTTCACTAGGAGTGTTTTTTTATTTTACCACAGAGGACACGGAGGTCACAGGGGAAGTGTTTTGTTTTTTTCTCTGTGTGCGCTGTGTACTTTGTGGTTGGTGTTTTTATTTTACCACAGAGGACACGGAGGTCACAGAGGAAGTGTTTGTTTTATATTCTGTAACGTTTGAAACCATGCTTTAAAAGTGTTTCGTTAAAGTTGATTAGAAGTCCGAGCGTTTTTTTACTTAACTTTAAATAGGTAATTATTTGAGCTTGATGTATTGGTGCAATTTTTTCAACCGATTTTAATTCAATGATAATTTGACCCTCAACAAGTAAATCCAATCGTAATTTTGAATCCAAAATATTGTCTTTGTACATAATTGGTAATTCAACCTGTCTTTGAACTTTCAATCCTAATTGCATTATTTCGAAATAGAGGCACTCTTCATATACAGATTCTAATAGGCCTGGTCCCATAGTACGATGAACCTCGATGGAAGCACCAAGAATTAGCCCGCTTATTTCGTTTAATCTATCTTCAGTCATTTTTCTCTCTGTGTACACTGTGCTCTCTGTGGTTCTTTTACTTATTTCACCACCATGAGTTTCCTTGTATTTTCTCTGTGCCTTCTTGGTGGTTCTTTGTGTTACAGCCTACAATATCCTACTCAAAGTAATTCAACGTATTGTACCCACCTTCTTTTAAATAATTATCTTTCTGCATGAGTTTTACATCACTCTGCATCATATCTTTCACTAAATCAGAAAGCTCGTATTCACATTCCCAACCTAATTTGTTTTTTGCTTTACTTGCATCACCAATTAATAATTCCACTTCAGTTGGTCTAAAATATTTTGGATCTACTACCAGTACTTCTTTTCCTATTTCTATTTGAAATTTAGGATTGTTGCATTGAACAACCGTTGCTACTTCATTAATTCCTTCGCCTTTGAACGCTAATTCGATACCGACCTCATTAAATGCCATTCGAACAAAGTCACGTACAGGAGTCGTTTTTCCGGTAGCAATTACCCAATCTTCTGCTTCATCTGCTTGCAAAATCATCCACATCATACGGACGTAGTCTTTTGCATGACCCCAATCTCTTTTTGCATCTAAATTCCCGAGATAGAATTTATCTTGTAAACCTAAAGCAATTCTTGAAGCTGCACGTGTAATTTTACGTGTTACAAAAGTTTCTCCCCTCAGCGGTGATTCATGGTTGAATAAAATTCCATTACAGGCATACATACCATAAGCTTCTCTGTAATTAACGGTAATCCAATAGGCATACATTTTCGCAACCGCATACGGACTACGTGGATAAAAAGGCGTTGTTTCTGATTGAGGAACTTCTTGCACTTTTCCATACAATTCAGAAGTCGAAGCTTGATAAATACGTGTTTTCTTTTCTAAACCTAATAAACGTACAGCATCCAAGATACGTAGTGTACCTAGTCCATCTGCATTTCCCGTGTATTCAGGTATTTCAAAAGAAACATGCACATGACTCATTGCGGCTAAATTGTAAATTTCATCCGGTTGAATCTCTTTAATTAAACGAATTAGATTTGTACTATCCGTCATATCACCGTAGTGTAAGATGAAATTTCTATTTTCAATATGTGGATCTTGGTACAAGTGATCAATTCGATCTGTATTGAATAGAGAAGAACGTCTTTTTAAACCATGGACAATGTATCCTTTCTTCAATAGAAATTCGCTCAAGTAAGCGCCATCTTGTCCTGTTACTCCTGTAATAAATGCAATTTTTTGAGTCATTTCTTGAATTGTTTAATTTTGTAAAGAAGCTTTTAAATTGTTGATCACTCCAATGTAAATTGAATCCACATCATTCTTTTCTGCCGCATACAAAGAAGCCCAGTCAATGATGTTAATTAAATACAACGAGCGAATTAATTGAGTTTCCCCTTTTGATTTTAATTTTTGGATTGAATCTGTTTTTGTAGCGATTCTTTCCATGGAAAAAGCCAAGCGTTTTTTGTTTTGAGCATGCCAATCTTCAGTGTCTAAGAATAAAACAGCGTACCGATTAGAACCGCCGTACCAGCCCACCATTTCGTTGTGGTTCATTTCTGGAATTGTATGGTGGTTGCACAATATTTTACTGTTTTCATTGAATTGTTGCCTCGCACGTATTGCAATAGTTTCATCTTTTGCTTCACTGTAGATGATGAGTTCTTTGTTGTCAATAAAAGCCGCCAAGTCTTTTGCTTGTGCATGAATTTCTTCATTGTTTGCAATTAATAGTTCACTTGCGATTTTAAATTCAGCTATTTTCTTTGTGCTGATCAGTTTTAATTCGGTAAAAATATGGATCAATTGTACAAGGGAGAAAGCCAAAGTCGTTCTTGGAGGATTGTCTCCGGGAACTAAAATACATTCATAATTCCATTTTTTACAAAAAGTCTCCATTTTTCCACCAGAACAAACCGCTATTATTGAAGCGCCTTTTTGATGGGCTTCAGTTATAGCAGACAGTGTTTCTTCAGTGTTTCCAGAATTTGAAGAGGCAATAATCAGTGTTTTATTGTCTACAAAATTAGGTAAAGTGTAATTTTGGCAAAAACTGATCGGAATTTCAATTTCATTTTCAATCCATGAAGCAACCAATTTTCCTCCGATTCCAGAGCCTCCCATACCGCAAATCACTACATTGTTAAAACTGGGGTACTTTGTAGATAAGGGGTGATCGTTTGCAATTTCTAATGCTGCAGAAATATTTTGAGGGAAGTCAGCAATCAGCGACCTCATTTTTTTGTTACTTTCTTTGAATTTTTCCATTGTGTTTTCTTAACCGTGTTTTAAAGGCTTCTAATCCAGTGTTTTCGTGCTGTATTTCTCTTTTTCTCATGGCTTCGCCGTCGTAAGTCACAAATTCTTTTTTGCGCTTTCGAGTAGTTTTTCTCTTTTTATTGCGTTTTACCGCTTATTGGTCAACAGTTTTAAACAGCAGCAATTCCTACAGAATGTGTAGGTTTTTTTATTGTTTGAATAAAACTCTTGGGTACATTTATTATAAAGCCAGAACCAAGGCTTTCAATTTCAATCACCAATCTAAAATTGGTAGGATGTTTTAATATGTTGGCTGTTAGCCCTTCGAAAGGTCCTTTGCATACTTTTACTAAATCTCCTTTGGTATATCTTTCCGTCGTTTCAATCGATGCTTGTTCTTCGCTATTCAGTAAGATTTTCAAGTTTTCAATTTCGACATCTTTCACCACAGCTGGTTTGCCTAGAAATTTTAAGATACTACTGACTCCTTGTGTAGGGTAAATGTCGTTGATGTTTTCAGCTTCAGTTTGTACGAAAAGGGTAGAAGGGATGAGTGCTTGTTTTACTTTCTTTTTACGGTCACTCCAAACTTTTAATACTGTTTGCATTGGGTAAAATGTCGTGTACCCCAAGTCAAGCAAACGTTGGTTTACTTTTAATTCAGCACGTGGATTTGTTTTAACAACAACCCAAATAGGTGGTTTCTTGGAGATTGACAATGTAAATAGTTTGAGCGGTAAAAGTAGTGATTGTTAATTGAAAATGACGGAATTAAGTGATTTATTTTCTTTTTTTAAAGAAAAGACGTTTATCAACGTGTTGAAATATAGGTAATTATACTTTGTTGTTATTTTAGCTGAAAAGTATGAGTTTACGGATATATTGTTAATTTTGCACTATAATCTAATTAATTATTCAAACATGAAGAACATTTTTACTATTCTATTAATAACGATCTCCGCATTTTCTTTTGGTCAAGAGAGTTTCAATAAATGGTCTGTTGATGCAGATTTCGGTATGAATAAAACATGGGCTGCCAGAGGATTAGCCAATAAGCTTTCCATCAGTTCAAACGTTGGTGTACGCTATATGCTTAATAACAACTTTGGTTTAAAGCTTGATTTAGGGTACAATCGTTTTCAAAACAAAGATAAATTCAATAAAACAAACTTGTATTCTGTCACCGGTTTTGCTGTGGCGAATATTGGTCATATGTTACGTTTTGAAACCTTTGCGAAACGACTTGGGTTGTTGGCGTATGTAGGAGCAGGATCTTCTTTCTTCTCCATTGATAAGTTTGACATCCAAGATAAAATGCTTTTAGGAACGGTTGGATTTACGATTCAATACAAAGCCACTTCAAAATTGGCCATTAACTTAAATTTAAGTAATACGGTGAATATAATGCAGGACAGAAACTTTGACGGTACTGCTATCAAGTCGAAAAGATCATTGGATGGTATGTATTCTCATTTAGGTTTAGGAGTTTCTTATTATTTCGGTCAAGAAAAAGAGCATGCAGATTGGTTGCCAACACCAACAGGTTCGACAGAGCCAATTGACAATCCAAGGTATGAAGCTTACGAAGAAAGAATTAAAGCTTTAGAAGATTCATTAGCGAACAAGCAAGAAGTTTCTGACAGAGACGGCGATGGTATTCCAGATGAGTACGATGTTTGTCCAGACAAGAAAGGACTTTACTCTGACAATGGTTGTCCTGATACGGATGGTGATGGTGTCGATGACAGTAAAGATAAATGTCCAGATGTTGTTGGTGTTCATGAGAATGATGGTTGTCCAGAAATTGATCAGGAAGTTTATAAAGTGATGAGAAAAGCGTTGAAAGGGGTGCAATTTGAAACAGGTAAAGATGTTTTATTGGATCGTTCACTCAAGCATTTAGATGACATCGCTATCGTGTTGGAAGATCATCCAGAATATTACATTAACATTAACGGTTATACAGATAATGTAGGAACAGAAGAATCAAATAAAGAATTGTCAGTTTCAAGAGCTAGAGCAGTAACAGACTATTTAGTTTCAAAGGGTGTTGATGTAACACGTATCCACGCAAGAGGATATGGTGAAGCTCATCCAGTTGCTTCAAATGAAACAGAAGCTGGTCAAGCATTGAACAGAAGAGTAGATTTTAAAATTGTATTTGAATAATTTCAATTCATAAGCATAAAAAAAAGGACAGTGTTTACTGTCCTTTTTTTTATGCCTTATTTTAAGTATTTCGGTTATGCATTTTCGCGTAGAGCGTGTGAGAACCGAGGGGGAGATTTTGTTTTAAAGAATGTACTTCTCTCAAAACTCTATCTCTCTACTTGCCAAATTTCTTTTTGTAATCAACGATACTTTTTTCAATAACTTGAATTGCAATATCTCTTCCTTGGAAATCTTCTACGACCACTTCTTTGTTTTCTAATTTTTTATAATCTTCGAAGAAGCTACGTAATTCTTTCACCAAGTGAGGAGGTAATTCTGAAATGTCGTTGATGTGGTTCACGCTCATGTCATTTTTGGCAACGGCGATGATTTTATCGTCTTTTTCACCACAATCCAACATACGCATTACTCCAATCACTTTCGATTCTACCAAACACATGGGTACAATGGCAATTTGAGAAAGCACTAAAATATCCAAAGGATCATTGTCGTCACAATACGTTTGTGGAATGAATCCGTAATTCTCCGGGTAATTGATTGAAGAATATAAAACACGGTCTAAAATCAACATTCCAGAATCTTTGTCTAATTCGTACTTTGCTCTAGAGTTTTTAGGGATTTCAACAATTCCAACTACAGTTTCTGGAGATTCAGCTCCGATGTTTACATCATGCCAAGGATGATTGTTCATTTTGTTCAGTTTAATTTTGCGCAAAAGTAAGGTATTTCTCAGGGAATATTGAATATTGTAAGACAAAAGGTGATTATTTTCTTTTTTACAAATCATAAAACTCCCTTTTTCTATAATTCTCGAATCATTGAGAATTTAAAATCCGTTGAAAGTAATAGTTCTTTTTTTATTTGCATCAATCCCACAAAAAAGGTATTTTTGCAGAGAATAAGTGTTCTATTTATAATTAATCTAAATAGTATCATTATCAAATAACGAATAAAAAAGAATGATTGTAGTTACAGACGAAGCAAAAAATCAAGCAATCCGATTGATGAAAGAAGACGGTAAAGATGGACTCTTTATCCGTGTTGGAGTAGAAGGTGGTGGTTGCTCAGGGTTGATGTATCAATTGAAATTCGACAATGAAGAATCCGAAGACGATCGTTCTTTTGAAAACAACGGAGTAAGAATTGTTGTGGATAAAAAGAGCTACTTGTACCTTCTCGGAACAACATTGGATTATTCTGGTGGATTGAATGGGAAAGGTTTTATTTTTAAGAATCCAAATGCTGACCGTACTTGTGGGTGTGGTGAATCATTTTCTATCTAGAATTATAAAATGTCAAATTATACAGAAGACGATTTAGAAAAAGACTTGGAGAACCAAGAATATAAATTTGGTTTTACAACAGACATTGAAGCAGATCAAGCTCCAAAAGGTCTAAACGAAGATATTATCCGTTTTATTTCTGCGAAGAAAGAGGAACCAGAATGGTTATTGAATCACCGATTGGAAGCTTTTGAAATGTGGAAAAAAATGGACGAGCCAGATTGGGCGCATGTGAAATACACCAAACCAGATTTCCAAAACATCATTTATTATTCTGCTCCAAAGCAGACTAAAAAATACGAAAGTTGGGACGATGTTGATCCAGAAATGAAAGAAACCATGAAAAAATTGGGGATTTCTATGGAAGAACAAAAAAGATTGACGGGTACAAATATTGCCGTTGATTTTGTCATGGATTCAGTTTCTGTAGCTACTTCTTTCAAAGAAAAACTGGGAGAATTGGGCATCATTTTTTGTTCTTTCTCGGATGCAGTGAAAGATTACCCAGATTTGGTGAGAGAAAATATGGGAACAGTTGTTCCAACCAGTGATAACTTCTACGCAGCATTGAACGCCGCTGTTTTTACAGACGGGTCTTTTTGCTACATTCCAAAAGGAGTGAGATGTCCAATGGAACTTTCGACTTATTTTAGAATAAACGAAGGAGGAACGGGACAATTCGAAAGAACATTGGTGGTTGCCGATGAAGGTTCGTACGTTTCTTATTTGGAAGGTTGTACAGCACCTCAACGAGATGAAAATCAATTGCACGCTGCAGTTGTTGAGTTGATTGCAAAAGACAATGCAGAAATAAAATATTCTACGGTTCAAAACTGGTATCCTGGAGATAAAAATGGATTAGGTGGTATTTTTAACTTCGTTACAAAACGAGGTATTTGCGGAACGAATTCTAAAATATCTTGGACGCAAGTTGAAACAGGTTCAGCTGTGACGTGGAAATATCCATCGTGTATTCTAAAAGGAGATAATTCTATCGGAGAGTTTTTCTCTGTGGCAGTGACAAATAATTACCAACAGGCAGATACAGGAACGAAAATGATTCATCTTGGAAAAAATACCAAGAGTACCATTATTTCGAAAGGAATTTCAGCAGGTAAATCACACAACTCTTACAGAGGATTAGTACAGATTCATAAAAGTGCGACAAATGCTCGAAATTTTTCACAGTGTGATTCACTGCTAATGTCAGATGAGTGTGGAGCACATACTTTTCCGTACATAGAATGTAGAAACAGTAGTTCAAAAGTTGAGCATGAAGCAACGACTTCTAAAATTGGTGAAGACCAAATTTTTTACTGTAAACAAAGAGGGATTGGTGAAGAAAAAGCCATCGGATTGATTGTGAATGGGTATTGCAAAGAAGTATTGAATCAATTGCCAATGGAATTTGCTGTTGAAGCACAGAAATTGTTAACGATTAGTTTAGAAGGAAGTGTAGGGTAATTTTTAGGTTAGGTAGTTGAGGCGCGATGCATCGCGCCTCAACTACCTAACCTAAAGCGAAAATAAATATATGATAAAAATTGAAAATTTACGTGCCTCTATAGGCGATAAGGAAATATTAAAAGGGTTAAACCTAGAAGTGAAAGCGGGAGAAATTCACGCAATCATGGGACCTAATGGTGCAGGGAAAAGTACATTAGCTTCGGTTTTGGCAGGTCGTGAAGATTACGAAGTAACTGCTGGTTCTGTTGATTTTGATGGAATAGATTTATTGGATTTATCTACCGAAGATAGAGCGAGAGAAGGTTTGTTTTTGGCTTTTCAATATCCTATTGAAATTCCAGGAGTATCGAACATTAACTTCTTGAAGACTGCGATTGGTGAAATCAGAGAATACAAGAAAGAAGATCCGATTACTGCAAAAGAATTCATGGCATTGGTACGTGAAAAATCTAAGTTGGTAGAATTGGATGCAAAATTAGCTTCTCGTTCTGTGAATGAAGGATTCTCCGGTGGAGAGAAAAAAAGAAATGAAATTTTCCAAATGGCAATGCTGAATCCGAAATTAGCTATTTTAGATGAAACAGATTCAGGATTGGATATTGATGCCTTGCGCGTTGTTGCAAACGGTGTAAATATGTTGAAATCGGAAGAAAATGCAACCATCGTGATTACGCATTACCAACGTTTATTGGATTATATCATTCCTGATTTTGTCCATGTTTTATTCGATGGTAAAATTGTCAAAACAGGCGGAAAAGAATTGGCGCTTGAACTAGAAGAGAAAGGATACGATTGGATCAAAGAAGAATTGGCAAACAACTAGATATGACAGTTATTTCAAAAAATAAAATTGCCCTGCTGGAAGGATTGAATTCATCAGAATTAGCGGTGAATATCTCCGATAAACAATTGGCAGAATCGGTTTTAGAGAATATTTCTGTTCCTACGACAAGAGTGGAGGCATGGAAATATACACGTGTAGCAAAATTGTGTAAGAAGAATTATATCCAGAATTCTGCTGAATTATCTTCGGTAGAGGATTATTCAATGGATGACAATGCACATACGTTTGTTTTTGTGAATGGTAAATTCAACGCTGAATTGTCTTCTCAAGAAGAAATAGAGGGTGTAGAAGTTGTTTCTTTTGAAGAAATGAACGAAATACCAGCGACAAATACTCAAATAGAAGGAGAATTGTTCAATGCAATCAATACTGCTTTTTTATCAGGTGGAGTACACGTTCAAATTGCAAATAATGCAATTGTTGAAAAACCTATTCAGCTTATTCATGTTATAAAAGGAGAAGCTTCGATTGCTAATTTTAGAACAAATATATCCATTGGTAAATCTGCGCAAGCAACGGTTCACATTGGTTACTTTTCAGAGAATGGCGAAGATAAATTTTGCAATGTAAATGCTTCTTTTGAGGTTGGGGAGAATGCAAATTTAACCGTCAATAAAGTGCAATTCGAAGATGAATCAACATTTCATATCTCAACGGAAGAAATTCGACAAGATAGAAATTCTGTTTTCACATTGAATACATCGACACTTAATGGTGCATTGGTACGAAATAATGTTCACGTAGAAGTGAATGGAGAGAATTGTGTTTCCAATTTAAACGGTGTTTATTTATTGAAGAACAAACAGCATGTGGATAACCATACGGTTGTTGACCATAAAGTACCGCATTGTGAATCGCATGAATTGTACAAAGGTGTAATGGATGATAAATCGACGGCTGTTTTCAACGGGAAAGTTTACGTTCGACCAGATGCACAGAAAATAAATGCTTTTCAATCGAACGGTAATGTTTTACTTACCGACGATGTGACCGTTAATTCGAAACCAGAATTGGAGATTTACGCAGATGATGTGAAGTGTTCTCACGGTTCTACAACAGGACAATTGGACGACGAAGCTATTTTCTATCTTCAAGCAAGAGGGATTTCGAAGAGATCTGCTCACCAATTAATGGTGGCTGCGTTTATCGGAGATGTTTTGGATAAAATCGAATCAGAGAATTTCCGATTGTTTGTCAATGGAATTCTGAAAGAAAGATTTGGTTGGGAGTAAGTTTTTTCTTGTAGTACTGACAGGTCACGACCTATCAGTACTACAAGAAAATTACATATCATCATCCACATCGGCATTGAAATCTTTCAATTTTAAAGCGATTTCACTGAGGATAAATGCGCGTTTTTCGTCTTTTTCTCCATCACTTGTCATGTAGCTTTTTAAATGGCTTTCACATTCGAGTAAATCTTCTTCCATGAAAGGACCTTCTAAATTTTCAATGATGGTTAAGCAATCGATTGCTTCCAAAAAAGTACCGTGAATGGATATGAAAACAAATTCATCTACATAGCCCGAAAAATCTATTTTAGTATTCCAAATTGCAGTTAAAAAAGCTTGACGAATTGAAATGTATTTTTCATCATCAATCACAGCCATAATTTCTGCGCGAACTGAAGTGTCTTTTAGACTACTCAATAATTCAATGATTTCAGTCTTGTTTTGTGCTGGAATTTCATTGAGTAAACGATCAGCAATAGGCTTTATAACGGAATGATTTCCGTGTGACTCTAGAGATTTAATTGCTTTAGAAATTTTTTTTGAATCGTTTGAATTTAAATCTTCAATGATTTTATTCAATTTCTGCTGTTTTTTAGTCTCGGCCATTATTTTTTTCTGCAAATTTAAAGGTAAAAGTTAAGTTTTTGATATCTTTATTCAATGAATTCATCAAAGTTTGCATTTTTCTTTCTTTTTCTCTCCAGTATTGCTCTTTTTTCATGCAATATTGAAACTGCAAAAGCACCAAAGAATAAACAAATCATTATTTTATCGGATTATTTAACGCAGTCTGACACTTCTTTGTTTCTGTCTTTTCTTCATGAAGAAAATGTATCGATGCAAATTGTTCAAATGCAAGCCGATAAAATAATAGGGTTAATAAGAAACGAGGGAGCAAATATTCATGCAGATGTTATCATGGTTAAGACGATGTCTGATGTGCATAAAATGAGCAAACGTTCGTTGTTGCAAAGAATAAATTTCTCCAAAGACTTGACACAAGAACAGGGGAGATATGCATCGTGGCTTTATGATTTTGTTGGGTATGGAATTGATCCTTTTATTGTTGCAAGTACTCCCAAAAGAAAGGTTAGAATTTACAATGATTTATTGGAATCAAAATTTGTCAATGAATTGAATGAAAAAGAAACCATCTCAATGCTTTCACCGATAATGAATAAGCTTAAAAAGGTGGATGCAAATAAATGGGTGAAAAAATTCTCTGACAGTTCTGTTTCAAAATCAATGTTACTGGATTCTTTGAATAGAAATTTTCCGGTTTTAACATTATACAGTGACTTTTCTTCGAATAAAGATACTTTACTCGATTATTCGAACCGATATTTGCGTTATCCAAATTCGAAATCTACAGGATCTTTCTTCAATTTAAGAACCATTGCGATTATTAATCAAGCACAGAATTATTCAGTGGCAAAGGATTTTATTTTTTATTGTTTGGATGAAGAGAACAATCGAAGTATAAATAAATCGCTGAATACTTTTCCAATTTATTCTTCCAAAGAAGTTTTTAGAAAATACAGTGTGTCGCAAGAAAAGTTGGTGGAATACAATCAAATAATTGCACGCTTACTAAAAAAAGTGAATTAATCCTTCTCAATACTAAATCGTTTTATTTCTTGTTTTGTAATTTATTTTTTTGCATATTTGTAGCGAACCAAACTGCATCTATGCCCACTAAATCGACTTTACTAAAGCGTCTTGAAAACCGGGAAAAATTTTTTATCACTTCGTCTCATTATTTAAAAAAATGGAATGTCATTTTTTATGTTGTTGCATTGACAGTTCTTGCTGTTGATTTTTTCATTGTATTGACGTTAGGGAAAACATTTTTTGCGATCGGATTAGTTTTTATAGTCAGTATTTTGCCTGTTTTATTTGTGTTTTATTTAAGGAAACACATAAAATCAACCTACATGACTGGAGATACGTTAATTTTCAAGTCTTTTGATAAATCAAGTAAAGTGACCTCTTTAAGAAGTGTTAAAAGCGTGAAGACAAAATCAATTTTAGGATTTCATTGGACCCGGTTGGATTATAAGTTAGATGGAATGTCGAACTCAGTTTTAATTATCGATCCTATTTTTTCAAAATCAACAACACCAGAGTATATTTTATCCGAAGCAATTGATTGGAGTAAAAAAAGAAAGGCAAATCATAAGCCGGGTTCTGTAGCTGTTTAAAAAACAGTGTCTATCATTTATCTAGCCCCGACATCACTATCGGGATCAATCAACCTACCCTCCCAGTCGAACGAGTAGTTCTCAAACCTGGGTTTACATGGTCTTTCAGCCTGTGAGGTTTACCAAGCGGATCATGTCACCAATCTCCCGGTGAGCTCTTACCCCACCTTTTCACCTTTTCCCA
This sequence comes from uncultured Fluviicola sp., assembly GCA_964387525.1. Lineage (GTDB taxonomy): Bacteria > Bacteroidota > Bacteroidia > Flavobacteriales_D > Crocinitomicaceae > UBA4466. Next base: position 51,001 of record CAYLWS010000009.1, read on the forward strand.
AGAATAAATCCCTAGGTAGTTTACCTTTCTGCGGCACTTTCTGTCATTTTCCCGAAGAAAAACGCCTTCCCGTTAAGAAGCACAGTACCCTTCGCTGCCCAGACTTTCCTCTTTGATTACTCAAAGCGATAGACTGATTTGCCTTTCAAGTACAAAGTTACGGTTTACTTTTTAAGAAACGGTAAATTTATGCTTCTACCTTTTTGAGAAAGAATAATTTGATAACTTCCTTCTGTCAAAGAATGGACATCAATTTGGTTATTCATGGATGATAATTCTCCAGAAAAGACTTTTTTTCCATCAATTGAGAAGATAGAATAAGTTGTGTTTTGTTGAATACCATTAATTGTTAACGTTGAATTGGTTGGATTTGGAAAAACAGTAAATTGATTTTCTAGCTCATCTAACCCTACAATCTCATTGTCTTTGTATTCAATGTTCGTTACGGTTTCATTTCCGCCAATTATTGTTGTTGTAATTCTTAAAATAGGTTCTTTTTCTCCGTTAGCGATCCATTCGTATTGGTGACTGTCAGGAATTGCAAGAGGAATCCATGTTGGATTTCCAAAAAGGTCAATTAAAATTGAATCTGTTTCTTGTATGAAATGGTCAACACGAAGCACATCAAAATTTCCATATGGTGTTGTTATAGAACCCCAACCATCAACAGTTGAAAATCGTTGGCGATATTGTCTCCAAATTGTATTTGTTGCAGGATTCATATCGATTTCTGTATACCCTCGCGAAGAATAAGAGTTTCCATAGTTCATCGGGAATTTGTACCGAGTCTCAATCGTGTCTGATTTAAATGGAATTTCATTTCCATCTATTGAAATTGTCAAACCAATAGAAGTGATTGAGTCGTTACTGTTTTTTGAAAACTGTCGCACATCACTTATTGTTACGGGCAAAATTTCAGAAGGAATTTGATCTAAAGGTAAAGCATCTGAATTTACAAAGTTAGTGGCCTTGTATTGCGAAGGGGCAAATAGCCCAAATAGAATTTGAACCAATTGTGATGAGCTTGATAGGTTGAAGTATTCTTTTTGTGTTTGACCTGTTGAAACCATGCCAGAGAAATCCCATGTCATATTTTGACCCGTTGTAGAAAAATCAATTCCGTTATCAGTTACATTTGATATCCATGAGTTATCGCCACCGTCTGAAAAATCTGTTGTAGTTAATGTGATTTGTGTGTTTCCAAAGAAAGGAAAAGTGATGATAAGTAGTAGTATTAGTTTCATTGTTTTTAATTTGGAATAAAGGTAGGGTATTTATTTAATTTCAAGTCCGAAAACGGATGTAAAATTTAAAGGAATTTCAGCTGTTCCATCTTGTGCTTTTACTTTACAATTTACCGTAGCATTGATTTTATAAACATCATTACCGTCGGTGTTTTTACCGTAAAAACTAAACCCTGTAATAAGAATACTAGAATTAGTATTATTGGCTTTGATGGACTCGTACACGATACCATCTTGTTGGATCTTGATTTGAATGTTATAATCTTGTGGAATTATAGACGATGAAATGTCTTCAAAAAATGTGTAATCCTCAATCGTTTGTGTGTTGCTGTATGCATCTAAAACCATTTCTTTTCTTCTGTATACACCATTCGAGTAATGAATTTCAGCGCTTATTTTATGACTGATTGGAGTTACGTTCGTACTCAAAACTTCAGAGTCGCTCGTATAATCCCCATCTATAAACCATTGTATCGATTCGATTGAAGAATTGACAGGTCCTATGAATGCATTTAAATGATTGGTAGATTGGTTGTAATTGAAAGAGATTTTACCTGTTTCACTTCTGTTGTACCCTATGATTAGCTCGTTACATAAACTCTTAATTGTATTGTCCATAAATATGATTTCAGCACAGACCATATATTTTCCGGGTCTATATATTGGAGCAGATCCCTGGAATTGATCATTACCAATGGTCCAATTAATATCTTGAATTTCACTTGCGTTTGAAAAAGAACTCTTATGGAGAACAACTAGCGGTTGAAGGTATTCTTTTGCAAATGTTGGTGTAATTTGAAAATCATCTTCAAACTGATGAGAAGGTTGGTCAATAAATCCATTGAAAATACCGATTTTAATCCCAAAACTTTCATTTGAGATTTCCCCTGAAACAACTTCAACATTTTGAACAACATCTGTCATTGTGAACATGTATGCATCATCATCTCCTGCAACAATAGAGAATGTGTTGCTGCCAAATATTCCTGAAGCTTTAAAAATGGGGTCATTAGATTCCGGAATTTCAGTCTTGTTTTTTTTGCAAGAACTAAATATAAGGAAAAGAGATGCGAGTAGTATTAATAAATATTTCATTTTCTAAAATGTATTGTTTTTCGGATAAATAATTGTCCGTCTATTGGTGCTGTTCTGTTTAATCCACTGACGAATTTCTCATCAATCAAAGGCATTAATTGCATTCCAATGTTAAATCCAATGGAAAAATCTTTTTTCAATAAATAAGTATATCCAAGCATTGGTTTTATTCCAAAACGTTGAATTCCTTGAGTTATACCGTAGAAGTTTTCGGCAAGTTCATCGTTTCCTACTTTCTCTCTGTAACCAACTTTTGTCCCAACAATGAACGATGGCCGAACTCCGACTCTAATAATGTGCTTCGAGAATTGATAACCGATCGATAAATCAGCTTCTAAAGAAAAAATTTCTTTGTACTTTAATTCGTATTGGACAATTTCGGAACCAAAACTATATACTTTTGCTTGGCGTGTTAAAAGTAAATTATTATGAAACCCCCAAAGTCCATTCAGTCCTGTGTTGATTCTAAAATTACCTTTATTCATCTGGAAGCCAACACCAACACCAATGTTATAATTAGTCTCACTTGATGGAATGACCATGGATTGAGAAATGCCGCCTAATAGTTGAGCGTAAAACTGGTTTCTAATCGGTAAGGGTGTTTGTAAAGGTATACTTGAATTATCGGCATTGCGTTGAGGAATCAAAGTCAAGTCTTTTAGCGTAAGTCCCGAAGAAACGTCTTCATGTAAAACTGAATTTGATAATTCTTCTATGTTCTCTGTAGAATTATGTGCTTGTTCTCTTTTGTTTGCTGTTGTTTCGGAGAAAGTAACCATTGATTCATTTGGTGAAGAAATCAGGTTTGTTTTCTCAATTGTTTTCTGAAAAGGTTGATTTTTTACAGAAGTATTTCGTTGAGCGAATGATTTTTTATCTTCATGTACATTGTTTTGATTTGCTTGTGAAAAAGTGTTTTTATTCGATGGAGTTATAGCTGTAGAAGAGGTAGATTCACTTGCCATTGTGTTTTGTGAATCATTTGTTCTTGGATTAGAAGTTTTGTTTGTTGCGCTTTCTTGTGAATTTTCTTTTGTCAATTCTACTGAATTGTCTGCAAGAACAGTGGGTGAATTTAATTTAGAAATATGCTGCTTGGTTGTGAAAAAAGAAAAGCTAACCAAACCGATGAATAGAACAGAAGTAGCCATCCATAAAAAGTCCTTTGCGTTGTTTTTCGGCAACATTGCTTCCATCTCTTTCCAGTAAGCATCTTTGTATTCGAAAGAAGAGGACGCAGCCTTTTCTTTGAATAAATTATCTATGTCGTTATCGTTCAAATTCATATAACCATTCGTTGATTCTGTTGTTGATCTAGTTTCTCTCTCAATATTTTTCGAGCCGTTGATAAATGCCATTTCGATGTTCCTTCGGACATTCCCAATTGTTCTGCTATTTCTTTGTGGGCGTAACCTTCAATTATGTACAGGTTAAAAACAATGGACGTTGTTGCAGGTAACTCTTGAACAAGTTGCATAATGTTATCTACTCCCATGTTACTCTCTGCTTCATTTGTTGTCCCCGTAGAGTAATAATCCAAAGTTGTTTCACTGTCGCTTTTCATGATTTTATCAGTGTAACGCTTGTTCTTACGGTACTCATCAATCAAGCAATTCACCATAATTCTTCTTGCCCACGCATTAAAATTTGCATTTTCATCCAATTTTGGCAATCCTTTTAATATTTTCAGAAATCCAAGATTAAAAGAGGAGCGCGCATCTTCTTCGTTTTTATTGTATCGAAAACATACGGGCATTAAAATTTTAAAACCATACTCGTACAAGTGGTTGATTGCCTTTCGGTCATCACGTATGCATGATTTTATTATTTCTGAAGTGATGTCCATTGATCTTTTTAATGCTCTTACTTTCAAATTCTTATGTAAATTACATTTTTTTTGGATAGTATCACTAATTACCCCAAGTCATATTTTCATTATTTCTAATTCTATTACGAAAACTGATGAGAATAGGTTGGGAAAGCACGAGAAAAAAGAAAATTGCCTGTTTCTTACCTTATAAGGTTAACATGACCTAATATTTTATGTCGCTTATCTGTCATGGTTTCTTTGAATTCAATTTTCCAAGTGTAGACGCCATTTTGAGAAATTTTCCCGTGAAATGTACCGTCCCATCCGTATTCAGAATCGTTTGATTCAAAAACAACTTCTCCCCATCTGTTAAAAATGAGTAGAGAATAGTCGTGAGGATCGTATCCTGCCGTGAAAATTGGTTTGAATATGTTGTTGAATTCGTCTCCATCAGGTGTAAATGAATTTGGAACATAATAGATTAAAACATCTTGAATACTGATTACCAATGTTGCGGTATCACTACAACCAAATGATGAACTTGCAATTAAAGTGACTGTGTATGATCCATCTTCTTCAGGATAAATATGGGAAGGGCTTATGTCAAATGAATTTGTACTATTGTCTCCAAAATCCCATACATAACTATCACTATTACTTGAGTTGTTTTGGAAATGAACTTCAGTATTTAAAATGTCAAAATCACTGCCCAATGTCGAAAATGCCGCAATCGGATCTGGTTGAACATGAATGTAATCGACCAATGTTTCTGTTGCAGTACATCCTCCGGGGAGTGTTACAGTTAATGAGACGGTGTAAAAACCTTGGTTTGAATAAGTGTGCGTCACTGTTCCGCATGTGGTAGATGTTGTACCATCTCCAAAATCCCAAAGACAATCTGTAAATGGTCCACCAGCTGTTAAATTAGTGAATTCAACTTCAAGAGGAGCACAACCTTCTAAAACATTTCCTGAAAATAGAATTGTGGGGCTATTTGTAACCGTAATTTGCACACTGTCTATCGAGGAGCATCCTGTAGAATTGGTTACCGTCAAGGTGTAATATTGTGTTGTTGTGGGAGTAAAAGGTACGCCATCCAAAATTCCACTAGACCAAGATGTGTTATTTCCTTGAGGATTATTTGTCGTTAATGTAACAGTAGCACCGTTGCAAACAATTAAATCTGACCCAGCGTCAGCGAGAGGAGAATTTGATATTTGAATGTTTGTTGTAATTGTACTGTCGCATCCAAGAATCGTTGTGAGGTTCGAAACGTGTGTTTCGTCAACTAAAATTGTGTTAGAAATTGTTCCATCAGGGTAGGTATAATTTACACCAGAGCATAAGGGGATGTTTTCAACGATAGAATAAGAGGGGATCATGTCTACATTTGTCGTAACAATCGAGTCACAACCTAGAATTGTTGTAAGGTTTGAGACATGAACACTGTTTGCCGTGATTGTTTCAACACTTCCATCGGGATACGTGTAGTTTGTATTTTCACATACGTCCACATTCTCAGAAATAGAATAAACTGGATTCATTGTTACCGTGGTTGTAATGATTGAATCACATCCAGCAATTGTTAATAGATTGGAAACATGAAGGGTTGATGAAATAATTGTTTCAGAAGTTCCGTCAGGATACGTGTAGTTTGTATTTTCACAAACCGTCACAGCATCATTGGTAGAATAAATCGGAGCAACATTCACATTTTCTGTGAAAATAGAATCACATCCCGAAGGATTTAAAATCGTTGTAACATGCGTTTCATTAACTAAAATGTTTGTCGAAACAGTACCGTCAATGTACGTAAAATCATTTCCTTCACAAATCTGATGATTTAAAGTTGTTGTAAAAGCAGTGCCGATACTGATATTTGTTGTGATAACAGAATCACAACCAGCCATGTTTACCAAAGTGGAAACATTATTCTCTGGACCTGTTATGTTGGTTGAAGTTGTTCCGTCTGGATAAGTATAATCTGAACCAGAACAAACGGTGATGTTTTGTGTTGCTGAATTTGGAGATAGAACACTTACGCTTTGCGTTGACGTATTTGGACAAGGTCCGTTGGTTAAATATTCGATTGTATAGGTTGTTCCTCCAACCCCATTACTAATTTCACCAGTCGTTGAATTTATAGTTGCTCCATCTGATGGAATTGGATTGAAAGAGAATGTTCCACCTGCTAAACCAGTGATGTTTGCATTGTTTGCAATACCTACACAAAAATCAGAAGTCGTAAAAGAAGCATCGTCATTGGTGGAAGCAGAAACCGTTGCGGAACCTGAAAATGTACCGGGACAAACACTTCCATCGTTGACAGAAATTAACGTGTAAACTCCAAGTGTTGCTGTCGTTAAAGTATACGGAGAAGTTGTCACTCCAGTAACAGCAGTTTGGTTGACACCGTCAATTGCATAAACAAAGGACCAGTTAGGAGATCCAGTGAGATCGATTTGTAAGTCTATTGTATTTCCTCCACAAATACTGCCTGTTCCAGAAATTGAACCCGTTGGTAAAGCTACTCCATCCAAAACATTAATGGTCGAGGTAACTGTACATGATGGGTCAACTTGATCCGTAACTGTGACGGTATATGCTCCGGTATTTAATCCCGTAAGGTCTTCTGTAGTTGCAGAATTACTCCATAAAATGTCGTAAGTACTTGTTCCATTAATTGTTAAATCAATACCGCCATCTGAACCGCCAAAGCAAGTGATATTTGTGATAACATCGCTTAAAGTCGGTGGAGTACAAGAGGTGTTGGTACATGGTTGCAATTCACCTTGGTTATTGATGATGACAGTTAAACCATTTCCATCTTGTACTAGAATTGGATATGATGCAGGAGGGGAAGTTGTGATTCCTGTTGCATATTGAGTCCAAGTTGTGTCAATAGAAGTACAAGTGTTTCCGCTACAACCAGTGTAAAACCCAAAGGTATATTCTGGAGTGGTAGAGGCACATGCAATACACTCTGCTTCATTGTTTATAGGTGTATTTACATTTGTAATAGTCGCAGTTGACCATGTGTAAACACCATTTCCAATGCTTGCACTTAAATCTCCATTGCTTTCTTCACACACTTCTAAAGAAGTACAAGGGTTGACAATAATGCTGATTTCTTCGGTTCCACAAGAGAGGGTGTAAGTTACAACATGCGTTCCTGGACCAGCAATCGAAGGATCAAAATTTCCTACAGCATCCATGCCTGTACCTGACCATGTTCCACCAGATGTATTAGGCGTTAAAGCTTGTGGAGAGTCTGTATCGCAAAATGGTCCGGCTGGACAAACATTCGCATCGCAACAAATAAGCGCATATTTACCTGGAGTACTAAAGTTAAGTGATTCTATTTTAGAACCACGATTAGTGGATGTTCCATTGTCAAAGATTGCTCCACCAGCGATGACATCTCCATTGGAACTGACACTAACATCGTAAACGGTAAAGCCACCCGTAGTGTTGATAGAAGATAGTACATTTAAGTTTGCATCGAATTTTACAACTCGGTCCATCGAGCCAGCGTAAACATTTCCAGAGGCATCGACATCTAATCCACTGCAATGAACGACTACTCCGCCAAATACATTGTTGGCACTTCCGCCAGGCAAAGAAACTGTATTGATTAAAACACCGGAGGAAACATTGTACTGTTTGATTTCATCCCCATTGTGGACATAAAAGAAATTATCATTTGCTACAATAGCTTTTAATCCACCACCATTTTGATCGGAAGAAAGGAAGTTCTCACATTTGTATCCAAGATTTGTGTTCGGTGTTTTGTAGACAGGCTCGTCTGATGGACATGCACCAATGTTTTGATTGATTGCGCCAACATCCGTGTGTGTTAAAAATATATATTTTGCATTCTTGGACGAAGAAATAGAACGCACTTCAATAGGTGTAGCAATTAAACCACCAGAGGATGTTCCTGTATTTACCGTTACATCACCATTTACATTTCCGTTAACTGGATCAATATCATAAATTACAGCTCTAAATCCGAAAAGTCCAACAGAACCTGTTCCTCCTACAATTAGTTTAGTATCGTCACAGTTAAAAGTAATGGACCAGAATTCTGTAGAAAGTCCTCCAGGTGTATAGGCTTGGTGCCAATCCATTGTTCCGCCAGAACTGATTCTTTCAATTTCAGAACTTGTTCCTTGTGTGATGAAACTTACTCCTGCATCATTGGTTGCAAGTGTTCCTAACCAGCCACCATTTACAGTATCCCAAGGAGAGTTATATTGCCAAATTAAAGTTCCTGCCGATGAATACTTCCGCAAAACCATCGGTAATTCTCCTCCAATTGTATAAATATTTCCAACAGCATCTGTTTCTACTTCTCGAGTGAAATCTCCAGCATTGAAATTAGGCGATATAACCCAAGGGTCAATGATTACTTTTTTTGTAGAGTCATAATTCTCTAACTCAAAGCGCAAAATATTGTTTTGGAATAAGTAGCGGGATTGAATTTTTTGAGATGAGTTGTCATAAAATGTAAATGGTGCCTTCTCTGTAATATCTCCCAATGAAGTAGAAATAATCAACTGGCCTTCGTCCGAAATCTGAACCTCAGATCGTTTACCCGTGTTTTTGTTTTTTGTAGAATAACCCAATTGAATATCATCAACATTAGCTCCTGGGTGGAGAATGATGTTGTACTTTAATCCACCTTTTGGATGTAGGGTATATTCAATGTCAATGTTTGGGTAAATATTTTTATACGTGATTTTTTTAAAACCAGGAATATTGTTTATGCTGTGCGCAGAATTGGTGAAATAATCTTTTATTCCAAAAGAATAAGCATGAGATACTTTGTCTGTTGCAATAATTTGGGCATCTGAATTCGCATTTAAAAAAGTAATGTGAATCAGTTCACTTTGATTTTTACGGATACTTTCTTTGCCTTCGACTTTAATTTTTTTCAAATGCTCAAATCGATACGTCATTCCTTTTTGGTCAAAAAGAACAAATACATTCCCTAATTTTAATCCATATTGAATGTTTTCTTCGGGAGAATGTTGTCTGTCGTCATATTGCCCTTTATTTTCAATAAAATATTCATTTTGATTGGCATCTTTTGACCATATGTTTTGTGTAAAAGAAAACGCAGTAAAGGCAAGTAGAAAAAGGAGAGTAATTGTAGTTTTCATTCTGATAATTGTAGTTTGTACAAAGGTAAAATTATTTAAAGAAATAAAAATGAGTGTTGCCCCCTCGATTTTAGAAGTGGCTTAGAATTTAAATCTTTTTTAAGATGCTTATATTCATACTTTTATGTATTTTTGGTAATTGATAAGGTTTAAATGAAATTATACTTAATTCGTCATGCTAAAGCTGAATACCCAAAAGAAATGTTGGATATTGACCGGTCTTTGTCTGAACAGGGGAGGGTTCAAGCAGAGAAATTAGCAAATTTTCTTTCGAATAAAACATTGCCAACTGATGTGTGGTGCAGCGCTTCTCAGAGGACGATTGAAACATTGACTTACATTGAAAAAAAACATTCATTCTTATTGAAAAAGAAAATGAATGAATTGTATTTGTGTACAAAAGATTACTTCTTAAAAGAATTATGGTCAGGAAATCAAAAGGGTGATTTATTGATTGTTGGACATAATTTTGGAATTTCGGATTTAGTAAATTACTTTACAGGAGAATTGTTGTTGATGGACACGGCCGAGTACATTTGTATCGACTTTGGAGAATTAAATCTGAATGAAAGTTCAAAAGGAACAGGAACAATCGTCGATCGTTTTATTCCGTAGTCTCATCGTCTTTTTTAGAAATGTAGTGGTATACAATTTTAATCTCTTGTTCTTCTCTTTGTTTTTGTTTCTCAATCTCTTGTGCAATTCTAATTTTCTCGTTTAATTCTGCTTCGAAATCGGGAGGTTCAATGCCTAATTCTTTTTCAATTTCATACATGAATTTTGGTGCTTGAGGACCATGTTTTCTATAGATTAATGCAAGTAAAATTCCAGTTGTTAATCCTGCTAAATGGCCTTCCCAAGATACGTGTGTTTCAGTAGGGAATACTCCCCAAACCATTCCTCCATATACAAATGCAACGAATAATGAAATCGCCTGAAGTGGTTTGTACTTTCGAATTACCCCAGAAGTAAATAAAAATGCTGCCATTGCATATACGACACCACTCATTCCGATGTGAAAAGAATTGGTGTTTTCAGCAAAAAGCCAAACGCCAATTCCCGTAAAAAGCCACGAAAGGATAAAAACTTTTAAAGCAATATCACGGTAGTAATAAATGATTGCAGCCAAAAGAACAAAAGTTGGGGGTGTATTGTTGATGATGTGTCCAATTTCATTTTTAGAATGAATAAGTGGCATAAAAACAATGCCTTTCAAACTGTTTACTTCGCCAGGCATTACACCAAATTTATAAAAATCAATCGCTGGGAAAAGGTGATCTCCCCAGAAAACAAGCCACATAGCCACCACTACAATTGTAGGGTAAAAAACAGCTTCAAAGACAGAACCAAATTGATTTTTCAACAACATTGAACTGCTGTTGTCAAAATATGTGCCTTGATTATTTTAATGTCAACCTGTCAGTGTACATTAAATTAAATTGTGTTTCATTGCCTTTTGAACAGCCTCCATTTTGTTATGTACATGAAGCTTTTTGTAGGTGTTTTCAATGTGTTTTCGAACCGTGGACGGGCTGATGAATAAGTTCTCTGCAATTTGATGATAGTTTAGACCTTTTGACAATTGCTCCAACACTTCTTTCTCTCGTTTACTTAATTTAATTTCTTCAACTTGTGTTTGGTTTTTGGACATTCTCTCTGGGTTCCGAAGAATATTAAGAGCCTTTAAGGCAATAGAAGGAGTCATTGCTGCGCCACCTTCTAAAACATCGCACAAGGCTTTGTACAAAACGTCGGGGTTTGTTTCTTTGAGTAGATAACCATCTGCTCCAGCATGTATTGCTTTGAATATGTGGTCATCATCGTCAAACACCGTCAACATAAGTACTTTTATTTGAGGATACTTTGTTTTTATAATTTCAGTACATTCAATTCCGTCCATTTTAGGCATTTGAATGTCCATTAGAATAACATCAATATTATGGTCGTTTTCCAGTTCTTTTAGAAACTCTTCCCCATTGACTGCAAGGAATTTTAATTTAAAGTCTTCAAAAAATGAAATTTTTTCCTGAATAGCTTTGGCTAAAAATGGATTATCTTCTGCAACAGCAATGTTAATTTTCATAGGATGTTATTTTTGGTAAAAGTAAGCTATTTTAACTGTTGCTATAATACGACAAATAGCGTATTTTCTCCTTTTTGGGTTCGAATTAGGTGAAATTAAACCGTTAAAAAAGCATTGACTAAAAAAAAAATATTTTTCACGAAGACTTATTTATAGTGAATAATACAGGGTTTGTCCTCTGTTGTTTTGGATGTAAAATAGTTTACTTTAAAATCATAAAAGTTCTATTTTACAGTGTTTTATGATTGTTTTTTGAACAAATAAAAGATGATTTATTTTTCGCTATCGGTTCTTGATTCGAGTGAATTTAACTTTTCCATTCACTCAATAAAACACATCTTACACCTCATAATTGGACAATGATACTCACAAAGAAAAAAATTTTATTAAATTTGGCTAAATTATAAACTTAGAACACGATTAAATTAATCTTTGAGAACATGAAAAAAACAATTAGTTCTTTAGTTATTGCAGCAGCAATGACTTTCGGTTTTGTAAACTTATCAGTTGCTGAACCAAATGATTCTATCACAGATGCAACAGAAGTTGTAGAAGGAGCGGTGACAGAAGAAACACCTAGCGTTGCTGATGAAGCACAAATGGGGAATGTTGAAGAAGTTGCAGGTGATGAAACGCAAGTTGAATTGAGCTTCGTTCAAACATTAAAACAAAAATACATTGAGGGTGCACCATTATGGATGACGCCAGTATTGATTTGTTTAATTATTGGTTTAGCGCTTTCAATTGAACGTATTGTTTACTTGAACCTTTCTACAATTAATACAAAGAAATTTTTAGATGAAGTTGAAACTGCATTACAAAATGGTGGTGTTGAAGCTGCTAAAGATGTATGTAGAAACACAAGAGGCCCTATCGCTTCTATCTTTTACCAAGGTCTTGACCGTGCTGAAGAAGGAATTGAAATGGCTGAAAAATCTGTTGTATCTTACGGTGGAGTTCAAATGGGACTTTTAGAAAAAGGTCTTTCTTGGTTATCTTTATTTATTGCTCTTTCACCAATGCTTGGTTTCTTGGGGACAGTAATTGGGATGATCTTTGCCTTTGATAAAATTATACAAGATGGTCAAGTATCTCCAATAACAGTTGCTGGTGGTATTAAAGTATCGCTTTTAACAACAGTATTTGGTTTGATTGCTGCAATTATTCTTCAAATCTTTTATAATTATATCGTTTCTAAAATTGATGGATTGGTAAATGAAATGGAAGATGCTTCTATCTCATTAGTAGATATGATGTTGAAACATAAAATCGCGAAGGTTTAATAGTAACCCTTCGGTGAATTTAATTTATTAATTAATAATTGTAAAAACATGGATACTAAAAAACTCAATTTATACATGAGTATTCTTAAAGTAGCATTGGTTGCAATTGGAGTAATCGCAAGTTTATTCTTATTCGGTGGTGCTGACATGAATAGTACATTGGAAGATCAAGAGGCTTTCAGAGAAGGTACAAGCTTGTCTTTTTCAACAGGTTTTACTGGCTTTCTAATCATGGCAGGTGTAGGTCTGATTTTAATCTTCTTTATAGTGCAATTGATTTCTAATCCGAAAAAGACTATCATGTCAATTATCGGAATTGTGATTGCTTTGATTCTTTACCTTGTGTTCTTAATGGTGGGGACATCAGATACAAATGAAACATTGGGGTTAGTAGAAGATGTGCAAGTAGCCCAAGGAACAATTGTTTCTACAACTGCTGGATTATACTTGGTAATTACATTAATTGTAGTGGCTCTTTTGGCTGCTGTATTCGCTCCTTTTATGGGACGATTTAGAAAATAATATAAACTATGGCAAAGCGAGAAATACCTGAAGTAAATGCTGGTTCGATGGCGGATATCGCTTTCTTGCTCCTGATTTTCTTCCTGGTTACTACAACCATGGATAAAGATCAAGCATACATCAGAAGTATACCAAAGAATATTGAGGTTCCTGATGAACCGGTTAAAGTAGAGGAAAGAAATATTTGCGCCATTCAAGCAAATAGCAAGAATCAATTGATGATTCGAGGTATGTTTATGCAGGATCCGGAATTAATTTCGGATGAAATTGTTAAGTTCTACCGTACAAATGAAAAGTACAATGATCCGACGAACAGTTACCCGATGTACTCTAGGATTTCAATGCCAGAGATTGATGCTCTACTGAATCAAGCAATTACTGATGCTGAAGAAGTTGAGAATACACCAAATGCAATGGAAGAAATTATCGAGTTTAAATACCGTCAGGTAGATGAATGGAGAAAGAAAAAGGATGCTTTGAAATTGTATGGTAAAGAAAAATTACCAGAGATCAGTGTTCAAGCACATATTCGAATTGATGTTCAAAAAGGAACGAAATATGGTTTGTTTGCAAAAATTCAATCAGAAGTAGAAGAAGCTTTCTTCGAATTGAGAGATGATGCAGCAAGAGATATCTTTAATGAATCTTACGAGAAAATCAAAAGTCGTTACGTGATGGATGAGTCGAAAGTAGATAAAGAGAAGTTAGCTCTATTGAAAATTCTTTACCCAGATAGAATCATTGAAGTAACACCGAAACAATAAATAGTATGTCAAAATTTAAAAAAGATAGCGGAAAATCGGTACCTGGAGTGAACACAGCTTCTCTTCCTGATATTGTATTTATGCTTTTGTTTTTCTTTATGGTTGCGACAAGTAGTAAAGAATCTGATCCGACGGTTAGAGTTATGAAACCTGAAGGTGCTCGAACAACAGATATGACGCCTTTTAAGCAGCGTTCTGAGATTGATTTTATTTACGTTGGAAAGCCATTGAATAAAGCAAGAGCAGCTAAATATGCTAAAATGGATATGGAGTATTTGTTGTTCATGGATAATGTGGCTCAATCTAAAGCAGATGAACTTTACAATACAAATTCGATTAAATCGTGGAAAAAAGATAAATTTGAATCTAAACCTCCTCGTATGAAAAAACAAATCGAGAATGTTATTACCTGTATTAAAGCCGATGAAGGTGCTCCTTCAGGTTTAATATTTGATATTCGTAAAGAATTACAAGACATAGATGCTTTAACGGTTGCGTATGCAGTTACTGAAAGTGGAAAAAAATAATCGAACATAAGTTTTTATCAAACCCAGATTAACTCGTTAATCTGGGTTTTTTTTATACAAAATATCATGCAAAATTTTGATGTAGTCAATCCTACCCGAATTATCTTTGGAAAAAATCAATTGACCAACTTGCCTTCTTTGTTGAAGGAAATTGGAGTGAAACGTATTCTAATTACCTACGGTGGTGGAAGTGCGAAAAGAATGGGCTTAATTGGTGAAATCAATGAACAATTGAAAGATTTCTTTGTTGTAGAGTTTTCTGGAATTGAAGCAAATCCAGAGTATTCGACCTTAATGAAAGCAGTGGAACTTGCTCAGAAAGAAAAGATTGATTTTATTTTGGCTGTTGGTGGTGGTTCTGTAATTGATGGCACAAAATTTATTTCTGGTGCAATTGGTTACAACGGAAATCCTTGGGAGGTGCTAGAAAAGAAAAAAGGATGTAATTTTACAAATGCAACCCCTTTCGGAACTGTTCTAACTTTACCAGCAACGGGTTCAGAAGCAAATTCTGGAGCTGTAATCAGTCGTACAGAGTTTCAAGCAAAACGTGTAATGGGTGGGCCTCTTTTCTTTCCAAAGTTTTCTTTTTGCGATCCAACTGTTGTAGCGACACTTCCGAAACGTCAATTGGCGAATGGAGTGATTGACGCTTTTATGCATACATTAGAGCAATACCTCACTTATCCAATGGAGAATCTTTTGCAAGAAAGAGAAGCGGAGGCAATTCTATCGACATTGATTGAAGTAGCCAATGTTGTCGACCATCCAGAGGATTATAAACTTGCTAGTAATTTGATGTTGTGCGCAACACATGCTTTAAATGGCAATTTGCGTTGTGGAGTATTAACCGATTGGACAACGCATATGATTGGTCATGAGTTGACGGCTATTTTTGGAATTGATCATGCGCAAAGTCTCGCTGTTGTTGCACCACGTTTGTGGGAGTATAAATTCTCAGAGAAACAAGATAAATTAACACAGTACGGACAGCGTGTTTGGAATTTAGAAGGCGATAATGAAACAATTGCGAGATTAGCGATTCATAAAACGGAAGAATTCTTCCAATCGCTTGGAGTTAAAACGAAACTATCAGAATATACCAACGATTTTAAAGCATGCGATTTGACGATACGATCTATTTTTGAAGAAAGAGGTTGGGTTGCCATGGGAGAAAGACAGAGTATAACCCCAGAAGATATTCAAGAAATTGTGAAAGCGACCTTTTAAATGAAAGAGGGATTATTCCAGTTTCATACAAAAGCATCGGAAGGTGTACGTAATTTATTAGAAGATACGACCCTTGGTTCTAATGGTGCAAAATATCAATTACTCGACACCAAAGATAAAATAGATGACCTTGATCACCCTTTATTCTTAACGCTTCAGCGTACGGATAAAGTTTTAGGGAATGTTACTTTTTGTAGACGAAATAACCATTGGTACATTCGTTATTTTGCTTTTAAGCAACAAATACAAAGCGATGGAAAAAAGAAATCGAAGAGCAAGAAAAGTAGACTGAAAAATGAACTGAAATCTTTCTTTGAAAGTTCCTTAGAAAACGGATTTGATACGGAACATGTTCATTCTTTTTACGCATACATAGAACCAAAAAATGTAAAAAGCCTTTGGATGACGGAGCAATTTGGCTTTAAAAAAATAGGAGAGAAAGTGTCGCAAACCTTTAGCTGCTATTCTCCAAAGAAAAAGGTGGACATAAAATATTCTTCTGATTGGAGCATAGTTCCTGAAAATATTAAAAACCATTTCCGAAGAATGAATTACTTTTTTGAAGATGTTTTTTTCCAGGGAGAATTCACTTATGTACTGGATGAGAATGGCGAATTTAGTGCATTTTGTAAAACAAGTATTGCGAATTGGAAAATAGAGAAATTACCCGGAAAACTTGGGGGAATGTTAGTGAAAATGATTCCATTTATTCCTGTTTTAAACCGGTTGATAAAACCAAAAAAACACACTTTTATTATTCCGGAAGCCGTTTGGATCAAAGAGAATGATTCTAATCTCCTTTCTTCTTTTTTTGAGAGTATTCTTGCAGAAAAAAAGCTAAATTTAATCATTTGGTGGGTGGATGTGAAAGATGTTTTGTTCAAAGAATCTGTGAAGAAAGTAAAATGGGGGCTGGTACATGAAATTACAGGTAATTCTCCCGTATTTGTTGTTGCTAAATCCAATGATTTTTCTTTTTTTAATGAAAGTCAACCAATTTATTCTGCAGGAATGGACTCCTTCTAAACATTTATTCTAAATTCGCACCTTAGTAATTTAAAATAAATGAAATACTTAATCGTTGGGCTTGGAAATCCGGGAAGTAAATATGAAAACACCCGACACAATATCGGTTTTAAAGTTGTCTCAGAATTTGTAAAAGAAAGAAATGGAGAATTTGAAACGGACAAATTAGCGGATGTTGCTAAGGTGAAATTCAAAGGCAGAACATTTGTTGTTATTAAGCCGAATACATTCATGAATCTTTCTGGAAAAGCGGTGAATTTTTGGATGCAACAAGAGAAGATTAAAAAAGAGAATTTATTGGTCGTTACAGATGATATTGCATTACCCTTTGGAAAGTTGCGTATGAAAGGAAAAGGTTCGGACGGTGGTCACAATGGATTGAAAGATATTCAAGCTGTACTTGGTGATAATAAATATGCACGGGTGAGATTTGGTGTTGGCAGTGAATTTAATCCAGGGAAACAATCCAATTATGTATTGGGAGAATGGAGTAAGGCTGAAAATTTAGATTTGCCCGAAAGAATTGCTACTGCAAATGAGTTTATCAAAGGCTTTGGAACCATTGGTTTACAATTAACGATGACGAATTGGAACAATAAATAGAATACAATGAAAAAAATAAAAGTTTTAGTAGTTGAAGATGAAATGATTATTGCAGATAC
This sequence comes from uncultured Fluviicola sp., assembly GCA_964387525.1. GTDB lineage: Bacteria > Bacteroidota > Bacteroidia > Flavobacteriales_D > Crocinitomicaceae > UBA4466. Next base: position 68,412 of record CAYLWS010000009.1, read on the forward strand.
AATCGTTGATGCTTTAGAAGGTTTTGGGTATGAAGTTCTCGAACCTGCGATCACCTATACAGAAGCTTTAGAGCGAATCGAAGAGAAAATGCCGAGCATTGGAATTTTTGACATTCAACTCTCAGGGAAAAAGTCCGGCATTGATTTAGCAAAAGTTGTGAATGAAAAGTATAATTTCCCATTTATATTCTTGACTTCTAACTCGGATAAAATGACCTTGGAAGAAGTGAAACAAGTCCAACCGGCTTCTTTTCTAGTAAAACCATTCAATAACGAAGAACTTTATGCTGCCATTGAAATAGCATTGTATTCATATTCTCAACAAAATAATAAAACAATAGAGTCATTGAATTCTGTTTTGAAAGATTGTCTCTTTCTTAAGCAAAAAGATGGGTTTTCAAGAGTTAATTATGCAGATATTCTATTTATTAAAAGTGACAATGTGTATTTGGATTTTTATTTAACGAATGGGAAGAGAATAACAGTTCGTGGGACTGTCTCAGAGTATGTTGATAAATTACCAATGTATTTTCTAAATTCTCACCGTAGTTATATTGTAAACGCAAATCACTTGCAATCTGTAGGGTACACAACAATTACAATTCAAGGACAAGAGTTGCCAATCAATAAACAATCAAGAGAGGCTATTCTTAACATTGTTAATCAAGGCTGATTTTATGAAGGTTTTATTTTTATTCTTAATCGTTAATTTTTCTTTTTCAGTTTCTTCTCAAGAAAAAGAAGAATGGAATCATTTATTCAAAGCAGAAACATTCATTTATTTAAATAAAATGGATTCTGCTTCTATTGAGTTGACTTTTGTTAAAACAATAGAAAATACACGCTATCTAGAGAGTCTTCATAGAATTGTTACTGAAAAACATTCCAATAAAGATGTGTGGATTTTTATTCAAAAAACAATATCAAATAATTTAGTTGATGAACTGAAAAAAAATCAATTCATTGAAAGTATGGTTAAGCTTCCTCTTTCGAAGACAAAGATTAACCTTGATTATGTTCGGGTGAGATGTGAAGAGCATTATTTCTTAATGAATTCAAACTTATTAAAGGAAGGTAATAGTGTCTTAAATAGTTTAAAAAAATACATTTCTTCCATTGATAAAAATGATTCTAACGATTGGAAACATGTTGAGTTTTTAATGAACAGATCTGATATTGTTTACCATGTAATAAAAAGGAATGTTGAACAAGGTGAGCAACTATGTGGTGCAAATAAAGAAATTGCATTAGAATTACATGATACTTTATTGATTGAATTAGCTGCGAATAACAATGCTGAATTTTTAATTTATAAGTCGGACTTGAAGGGCTACATTTCTTTGATGGAGGAAGTGATTCGTTTAGGGGATGCTCAAAAAGAAAAATCGAGTATATATTTTAAAAACTTATTTAATTTAATTGGATCAAGGATGTTTAATGATGAGGATCCGAAAAAAATTATTCCATTAATTAAGATTCTATATTATCACCCAAGGTTCAAGATAGAGTCTTATTATTTAATCATTGAAATGTTGAAAGGAGTGGATGGAGAATCTGATTTCTATAGTTGGGCAATGGATGAGTTTGAGGCAAATGACGTAGTTGAGTTAACTGAAAAAGCAATGATGGAAGCCGAGGAGAAGCTTTACCCTAATGATGTATATCAAGTTGCGAGAGTATCTGCTAATCTTCTTTTAAAAGAGGGGTTTACCAAAGAAGCATTTAAAATGAAAGACGAGTCAATATCTTTCCTTAAAACAATTTATTCCAAAAATTTATCAAAAGCAATTGCAGAGCATGAGATAAAGAAAAATGAATTGGCGAATGAACTTTCTTTATCTATAGAAAAGGAAAAATCTAATTTTTATTGGTCAATTATGTTTACTTCATTCACTGTTCTTGTGATTCTCCTTTTTGGAGTTTTCCTTCTTCGCAGAAAGAATTCAACGTTAAAGAAACAAAAGCTATCTATTGAGAAAAAAGACTACGAAAAACAGCTTCTACTGAAAGAGATACATCATCGAGTAAAAAACAATTTCCAAATTGTCTCCAGTATTCTCCAGCTCCAAACGAAAGGAATAGAAGACCAGAAAGCAATCGGTTTAGCGATTGAGGGTCAAAATAGAGTAAAAGCAATGGCTTTGATTCATCAAAAACTTTATCAAAATGATGAATTAGCGGTTCGTTTTCAAGATTATGTTCAATCTTTAGTCAGTGATATCAATAAAGCGTACTCCAATACAAAAGTTACTATTACAACAGAAATTTCTCCAGATTACACACTCGATATTGATACGGCAATTCCTTTGGGATTAATATTGAATGAGTTAATAACGAATAGTTTTAAATATGCATTCTCACCAGATCGAGAGAATAGTTTAGAGATTGAATTGATTCAAGGAAAAAAAATTCAAAGACTCTCGGTTTCTGATAATGGACCAGGAATAGATTCTTCAATTGATTTGAAAAAAGTAAAAAGTATTGGACTTCGTTTGGTCAAGAATTTAGCGAAGCAATTACACGGTAGTTTTACCTATGAAAAAAAGGGTGGTGCAAAATTTCTTATTTTATTCAAAGAGACGAGTTACAGAGAGCTGGAAGATTAATTTGAGTGTTAAAACCAGTTAGTTATACTTTTCGTTTTTCTAAAAAGTCAATAAGTATTATTTTATTGATAACTTTGTATCCCTATACAGAAGTAAAATTTACTTTATTATAAACTACCCAAATGCTTAATCAAATGTATTCTAAATACACAAAGATTTCTATTGGCATTGATGCAATTAGAAATTGAAATGAAAAAATACCTAGACGAACTTTTTGCTAATTTCAATAAAATCAGCCATTATTCGGAAGAGAATGAAAAACGCTACGACCAAAAAATAAAAGACTTCATTATTTGGGATAAACCTGATTTTGTTGCGCTAATTGGACCTGAATCCTTAGAAGTATTCCCTTATCAGAAAAATTTAAGATTAGATTTTAATGGTAGAGATGAATCTGTTTACGAAGCAGTTTTACATATTATTGAAGAGCAACAGAAGTTGATTACTAAAATTGACCTTCGTACAATGCAATACTTGTTCGAAATTTCATCTACCCCAATGGATATCCTCTTTAAATTAAGGTTTAACATTGAGTTTGTAAAAGGTGATGTCAGAACACTTGTTAGAAAAGTTCATATTGTTGAAGTGAATAAATATGGAAAACCCAAAGTTGGCCTAATGGGAGTCACTGATATAACGGATGTAATGAAAGGAGAACGAGTTGTTTTTGAGGCGAAAACAACAAAAGAAAGCATTCTAAATTCGAAAGAATATAAAAGCTTCATGAGTGATATAAATAATATCATTAATGGATCCGTTTTTTTAACGAATAGGGAAAGAGAAGTTTTACACCAAATAACGGAAGGTAAAACAAGCTTTCAGATTTCACAAAACCTATCCATTGCAAAAACAACTGTAGATAAACACAGGCAGAATATGTTGAAAAAATACAATGTCTCTAATATAACTTCTCTTTTAAGGTTATTGAATTAATCTAATCACCTCAGAATAAAACTATTTTAGAAATATTTTTTCTATCCAAACAGTTCATGTTTTCTTTTGTCACTACTGATAAATAGGTATTGTGAGGTTACTTTAATTAGCCTAGATTTGCACAAAATTTTACTACCCAGAAGAATTTTTGCAGAATCATTTTTTAATAACCACTTGTTTTTTTTATCTACATTTTACCTTATGTAGATATAAATGATGTTTTCACAACAGTTTATTGTGGGTTGGTAACTTTTAATTTTTTTTGGAGGGGGTAACACCTATTTTTACCATTCCAAATAAAAGTAAAAGCGAATTAAACTACAATATATGAAAACTAAAAATGTTATGTTTTTAAATGTGTTCTCTATTTCAAGAACACTTATTCTTCTTTTTGTCCTCTACGCTAATGTAGCTTTCAATCAAAATGAAGGGCATGACCATAATGATTCCCATAGCCTTTTAGAAGGAAAAAATGATTTTTTCAAGCTTGTCAATAATCAACCGGATTTTACATTCTCAACTGAAGCTGCTCGTTTTATTGAAAATAAAGGACAATGGAATTCCAATGTGTTGTTTAGAACAGAATTAATTGATGGTTATATTTACTTTCAAAAAGATGGAATAAAATATCACTTCTTTGATGGAAGTGCAATTTATGACGCTGCCCATTCTGGAGGAACAACTGATCTGAAAATAAAACAACATGTTGTTAATGTATCGTTTAAAAACGCGAACCCAAATTCCTTTGTTGAGGCTTCAAAAACATTTAAACAACACAATCAATCCTATTTCTACGGGAAAAAGCATATCAACGGTGTTCGGTTTTTTCAAAAAATAGAATACAAAAACATTTATCCGAATATTGATATCGTTTACAATTCTTTTGACGATCATTTGAAATATGACATCAATGTAAAAGTTGGCGGTAAACCAAGCGATATTATATTTGATTATTCTGGTGCGGAAAGAATTTCTTTACATAAGAATGGAGGATTAGTTATTGAGACATCCATTGGTGGAATTGTAGAATATACACCATTTTCTTACCAAATGATTAACGGAGAAAAAACTGAAGTTGAATCTCATTTTAAAATTGTAAATAATGAAGTTTCTTTTGTTTTTCCTAATGGCTATGATTTAACCAAAGAATTAATCATTGACCCAACACTTATTGCTTCTACCTACACCGGTTCTACTTCTGATAACTGGGGGAATACTGCGGCTCACTTTGCTGATGGTAGAATGGTTGTGGCTGGTATTACAAATGGCGCTGGGTATCCTACAACAGTCGGAGCTTTTGATGTTACATTTAACGGAGGAACTGCAGCAGGATCGGGTACAATCGCTAGTGATATTTCTATCTCAGTTTTTTCAAGTGATGGAACAACACTTCTTTCTTCTACTTTTCTTGGTGGGTCAGACGATGAGTATCCACATAGTTTAGTGGTCGATCAATCGAATGGAGATATTTTTCTTATGGGAATAACGCTTTCAACGGATTTTCCAATGGCGGCATCAGCTTTTGATAATTCGCAAAATGGAAATTGGGATATTTATGTTGTAAAATTGTCTTCTGACCTTTCTACTTTGATGGGATCTTCTTATGTTGGTGGATCAAATCGAGATGGGAATAATATGGATGCAGATCATGATGATAGTGGATTTAGACTTAAGTTCAATTATAGTGATGGACACAGGGGACAATTAATTCTAGATAACTCCAATAATGTTGTTGTGTCATCTTCATCAAGGTCAAATAATTTCCCCGTGACAGGTGGAGCTTATCAATCAGCAAGAGCTGGAGGTCAAGATGCAGTCGTCTTTAAAATGAATAATAACCTGTCTTCAATGATTTTCTCTACTTATCTTGGTGGTGGTTCAGACGATGGTGGTTTTGGTGTTTCTTTAGATGCAACTAATAATATTTTTATTTCAGGCGCAACACGTTCAAACGATTACCCTACTACAAACGGAGTTATTGATCAAACGTTTAATGGAGATGTAGATGGGTTTCTAGCGAAATTGAATCCTTCAGGAACTTCATTACTTGCTTCTACTTTTCTTGGAACAGGAGATAAAGATGGGGCATTCTATGTAGATGTAGATGTAGATGTTAATGATGATGTTTTTGTGTTTGGTTTATCTTTAGGTGGTAATTATACTGTTACTGCTGGAACATATTCAGACCCTAATAGTACACAATTTATTCATTCTGTTTCGAATGACTTAGCAACGACAAACTTTTCGTCTGTTTATGGATCCGGTAATACAGGTTTAGGTGGGAGATCTAATATTAGCCCCACTGGTTTTGAAGTCGATTCTTGTTCAAATATCATTGCAGTTGGATGGGGTAATTTTGTAGGACAAGGGACAACCGGCATGCCTACTACAACAGGAGCGCATCAAACTACAACAGATGGTATTGATTTTCATCTCGTTGTTTTTGATCCTGGAATGACAGGATTAAGGTACGCGACTTTCTTTGGAGAAAATGGAGGTGTGGGAGATCACGTTGATGGAGGTTCTTCTACATTTGATAACAAAGGGGTTATCTATCAAGCAGTTTGTGCAAGTTGTGGTTCTACAAATGGATTTCCAATAACAGCAGGTGCTTTTTCAAGTAATAATAATTCTACTAACTGTAACAATGCTGTTTTCAAATTTGATTTGGATGTGTATGCTCCTGGTTCAGCTGTAATTACCACAGGTGGTTCTGGTTGTGCGAATATCCCTATTACTTTTACAAACAGTAGTTCAAACTCACTTACTTATTTATGGAACTTTGGAGATGGTACTTCAACTTCTTCTGCTTTTCAGCCTACACATACTTACGCAACTGCGGGGTCTTATAATGTTACTCTTATCGCATACAATCCTACTACTTGTATTAAATCGGATACAGCTACTGTAACGATTGTTATTGACCAACCTTCAATTACAATTACAACTAATCCAGCAACTGGAATTATTTGTGATGGTGATAATGTAACCTTTACTGGTGCAGGCGCGACAACTTTTGAATGGAATCCTGGTGCTTTTACAGGAAACCCATACATTGACGCACCAACCACAAGTACAACATATACTGTTATTGGAACGGATGCGAATGGTTGTAAAGATACTACGACTGTTACAATAACTGTTGATCAATTGCCTACAGTTTCAAATGCCGGTGCATCTGTATCAGTTTGTGAAACCCCAGGAACAACAGCATTGAATGGAAATATTCCAGTAACTGGTACTGGTTTATGGACTTTAGTTTCAGGAACTGGTACTATTGTTAATCCAACATCTCCTTCTACAAATGTTACTGGTTTAGGTGTTGGAACTAATGTGTTTGAATGGACAATTTCAAATGGAGCGTGTAGTTCTTCTACAAGTCAAGTAACAATAAATGTTGATGCTGATGCAACAATTGCAAATGCGGGTCCTGATAGTACACTGTGTGAAACTTCACCTGACATAACTCTTTATGGTAATACGCCAACAGTAGGTACAGGTACTTGGTCTGTTTTTACGGGTACAGGTACTGTTACCACAATCAATGACCCAAATTCTACAGCTACAGGATTGTCCGTTGGTTCTAATGTTTTTGTTTGGTCTATGGATAATGGGTCTTGTGCAACTAGTACTGACACAGTAATAATTGTTGTGAATACAACTCCTTCTGTTTCCAATGCAAATTCTGACCAAACGATATATGCTAATAATGGAACCTTTTCTGGAAATGCACCGACAAGCGGGAACGGGACTTGGGTACAAATTAGTGGACCAAATTCAGCGACAATTACAAATGTAAATGACCCTGCGTCAACTTTTACAGGTTTAATCGAAGGAGTTTATGTTTTTGAATGGAATATTTCGAATTCACCGTGTACTTCGAGTACTGATCAAGTTACTATAACTGTTGATTTAACCAATGATGCACCTTCACAAGGAAATGAAACAATGACAGTTGATGAGGATGATCCTG
>CAYLWS010000010.1:0-73522 GCA_964387525.1 uncultured Fluviicola sp.
GATAATGCAGGTGGTATTGCTGAAATGAGTGAACAAGATCCAATCGTTCGTGAAAGAACAGATATTTTAGATACTGTTGGCAACACAACTGCTGCAACAGGGAAAGGTTTTGCAATCGCTTCTGCTGCTTTAACTTCTTTGGCTTTATTTGCTGCGTATGTTACATTCACAGGAATTGATGGAATTAACATTTTTAAAGCACCTGTATTAGCAATGTTATTTATTGGAGCGATGGTCCCAGTGGTATTCTCTGCGTTAGCAATGAATGCTGTTGGAAAAGCAGCAATGGAGATGGTACAAGAAGTTCGTCGCCAGTTTAGAGAAATTCCTGGAATTATGGAAGGAACTGGTAAACCAGAATACGATAAATGTGTCGCTATTTCTACGGAAGCTTCCCTGAAAGAAATGATCTTACCAGGGGTTTTAACAATTGGTTTTCCTCTTGTTATTGCATTCTTGCCTTTGGCTTTCGGAATGGACAACCTAATGGTTGCGGAAATGCTTGGTGGGTATATGGCAGGTGTAACTGTTTCTGGTGTTCTTTGGGCAATCTTCCAAAATAATGCTGGTGGTGCATGGGATAATGCTAAAAAATCATTCGAAGCTGGTGTTATGGTTGATGGAGAAATGACGTACAAAGGTTCTGAGGCGCATAAAGCTGCAGTTACTGGAGATACAGTTGGAGATCCGTTTAAAGATACTTCAGGACCTTCAATGAATATCTTAATCAAGTTAACTTGTTTAATTGGATTAGTTATCGCACCTATTTTAGGTGATGGACACGGTGGTGATCATTCACAAGCTGGTGTTTGTACTGGTGAAAAAACAGAATGTTCTTCTCATGAATCTTCTTGTGATTCTAAGAAATTGGAAGCTTGTGATTCTGAGAAGAAAGAGGCTTGTAAATCTGAAACACCTTCTTGCGATATGTCTAAATGTTCAGATATGTCAAAAGAAGAATGTGCAGTAATGTGTGATGAAAAAGGTTACTCAGCTGAAGATAAAGAAGCTTGCATGAATATGTACAATGAAGCTGGTGAATTTATCGGTCACGGTGAAGAAAAAGCTTGTTGTTCAGAAGAGAAAGAAGCTAAATGTGAGCACTAGTTCATAATTCAATATTTTTTAAAACGTCTCGATTTATCGGGACGTTTTTTTGTGCCATTTTTTTGATATTACATTCCTTTTATCTCTTCTTACTTTAATGTAAAGTAGATGAAAAAATAGAATGAAAATGATCGGTCACTGAACAATAAAAAAAGATGTTGATTTTTTTATGGCAAAATAAGGTTGAGATATTCGTCTGTGGTTATTTACAGAATCAGGTATTTCTATGGTGTTTGTTTTTTTAAAGTGAACAAGCTATAGTGGTTGATATTCAAAGAAAATCAAAAAAAAGTTGAATAGAAGAGTGGCTTATGATTTGTAGCTCACGTTCAGGTGTATCCAGATAGACCTTCCTAATCGCAGCATTAATGGCCAAGTAATAAGAAAGGAAACCATCATCAAGGCAAAATAAACCCAAGTCATAAAATCATCTGCGAAAAGTGCAGCAAATAAAAATGGAACTTCTATTAAGACAACAATTGGGTAACTGGTCCATAACGCTCCAAGCCAAAACCCATTTTCCAAATCATAATGTAATCCGCAATTTGAACAATTGTCATGCATTTCGAGCATGTCTTTGTAAACAATTATTCCTTTTCGTGTAAAAAGGGGACCTTTTCTACAGCGCGGACATTTGAGTCCAAAAATAGATGTATAAATGGATGGTTTCATTCTTTAGAACATAAAAAAAGGATGTCTTTCAACATCCTTTTTAATTATTTTAGTATTCAAAAGTATCCATGAAACTTGTATTGAAATCACCTTCGCAGAATTTAGGATCTTCCATTAGTTTTTGATGGAATGGAATTGTTGTTTTCACTCCTTCAATTACGTATTCTCCTAATGCTCTTCTCATTTTCAGAATTGCTTCTTCTCTTGTTTGAGCTACTACAATCAACTTAGAGATCATAGAATCGTAATATGGAGAAATTTCATAACCAGCATAAACGTGGGTATCAATTCTAACACCATGTCCACCAGGGGCATGATATGTTAAGATTTTACCTGGAGAAGGTCTGAAATTTGCATCAGGATCTTCAGCGTTAATACGGCATTGTATTGCGTGCATTTGAGGGATTAAATTTCCACCTTTAATTTTTTCTCCAGCGGCTAATTTAATCTGCTCTTTGATTAAGTCATAATTCACTACTTCTTCAGTAATGGTGTGCTCAACTTGGATACGAGTATTCATTTCCATGAAAAAGAATTCTCTGTGTTTATCTACCAAGAACTCAACAGTACCAACACCTTCATAGTCTACAGCTTTGGTTGCTTTAATCGCAGCCGCACCCATTCTTTCTCTTAATTCTGGAGTCATAAATGGAGAAGGAGTTTCTTCTACTAATTTTTGATGACGACGTTGAATAGAGCAATCTCTTTCAGAAAGATGGCAAGCATTACCGAATTGATCTCCTGCAATTTGAATTTCTATATGACGCGGTTCTTCAATGAATTTCTCCATATATAATGCATCATTTCCAAAAGCAGCAGCAGATTCAGCACGAGTTGCATCCCATGCAGCCTCCATGTCTTCATCTTTCCATACGACTCTCATTCCTTTACCACCACCACCGGCAGTTGCTTTAAGAATGATTGGGTATTTAACTTTTTCAGCAGTTTTCAATGCGTCTTTTAAATCTTTTAGAAGACCTTTAGATCCAGGGATACAAGGAACACCCGCTTTTATCATGGTTGCTTTTGCATTCGCTTTATCACCCATTCCAGAAATCTGTTCTGGAGTAGCACCGATAAATTTAATGTCGTGTTCTTGACATACTTTCGAAAATTTCTCATTTTCTGACAAGAATCCATAGCCAGGATGAATTGCATCTGCATTTGTGATTTCTGCAGCAGCAATAATATTTGGTATTGACAAATATGATTTTGCGCTTTCTGCAGGACCAATACAAACAGCTTCATCAGCGAAACGAACAGGTAAACTTTCTTTGTCAGCTGTAGAGTATACAGCAACAGTTTTTATACCCATTTCTTTACAAGTACGAATAATACGCAATGCAATTTCACCTCTATTGGCAATCAATATTTTTTTGAACATGCCTTCAATTATTTTGTGAAGAGGAATTCTTATAATTAAAGAATTACCTATATAAATTTAACTTAAGATGGATCAACCAAGAATAATGGTTGGTCGTATTGTACAGGTGAAGCATCATCTACAAGTACTTTAACAATTCTACCAGACACTTCTGCCTCAATTTCATTGAACAATTTCATTGCTTCAACGATACAGATTGTATCTCCGGGCTTAATAGTATCTCCAACAGCTACGAATGCATCTTTATCAGGACTAGAAGAACGGTAAAAAGTTCCAATCATTGGAGATTTAACTGTAATGTAATTTGAATCTACTTCAGCTGCAGGAGTTTCAGTTACAGGAGCTGCTGCTACAGGAGCTGGTATCGCTGCTGGTATTTGTGCTAGTGGCGCTGCAGCTTGAACTATAATTTGCTCTTGTGTTCTTGCTTTTTTATCTTCAGATTTTATGACAATTTTAAAATCTTTTTGCTCGATTTCAACCTCATTTACACCTGATTTAGCGACAAATTTGATTAAATCTTGAATTTCTTTGATATTCATATTGTTTATTTTAATGTGTTAAAAATACTGTTTTTTATGAATTACATAGAGAAAAATCGAATTTTTTCAATTTGAAATCTTCAATATTCCTTCCGTTTTTTTCTAATTATTTAAACCTAATGGCTTTGTATTATTGTTTTGGGTCGTAAGCCCATTTTAAATAAACAGCTCCCCAAGTGAAACCACCACCAAAAGCAGAAAGAATTAAGTTGTCTCCTTTTTTTAGTTGATTTTCATAATCCCATAAACATAAAGGTAATGTTCCTGCGGTAGTGTTTCCATATTTTTCAATATTGATCATGACTTTATCTTTCGATAATCCCATTCTATTTGCAGTTGCATCTATGATTCTTAAATTTGCTTGATGTGGAACTAACCAATCTACATCGTCAGAAGTAAGGTTGTTTTTTTCCATTATTTCTGCAGATACACCAGCCATGTTTGTTACAGCAAATTTAAACACTTGTTTACCTTCTTGTTTAACGTAATGTTGGCGTTTTTCGACTGTTTCTATTGTTGGTGGGTGTAATGAACCTCCGGCAGGTTGAACTAAAAAGTTAACTCCTGAACCGTCACTGCGAAGAATGAAATCTTGTATACCCATTCCTTCATCGTTTGGTTCAAGCATTACTGCTCCAGCACCATCTCCAAAAATAACACAAGTTGTACGATCTTCATAGTCAATAATAGATGACATCATGTCAACACCTACAACGATTACTTTTTTGTATTTTCCAGTTTCAATGAATTGAGATGCGGTAGATAAAGAATAAATAAACCCAGAGCAAGCTGCGTTCAAATCAAATCCCCATGCATTCTTCATTCCTGTCTTATCACAAAGGATATTTGCAGTACTTGGAAATGGATGATCAGAAGTCACTGTCCCTACAATAACCAAGTCAATATCTTCAGCTTTTGTATTTGTTTTTTCAAGCAATCCTTTTACTGCTTCTGCAGCCATATCAGAGGATGCTCCATTTTTCATGATGCGTCTTTCTTTTACTCCTGTTCTAGAAGTGATCCACTCATCATTTGTATCTACCATTGTGGATAGTTCTTCATTTGTGAGAACATAATCCGGTAAATAACCTTGTACTCCAGTAATTGCTGCTGTTATCTTGCTCATACTAATACATTTTTTTGCTTTATAAAGTTAAAGCTTCTGGTTTAATACTATTCAACGAAAAAAGGCCACGCAAGATTACTCTTGGTCGCCTAAAGACGCTTGCCTTAAATTACTTCAACTCTACCTTCAACAGTTGTTGTAGGTGTATTTATTGGAGTAAAATTTCCGTTAACATTTTTATAAATCTTCATAAAGAAGAGATAAACGTAAGGAATTAAATTGCAACTTCTTTCTCTGCTACTACTTTTCCTTTGTAGTAAAGTTTCCCTTCATGCCAGTGAGCATGGTGGAATAAATGTGGTTGACCAGTTGTTGGGCATGTCGCAATGTTGTTTGCTTCTGCTTTAACATGCGTTCTTCTCTTGTCACGTCTCGTTTTCGAGATCTTTCGTTTAGGATGTGCCATTTTACTTTATTTTAATTTAATCTTTATTTTCTACTTATATTCTTACTTATCCTTCGATAAGTTTTTCAATGCTTTCCATCGAGGATCAATTTCATCCTCTTCTTTATTTTCTTCTCTTGACGATTCATTTTCTTCATAAATCTCATCGTCAGACACTAATAAATACTCATCTAAAATTGAAATCATTCCTTCATTACATTCTCCTTCATCGTGTAAGTTTCTGGAAGGTATCGAAACTGAAATCAATTCTAGTAAATTATCTTTAATGTCAATTTCATATTCCTCAGGATATACAATAATCAATGTTTCATCGTCCGATTCTTTATCGTCAAATTTATAAATCAATTTGTATTCTCCTTCAATTTCTACATCCATTAAGTCATTGCATCGGGCGCATGTAGTTTCAACAACTCCTTGAATTGTGAAATTACCGATCATCATTGTTTCTTTTTTATCAAACAATAGACCAACCTTAACTCTTCCTTTCTGGACAATAGAGTACTCAAAAATATCAAAGAACGAGTCAGTGAGATTAAATTCAAATGTATGCTTCCCAATCTTTAATCCTACAAAAGGGATGATATACGGTTTATTTTCTTTCACTGTCTCAATTTTACCACCATTCTCTCGTTAGGCGGGGCGCAAAGGTAGTAATTAAAATATAAACAATGAGATGTTTATACTATTTTTTTAGCTAAAAAAATAGAGGGGTATAAAAATCTATAATTTATAGAAGATAAATCTTCCCTCGTATCGTTTCATTCTCAGCTTCTATACTGTAAAAGTATATTCCAAAAGGAATTCTTTGCACATTGATAATAGAGGGATGTATTTCTTCTATTACCGTTGCTTCTACGGTAGAATCCAAAGGTACTTTTTGATAGTGACATTACTTAACTCAAGAATATATTTCGTATTCTTAACGAGACTTTCGCTTGAGGTTTTATTGTCCCTGTCTTTTAACGTTCTCTTCTAAGGTCTTTTTTAGGGCTTATGGCTAAAGGATTTGCATTGATTTCCTTTTCTTCAACATGATTTCTAAAAATATCAATAGCAAGGTAAATTGCATTACGCATAGAATCTCCTGATGCTTTGTTTTTTCCAACAATGTCGTAAGCGGTTCCGTGATCAGGTGAAGTTCTCACAATAGGAAGTCCTGCTGTGAAGTTTACACCTTCGTCAAATGAAAGGGCTTTAAAAGCAGATAATCCTTGGTCGTGATACATTGATAGTACACCATCATAACTGCTGCGAGCTGCTGATCCAAAAAAACCATCTGCTGGAAAAGGTCCGTAAGCAAATACTTTTTCATTCTTTGCTTTTTCAATAGCAGGGTGGATACTTTCATTTTCTTCAGAGCCCATTTTTCCATTTTCACCCGCGTGAGGATTGAGTCCTAGCACGGCAATTTTTGGTCGTTTAATTCCGAAATCTTTCTGCAAAGATTGATTAAATGCCATTATTTTTTGGAAAACGGATTCAGTAGATATCGCTTCACTGACTTCTTTGATTGGAATATGGCTCGTAACCAAGCCAACTCGTAGGTCGTCAGCAACCATTAGCATCAATGCTTCATCTTGTCCAGACATGTCTGCTAGGTATTCTGTGTGTCCAGGGAATTTGAATCCAGATTTACCCATAGCTTCCTTGTTTATTGGAGCGGTAACAAGAACATCAATTTTTCCTGAAGCAAGATCTTGGGTTGCTTTTTCTAAAGATTCAAAAGCGTATTGCCCTCCTTCTTTTGTTGCTTTCCCAAGGTCAAACTTCAAATCATTTCCCCAGATATTGACGATGTTCACTTTCTTTGCTTTGACTTCTTCAATGCTTTTACATGATACATAATTGAAGTCGTTGAACTGAAGGTTTTTTTTATGGAAAGAAAATACTTTTGAAGAACCATAAATTATTGGAGTACAATCGAGTAATATTCGACTATCATTCAAAGCTTTCATGATTACTTCAATACTAATTCCGTTGATGTCTCCAATAGAGATTCCAACTTTAACTACATGGCGAGAAATGATTTCATTTTTTAATTCTTTCTCCATTAGTTCAAGTTTTTAAGGAAATGGTACAACATTCTTACTCCAACACCAGATCCACCTCGTGTTCGGTAAGCATTTGTTTTGTCTAACCATGCTGGACCAGCGATATCCATGTGGATATATGGAGATTCAACAAAGTTTTCTAAGAATTTACCTGCGGTAATCATTCCTGCCGAAGGTCCACCAAGATTTTTTAAATCTGCAATTGGTGATTTTAATTCTTCACCATATTCATCCCAAAAAGGAAAAGTCATGGTTCTTTCGTGGCAAGTTTCCCCTGCTTTCTCTAATTGAGTGAAATATTTTTTATCAGCTGTTCCCATGATGCAGGTAGCATGTTCGCCAACAGCACGATGAGCAGCACCGGTTAAGGTTGCGGCGTCAATGACTAACTCAGGATTGTATTTCTTGGAGTAAGTCAAAGCATCAGCTAGAATCATTCTTCCTTCTGCGTCGGTGTTCAAAACTTCAACAGTTAATCCATTCATCATTGTAACAATGTCACCTGGAGCGTAAGCGTTTAAACCTGGACGATTATCTGTTGCAGGTATCAGTGCGATTAAATGCAAAGGCAATTCTTGTTTTGCCGCTAAATAAATTGCACCAACCATTGTTGCTGCACCACCCATGTCACTCTTCATGATATCCATAGAGTTTGGTGTAGGTTTTAAACTTAAACCTCCGGTATCGTAAACCACACCTTTTCCAACTAAAACGATTGGTTTTTTATTGCTTGCATTCTCTGGTTTGTATTCTAGAATTGTAAACGTTGGAGGGTCAATTGAACCTTGGTTTACTGCGAGAAGTCCACCCATTTTAAGGGTTTCAATTTGCGCTTTTTCTAAAACAGTAACATTGATGTTTGCATCTTGTGCTAATGTGAATATTTCATCAGAGAATTGTTCTGCATTTAAAAAAGAAACCGGTTCGTTGACCATATCTCGTGCCCAGAAAACGGCAGTTGTGATGTCAAAAAGCTCTTCGATATTCTCTTCGCCAAAAGATTCTTCCACTAAGATATTTTCCAATTGGTATTCTCTCTTCTCTTCGTCTTTGAAATATTTATTGAATTGATAGCTTGCTAAAAGAAATCCTTCTAACAAATCATACGTAGAATCGTTCTGTCCTAAGAATGCAATTTCTTCGACTGATTTATCCAGTTGTTGTCTGATTTTAGCACCTGCAATTCTATTTTTCTCAGCTTCATCATTTGACTTTACTAAAAAAACGGCTCCATCCAATGACGTAATGGCCGTAAAATCATGTTCTTTCTCTAAGAATTGATTGAAAAGTGTTGCATCATCGCTAGAGATAGATGCTGGAATATTTTCTTTATTACCAACGATAACTCGATAGTTGGCATTGTTGAGTTGTTTACTTTCTTGTAATTTCATTTGAATAAAATTTATCCTTCAAAGATACATTTTAATTAAGAGATTGAAGAGTTTAATGTGAAAATAATAAATGCTGAATTTTAACGATAAAGTGATGTGATACGAAGAGAATTTGTGGAGAGAATTACAAATAGTTGTTTCTTTTTCTGGAGAGAAAGGGCGTTTCACCAAGGGTATCGTATTTCTACCTTAACCTTCTTATGGAAAGAAATCGTTTAGGATAGCCCGAAGAAAAGTAATCTGTGATCACCACTCCAAAGTGTTTTTTTGAACTGGAACAATGAATAAACTTCAACCCATTTTCATTGTTTTCAAGAATAATTCCGACATGACCTGGCGTTTTATCTCCAGGTTTTGTTCCTGCGAAAATGATGCAATCTCCTTTTTGACAATCGTTAAGGGCTACTTCCTCTCCTAAAAGGATATATTCTCGCGAAATTCTTGGGGCATTAATTTTATTCTTCTTGTAAACATAGGAGGTGAATCCGGAACAATCAAAACTTACATTTTCTTGCGATGTAGCCCATTTGTATTTGACGCCGAGTTGACTTTTAGCCGTTTCAACGATAGAATCTTCGAGTGTTTTAAGTGTAGGGATGGTGTCTTGACCAAAGGTAATGCTCGAAAGAGTAATGAGTATAAGAATAGAAACTATTTTAGTGGAAAAACTCATAGTCAAAAGTTTCAACTTGAATAAAAAGCTTATTGTTGGATTTACTTTCGTGAATTAACTCGATAGGCAGTCCGTCTTTAAATACGAAGCTTGAGTTTCTTCGGGTTAAAAATTCATTATTACTGAAAGTTGAATCAATGAATCCAGAGCAGTTTCCTGTTTTATCGTAAATAATTGTTCTCTTGTATTGAAAAGGAAATTTTTCTGATTTTATTTCAATAGGAAAACCTTTCGGAGAGTAATGGGTAAGAACGACATCCGATTCATTGACTTTATTTTCTACAAAATATTTTTTCTGGGGAGAAATTGGAGAACCAAAAATGATGACATCTTGTGGGTTCGGATCGAAGATTGAATCAACTGATAGTGTTCCCCAGTATTCTTTTCTTAACATGTAAAAACGGTAATCCCCAGTTTTTGTGTTTTGATACACCAAATAATTTTTTTGATAATCGATTTTGTCGTAAATAAAGAACTGATCAATTGCCTCACTGTTGTTTTCATTTTTCTCAAAAACCAATCGAACCGGTGAATATCCGTGATCGTCTTTCAATGTTTTGTATTCAAAATTAATATCTGCAACAGTAATGTATTCATAGAATTGAGTGATGTTTACTCTTTTTAAACTTCCATCCGTATCAAAATCATACGTTTTTTTCTCTTTAGGATTCAATTCATCAGGGTTATTGTGGTGACTAGAAGGGAATAGTTTCCTTCGAATGGACTTAATGTTCTTTTTTTGAATATAATCTTCATCAAACCAATTTGGGAAAGACATTTCTCTTTCATTTTCAGAGAATGAATGCGTCATGTCAAAGATAAATTCTTTATGAATGGCGTCTTTTTGCTTGTTTTTCTTACGCTTAACTTCTGAACAAGAAGAAAAAAGAAAGGAAGTGAATAAAAAAGAAAAAAGGATAAATTTCATAATTGCAAAGATACAAAGACTTTTTTTAATGTGTATTTGTACATTGTGATAGTACAGGTGTGATTGCTAGAAATTTATATTCCGTTTCTCTTCTATCTTTTTACGTACCTTTGCAGCATGATGCATGAACGTCCCATTACCGATTGGTTACCATTGACAAAAAAAGAACTCGAAAAGCGAGGTTTTGATGAGGTTGATGTTGTTTTGATTTCTGGTGATGCATACGTGGATCATCCTTCTTTTGGAACTGCGGTTATTGGTCGTATCATTGAAGATGAAGGGTTTTCTGTTGCCATCGTTGCTCAACCAAGTTGGACGGATGATTTACGAGATTTTAAAAAATTTGGTCGACCAAAACACTTCTTCGGTGTAACGGCTGGTTGCATGGATTCTATGGTAAATCATTACACCGCCAATAAACGAAAACGTTCTACTGATGCATATACTCCAGGTGGAGCAAGTGGTTTTCGTCCAGATTATGCGACGGTTGTTTATTCTAATATTTTAAAAGAATTATTTCCTGATGTACCCGTTTTAATTGGCGGAATAGAGGCTTCTCTACGTAGAATAACGCATTATGATTATTGGTCGGATGAGTTGAGAACTTCTATTCTAGAGCAGTCCAATGCAGATTTATTGGTGTACGGAATGGGAGATCAACCTTTAAGAGAGGTTCTGAAATTATTGAAAAAAGGAGTTCCATTTTCGAGTTTAAAAACCTTGAAGCAAGTCGCTTTTCTTTTGGATGAAAATGAAGAATTACCGAAGAATAAAAATTGGAATACGGTTGAATTGAATAGCCATGAAGTATGCTTGAAAGATAAAATAAAGTTTGCAGCTAATTTTAAAACAATTGAAGTAGAGTCCAATAAATGGTCGGCAGATAGAATTATTCAAAAAATTGGAGCTAAAACTTTAGTCATCAATCCGCCCTATAAAACCATGACGGAGAAAGAAATTGACACTTCATTCGATTTACCGTACACTCGTTTACCGCATCCGAAATACAAGAAAAGAGGAGCTATTCCTGCATATGATATGATTAAATTCTCAATCAATATGCACCGCGGTTGTTTTGGCGGTTGTAGTTTTTGTACCATTTCAGCACATCAAGGAAAATTCATTGCTTCACGCAGTGAAAAATCGATAATGAAAGAAGTGGATGAGGTAGTAGAGCATCCTGATTTTAAAGGATATCTATCGGATATTGGTGGCCCTTCAGCGAATATGTACAGAATGAAAGGGATAGACGAATCTATTTGTGCAAAATGCTCTAGCCCAAGTTGTATTCATCCTGTAATTTGTTCAAATTTGGATACGAATCATAAACCGTTGACGAATATTTACCGAAAAGTAGATGCTCATCCAGGGATTAAAAAAGCATTCATCGGTTCAGGTATTCGGTATGATTTATTGGTGGACGAGTTCAATAAAACAAACCAGGACGGTAATCACGAAGAATATATTGAACAAGTAATTAAGCGACATATTAGCGGTAGATTGAAAGTTGCTCCAGAACATACTTCAGATGCAACGTTGAAATTGATGCGAAAACCGTCGTTTAAATATTTTCATAAATTCAAGGAAACGTACGATAGAATTTCAGAGAAAGTTGGATTGAATCAACCACTGATTCCTTATTTTATATCTTCTCACCCAGGTTGTGATAGTGAAGATATGGCTAATTTAGCGGTGGAAACAAAAGACATGGGGTTTCAATTGGAGCAAGTGCAAGATTTCACACCAACTCCAATGACTGTTGCCACCGTAATTTATTATAGCGGTGTTCATCCTTATACTTTAAAGCCATACAAAACGGTTAAAAAGAAAGAAGATAAAATCAATCAACGTCGTTTTTTCTTTTGGTACAAGAGAGAGAATCACAACTATATTCGCCAGACGTTAAACAATGCTGGTAGAAAGGATTTAGTAGAACAGTTGATTGGAAACAAACCAAGTCAAGAAAAAGAAGTTCCAAAATGGTTGAAAGATAAAAGGAAAAGTCGCTCCACTAAGAGGAAGTAGACAAAATCTTCAATATTTCTGGTGGATTCACTTAATGTGCATCCAACCAGTTATCAGCAACTTCTATTTCAACATCTAATGGAACAACTAATTCAACGGCAGATTCCATTTCGTTTTTCACCAATTTTTTCAAGGTGTCAATTTCATCTTTATGAACATCAAATACCAATTCATCGTGTACTTGCAAAAGCATTTTGGACTTTAACCCTTGTTCTTTCATTGCCCCATGTACACCAATCATAGCGAGTTTGATTACATCCGCTGCTGAACCTTGTATTGGAGCATTTACGGCATTTCTTTCCGCAAATCCACGAACCACTGCGTTAGCAGAATTGATGTCTTTCAAATAGCGACGTCTTTTCATGATCGTTTCAACGTAGCCTTTTTCTCGTGCACTTTTAACCATACCATCCATGTAATCTTTAATGGTTGGGTATTGTTCAAAATAACTGTCGATGATTTGTTTCGCTTCTTTTCGAGAAATTCCTAAATTCTGAGCTAAACCAAAAGCTGATTGGCCGTAAATAATTCCAAAATTGACTGCTTTTGCTGAACTTCGTTGCTCACGCGTAACATTCTCCAGCGCAACATTGAAAACTTTAGCTGCAGTTGCAGAATGAATATCATGTCCGTTCTTGAAAGCATTAATCATGTTTTCATCTTCACTCAATGCGGCAATTATACGCAGTTCTATTTGAGAATAATCAGCAGCCATTAATTGGAAATCTTTTCCACGAGAAATGAATGATTTACGAATTTCTTTCCCTTTATCTGAACGAATAGGGATGTTCTGTAAATTTGGATTATTCGAACTCAAACGACCTGTTGCAGCAACTGTTTGCATATAACTGGTATGGATTTTATGATCCACTTCATCCATCAATTCTGGCAACGGATCTACGTAAGTGTTTTTTAATTTACGCAATTGTCTATATTCCAAAATTTGAGGAATAATGACATGTTTATGCTTCAGTTTTTGTAGGATATCTTCGCTAGTAGCGTATTGACCTGTTTTCGTTTTTTTTGCTTTGGTAGAGAGTTCTAAATGGTCGAAAAGTACATCTCCTAATTGTTTTGGAGAATCAATGTTAAAATCCATTCCGGCTTCTTTCTTGATTTTTTCTTCCAACTCTTCGAGTGTACTGCCTAATTCAACAGAGTATTTTCTCAATCCTTCGTCATCAATTGCGATACCTTCTTGTTCCATGGATTTTAGCACTTCAACCAATGGC
This sequence comes from uncultured Fluviicola sp., assembly GCA_964387525.1. Classification (GTDB taxonomy): domain Bacteria; phylum Bacteroidota; class Bacteroidia; order Flavobacteriales_D; family Crocinitomicaceae; genus UBA4466. Next base: position 13,538 of record CAYLWS010000010.1, read on the forward strand.
ATTTCCATGTTGTAGAACAATTCTCTGAGATGTTCTTTTTGTATTTGAGGTTCGAAAATTTCTTTCAATTGAAAAGTAATGTCTGCATCTTCACAGGCATAATCAGAAATTTCTTCAGGTGTTAAATCCGACATTTTTTTCTGATTCTTCCCTTTTTTACCAATTAAATCAACAATAGGAACGGCTTTGTAATTCAAAAAACGTTCTGCTAAAACGTCCATTCCATGTTTAGAATCTGGATTGATGAGGTAATGCGCAATCATTGTGTCAAACATTGGTGCAGAAACTTCTACATCGTATTGATTGATGATTTTATTGTCAAATTTTATGTTGTGCGCAATTTTTTCAATTTTCTCAGATTCGAAAAATGGTCTGAATTCATTGAGAATTGATTTTGCATCCTCTCTATTTAATGGAATCGCGACATAATAAGCTTCTCTTTTTTTGAAAGAGAATGATACCCCGACAATATTTGCATGAAGGGCATCTAAACCATCTGTTTCTGTGTCAAAACAAACCGATTTTTGCAGCAATAATTTACGGAGCAACTCTTTGCGTTCTTCCGGTGTTTTTACCAAGTGATAATTTGGTTTTTCAGTGGCAATGGTTTTAAATTCTGCTGTTTCAGTTGGAGTTTGATCTTCCACCAAAGATTGTGTTCCGAATAAATCCATTTGTCCAGAAGAAGAAACCGAAGGAGCTTTAACGACGATGTCTTCACCAATTACGCGTCGTGCTAAATTTCTAAATTCTAATTGAGTGAAAACTTCTGTAATTTTTTCTTTGTCAGCTTCAATTGTCTTTAATTCCTCTTCTTTTAGCTCTACATCAATGTCTAAAATGATGGTCGCTAATTTCTTTGACATTAACCCTTGGTCTGCGAAGTTTTCGACATTCTCTCTTTGTTTACCTTTTAATTTGTCGCTATTCTCAATAATTCCTTCTACAGAACCGTATTCTTTCAATAATTTTGAAGCTGTTTTTGCGCCAATTCCAGGGATTCCAGGGATGTTATCTGCAGCATCACCTTGTAAACCGAGGACATCGATAACCTGCATTACATTTTGGACATCAAATTTTGCTAAAATCTCAGGGACCCCCCATATTTCCGCAGGATTTCCACCACGGCCTGGACGAAACATGAATATATTCTCTGAAACCAGTTGACCGAAATCTTTATCGGGTGTCATCATGTAAGTCGTAAAACCTTCTTTCTCTGCTTTTTTTGCCAAACAACCAATTACATCATCCGCTTCGTAACCGTCCACTTGAATGATTGGAATATTGAATGCTGTGATAATATCTTTAATGGGTTGAATCATGGAGATAATTCCTTCTGGAGTTTCATCACGATGCGCTTTGTATTCAGGGAAATCTTCTTTTCTTGTTTTAGAACCACCAGGAGGATCAAAAACAACAGCAATATGTGACGGTTTTTCATTCTTTAGAATGTCAATTAAAGAATTGGTGAAACCAAAAGCAGCAGAAGTATTTTGACCTTGAGAATTGATTCTAGGATTCTTTGCAAAGGCAAAATAGGCTCTAAATATTAATGCAAAAGCATCGATTAAGAAAAGTTTTTTATCGTGTTGAGGAGTAATCATCTATTTTTCGTTTTTTAATAGATGTAATGTTACGGATTTTTTTACAGTTCATCTAAAAGTAGAATTACATTTTATTCCAATAGTCATTACTTTGCTTTGTATACCTCTAGCCTTAATTTTAAGTTTTTAATTTCTAAATTCTGTTTGCCTTTATTCCAAAAATAGATAGATATTTCATCTGCCTCTTGAAAATTGTCATGAATAACACCTGATAAAACAACATTTTTCCACTTCCCTTCTCCTTCAAACTTGTCTTGATAAACATTGATGGCTTTATAATACCTAAACTCTCCATCATCAGAAACAGCATCAATCACTAAAAAAAATTCTTGGAGTGGAGAGGCTTCAATCTTTTTATCCAATTCAACGTAATAGTAATATAATTCATTGGTACGATTCTTTTTCAAGCGTATCTTTGAACTTAAATAATATTCTTCCTTTTCATTTATTTCAGTTTTTTCATCAACAGTTTTAAGGTAGAAGGTTTCAATATTTGTTCCGTATGGTCTAGTTGTTTGAGTAAAGTCCCAGCGATTATTGTTCTCTTGTTTCCAAAAAGCTAAACTTTTAAAATAACTACTAGCGGTAAACCTTTGTAAGGAATAACTACCAGATACTGCTTGATAATATCTATATGTACCTAGTAAACTGAAGAGAATTAAAAAGGATATCCCAAGTTTTCTGTTGTTTTTTAATAGATATCCCAAAGGAAATAAGAGAATGATTGCATGTTCTGTAAGTGGTCTATTCCCGAAATTTGATTCATAATCCCAGCACCACCAGGATGAAATAACCCAAAGGTTTACCAGAAAATAAAACAACCATACTTTTGCTTTGAAAGAGCTTTCTTTGTACATGTAGTACAGTCCAATAAAACTCAATATATAAATTGGGTGATGTATCAAAAGTCCAATTCTAAAACTCAAAAGATTTTCTATTATTTTCGGGGAGAAAAAATTAAAGCCTTCTTGACTATATCCCCAAACAATCCATTCTCCAGTTTGCCATTTCCAAACCATGAATAACAAAGACACAGGAATTAGAAAACCAATTAATCCTATATATAGAAATGAAGTTTTTACATTGAATATATTTTTTAGATAAGTTGAAAATTCTTTGAAGGAAGAGAATATCAATGGAATAGCTAACGTAATTAATATATTTGTTGGTCTTACTAAGAAGATCATTCCGAGTGTAACTCCTATGAAAAACAGGTATTTTTTACTTAATCGATTTTTGCTCTTTAGTATTAAAAAGAATAAGAGGTTAAACAGAAAAAAGGAGTATTGATGTGTAAAAGCAGGAGTGACAGTGAAGTAATAGAATAAAGAGGTTGATAGAACAGAGAATAGTATAAAATAATCCGCATTTTTTTCTTTGACATTAAAAAGAGATAGGATATTTTTTTTAAATAACAATAGACCTAATATTGTATAGAATAAACTAGCGAATAGAGTAAATAGATTATATATTTCAGAATATCCATCAATAGGATAACCAATAGCATAGGAAACAATTGAAGCTCCGATAAAAAAGGGTAACTCCATTACAGCAAGTCCGGGGAAGTATTTGTTGAATATTTTCCCATCTGCTGTTTGGTATAAATACAATTGATTTTTATCCGTATACTTTTGTTCAGCAAGAATCGTCTTTTCGTAACTTGCGTCGTCATAGATTAAAATACTCGGTAAATAGGCGTAATAACCTCGGCCATCAGATCTTATTACTTCTTGGGATGATCCGCCTTTTAAAGTGAAAATAATCAAAACAAAAAACAACCAAAACAAAGGCTTTTTAAGTAAAGTACTTAGGTGTTGAAAAAAACGAATTAGCATATGGTGTAAGTCTACTTATAATAGATGAATATTTTTATCTATTTAGTTGACTAAGGTAGTTTATTTTTAAAACAACGAACATCTCTTTCAAAATAAATGAGGGATAGTACTTTAAAACTTTTTTCTTCTGTAGTCTTTTCGAATACAACACTAATTGTTCTAGAGTTGTCGTGGTGGGATGACTTATTAAAAAAGTTAATTATAACTAGAGATAGAATATTTTATATTCTTAACCTCAAATTCTTTTTTTCCTTTGTTCCAGATGTAGATTTTTATTTCATTATACTCTTTTTCGTAATCGTCTAATTTTTGTTCAAAAATGAGGTGTTTCCAATCGTCTTTTGCTTCTAGTTGGTCGTTGTACAATTCAAATGTATGATAGAAGCGCTTGTCAGAGTCTTTATCACTTGCATCAATAGCAAGAAGAACATTGGAGAAAGGAGTTTTACTTACTTTTTTATCTAATTCTATCGTGATAAAATACGATTTAGCGCTATTTTTTTCATTGATAGCTAGTTGGGCACCAAGGCCGAATTCATCTTTTGGTGTAATTAATTTTTTTTCTTTTTGCTCAAAAATAATTCTTGTTTTTACCAGAGAACCAATTGGTTTGCAACTTCTGGTAAACTGAAAACGTTCATTGTTTTGATAGTGAAATAGACTTTTGAAGTAAGTGTCAGAAGAAAAACGTTGAACAGGAATTATTCTTTCTCTGAATTGGTAAAATCGATTAAAACCAAGGAGAGCAAAAATAATCAACATTATAAAACCAATTTTTTTGTGTTTTTGCACAAGAAGGACAATTGGGAAAAGGAGGAAAAATAAATGTTCAGTAAATGGTCGGTTTCCAAAATACGATTCATAATCCCAACACCACCACGATGAAATCACCCAAGTATTGATGAAAAAATAGAGACTCCACGCAATGGCAGCAAAACGATTCTTTTTATACAATATAATAATGCCGAACAGACTTAAAATAAGAATAGGAGTGTGGATGAATAAACCAATTCTAAAACTAAAAAGTGCATCGAAGAAATGAGGATGGATAAAATCAAAACTTTCTCCTTTGTATGAGTTAATCAACCATTTTCCAGTTTGCCATTTCCATAAAAAAAACTGAATGCTAATTATACTAAGAAAAGGAATGAAAGCCAACCAAAAACGTTTCATCTTGTTGTGAATCATTTCTTGAAAAAAATGGCGCGTAGCATTCCAGTCTTGGAGTAAAAATGGAAGTATGAAAATAATTAAAACGTTTGTAGGTCGGAGTAAAAAAATTAGGCCGAGTACAATACCTAACTTCGTGTGAAAAAAGCGAATGCTTTTGCGCGATAAAACCAAGTAGGAAAAAACACCAAATAAACTAAAGGAATAGATGTGACTGTAACTCACCATTTCTAGACTGTAGACCAATAAAGGACTTGAGAAATACATCAAAAATGTGATCAATTGAATTGTTTTTTTATTCTCAGAGAAATAAATGAGCAATGATTTCTGAAAGAAATAAAGCCCAAGAATGGTGTAGAAAATCCCACCTAAAAAGAAAAACAATTGAAAAGTATTTGAATAACCATCCAGTGGAGAATCACTGATGTATGAGAGGAAATAAGCTGTAAGAAAAAAAGGCATTTGTAAAACAGCTACGCCAGAAAAATATTGATTAAAAACTTTACCATCATTTGTTTTGTTGAGGTAAGTGGGGTTGTAGTTTTCTCCAAAATATTTTCGTTCAGCAATATTGGTTTGCACATAATCATTTTCTTGGTGAATTAATAAAGCAGGTAAATATGCGTAATATCCTTTTCCATCGGACTGAATGATGCTTATCTCCTCTTTTTTTAACAACGAAATTGTGAGAAGCCCAATAAGAACTATCAAGAGAATGAAATATGTATTTTGTTTTAGCACTAACATTTGTAGAATAACGAGAGTAAGTTTTTGTATTTAAAAAATCCAACTAAAAATAATTCTTCCATAACCAAATATACCATTCTTTTGGTAAGATTGTGTATGTAGAAATCGTTCAAAGGAAAAGTAAAAATGGTCGTATTGAAAAACGAGACCGTATTTTCCGTTTAAGACAAAATGCTCATAGTCTGTTGGTCTATAATTGTAAAGGTTGGGGGAGAATTGAATTAAACTCCCTTCCAGAGAACCGTCACGTAGAAAGTATGTTGTGGAAAATTCAGTAAAGAAATAAACTTGAAGTTTTCTCCTCATCCTTTTGTTAAGATAGGAAACTTGTTTTTCTAAGCCTAACTTTCGAATTTTTTTCGGAATTATTCTTTTTCGATGTTTACTCATCTCATAGATGTCCTTTTCGGTGAAAACGTACGTGTTTTTAGGATTGAAAATTCCCGAGATATTCATGTAACTGTCCGTATATCGGCCAATTTTAAGGTTTAAACCGATTTCGCCATAATTGTAAATTGTTCCTGCCCTTAGACTTCCAAAAGCATTGACTTCACCAAAGGAAGTTGAAATTGGGAGCATCTGAGAAAGTCGTATTTTGTAATCTAAAAGCAAGCCATCATTCATCTGATTGTCCCAGCCAAGTAATTCATGGTTGTTAATTAAACGATGAACACCATTTTGCATTTCTTCACCCAGTGCTGAAGGACCTTGTACGCCCAGATATATTGATGAGGTCAGTTTCCGTGCTTTCCAAAAATCATTGCTGTACTTCGTGTAATTTAGGTATAATTGAGCGGTGTAAGGTCTGTTTGTTGAATCTACTTGAGGATTAAATTTGTTTTCAGGGGTGAAAATATCTTGATTAATACTCAGACTGAAATCTTTGAAATGTGATTTCCTAAATCCAATTAAACTTTTATTGGCGGGTTTATTATTGAAGATATGATGGGCAAATTCAACATTAATACCATCCGTAAAATCTTTGTCAGACTGAAACCAAACGGTAAACAAATCATTGGCTTGGTTGAAGCGAATAAATTCTATCTGTTGGTAGTTTTTAGAGGAGTCAATTTGGCTATAACTTTGAAAAGAAAGAACTAAAAGCGAGAGTTGAATGAGGCTAACTGCGCGAAATGTATTTATTTTTAAAACCATTCTTTCTTTGTTTCCATAAAAGTACATTGATTTTAGACTAAAAGAAGGGATAATCATTTTTAATTTTTCATTCCTAATTCTTCATTAAAATGTATCTTTACCCATTCAAAGATAAAAACATGTACAATACTATTATTTCAGAACAAAAAGGACAAGTTGAATACATTACGATCAACCGTCCAAAGCAAATGAATGCTTTAAATAAAGAAACCATTGAAGAATTACACTCGGCTTTTAAATCTGCGGACGAAAAAAATGATGTTGGTGTAATTATTTTAACTGGATCTGGTGATAAAGCTTTTGTTGCTGGAGCTGACATAAAAGAATTTGCAGATTTTTCGATCTCTCAAGGTGGAGAATTAGCAATGAATGGTCAAAAAACACTCTTTTCTTTCATGGAAAATCTTTCGACACCAATTATTGCTGCCGTAAACGGTTTTGCACTTGGTGGTGGATTAGAATTAGCGATGGCATCACATATACGTGTTGCTTCTTCCAATGCTAGAATGGGCTTACCAGAAGTTTCTTTGGGAGTTATTCCGGGATACGGAGGAACACAACGTCTAGCGCAATTGGTTGGAAGAGGAAAAGCCAATGAAATGGTTTTTACTGCAGGAATGATTAAAGCAGAAGATGCGCTTTCTTGGGGATTAGTGAATCATGTTGTGGAACAAGAAGAATTAATTGCCAAGGCAGAAGACATCGCGAATAGAATCTTGAAGAACTCAGCCTCTGCGATTCGTTCAGCAATCAAAGCAATTAATGCAAACTATGAAGACGGTGTGAATGGTTTTGATGTTGAAATTGAAGAATTCGGAAAGTGTTTCGGAACGGAAGATTTCAAAGAAGGAACAACTGCTTTCATGGAAAAAAGAAAAGCAAACTTTAGAAAATAAGAAGTGAGTTCTATTAAGAAATTAGTCGGGCAGACTGCCATTTATGGGTTGCCAACAATTGTTGGTCGACTGCTTAACTATTTTTTAGTTCCACTATATACGGCCATACTTCCCGCAGCAAAATACGGAGTTGTCTCTGAATTATATGCGTGGGTAGCCTTTTTGATTGTCTTATTGACTTTCGGAATGGAAACCGCCTTTTTTAAATTCTTACACGATAAAGAAGATAAGAAAATGGTTTTTCAGAACAGTTTTTTAACTGTTTTGGGATTCAACGGTTTCTTTTTAATTCTACTTCTTCTATTTAATCAATCCATCGCGGATGCAATGTTGTATTCTGATCATCCAGAGTACATTGTTTTACTGGGGATAATCGTTGCAATTGACGCTTCTTCTTCCTTGCCAATGGCAAAGTTACGGGCAGAGAATCAAGCGAAAAAATTCTCGATTATTCATTTTACCGCCATTGCAGTAAATATTTCGTTGAATCTGATTTTACTTTATTTCTTTTACGATGAAAATCATCCCGAAGAAGGTGTTCTTTTTATCCTTGTTGCGAATTTACTCTCTTCTTTGGTGAAACCAATTGGAACGTACAAAGATTACATCGGTGTAAAATTGAAATACAATGCAGAATTAGCCAAAGAAATGCTGAAGTATTCTTTTCCTTTGGTTGTCGCTGGGTTTGCAGGAATTATCAACGAAACAATTGATCGAGCAATGCTGAAACATATTTTGTACAACCGAGGAGGACTATCCTTGCAGGCTGCAGAAGCAAAGTTAGGGATTTATAGTGCGTGCTACAAGCTAGCCATGATTGTTACGATATTTCTTCAAGCATACCGATATGCAGCAGAACCTTTTTTCTTTTCGCATGCAAAAAGTACAGACAGTCGCGTGATTTATGTGAAAATCATGAATTATTTCATTGCATTTGTTTGTTTAGTGTTTTTAGGAGTAGTATTGAATCTTGATATTTTCAAGTATTTCATTCGTAGTGAAGAGTACTGGGAAGGTTTGGGTGTTGTGCCGATTCTATTAATTGCCAATGTATTCTTTGGTATTTACTTGAATCAATCGATTTGGTATAAATTGAGTGGACAAACAAAATTTGGCGCATACATCGCTATTGGGGGGGCGTCGATTACCATTTTCATTAACCTCATTTTCATCCCATTGTATGGCTTTTGGGCATCTGCTTGGGCAACATTGATTGTGTACGGTTTGCAAATGGTTGCATCGTACCTTTTAGGACAGAAATACTACCGAATCAACTATAATTTACGGAAATTCTTTCTTTATTTTGGAACAGCACTTTTCTTTTATTTCATCACATATTTCGTTGACTTAGCTCCAGGAGAAATGCCTGTCTCAAAATTTCTTTTCCACAATGGCTTAATTGTGTTGTATATCGGGATGGTTTGGATGATTGAGCAGCCGTTGAAAAAAACAGGGGCTTAATTTGTTTAAGTCTCGGCACCCTTCGACATACTTCGACAGGCTCAGCATCCGGCTCAGGGTTCTGCTCGATGACCGAAGGGGAATAAAGATTTAATGTATCTACCTAAAGAAGATGAATCTCCATAATTATAGATTGTTTTATAATAAACTATGCACAATGAATAATCGTTTAAATAGCCAAAATGAAAAGATAAAGAATCAACGTAATTACACTCTTTTTTTAAGTTGTACTTGTTTTATTTTAGGTTTTTTTAACGATTCTTCAACTTATCGTTTAGTAAGTATTTATACTGGTTTTTTCTTAATATTAATTTCTATTATTCTTACCTTTTGGGGTTACAAACGTAAATGATTTATTAACGTTGTTTCTTAGTGAAATAAGATATTATTAAGATAATTGCTGTAAGAATAGCTGTGCCATCATATAATATATTAAATTTCGAGCGATCAGATATAACCATTAGTATTAAAGCACTTGCAGCAATTAAATATGCATTATTTCTCTTCATAATTTTATGTTTTATTGGTATGCCCAGCAGCGCCGCTAGTTCGAAACTGTCGCGCAAACTTTTCGCGTACTCTTGGCACTTTAAAGTTACAATTTATCTACGAATCAAGCAGTTGATTAGAATAATTGTTGTTAAATGATTATTTTTGGCAGGAAGTTAAAACCACGGGAAAGGTTCGCGCGGTAGCTTGGGTTTTAAATTAGTTTAGATGAAAATTTTATCCATTTGCATTTTATTCGCACACGTTCTTTTAGGGTGTTCAAACGAGTCGAATCATCAACACGTTTCTATTTCTTTCGGAAACGATAAAGACACTTTGTTAGCAGTTAAATTACAAGATGAAATTCGGCCAAATATGGGGGGGCTGGCATCATTGAAGTTTTATGACAACAACTCCAATGAATATTGGCTATACAAAAATGATACTTGTTTTGTGGAGTTATTATATAGAAGTAACATTTACCCTGCTTTAAATGATAAATATGATGTTTATTTAGAGAAGGTGAGTGGAGATTATAATCTTGAAAAAGTAAAAGGTGAAAAGTATTATAAAATTATCACAGAAAAAAAATCTGACTTGATTGAGTTTGACGTATACATTTGTTCCAAAAAATTTAGTTTTAAAAGCAGGGAAGAGAATGATTTAATTTTTGACACTTTATTATTGTTTCGAAAAGTATATATGGTTGAAATGTCTACCCCCGTTAGCTCACGAATAACAAACTAAACCGCTCGTGCACGATTTTATCGTGTTCGGCTAGATTTCTTCTATTTTTATTAAAAAGAGGAAATAAGGGAAATAAGGTCTTCTTTCAGTACTCACTTTACTCACAAAACATAAAAAAAGTATAAACATGTACCCCTGCTGCGATTATTGAGCAGTCCTCTGAGCAGAACCCCCGCTAGTCCGCGAATAACTTACCGCCGCTAGTCCGAGATTGCATCTCGGACTACACGTAACTTTCCAAAACTGTCGCGCAAACTTTTCGCGTACTCTTGGCACTTTAAAGTTACAATTTATCTACGAATCAAGCAGTTGATTAGAGTAATTAAGAGAAGTATATATAGAATAATTGTTGTTAAATGATTATTTTTGGCAGGAAGTTAAAACCACGCGAAAGGTTCGCGCGGTAGCTTGGGGCAATTGATTACCAGACTACTGATGCTGGAAAGGCATTACTTCAGAATCAACTAGATCAAGTTACATTAAATTATGAATCAACTTTGTCAGAAATGAAAGACTTAGGAGAAAAGATTAACCCTCTGATTAGCAGAATGAGTCAGTTAGAAGAATCAATAACAGAATTAGAAGGAAATGAATAAAAAGATTTTATTATACTTTATTTTGTTACTTATTATTAGTGCTTTCATTTACTTGATTATCTGAATTAATACGATATTGTTTGTCATGTTATTTATGTTTTTGCCATTCGCAATAATTTTTGGACACACTCAAGCGAAGCTTAAATATCATAATTCTGAAGAGTTAAGAAACTTAAAAAAGGATGCTCTTATTTTTAGTTTTCTATCATTTTTGTTAGTTGTAATCTATTCAATTATTGAATTGATTATTCTTAATTGTTATTAGGAAATAAACTAAAAGCTGGTGCTACAACAAAAAACCGCTAGTTCGAGATTGTATCTCGGACTACACGTAACTTTCCAAAACTGTCGCGCAAACCTTTCGCGTACTCTTGGCACTTTAAAGTTACAATGAATCAAGCAGTTGATTAGAGTAATTAGGAAGAAGTATACAGGATAATTGTTGTTAAATGATTATTTTTGGCAGGAAGTTAAAACCACGCCAAAGGTTCGTGAGGTAGCTTGGGGTTCTTTAGAATCAAAAACTCAAACTTTTCATTTTAAAATTACAATTCAACCAAGTGTTTTTAAAAAAGAAACCCCATAATTTAAATATGTTAAAAAAAATTAGATATTCTTTTTTTTCATACTCTTTTATATGAGTGGATGTAGTTACTCGTTAGATAACTTGAGAGGAACTTATTTTGGAGTTGTAGATAAAGAAAAGATTCTTTTTTTAGATATAAGTACTTATTATTATAAGTATAATGGAAAAATAATACTTGAGGGTCAGTTGAAAAAGACAAATGGAAAACTCTATTTTTATAATTTTAGTTTATCTAAAATTTGTAGCGATGTTCCAAGTATGGATGACTTAACTACACATTCTATTGATTATGATAGAAGTGGAAATATTGTGTTTTTTGAAGGGGTTCCATGTTGTAATTTTATTCATGAATAAAAAAGTATAAACATGTACCGCCGATAGTTCGAGGTTGCGTCTCGGACTACACGTAACTTTCCAAAACTGTGCGCAAACTTTTCGCGTACTCTTGGCACTTTAAAGTTACAATTTATCTACGAATCAAGCAGTTGATTAGAGTAATTAAGAGAAGTATATATAGAATAATTGTTGTTAAATGATTATTTTTGGCAGGAAGTTAAAACCACGTGAAAGGTTCGCGCGGTAGCTTGGGATTTGGGATAATTTTGCTAATGAATAGTTTTATGAAACATAGTTATTTAGACGTAATCATAGAAAATGAATCCTCATATATGAGAGCACGCTTTGCTTTAATACTATCTTTAATGTTTCTGATAATCATTATTGTAGCATTGAATCTAAATAAAAGAAAAACTATTGAAAATTATGAATTAATTCAGTTTAAAGTAAGTGAAATTGGTATGTCAACTATGTCTAGAAAGCCGTATTCGACTTTTAGTACAAAAAAACAAGTTACAGTTGAAGCATTAAAAATAATTTCAAAAAAACAAGAATACTTTGTTGATGTTAATATGAAAGAGTTTTGGTCAATAATTTTGCAAAATGTAAAGAAAAATGAACAAATTAAAATTTACTATCAAGTAGTAGAGAATAATTACATCATTGTCCAACTTGAACATGGAGTTCACCTTATATTTTCATTAAAGGATAGGTCTGATACATTTAATGTGTTTAAATGGTTTGTTTATTTGTTCTCACTTTTGAATTTAATTATTTTATCACTTTTACTTTTCAAACATTCTAGATTAATTGGTAGGAAATAAGGTCTTCTATCCCCCAGCTAGTCCGCGAATAACCGCTCGTGCACGATTTCATCGTGTTCGGCTAGATTTCTTCTACTTTTATTAAAAAAAGGAAATAAGGTCTTCTTTCAGTACTCATTTTACTCACAAAGTATAAAAAAAGTATAAACATGTGCCCATGCTGCGATTGTTGAGCAGCCCCAGAGCAGAACACTGAGCAGAACCCTGAGCCGGATGCTGAGCCTGTCGAAGTATGCCGAAATACCGACATACATGAATACGAATTATTTTTAGCTTCCAACTAACGTCCTACGGTTAGTAACTTTACCAAATACATCTTATAATCCCTTTGTTTTTTCTTATTTTTGTTAGTTCAATGAAATTTGAAAGATGAAAGTAAAAATAATCAACCAATCAAATCACGAATTGCCTGCATACGAAACAATCGCTTCAGCAGGTTTAGATGTTCGTGCAAATATTCAAGAAAGTATCACACTCCAACCTTTGGAAAGAACTTTGGTGAAAACTGGACTTTTCATGGAAATCCCCGTTGGTTATGAATGTCAAGTTCGACCGAGAAGTGGATTGGCATTCAAAAAAGGAGTAACAGTATTGAATGCTCCGGGAACAATCGATGCAGATTACCGTGGTGAAGTGGGGGTTATCCTCATCAATCTTTCCAATGAAAAATTTGTCATTGAAAATGGAGAAAGAATTGCCCAATTGGTTTTTGCAAAAGTAGAACAAGCAGAATGGGAGAATACTGAAGTACTTACAGAAACAGACCGTGGAACTGGTGGATTTGGAAGTACTGGCGTGAAGTAGGTTATGGTTATGGTGTCTCGCATCTCGCATCTCGCATCTCGGCAAGCTCGATGAACGAGAGGCTCGATGGCCACGAACAAGGTTGATGAATTGAATGACCGATCACCGGTCGCCGAGCTTGTCGAGGTGAGAGGTGATCAGAATAATAAAATTTAAGATAAAGAAAATGAAAATAATTGTACCAATGGCAGGAAGAGGAAGTCGATTAAGACCTCATACTTTAACTGTGCCAAAACCACTTATACCTGTTGCAGGACAACCAATTGTTCATCGTTTGGTGAAAGATATCGCTGAAATTGTTGCAGAACCAATCGAAGAAGTAGCATTTATTCTCGGTGATCCTGCATTCTTTGGTGATGAGGTGGTGGAAAGTTTAACAAAATTAGCAAATGACTTAGGTGCGAAAGCATCGATATACAGACAGAATGAGCCTTTAGGTACTGGACATGCAATTATGTGTGCGAAAGAATCTTTGTCTGGACCAGCAGTAATTGCTTATGCAGATACATTAATTCAAGCTGAATTCAAACTAGATCCAGCAGTTGATGCTGTTATTTGGGTGAAAGAAGTAGAGCGTCCAGAGGCATTTGGAGTAGTGAAATTGAACGAAAAGGAAGAGATCGTAGAATTGGTGGAGAAACCTACAGAATTTGTAAGCAATAAAGCGGTAATTGGAATTTATTATTTCAAAGAAGTAGCGGATTTGAAAACAGAATTGCAGAATGTTTTGGATAACAACATCATCAATGGTGGAGAATATCAAATCAATGACGGAATCAAAGGAATGATGTCGAAAGGGAAGGTATTCAAAACGGGTTCTGTTGATCAATGGATGGATTGCGGTAATAAAAAAGTTACGGTAGAAACCAATCAGCAAGTCTTGAAAAATGAGCAAAATAAAGGAGTGAATACGATACATTCTTCTGTGTCATTGAAGAATTCAAAAATTATTGAGCCTTGTTTCATCGGAGAGAATGTCCGTTTGGTTAATTCTGTCGTTGGGCCTTTTGCATCGATCGGAGATAATTGTGAAATCGTTTATTCTGTAGTCAATAATTCAATAATTCAGCATGAAGTAACCATCAAAAATATGGTCATGAGAGATTCTATGATTGGTTCAAAATCAACAATCAATGGTTTGGCGCAAGATTTGAGTTTAGGCGATTATTCTCACATGAATGACTAAATTATTCTTCTATATCGCATTGGTTAGTTTCTTCGCATTTTCATGTGGAACAGCTAAAGAAGTGAATAAGGAAGAGAATAGCCAGTCACGAGAAGATAATTTTCAGCATACTGGATTGTTCCATGAAGGTGTTCGATTGAAATTGAAAGGTCAAAAAGATGAAGCAGTAGAGAAATTTGAAGCTTGTTTACAGATTAAACAAAATGACGATGCTGTTTATTTTGCATTATCGGAGTTGGAATATGATCGGAAAAACTATTCTTTATCCGCAGAATACGTTAAAAAAGCGTATGAAATTGACCCTACAAATTCTCGTTACATTCAAGATGTTGCCTATCAATATTACGAAAAGAAAGAATATAAAAATGCAAGTTTGTTTTTTAAAAAACTCGTAGATATTGATCCCCATAAAGTAGAATGGGTGTATGGATACGCACAAACACTGGTTCAGAATGAAGATTACAAAGAAGCCATTAAGGTATTGAACCAAATGGAATCCTTGATTGGGAAAAATTCCCAATTATCGATTGAAAAATATCATTTGTACCGGAAGTTGAAAAAAACCGATTTGGCGTTGAATGAATTGGATGAAGGAAGGGAAGTTTTTCCAGATGATGCTCAGTTGATCGGAACAATGGTTGACTATTACCTAGAAAACAACCAAGAAGATGAAGCGATTGAAATGTTGGAGAACTTAGTACGTGTTTCCCCAGAAAACCATTCTGCTCAACTGGCACTGGCTGACTTCTATTTCTCGAAAAATAAAGATGATGTTGCTTTCAAACATTTGAGTTTAGCTTTTCAATCCAATGAAATGAAATTGGACGATAAAATGAAAATTCTTATCGACATGATAGGGGAAACAGAAGAAGTCAATGAAAATGCATTTGATCTCGCAAAAGAAATGGTGGTACTTTATCCCAATGAAGCGAAATCTCATTCAATTTATGCCGATTTTTTATTGGAAAAGAATGAAAAAGAACAAGCGTTGATTGAATATAAAAAAGCATTAACTTTTGACGATGCTCAATTTCCTATTTGGAACCAAGTTTTAATGATGGAATACCAAAATGGAGACTTTACATCCTTGTACAAAGACAGTAAAGAATGTTTGAGCTTGTTTCCAAGTATTTCTTCGGTTTACCTGCTGAATGGAGTTAGCGCAAACCGATTGAGAAACTATGAAGATGCAGTTGATGTTCTTTCTTCGGGTAAAGAATTAATTGTCAATGACCCTCGTTTAAAAGCGGAATTCTATGGACAATTGGGCGACAGTTATTTTGGTTTAAAAGAATATAATTTAGCGAAGGAGAGTTATCAAAAAGCGATGAAATTAGATCCAGGAAGTGGTTTGTTGGTGAATAATTATGCTTTTCAATTGGCGAAAGCGAAGATCGAATTTCCAAAAGCCAAAGCAATGATGGAAGAGATTCTTTCCTCGTCACCGAATAGCTCTGTTTTCATTGATACGTATGGCTTTATCCTTTTTCAAAAAGGAGAATACGAGGAAGCTAAAAAACAATTCGAAGACGCTATGCTTATAGCTCCTGTAGATATTGTTATTTTGGAACATTTAGGGGATGTTTATTTTCAACTGGGAGACAAAAATAAAGCATTAGAATGGTGGGAGAAAGCAAAAGAAAATGGTGCTGTAAATCCATTATTGATTAAAAAAATTGAAGAAAAAAAATACTATGAAGAGTAAACATCTTTATATCTGGATAGGTTTGGTTAGTTTATTGCTCGTTTCATGTGGTACTACCGCAACGAGTAATGAAGGGAAATTGCCAAAAGTGAAAGACGCTGATTTACGCCAAGCCATTGAGGAAATATCAGCACAATCGTTTGATTATTTTTATGCCAAAATAGCAACGAAGTATAAGGATTCGACACAAAATGTTTCGTTTAAAATATCCGTTCGAATGCGTAAGGATAGTGTGGTTAACACCTTGTTAACGTATGCTCGCTTGCCTATTTACAACACTTTAATTACTCCAGATACGATTAAAATGGTCGATAAACGAGAGAAATGTGTCATGGTGGAAAGTTTAGATTATTTCAAGAACAAATTTGCCGTGGATGTTCAATTCAATAACATTGAAGAATTTTTCTTTGGAAGTCCAATTGCATTTAATCCAACGCAAAAATATTATCGAGTAAACGATCCTTTTTCGTACACACTTTGTTCGCATAAGAAACACAACATCAAGAAAAATATCCGCAAGGACAAACGTGAGATCATTACTTATTATACTTTGTCAGAAGATTTGAAGAGTATTCAACAACAAAGAATAGATTCTCCACAAGATTCTACAATTATATTGATTGATTATGTTGAAAGAGCTTGGGTTGGAGATCAATTCTTGCCGAAGAAAGTAGAAATCACGATTCAAATGCCACGACAAGAAGTGCATGTTTTTCTTGATTATAAGAAAATTCGATTGAATGTTAAAGAAAAAATTCATTTTGTAATTCCAGGAAAGTATGGGGAATGTAAGTAAACTTCTTCTTGTATTTCTTTTATTCTCTTTTGGGATAAATGCGCAATCGACGAGTGAAAAGTTGAAAAGAGAACAAGCACGTTTAGTCCGTAAAATTGCAGACACTAAACTCTTATTGTCAAAATCTAAGACAAATACTGAAGCCTCTTTGAATGAGCTTAAAATGATTGAGAATCAGATTGTTTACCGTGAGCAATTGTTAAAAAATTACGACAATCAAATTCGCGGGGCAGAGTTGAATATTGCGAAAAAAGGGCAAGAAATCGAGGAGCTTTATGCGCGAATAGAAAGGTTAAAGGCGCAATACAAGAAGTTATTGATTTACTCTTATAAGCGGAGAAATAAATTCAGTAAAATGATGTACGTTGTTTCTTCGGACAGTTACCATGAAGCGTTAAAAAGGAAAAAATATTTGGAAAGAATTTCAGAAATTCAACAGAAACAATTCTTAGTGATTCAACAAAATCAAGAACTGATTAAACGTGAAATTGAAGAGATCGAAAAGGAGAAAACATACAAGCAAAAAGTGGTCGCTGAGAAAAGTAAAGAGAAGGCTGCTATTTTGGAAGATAAGCAAAAGCAAGAAGAAATTTATTTAACGTTCAAAGCGCAGGAAAGTGAATTAATTGCGAAATTGAAAGAAGAAGAGCGTAAAAAGCAAATTCTGCGTAGTCGAATTAATGCAGCGATTCAAAAAGAGATTGCCGACGCAGAAGCGAGACGAATAAAAGCGGAAGCAGCACGGATTAAAAACAATCCAACAGCTTCTCCTAAAAAGCCAGACATTGCAGCTACGAAAGAATCAATGCGTTTAAGTAAATCTTTTGAAGGAAACAAGGGGCGACTTCCTTGGCCGGTAGCAAAAGGTTCTATCACAGAGAAATTCGGGAAAAACCCTCATCCAACACTAAAGAATGTGTACACAAACAATCGAGGAATTGACATTACTTCACCAAAGAATGCACAGGTTCGAGTTGTTTTTGATGGAATCGTTACAAGTGTGTTAAATATTCCGGGCGCAGGAAAAGTAGTGATCATTAAACACGGTAATTACCGATCTGTTTACAGTAATTTAAAAGATGTTTACGTAACCAAAGGAGATGTTGTGTCGACTAAAAAAGTGATAGGATCTTTGCTTTCAAAAGATAAAGAAAACGTTTCCATAGTACATTTTGAATTGCATAAAGTTACGGGGAACAATGTTGAATGTTTGAATCCAGCATTGTGGGTAACGCATTAATAGAAATTAACTTTTTCATTCTCATTTATCTTCCTTACTTTTACCCTTAAAATATTTACAATGGCTCAAAAAATTCAAACTGCAGAACGTGTTTCTCACTCAGATGTTTCAGATAATTTTGTTTTTCAACGCAGTTACCTAGCGTATGTTGAAGCGGCAAAATTGGTTTCTGGGAAGGTGCTTGAAATAGGAACAGGAAGTGGTTATGGTATTGAGCTAATTAGTAAAAATGCAGATTCGTTTTTAACAATTGATAAATTCGAATCACCCGTGGGTTCTGCAGCTAGTAAAGAGATTGAGAATGTAGAATTTCGTCAAATGAATGTTCCCCCTTTAACTGGATTGGAAGACAATTCATTTGATTTTGTGGTTTCATTTCAAGTCATTGAGCACATTAAGAAAGACGATGCGTTTGTCAAAGAAATTCACCGCGTATTGAAACCAGGTGGAAAATTTATCCATACAACACCTAACATCAAAATGTCGTTGTCTAGAAATCCATGGCATATTCGTGAATACACAGTGCAAGAGTTGAATGGTTTATTGTTGCATGATTTTAAATCTGTCGAAAAGAAAGGTGTTTTTGGAAACGAAATTGCAATGAAATATTACGAAGAGAACAAAGCATCTGTCCGTAAAATAATGAAGTACGACATTCTTAATTTACAATATAATTTACCTCGATGGATGCTTCAAATCCCATACGATATCTTAAACAGAAGAAATCGTAAAAGCTTAAGTGATAAAGGATCTCATATTAAATTAGAAGACTATTTTGTAGCGGAAGCAAACGATGAATGCATTGATTTGTTTTTTGTAGCAGAGAAGTAGGGCAGAGAAAGTTGTGTGAATGTATTCTACTTTATCTTTTCAAGGTCAAAGCCTTGTAAGTATGCTATTTTCCATACTCCATCTTCTTCTTGTAATTCAAATTCGTAACGAAATTTAGACCAAGAGTCATGAGTGTTATTAGCCAATCCGCCCCACTTCCATTGGAATTTGTTGTTTGAAATGTGTTCAACGATGATCTCATTCCATTCTAAGTTATCTTGGCATAAACACCAAGCGTTCGCACGACTGTTAAAGTTAAAGGTAGGTAACTTGTTAACCAGCCAAGGTGTATATTCTGGATTATTGCCTCTTATTTCTTTATCAATATAGGTAACAATCGATTTATAGTTATCGATAAATTTCTGAGAAAAAAGGTTCGTTTTTTTTAATTCTAAAGCGATTGAGTTAATTTTGACAAGATCTAAACCTATTATTAACGAATCGTACTCATCTGTTATTACTGGAGTAATTTTGTGAATTAGGGTATCCGTATCAAGCCAAACGTATAGTTTTCGAATTATAGATTGTGCAGTATCAATGTCTAGAGTAGTTGTTTTAACAACAGACTCCTGGTGAGGGCTTTCTTTTGTAGTTGACTTCTTAGCTACTGTTGGGGTACATCCATTTGAGAGTAGTAGGGTAAAGCAAATTAAATAATCGAATTGTTTCATTTTTAAATTAGTGTTAATTTAATTAGATGTTCTTTATTTACTTTTCTAATTCATAAATCATTTGAATTTCCATCATATATTGAATTCCAACTTTAGGTGATACTTCATCAATGATTTTATCTACACTAATTTCAAATTCTATTCCATCATAATAATAAGTGCTACTTTTTCTAATGTTTTTTCTTGTATAACTCGAATAGTGACTGTTCACTGTAGAGCTTTCATATGCTTCATCGTATTGTTTGTATAAATTTTTTGGATAATAGATTTTGAAGTTTTCTGAAACAATTCTATACTTATCTGTCAATTTAATTGAACTGTTTTTGATAAATCTTTCCTTCTTAGATTTAATTATAGAGATTGCTTGTTCAAAAAGAAAAGTATTAATCGCTTCAACATCTTTGTTTACATAATCTACTTTGATAATATCGAATATCTTTTCTTTCGAGCAGATGTTTATTATTTTTTCTATCGTACTTAGGTCGTTTGTTTTAAGTGTAATGTTTTTCTTTATTTCATACCCAACTAAGTACTCTGTGATTAATTTCCCTTCAATAGTGTGGTCGTAAATTTTGGTTTCCGAAATGAAATCAACATCAATATTTTCATTCTTCACTCCAATTTTATTGAACCCTCTTTTCACACTACTAATTCTAGTATTTATTTTATTCAGACACTCAATAACTGTTTTATCCTCTTGGCTAACTCCAATACTTATTGAGTAATAATCGGCCTTTTTGTTTAATAATACTTTAGCATTGATTATTAACGTACTATCTGTAGAAAGGAAACTTCTATTTTGTGTTGGGTTTCGATTGTAATTTTGATTATTTTTTTTATAAACCTGATTCCCTGCAATTTGAGAAAATAAATTAAAACTCAACACAATTAATACAGAAGCTATAATATATTTTTTCATCGTTCTTATTTTTGATAATGATTTGCAATTTAGTAAAGCAGGCTAGGACTTTATACGTATTCAAAAATAGTAAAATCAATTGATTTAGTTATATTAATGTGTGTTCCAAAATTTTTTAAAACAAAAAAAGACACTCATTTCTGAATGTCTTTTTAATTAAGTGGTGCCTCGCGGGTTCCCTGCCTGTCTTCCTGTCGTCAGATAGGCAGACAGGCAGGGAACCAGTGTTTTCTTTTGTTACTAAATTATTTTGAGTTTTCGCAATTTATTTTTTCCTGCCGTTGATTTATAGTATTTTTCTATTTTCCGCGCTTCTTTCGCATCTCCAATAAACTCCATATGAATTATTTTCCAAGGCCTGAACGTTTTGGTGTATTTAGATTTTCCAGCGTTGTGTTCTTTCAGTCTGTTTTGTGTGTTTTTAGTCATTCCGACATAGTATTTTTGAAAACATTCTTCACTTTCTAAAACATATACATAGTATCCCATAATTTTTAAAACAAAAAAAGACACTCATTTCTGAATGTCTTTTTAATTAAGTGGTGCCTCGCGGGTTCGAACCGCGGACACATGGATTTTCAGTCCATTGCTCTACCAACTGAGCTAAGGCACCAACCTTATTTGGTGGGGGCAAAGATAGGAACTTCTTTTTATTTAACGACAAAAAAACTGATTTTTTTTCAAAGTATTTTATCTTTGTTCTATGAAGCTTAATAATCAGGTAGTTGTAATTGATGCTGGAAATACGTCCATTAAGGTTGGTTTATTTGAAAACAGTGTATTGAAAGAGTTTTACAGGGTTGATCTTGAGAAGTTTAGTGGTCTCTTGTCTTCTTTTGAAACGAATAATGCAATTATATCTTCGGTCTTAGCGAAAGAACAAACATCAAAAATTTCGAGATTATTCAATCAACCTATTTTACTCACAAGTGAAACGAAATTACCGATTAAGCTTAAATATGAAACCAAAAACACATTGGGAATTGATCGGATTTGCAATGCTGTTTACGCACATTCACAATTAAAAAAAGGAATTGGCGTTATCATAGATGTGGGTACATGTATAAAGTTTGATGTTGTTTCTGAAGAAGGTGATTATTTAGGTGGTTCAATTTCTCCAGGAATACAACTTCGGTATAATTCTTTGAATGATTATACAGGAAATTTACCTCGATTAAAGATAAAATCAAAAACTAAAATTACGGGTATTGATACAGTTACAAGTATTCAATCAGGTGTTATCAACGGGATTCAGTCCGAAATACAAGGTTTTATAGATCAATATTCATCACAATTCCAAAACTTAACATTTTTTATTACAGGTGGAGACGCTCAATGCTTTGAATTCCATTCAAAAAATAGCATCTTTGCAAACGAAAATTTAACTCTTTTGGGTTTAAACAATATTTATGAATTTAATGCGTAAGCTTACTCTCGTTTTTTTCCTCCTTAACATCTTTGTATATAGCTATGCACAAAAGGGGTCCAACTCACCTTATAGCTTTAATGGGTTAGGAGAATTGAACACGCTAGATAATGCTACGTTCATTGGTCTAGGGAATTCTAGAATTTCTTTGATTGACTCTACAGTAGTAAACTATTACAACCCTGCCTCATATAACTCCCTCGCAAAGAATCAACCGTTATTTTCTTTCGGTGTTTCTTCAAGGTTGTCAAAGTATTCTGAAAATGGAGGATCTTACGACGCTTACCTTACATCAATTCAACATTTTGTGATTGCATTTCCTTTTGCAAAACGATTTGGTTTAGCTTTCGGGTTAAAGCCATTCGCTTCCAAAGGATATGATTTCTTTACCAAAGAATTAATTGGTACGGATTCTCTTCAATATATTTATGAAGGTTCAGGAAGCATCAGTGAAGGTTTTCTTGGTTTTTCTGCTGAAATATTTGAATACCGAGGAGCTAAACTTGCTTTAGGAGCGAATCTAGGTTATTTATTCGGACAAGTTGTTGATACACGTAAAAGTACAGTGTTGCATTCAGGTTCACTTTTAAATTCTGGTGGAATTAATACGAAAACGTATCGAGTTAAAGGATTGCATTATACTTTAGGATTGAATTATACGCAAAGAATTAACGAAAGACATAGTGTTGGTGTTTCAGCTGTTTTTGAACCTTTTCAAAAAGTAAGTGCAGAATACGAAGAGGCTTTATTTTATTCGTCGAACATTAATAATCCAAACATTTATGATTCATTGTCTTTGAATGATAGTTTGTCTGGAAATGTTAGTAATATTCCAACCTACACAGTGGGCTTGAGTTACCAATTCAATTTTAAAGGAAAGAAAAATTCTACAAATCCATTGAATTCTCAATTAGCACTCCACGCAACATATGAAGTTGCTGACTGGTCGAGGTATGAAAACACTTTTGAGACAGGCGTAACGAATTCTTTTTTAGCCTCAAATAAATATACTTTTGGCCTTCAATATTTACCTGAAACAGACTTTATTCGTAACAAACAAATGACAAAGTTCTATCACAGAGTTAAATACCGTGCAGGTGTGTATTATACGCAAATGCCTTACTTGACAAATAATGAACAGGTAACTGACTTTGGCACAACATTTGGATTTGGAATACCGATCATAATAAAAAGCTCACTTTCTTCCGTTAACTTTGGCTTCTCATACGGAAATAGAGGGACATCAGATCAAAATGCTTTAAAAGAAAGTTATTATGGAATTAGCATTGGTTTGACAATTGCTCCTGGCTCTGATAAATGGTTTGTAAAACGAAAATTAAACTAAAATAAAATGAAACTAGAAAAATTATTACTTGCAGTATTTTTAATCTTTGGAGCCTTAAGCTTTGCACAAGATTCAGATGTAGATGCTGAATTAGAATGTAAAAGAATGCGTTTATTTGCTTCTGAAGAATTGAAAATCAAAAATTATAAAGGAGCAGTAATGTATTACATCAAAGGTGAAAAACTTTGCAATGGATACGATGCTGCAAACTACAATCGATTGGTTGGTTCTTTGAGAAATTCAATCAACACAACTAAAGACAAAGAAAAAATGGCTTATGTTGATACGTTGGTGAGAGTATATTCAACAACGGAAGAAAAAGGATTCTACAATAAAAAGAATGATTTATTGAGAGCTTCTTACATTCTTCAATCTTCTAACCCAGATCGTTCTAAAGCAGATGAGCTTTTTAGAAGTGGTATAAAGGAAAATGGTGTAAAAACGGGAGAAGGATATGTTTCTTACTTCTACTATAATACTTACGCAATGTTTTCAGCTGCACCAGCAGAAGAAAAAGCAGCAATGAAAAAGAGAATGATTTCTGATTATTTCGAATTGTCAGCATTGATTAGCAAAGCGAATATGTCTGTTAAAACACAAGAAACAATCACGGGCTATTTCAATGCTGTTGTGAAAGATTGTGATGACATCGTTCCTGAGTTAAAAGGATATATGGAAAATCTTCCGACTGATCCTGAAGTGAAAAAAGCTGCAGTAATGAATTTTATCACTCTTTTGGATAAGAAAGAATGTACCAGTTCTCCAGAATATAGCCAGTTGATTGATATCTATGTTGAAATTGACCCAACATCTTTAGATGCTCAGTTAATGAAAGCGAAAAACTTAGCAGCGAAGAAAAAATACAGTCAAGCAATTTCAACACTTAAAACAGCGAAAGGAATTGCCGCGAATGATTCAACGAAACAAGCAATTAATTATATGATTGCAAACACACAATTTAGAGCCGGTTCATACACTTCAGCATACAATACGGGGATGAATATCTCTGGAGATAAAAAAGGTGCGGGATTAGCGATTGCTGGTAAAGCTGTTGCTGCAAATGCAAACAATTGTGGTGTGAGTTCTTTCGATAGAGCATGTAACTATATCTACGCTGTTCAGTTATTGGAAAGAGCAAGAGCTTTAGGTGAACCTGTTGGAGGATCAATAGCAAATTACAAAAAACATTATCCTTCAAAAGATCAGTGCTTCCAAAATGGAAATCCTGGATCGATTTCACTTTCTTGTTACGGTGTAACAGTGAAACCTTGTAACTAATACGTTTCTTTATGAACGTTTTTAAAATATTTCGAATACCTGTCTTCTTAGTGTTGGCAGGTATTCTTTTTTCTTGTGTGAACGATATGGACACGATTCAAAAGGTAACTTTTGACCCGAATGCACCCGATGAGGCCTCAAGAAATTTAGTTGTTTTTTACAATGATTCTGGTTACGCAAAAGTTGAAATTCACGCAACTTTAGCAGAGACATATAGAACACCCGAGCATATCACGAAACTGAAAGATGGTTTGCAAGTTGATTTTTTCAACAAAGAAGGAATAATCACTTCAAGTTTAACTTCTCTTTATGGAGAGATTAATTACAGCTCCGGGTTAATCGTTGCGAAAGATTCAGTTATTCTTCGAAATTTTGTCACAAAAAAACAACTGGAAACAGAAGAATTGTTCTGGAATCAAAATGATGATGTTGTTTACACAGAGAAAAATGTCATTATCCGAACCGAAGGAAAGGGGATTACAGGAAGAGGAAAAGGATTAAGGACGACGCAATCTTTTACAAAATATGTAATCAAAAATCCAATTGGGAAGATTGATTTAGATGATGAATGAGAAGAATAATTTCTACTCAAAATTCCAACTCTTGCTCATTTTACAGTTCCAATTGATTAATAAAAGTGGAAATGAACTTTTATCGAACACCAATGATAAAATATAATTACTTTTGCTTTATAAAAATAACAACAACACATGAAAACGTACAATAAAATAATGATTTATTTCTGGTTGGCAACAGCTATTATACTTTTTGTAACGATTACTTACCTAGGTTTTACAGAGGGTTTTGATAAATGGGCATACTATTATGTTTTCGCTTTACTTACTGTTGTAATGTACTTTATGAGAAAGTGGATGATGAAGAGGGAAGAAAAACATTTGCAATTCCTTGAAAAACAAAAGGAAAACCAAAAATAATTCTACTTTTCTTACGTTCATTATTCACCATTCATCCTAATTGGAATGAAATGGAGTTGGGTTTTTATTATTTTTAAATAAAAAATACAATTTAGCTGTAACCAAACAACGACTTTAACTGTCTTATGAATAATGATCCTGCATAAAAACGTCCTCATTTTTCTGTTTTCCCTTCTAGGATCGATGGTTTGGGGGCAATATTCTGTGAATGGGGTTATATCTGATGAAACAGGTGATCCAATTCCATTTGCAAAGATCTTTGTGAAAAACTCAACTGACCTTCGAACACTTGCGGATATCAATGGTTATTATGAAATGCGCTTGTATCAAGGGGAGTACTATTTTGTAATATCATCCAACGGCTTTACAATAAAAGAAGGTTATGTAACAGTTAGCGAATCTGATCAAACACGTAACTTCACTTTATTCCCAATTAAAGTCCAAGATATAAATGACGTTAATGTTTCTGCTAAAAAAAGTAATCCAGGGCGAGATATTATGCTAAAGGTTGTTGCGAAAAGAGATGTAATTAGTCCTTGGAGTTACCCTCATATTGTTAACGGTTATACAAAAGCGACAGAGAAAATTGACCGAAAGGAAGCCAGTAAAAAAGACAAGAAAAAAAAGAAGAAAGAAAAAGCAAAAGACCCAATGGGGATTGAAGATCCTTTTGCGATGGGCAGAGAAGCAAATGCGGAAATAGCGAATGATATGAACTTGGTTGAAATTGACTTTACACGATCGTATGGTGGTAGAAATAGAGTCAAAGAAACGAGGAACGCATATGAAGTTAGAGGGCACGAAGAGAATAATTTATACTACACCACCACCATTAAATCAAATTTCAATTTCTTTCAAAATCTAATTCATTTAGATGATTTACACCAAACTCCGGTTAGTTCACCTATCTCAACACCCGGTATTTTTTCATACAAATATAGATTGGTCGAGCAATATGAAGAAAATGGGCAGAAAATCAACAAGATAAAAATCATTCCTCGAAGTATTGCAACAACAACTTTGGGAGGGTATATTTACGTGATTGATTCTCTTTGGTTAATTCAAAAATTAGAATTTACAATGGAGAAAGGAAACCTTCTGATTTATGATTATTTTAGTATTAAACAAGAGTATACGCATCCTGGAGATTCGATTTGCTTACTTTCTTACCAAGAATTAAATTATGGAGTGAAGCATAATAAAGAAACGTCAACTTGTCAAACAATTACAACATTTTCAGCGTATAATTTCTCCCCTAATTTTCCTCCTAAATTCTTTAACAACGAACTCTCAATTACAGAAGAAGATGCGTATGATAAAGATTCTTCCTATTGGAATTCTAAAAGACAAGCAACGTTGACGAAGGATGAAATACAATACATTTATATTAAAGACAGTATAAATGTAGCGCACAAGAAAGTAGAGTACTTGGATTCAATTGATAAAGTCTTTAATAAAGTTACGTTTTTAAAAGCACTTGTTTGGGGGGTTGATCATCGAAATAGAGCAAAGAAAACACAATGGACAATTAACCCCGTCGCTGTAACGATTCGTCCAATATTCATTGCAGGACCTCGTATTGCACCTGGTTTTTTCTATTTTAAAAAGTGGGATAATGAACGAACGATTGACGGTTATACAGAAGCGTCAATTGGGATTCTAAATGCAGACATTAAAGCCTTAACATTCTGGAGGTACCGATACGACCCTTTTCATTTCGGAACAGTGAACGTAAGTTTTTCACATTCTTTTGATGTTATTCGTGAAGCAGATGCAATTACACAAATATATAAACGAGACAATTTTATTGAAACAACAGATCTCACAATTGGACATTATTATGAATTATTGAATGGCCTATATCTTCAGGTTGACTTCAGTATGGTTGAGCGAAGAAGTTTAAAAGACTATAAATTTTTGAATACAGATGGTTTTTTACCAAACAATGACCCAACGGATTTTAAAACCTATCAAGCTTTTGTCGGGGAAGCAACATTAAGCTACACGCCAGGACAGAAATACATGCGTGAAGCAAAAAGGAAAGTTGTTCTAGGTTCTGCATGGCCAACATTTTATTTGTATTACGAGAAAGGTTTTCCTGATATTTTCGGAAGTGATGTTAACCATGATTATATCGCGATTGGCGTAAACCAAACGTTTAAAATAGGGACGCTAGGGACGACAAGTTACCACCTAAAAACGGGGAAATTCTTGAATACAAAATCCTTAAAATCTGCTGACGAAAAATTTCACAGAAGAAGTGATCCTTTTTGGTTTTCCAATCCTTTGTATTCTTTTCAAGGATTAGATTCAACACTTCCCACCCGAAAAATATATTACGAAGCACATATTGTCCACCATGATAATGGGGCGATTTTGAATAAACTCCCATTCATGAAAAAACTAAGAATAGGGTTGGTTATTGGAGCGGGAGCTCTTTATGTTGATGAATACGATTGGTTGCATTACGAAGTGTTGACTGGAATTGAACGTAATTTTAAATTGACCAAAAGAAGATTGCGAATCGGAATTTATGGCGTTCTTTCTGGTGGAAATAGAATTCAACCAACACCCGGTTGGAAAATATCTTTTGCATTGCTCGATAACCGAAGTATGAAATGGAATTTTTAGGAGATTTCAGTAAATTGATTTATCCCTACTATTTATTTCTATACCTTTGTAATTCAACATCCAAATATGTTAAAGGCAGAAAATGAAAGTTTTTAAAATAATTTACCGTTGGTTTAAGCGATTGAAATTTATTGCAAAAGCCTTTTTAATATTAATTTTTCTGTTGTTGATATTGCTTTTTTTTGTTAATGATATCGCAAAATACTACATCAATAATAATGGAGAAGATTTAATTGGAAGAGTTCTACATGTTGATGAAATTCATATTAATTACCTCACCTTTGGAGTAGAGATAGAAGATTTTGTGATGTATGAAGCCAATAAGAAAGATACCTTCGTTTATTTGGGATATGGCTACGTGAATATGCAACCTTGGTCCATGACAAAAAGTGAATTATCCTTCTCTAAAGTTACCATTGATCATTTAAATATTGTGATAATTCAAAATCAGGAAACATTTAATTTTAGCGATTTAATTTCTGATGAACCTGCTGATACAACAGGTTCACCAACGAAGTACATTCTCAAAAATCTCAATATTACGAACAGTCAATTTACTTATGTTGATGGGGTGAACAATACCAAATATCCATTGAGAGATTTACAAATTACTCTTCCAAAATTAGCTTGGAACAGTAATAAAATGAATGTCGATCTAGAGTTTAATATTGGAAAGAAAGGAAATGTTGATATTGATTTATTATTGGATAATGTTCAAAAAAGATACGATGTTGTTTTTAAATCAAGATTTATAGACATTCAATATGGAGAAGTTTATGTAATGGATTTGCTAAATGTAAATTCTGTAACAGGATTTTTGCATACAGATTTAAAAATTAAAGGAGATTTAGTCAATGCATTGGATATTCAAATTGATGGGACAACATCGATTACCGAATTAGATATTATTGACGCGAAAGGAAGGTCTTTTTCTTCTATTGACTCTTTAGGAGTCGTGATAGATTCGATGAATTTAAGGCACAATTATTTCTCTTTTAGTAAAGTATATATTGAACACCCAATTGCGTATGTAGAAGTTGACAGGAATACAACTAATATAGGTTATATTCTAGCACCTGTTATTGATAGCGGTAACGATACGTCAGTCGTTGTAAGTGATTCAACGAAGCAAAATTCAACTCCTTTTTTCTTTGAAATCAAGGAAGTAGAAATGAAAGATGCCCTGATTAATTATCTGGATAAAACACTCGATAGACCTTTTAAATATTCTATTCGAAACTTGAACCTAACAGCCAAAAACATTTCACCTTCTACTACGAATCTATCCTCTGTTTTTTCATTTAACATGGAAGGTCAGAGTGAAGTTATAGGAGATATGACGATGGATCTAGTGAATACCAATAATATTCATTTTAAATCCGTGATTAAGGGGGTAAACTTGATTAGCTTTTCCCCTTATTCGGAATATTATATCGCATCCCCAATTACACAAGGAGTTTTTAATTACGATGTTTCTTTAGAGATGAATGAAACAAGTTTGGTGAATAATAATTCAGTCGATATTCGAGAAATGGAATTTGGGAAAAAAAATAAAAGCGATTCAGCTTACAAAATTCCAATCAAACTTGCTTTAACATTACTGAAAGATAAACACGATAACATTCAATTTAACGTTCCTGTTACTGGGAACCCATCAGATCCTGATTTTAAAATATTCCCTCTAGTATGGAAGACGTTGGGACAGTTTATGGTTAAAATTGCGGCAAGTCCATTAAACGCTGCTTCAAGTATGGCAGGTAAAAATGCTGAAGATTTAGAATATTTACCTTTCGAATACGGTCAAACTATTTTAAATGAAAACCAAATTAAGACGTTGAATAAAATAATAGATTTTCACAACGACAAACCCCAATTAACTTTTACCTTTAATCAGATGACGAATACTGTTGAAGAGATACAGGTAATTGCTTTACAGGAAGCAAAACAGAAGTTTAAACCAGAGGCTTGGTCAGATGTTTCAGATGACAATGCTGAGTTTATCGCATTCTTACAAGTTAAAACAGTTTCTCCGGAAGAAAAATCAGCAGTTAAAATGGCATTGAAATTAATTAGTTCTGATGTTCTGAAAAGTAGGTTGACAGAAATTATTACAGCTAGAAATAAAGCGTTAAAAAATCATTTTTCAACGGTAGAGAATTCGAATAATTATTTCATTATTCAAACAGTAGATTTGGTTAATTTACCTGAAGAAATGAAAAAACCTCAGTTTAAAATTGAAGTGGGGGTTGAGTAGCTTATAAAATGCCCTTTCTTTTAAACCAGCGATATGTGATGAAAGATAAAATGAGCATTACACCAATTGTTACAAAGTAACCATATTCTGTTTTCAATTCGGGCATGTTGATGAAATTCATCCCGTAAAGACCAACAATAAATGTCAGCGGTAAAAAGAAAGCAGAGAAAATAGCCAATAAAGTCATGATGTCATTACTCTTTTGCGCTTTAATAGCTAAATGTGAGTTGAGTAACATATTCGCGTCTTCTAAGATTTCATCGTACATGAGGATATGATTTACAACGGTGTCTTTGATGTCATTGTATTTTGCCTTATTTGCAACTTCAACCTCAAAATGAACAAGCATAGCTTGAAAAATAAGAATGATTTTTTTTGAAATTCTTGCTTTAGATCGCTGAAAATACAATTCTTCCAATGAAATAGATTGTGAGTGATTTAGGAATATCTTCTTTTCAAAATCATCCATGATTTCAGACTGAATATGAATAGGGGATAAATATGTTTGTAACATTTTATCTAAGATGCAGAGAACTAACTGCTCAATGTCATTTGTTTCAAGACTTGTGTCATTTAGAAAATTAAAATCAGCATGGTGGATGGTGAGTAAATTTGAGTCGTTGAATAAAAAAGCAATTTTGTCTGAAGTATTGTCAACCGAAGTTATTTTATCGCCAACACTCGAAGAATATGCCCTAAAAATAAGGTAATTCCATTCTCCAATACGTTCAAATTTCGGTAAATGTCCCTTTTGTAACGTGTCATCAATTAAATGAAGATCAAACTGATGTGTTTCATTCATCTCATTTAAAAAATCATACGTTGGATTAGAAACATCTGTCCAAGTAAAACCAGTAAATTCTTTTACAACCAATTCATTCATACGCCAAATTCTATTTAAGAATAACAAATATAAGGTTTAAAATAATAAGATATGAACCTATTTCACTACTAAAATATTATTTCTACAATTGTTTTATTTATATATAGCACTGTAAGACAAGGTGTTGTGATTATATCTTCTTTTAATACATTAGATTCTTAGGTATTAATTTGTAATACATAAGAATCTAATGTATATTTGTTCTATGTATTCATCAGAACTAATAAAAGGAACATTAAAAACCATCATCCTTAACTTGTTGAAAAACAACGAAAAAATGTACGGTTACGAAATCACGCAGAAAGTCAAAGAAATGACTGGAAACAAAATTAAGATTACGGAAGGAGCATTGTATCCGACTCTTCATGCACTCGAGAAGCAAGGAGATTTGACCATTGAGAAAGTATACATTGGGAAACGCGTTCGCAAATATTACATTCTTACGGATCAAGGGAAGATTACAATGACGGACCGTGTAAATGAGTTGGCTGATTTCATGAATACAATGCGATTTTTATTGGATTTAGACTCTTCCACGCAAAATGTATAAAATAACGGAAGAGGAAATTGATTTCATTTTAGAGGATATAACGAAAAGAGGAATTGTCACTGAAGACGTCAGGGATAATATCTTGGATCACGTCTGTTGTATCATCGAGAATGAACTTCATTGCAAAGAAGAATTCAAGCAGTTCTATAAGGATACAATTGCCCGGTTTTACAAAAAAGAATTGTGTGAAATTGAGCAAGAAACGAAAGATTTACTCACATTTAAATATTATTATGCCATGAAACGTACACTTAAAATAACAGGATTAATTTCAGCTGTTCTTATTGTTTTGGGAGCAATATTAAAAACACTTCATTCCCCAGGTGCAGGACTGTCAATTGTCCTTGGATTCACCATTTTTAGCTTTATTTTTATCCCTTTAAATATCATTCTGACGTTCAGAGACGACCAAAAAATAAGCAATAGAATTGTCATGACATTGGGCATGGTTTTAACCTTAACTGGTACAATTGGTTTGCTTTTTAAAGTAATGCATTGGCCTTTTGCAAACGTCATATTTTTGAGTAGTTTATTTGCTTTTGGATTAGTGTTTATCCCGCTTTATTTTTTTACTCGTTCACGAGATCCGGAAACGAAATTTAACGCAATCATTAATACGACATTTATGATTGCTGCTGCAGGAATGCTCTTTGCTATGGTTAATTTAGGTCACTCTAAAGAGTCTGCTAATGAAGCTGAGATTACGCAAGAAAGTTTAATGGTACAAATAAAAACAACCAATGAACAATTGACTAGAATTAATCAAGAAAACAAATCTTCTTTTATTTCTTTGAACGAAGAATTACTTGATGAAATTGAAAAACTCAAAAATAACAGTGAAGAGGTTTTTATTCAAAGAAAAGTTGAAGAATAAAACAGACGCCTTCTTTTTTATGTTGGAAACAATGCTTATTGGATATTGATGGGCATTGTTTTCGTTTTTTAATTAACTTTGTTTGAATAAAATTATAGTTATGTACGGAAAGTTAAAAGACCATTTATCTGCAGAATTAAAAGCAATTGATGAAGCAGGAATATACAAAAGAGAACGCATTATTACTTCACCACAAGGAGCGAACGTTACAGTGAGTACTGGAGAAGATGTTGTAATTATGTGTGCGAATAACTACCTTGGTTTATCATCTCATCCAGATGTTATTCAAGCGTCGAAAGACACCTTAGATTCTCACGGTTTTGGTATGTCGTCTGTTCGATTTATTTGTGGAACACAAGATATTCACAAAGAATTGGAAGAGAAGATTGCAAAGTTCTACGGAACGGAAGATACCATTCTTTACGCTGCAGCTTTTGATGCTAATGGCGGAGTTTTTGAACCATTGTTTACCGCAGAAGATGCGATCATTTCAGATGAATTGAATCACGCTTCCATCATTGATGGTGTACGTTTGTGTAAGGCGCAACGATACCGTTTCAAGCATTCAAACATGAATGATTTGGAAGATCAACTGATAAAAGCGCAAGAACAACGTTTTAGAATTATTGTTACAGACGGTGTTTTCTCTATGGACGGTGATTTAGCTAAAATGGATGAAATTTGTGCCTTGGCTGATAAGTACGATGCATTAGTGATGACAGATGAATGTCATTCTGCTGGATTTATTGGTAAAACTGGTCGTGGTGTTCCTGAACATTGTGGTGTGTTAGATAAAGTTGACATTATCACAGGTACATTAGGAAAAGCTCTCGGTGGAGCAATGGGTGGTTACACTACGGGGAAGAAAGAAATTATCGATATGTTACGTCAGAAATCTAGACCTTATTTATTCTCCAACTCTTTAGCACCATCGATTGTTGGTGCATCCAATAAAGTATTTGATATTTTAAGTGAATCTACTGTATTGAGAGATACGTTAGAAGAGAATACAAAATATTTCAAAAAACAAATTGTGGAAGCTGGATTTGACATCAAAGAAGGTGATTCACCAATCATTCCAATCATGTTATACGATGCGGCATTGTCTCAAAAATTTGCAGACCGTTTGTTGGAAGAAGGTATTTATGCCATTGGTTTCTTTTACCCAGTTGTAGCAAAAGGTGCAGCTAGAATTAGAACCCAAATATCAGCAGCACATTCTAAACAAGATTTAGATAAAGCAGCTGCAGCGTTCATTAAAATTGGGAAAGAATTGAATGTGATTAGCTAATTCGAATTCTTCTACAAAAGATATAAAAAGGCTATTCCCAATAAGAATCATTGATTTTTACAAGGAGTAGCCTTTTTTAGTTGAAAGAGAATCTGTTGAATGAATATTTTGTATTTTTAGAGTGAAATATAGCGGACTAAATCGTTGCTCACTTGAGTTTATCAAAGGTTAGTGGAGTTTAGCTGCTTGTTATGTGTAATTGACACGCAGAATGGAACAGTTTACTGAATTTATGGACAAGTACTTTTTTTACATTTGGCTTGTAATGGCGGCAACTCTGGTTTCAATTTTTTTTATTCGCGGAAGGAAAGCAATTCAAATGTTCTCTGACCTTGACTTGAGCAGTCTGGTTTACTCAGAAAAAAGAGCATCGGGCTATTCCACAAAATCATTCAGAACAAAACGCGGTGGGGCGAGTAAGGTGCTGCACATAATGATTACAGACAAAGAACTAATAATTAAGACATTTATGTTCTTAGCCCACGTGACAGAAAAACACGATATGCTACATCGAATTCCGCTGGAAAACATTTCAAGAACCGAAATAAAAAAAGGAACTATATTTTCTAAATTATTCGTTGAATTTAAAGGGAAAGATGGAGAAATAAAAGAAATTGTACTTATAGCCAAAAACAACAACCAAATAAAAAAGATACTTGATAAATACGTATGAAATATCTTTTAGCAATACTTATTCTGTCCTTTTCTTAGCTAACTTTTAGCCAAAGTTATGGCACTCTTAGGGTACAAACATTTAAAAACGAAACAAATAATTTAGATGATAATTATCAGCTAGACACCACTATTGTGAGTATAATAAATAGAAGATACTCGGTTGATACTGTTGTGTGTTTTAATGAAATAAACAAGTTTAGGAAGATACTTTTGGTGTAAAACAGTAAGTTTACGCATTACTTCTCCTGCCCATACTTTGCATATTCTATTTTTAATTGATTTTAAGTGCATTACGATTTTGATTAGAAATTCCTTTGATGATCGATCCTCGCTGATCAAATTTAAGAAAAGTCTCAAGTCGACCGAGTATACAACTTGGGCATCTGCCTAGAAAAGTAGTAAGTACTTTCTTGCCTAATTCTTTTTGCTGACGTTATACAGGTTATGCTCCAAATTAGAAAAACTATTCTTGACAAGATAATATCACATAGTTTTATGTTGATGTGTTTAATTAAAAAATAGATCTCATAAATTTATGTTATTTCTGTAGGCGTTTTATATAAATGGAAGAACATATTTCAACGGCTAAAAAGTATACTTAATCTGTTGTACGAAGCTTTAGTATGGTTGTGAATCATTTATAAAGTACGCAAATATAAAATTTGGCTTTTAAAGATGAAAAGATTAAAAACATAATATTTATATTTGGCTAAGTACAAAATTGAACTTTATCGTTTTATACGGTTTGACTTGTCATATAAGTAATACTGAAACAGGAATTAAATACAACACCAACAATGGATACAGAAAAGAATCACGAGAACAAACCTATTGACAAACCGAAAATGGAGGATGGTCAGGGTGAGAAAGTACCTGCTAAAAAAATCAAGAGACAAGCTACCCAAGAACAACTCGATCACCCTTTGCATGGAGTGAAACTAGTTGATATATTAGAAAGTTTGGTGGAAAATTATGGGTGGAAATACTTGGCAGACGAAGTGAATATTCTCTGTTTCAAACACAATCCTACAATGAAAGTAAGTTTAAAG
Organism: uncultured Fluviicola sp.; assembly: GCA_964387525.1. Classification (GTDB taxonomy): domain Bacteria; phylum Bacteroidota; class Bacteroidia; order Flavobacteriales_D; family Crocinitomicaceae; genus UBA4466. The sequence goes on from CAYLWS010000010.1 coordinate 49,327, forward strand.
TTTTTAAGAAAAATGAAGTGGGCTAGAGAGCATGTTGAGGATATCTATATGGATATGATGGAAGAAAGGAATCGATCCAAGAAGACAAAGCAATAAAAAACATAAACCAACCAAACCAAACCATTTTACGTATCTTAACCAAAGGTTAGTGTTAATTATAGAGTATGAGTAAAAAAAATCAATACGAAAGCAACGAGTTAATTAATAGTTTGCCCAAACATTTAAAGCAATTTATTCAGCCTCAGGATTATGAAAACTATACTCCTATCAATCAAGCTGTGTGGAGATATGTAATGAGGAAATGCGTAAATTATTTATCTGAATTTGCTCACGACTCTTATATTAAAGGGTTAGAAAAAACTGGAGTAAACGTTGAAAGTATTCCTAGTATGTACGGCATGAATCGTATCCTAAAGGAAATAGGATGGGCGGCCGTAGCAGTAGACGGATTTATTCCTCCCAATGCTTTTATGGAATTCCAGGCATACAAAATTTTAGTGATAGCCTCTGATATTAGACAATTAGAAAATATAGAATATACTCCTGCTCCTGATATTATTCATGAATCGGCAGGCCATGCCCCGATTATAGCCAACCCCGATTATGCTGAATTCTTGAGAAGACTGGGAGCTATAGGAGCTAAAGCTATACTGTCCTTACACGATATGAATTTGTATGAAGCTGTTAGGAAATTATCAATCTTAAAAGAAGCTAAAGGAATACAACAAAAAGAAATAATAAAAGCTGAACAAGAAGTTGATCGGTTGCAACAGATGGAGGTTAAGCAATCTGAAATGGCACAGATAAGAAATTTACAGTGGTGGACAGTTGAATATGGTTTGATAGGAAGTTTGGAGAATCCAAAGATATACGGAGCTGGACTACTGTCTTCTATTGGTGAAAGTAAATCATGCATGGATGATCATGTGAAAAAAATACCCTTTACCATTGCAGCTGCCAAAATGAATTTTGATATAACGAAACCGCAACCACAATTATTTGTCACACCTGATTTTTCATACTTGATGCAAGTTTTAGAAGAATTTTCTAATACTTTAAGCTTAAGGAATGGAGGATCGAAAGGCTTATTAAAACTGATTGACTCTGACATGGTAGGGACAATTGAATTGAATACAGGATTACAAGTTTCAGGTAAGTTCTCTAGGACAATCACGAATGAAGATAATAAAGTAATATTCTTTAAAACAGAAGGTCCTACGGCTTTGGCGTATAGAGATAAAGAATTGATAGGTCATGGTATAAATTATCATAACAATGGGTTTAGCTCTCCTCTTGGAGGATTAAAAAATATTAACCTAGCAATTGAGGACATGGGGCCTGTTGACATGAAGGCTTACAATTTTTATGATGGAAAATGGCTTTCATTTGAGTTTGAAAGTGGCATAAAAGTAGAAGGACTAAACATTACTGGTATTAGAAATATTCAAGGAAAACTAATGCTTATTCAATTGAACGATTGTACTGTAACTTATGAAGATGAATTTTTATTTCTACCTGAATATGGTGTTTTTGATATGGTGATTGGAAAAGAAATCGTATCCGCATACGCAGGTCCTGCTGACTGTAATTCATTTCCTAATTTGTATCATGCTTCTACGGTTAATACCGTTAAACAAGTTAAAACCAAAGCTATAACACAGCTCGAAGAGCATTATCGTTCAGTGAGAGAAATGAGAAGTAATGGAGTAGGAGATGATATTTTATTAGCAAAACTATTTAATCTCCTAAAATCTAAATACCCAAAAGAATGGTTGCTTTATCTTGAGATTTTAGAAATTACGAATGACCTAAGTTTGGAGAGTTTAATTAATTCATATTTAGCAACATTAATAACGCAATATCCAGAATTAAATACATTGATTACTGATGGATTACATATTATAAAAGAACAATCACTAATGAAACCTATAATAAAAAGTCCTTATACGGGATTCTGATACTCATCGCTAAATAGTAGTGTTAATTATGTCATTCTCTAAAAAATAGAAAGTATTATCTCAAACTTTGATAAATTTAATGTCTAACGATTGACATTATTGAATGAGTTATGAAAATAATACCTTTTTCTTCAAAAGAATTATTTGTTCACTGCAGAATTCATGGGCAAAAACGGGAAGGGTACGCGACTAGTGATAAGTAAGACATAAACATTAAATTACTTACAATTCTTGCGTAAATATCACTTCTCGAAATTATTTAATCCAATTAATGTGCCTAATAACTAGGCATACGAACTACCGATACTTCGACTAGTTCTGCAACAAAGGCTAAGTTTCCGCATTATTGACAACCGAATTTGTATGCTAACCGAAGGGAAACCCGTTTCAATTGATCATCATTTTCTTTATTTCATAAAACGGTGCTTATCCAAATATTAAAAAGACTACAATCCTGTTTATGAAATCATTTGTATCTTAAAAAAATCGATTACAAGTCAGTTGCTATATCATTCATTGTAAGGTTTAATAGTTCTAGATTTTCGGAATCAATAATTTTGTTATAAATTAGCTTAGATTATTTAAATAATAAAATGAACCGTTTTGTATTCTTAATCTTCGTAATACTATCCTTCATCACAAGTTGTAAAAAGAGTTATGTTCTGAAAGGAAGACTTTATAATTCATGTGGGATTCCTTCATCTCAAACAAATTTGAGTTTAAAAGTTGGAGGTAAAAATGGAGACAGTTTTGATGCTACAACAGATTTAGATGGATTTTTTGAAATACCTTATGAAGGCAGAGATATGTTTATTCGATATATACCAAACATTATAAGCGATCTTCCTTCAGGAAACGTCGATATTGGTAATGTATACACTAATATTAGCTATTCACTCATTGTGTCTTTATCGATTGTAAATCCTTTAACTTCTAATGACACGATTGAAATTAAAGGAACTAAATATCCAGGTCCATTTCAATCAGGAATTCTTGACACCATAGATTTTTTGTCTTTAAACATGGATGACATTAAATACGGAATTCTTTCTTATCCTCAGAATATTGAGTATAAAATTAATTTAATTGATACCTCATATTGGAATGAATCAGAAATATTTAACGTTGAAATTTGTAGTATTCCTTATTATCAAACAGCTTTGATTATAGAATAGAATTATAAATACTTTGCTTCTAAAGGTGTTTTATACCTCTTCAAAATTTTACTTCGAGTGATATATTTATAGATCAACACTTGTACTTTTTTCAAATACGATTATTTATTTTTAAAACATAGTTGCGTTTCATCGTTACAGAATTATTAATTAGAAAAGGTTTAAATTCTTTTAATAGACAATTTAGATTCAACTATTTTTACTTTTTCAAGAATTAAAGCCTTCATTTACCGCAATAATCGTGTTTTATTACCTATTAATGTACAATGTCTTACATTAAATACATAAGAATATTGTTGTAAAATATAAAATACTATCTTTGTACCATTAATAAATATATGTAATATGAGTAACGGAACAGTAAAGTTTTTCAATAGTTCAAAAGGATTTGGATTTATTGAACCAGAAGAAGGTAGCAAAGATGTATTTGTACATGCAAATGGTCTAATTGATGAAATCAATGAAGGAGATAAAGTAAGCTACGATGTAGAAGAAACTCCAAAAGGAACAAGTGCAATTAATGTTGAATTAGTTTAATTCACAAATAAGCAAAATACCTTAAAAGCCTGTCTCGTTTGATAGGCTTTTTTTTGTGCCCATAAATTAATTATTTAGGCTAATTGTATCTAGTAGAACTAATTCAATTTTCTTATTCCTATTAATTTTTGAAACAAAAAAAAAATGTGTATTATTGTTAGATATAAAGCATATTAGAAAAACACATAATCATGAAAAAAATAATTACGCTTATCTTCATTGCATTGGCATTGACTTCTTTTTCACAAAACAAATACGTAGATGGTTCTGCTGATGAAATGGAAAAAAAGGAAGAAGAAAACAAATTCTTGAAAGGAAAATTTATCCTTGAGCCATACGTAGGAGTAATGAGTCCTTCTTGGATGCAAAATAACTTATTGGTCAATAAACAGCAAGATAGTATTGGTTTTACAAAATATAAAAGTACTGGAATTCCTATTGTTCTTGGTTTTAAAGCAGAATACATGCTTTCAAATAAAATTGGGTTAGGGATAGATGTAAATTACCAAGAAAATGGAATCAATACAACTACGACTCAAAACTTTGTTGATGGAGGTGGAAATGTAGTCCAGAAAGAAGTAACGAATGTTTGGAATGAACAGAAATTGAGAATTATGGCTCGTTTTCAAGCCCACTTTGGACATTCTGAAAAAATTGATTGGTACGGTGGTGCAGCTGTTGGTGTTGGAATTGTACTGAATAGAAATGATGCAAGTTATACGCAATATCAACCAAGTATTGGGGATTATCCATTTATTCTTTCCCCAGTTAAATTAGTTGATTTTGCAACAAAAGACATGGGGCTTCCAATTGCTATTCGAGGTTACATCGGTGCGCGATTTATGCTCAGCAATAATTTCGGTATTCTAACTGAAGTTGGGTTGTTTAGTGGCGCTCTATTAAATGTTGGTGCAACAATTCGTTTTTAATGGCATTAATTAAGCCTTGTCGTGGGAAAACCTTAGTTCATGGAGAGGATTGTTGGTTTGCTGAGAATGCAACCATCGTAGGAGATGTCACAATGGGTGATCAATGTTCTGTTTGGTTCAGTGCCGTTGTCCGTGGAGATGTTAACTCGATTACCATGGGGAACAAGGTTAATGTTCAAGACGGAGCAGTTATTCACGCTACTTTTGAAAAATTTAAAACAACTTTAGGGAACAATGTTTCCATCGGTCATAATGCAAATGTACACGGTTGTACAGTCGAAGATAATGTGTTGATTGGAATGGGATCTATTGTGATGGACGGTTGCTATATCGAATCGAATTGTATCATTGCGGCAGGAGCTGTATTGTTGCAAGGAACAAAGGTCGAATCATGGAGCGTTTATGCAGGAGTTCCAGCAAAGAAAGTAAAAACTCTTTCTCCAGAATTATTCAAAGGAGAAGTACAACGAATTGCAGATAATTATATTGAATACAGTAGTTGGTTCAAGGAAGGTTGATTATTTCCCAATTTTCACATGGCTAGAACGAATGTTCTCTCCATAATAAACACTCGCATTTTTATTGAATTCTTCGGTGCTTTCAGAGGTTAAGAAATGTACCGTTCCATTTTTAGAACAATTCGCATCCATGAAAGGATGGCGTAATAAGTAATCTGCAAGACTGTTGGAAATAATTTCTCCTTGTGCAATGACTTCAACGTTATTCGGAACAATGGATTCAATGTAATCTTTTAGTACAGGATAATGCGTGCATCCTAAAAGAATAGTATCTATTCTGTTGTCTTTTTGAAGTAAAGTTTCGATGTCTTTTTTTATGAATTCTTTTCCCGCTGGAGTTTGATGCTCCTGATTCTCAATTAAAGGTACCCACATTGGACAAGGTTGTTGAACAACGTTACATTGCGGGGAAAATCGTTTAATTTCAATCAAATAGGATTCTGAATTACATGTTCCTGGAGTAGCGAGTATTCCGATGTGATTGCTTTTGGTGTATTGTCCAATAATTTCTGAACTCGGTCGAATTACGCCCAAGACTCTTTTTTCTGTATCTATTTTGGGTAAGTCATTCTGTTGAATTGTTCTAAGTGCTTTGGCTGATGCAGTATTACAAGCTACAATGACTAATTCGCAACCACGAGAAAATAATTCATTCACCGCCTGAAGCGTAAAGTCGTAAACAACATCAAAAGAACGAGTTCCGTAAGGGGCACGAGCATTGTCGCCCAAATACAAATAATCGTATTGAGGTAGCTTCTCTCGAATGTCTTTCAGAATGGTTAATCCACCATAACCTGAATCAAAAATCCCTATTGGTCCCATAAATTAAATAAAAAAAGGGCAATCTTACGATTACCCTTCTAAAATACATAAAAATTTCTTATTGGACTTTATCCATCTTAAGCAATTCAACGATTACTGCGTCAGTAATATCAGTTCCTCCGCCGAAATACATCAACATTGATTCATCAACTACGTAAGCGATTTTCATTCTTTCAGAAACCATTTTTACTGCTTTTTGAACCATGTCAAGAATTGGTGTATTTAATTCTTGAGAATATACTTGAATCTCTTGTTGTAAAGATTGTTCGCGTTCTTGTAAAGCTTGTTGTTTCTTTAATAATTTCTCTTCTTCAATTTTAATGATAACAGGAGACATTGTAGGTCTTTCTCTTTCATATTTAGCATACGCTTGATTGAAATCAATTTCCATTTCTTTCAATTCATTGATTCCCGCAACTTCAAACTCTTGTAGTTTAACAATTGCAATTTTACGAGAAGGCATTGTATCAAGTAAAACTTGAGAATTGATGTGCGCTATTTTGTTTTGAGCAGAGATTGATCCTACACTGAATACAATTAGGAATGCTAGTATTAACTTTTTCATTTTTCTGATTTATTTGTTTATTTGTTATTATTATCGAACAGATATCCCCATTTCTTTTAAAACACTGTTACTAATATCGTACTTACTGTCTGCGTAAATTAAATTAGACTGATTTGCTTTATCAAAAACGAAGCTGTAATTTCTTTTTGAAGCAACCTTTTGCATGGCTTCATAAACTTGATCTTGAATTGGCTTTATTAATTCTTGTCGTTTTTTAAAATAATCACCATTCACACCAAACCTCATTTTTTGCATTTGCATGGCATCTTGTTCCAGCTTCTCAATTTCATCTTTTCGCTTTTTCTTTTCCTCTTTTGGTAAAAGAACTTCTTCTTGTGCAAAATTTTCTTTCTTCTTATTCAATACTTCATATCGTTTTTCAATATCTTTGGTCCAACGGTCAGCAAGTTTGTCTAGCTTCTCTTTTGCTTCTGCATAAGCAGGAATGTTAGAAAGAATATAGTCTGAATCGATATACGCATACTTCTGAGCATTGACAAACCCTGTGCCAAAAACGATAAATAAGATAAGAAAAAATGATTTCATAGTGTAATAATTTGATTACCAAACGGTGAATTTACTATTTTTATTATAATTTTCAATTCTATACTTCTGATTAAAGTTCTCCTAAATTCATACCAATTGTAAAATTCAACTTAGGATAAAATCCTTTTTGTGCAACGCTTCTATCAGACGCGCCACCAAATCCACTTGACCAAGGATCCAAAGTATCGAAACCAAATCCATAATCTAAACCAAGCATTCCGAACATTGGTAAGAAAACACGTACACCAATACCAGCTGCTCTTTTTACATTGAAAGGATTGAATCTTGCAGCATCAGGGTATGTATTTCCTGCTTCAGCAAATATTAACGCGTAAAACGTTGCGGATGGATTCAATGAAATTGGGTAACGTAATTCTAATGTGTATTTAGCGATAAAAGGATCTCCACCAGGAGAATGAAGTCCGCCAGATGATTCTTCATAACCTCTTAAGGCAATAATTTCTTGCCCACCGATTTGATTCACACCAGTTAAACCAGAACCACCTAAATTGAAACGCTCAAATGGTGTCAAACCTTTAGATTTAGTATACGCTCCCATAAATCCAAATCCTACTTTAGGAACTAAGACCAATTTTTTATCTTTCGAAAGTGGGAAGTACCATGATCCTGTAACTTTAATTTTATAGTACTCTAAATACTTATACCGTTCTTGGTTAGAGAATGATGAATAATCATCTACACCATCCCAAAACGAATAAGGTAATGTACCTTTAGCTGTGAATTTTATGTCAGATCCACTTTGAGGATAGATAGGTGCACTTACTGAACTTCTCTGCAATACATATTTCAATGCAATATCATTCGCATAACCATCGGTAAAAATACCAAAGTTCACATAATCAGTTACATCGTAATACTGGTAACTTAACTCGTAATAAGCAGAAAACCAATCATCTGGCCATTTTTTTCTACGACCTATTCCTACACCAACACCGGTTATTCCTAATCCAGAATACAATACATTGCCTGGTAAACGACCATTCCCAAGAGCTGTATGATTCATCCAAACAGTTAAAGAAGTTGGTTTTTTCCCACCCAACCAAGGTTCTGTGAATGATAAATTGTACCCTTGGTAATAACGTCCATTTGTTTGAGCTCTAATTGACAAACGTTGTCCGTCTCCACCAGGAAGTGGTGTCCAAGCATCTTTTTTGAACATGTTTTTTAAACTAAAATTGTTGAATGTTAACCCTAGTGTTAAAATAATTCGACCTCTACCATCAACACCTGTTCCACCATAACCACCGGAAAGTTCAATTTGATCAGAAGATTTTTCTTCTACAACATATTCAATGTCAACTGTACCATCTTGTGGATTTGGAATAGGATTGATTTGGAAACCTTGTTCGTTAAAATAACCCAACTGAGCCAATTCTCTTTGTGTACGAATAATATCGTTTCGGTTAAATAAATCACCAGGTTTAGTTCTTATCTCCCGTCGAATAACGTATTCATTTGTTTTTGTGTTTCCTTTGATAATAATTTTACGGATACGTGCTTCTTTTCCTTCAATTATTCTCATTTGGTAACTGATGTGATTTTTATCCACATGCATTTCTACCGGAATTACTTGAAAAAACAAATAACCTCTGTCCATGTATAAAGAAGAAACATCTCGTCCATCTTGACTCATGAACAATCTTTGTTCAAGTAATTCTTGGTTGTAAACATCTCCTCGCTTTATCCCTAAAATGGTATCTAAAAATGAAGATCTAAATTTTGTGTTTCCAATCCATTCAATGTCACCAAAGTAGTAAATTTCTCCTTCGTCTATATTGATGTCAATTCGAAGATTTTTTCTGTTTGCAAGATAAACGGTATCAAATGAAACTTCAGCATCTCGAAGTCCTTTTGCACCAAATTTACTCAGTAAAGCGGCTTTATCTCTTTTATAAGCAGACTCATTAAATTTTGATCGTTTGAAAAATCTCCAAAAAGCTTTTTGCTTGGTATCTTTCATCGCCATTTTTAATTTCCAAGTTGGAATCGTCTCATTTCCAGAGATGACTAATTTTCCAATTTTAACTTTAGGGCCTTTGTCAACATTGATGATGAATATTTCAGAATTATTCATCAGTGGATCCAATTCTTTTTCAATATTCACCATGACACTGTAATGTCCTTTTTCTCTGAAATATCCTTTGATTTGATTTTGAGTAGCAAAGATTAAATTCTCTGTAATTGTTTTCCCTGAGAACAAAGATATTTCTTCTCGAATTTTATCCGCTTCTCTCCTGTTAATTCCAACAAATTTAAACCGTGATAATTTAGGTCTTGGAGCAACTTTTATGACTAAATAAATAACACCTGCGACTTCTTTCTCTGCTAAAATCTCTACACTGGAGAAAATACCTTCGTCCCACAAGTTGTTAATTGCTTTTGCTATCTTGTCTCCTGGAATTGTAATGGATTGTCCTTGGCGAAGTCCAGCCAATAATTTTATTGCATTGTGATCATAATTGTCGGCACCATCTACACGTATCGGTCCTATTTCGTATGTCTGAGGACTTTTGTAATCAATACTAACACCACCAATTGATACTGGCTGAGCCAATGAAGCAAAAGATAGTAGTAGAGTGAAAATGAATATTATTCTTTTTAAGATCATGAATTCTTTTCTATTTGTTCTGAAACCATTCCAAATCTTCTTTCTCTCGATTGATAATCTAAAATTGCTTCGTATAAATTTTCTTTTCTAAAGTCTGGCCAAAGAATAGGAGTGAAGTAAAATTCAGAATAAGCAATTTGCCACAGTAGGAAATTACTAACCCTGTGCTCACCACTTGTTCTTATCAATAACTCTGGGTCTGGAATTCCTTTCGTTGCTAATTCTCCCGAAACGATTTCTTCTGAAATGTCATTGATGTTTAATTCTTTCTTTTCAACTTTGGTTGCAATGTTTTTAATGGCTTGAATCATTTCCCATTTAGAACTATAATTCAAGGCTAAAATAAGGTGAACCCCAGTATTTTCTTTCGTTACTTCGAATGCATTCAACATCTCTTGTTTGCAATCACCAGGTAATCCTTCAAGATCTCCAATGGTTGAAATACAAACATTGTTTTTATGCAAATCAGCGACTTCATTACTAATGGTGTGTACCAATAAATTCATCAATCCCTCGACTTCATCTTTTGGTCTATTCCAATTTTCTGTTGAGAAAGCATACAATGTCAAATATTTAACATTTGCTTTTTGGGCACCTTTGAGTACTTCACGCACAGATTCGACACCAAAGTTATGTCCGAATAAACGGTTTTCACCTTGCTGCTTTGCCCATCGACCGTTACCATCCATTATGATAGCAATGTGTTCTGGGGTGTTGTTCAAATCTATTTTTTCTAGAATACTCACTTTATTTTTATATAGACAACGAAAATAGGTAAACTAAAGTATTTCTCCACACTTTTTATGGAAAGACTTAACGTAGTTTAACAAAAAAGGGAGTTGAATCATCAACTCCCTTTCAAATTATTCGTTTTTGCTAAATTATTCAGCTAAAACAATGATTTTATTGTTCAACATTTCCATTACACCACCTTTGATATCAATACGAATAACTTTTTTGTCTTTCGAGTCAATTTCAATAAGGTCATTATTCTGTGTTCCTTCAAAAGCATTTGTTAAATTAACTTTAACATTTCCTTTGGTAAGAGCAGAGATAATAGCGGCGTGATTTTCCAATACTTGAAAAGCACCATCTAATCCAGGGAACTGAACTGCTGCTACTTCTCCAGCAAAAACCTTTGCTTCTGGTGTTATTATTTCTAAATGCATTTTTTACTTTTTAAAATTATGCGTTTTCAGCAATCATTTTCTCTCCAGCTTCAATCACTTCTTCGATACCACCTTTCAAGTTGAAAGCTGCTTCTGGGTATTGATCGTATTTACCGTCAAGAATTTCATTAAATGCTTTAATTGTGTCTTGAACATCAACCAAAACTCCTGGAAGACCTGTAAATTGCTCAGCAACGTGGAAAGGTTGAGAAAGGAAACGTTGTACACGACGAGCGCGGTGAACGATTAATTTATCCTCTTCAGACAATTCATCCATACCAAGAATTGCAATAATATCTTGTAATTCTTTGTAACGTTGTAAAGTAATCTTAACTCTTTGTGCACAATCGTAATGTTCAGCACCAACTACATCTGGAGTCAAAATTCGAGAAGTAGAATCCAAAGGATCCACTGCAGGATAAATTCCTAACTCAGCAATCTTACGTGACAATACTGTTGTTGCATCCAAGTGAGCAAATGTGTTCGCTGGAGCTGGATCGGTTAAATCATCCGCAGGTACGTATACCGCTTGTACTGAAGTAATAGATCCATTTTTTGTTGAAGTAATTCTTTCCTGCATTTGCCCCATTTCTGTTGCTAATGTTGGTTGGTAACCTACCGCAGAAGGCATACGACCAAGAAGTGCTGATACTTCAGATCCAGCTTGTGTGAATCGGAAAATGTTATCAACGAAGAAAAGAATATCTTTTCCTTCTTCTTCACCATCTCCATCACGGAAATATTCAGCCATTGTTAATCCTGACAATGCAACACGTGCACGTGCTCCAGGAGGCTCATTCATTTGACCGAAAACAAATGTTGCTTTCGATTCTTTCATTACATTTAAATCTACCTTAGATAAATCCCATCCTCCATTTTCCATAGAGTGCATGAATTCATCACCGTATTTGATAATTCCTGATTCAAGCATCTCACGAAGTAAATCATTTCCTTCACGAGTACGTTCACCAACACCAGCAAATACAGACAAACCACCGTGTCCTTTTGCGATATTGTTAATCAACTCTTGAATCAATACTGTTTTACCTACTCCAGCACCACCAAATAAACCAATTTTACCACCTTTTGCATATGGTTCAATCAAATCAATTACTTTGATACCTGTAAGTAATACTTCCGTCGCTGTAGAAAGATCTTCAAACTTAGGAGCCTCTCTGTGAATAGGTAAACCATTAACGATTGGAATTTCATTAATACCATCAATCGTTTCACCAATTACATTGAATAAACGACCTTTTACTTCTTCACCAATTGGCATTTTGATAGCCATTCCTGTAGAAACAACTTCCATTCCTCTCATGAAACCATCCGTTGAATCCATCGAAATAGTACGAACTGTACCTTCACCTGTGTGTGATTGTACTTCAAGAACTACTCGTGATCCATCTTCTTTTCTCACCTCTAATGCATCGAAAATACTAGGAAGTTCAACTCCCTTTTCAAAACTTACATCAATTACAGGACCAATTACCTGTGATACTTTACCTTTTATATTCGACATTTCTGCGACTTTTAGAAATTAAAATTTCAATTTTGGGTGCAAATATATGGCTTTTATCTGAATTAATAGATCAGTTATTTAAGAAAAAAAATGAAAGTGTGATTTTTTTTAGTTTTGACTCGAGAAATAGCCTAATTCTCTACGTTTTTGTGAATCAAATATTTCACTGGAAGAAATGATAATAGAATACTTAATAAAGAGACAAGGGTAACAATCAATAGGCCATCTTTTAATGATAAAGCAATTGGAAAAGCTTCACCGCCTGAGTTTGGCATTGTTACTAAATCAAAGTTAATTTGAAGCAAACATACTGTGTAGCCCATTGTTAACCCAATTAGAATTCCTTTCCCGGCAATTAGTAATCCTTCGTAAAAAAATATTTTAAAAAGAAAAGAACGATTCATTCCAAAACTTGTCATCGTTTTAATATCATTCAGTTTTTCAACAAATAACATTGTTAAAGATGCAATTAAGTTAAAAGCAGCCAAAATAAAAATAAACAATAAAATAATTAGCACAATTATTTTTTCTGATTTACTGGTCTGGAAAACCAATTCATTTTTCTCGTAATTTGTTTTTACAGAAAATTCAGCTCCTACAATTGATTGTATTTTCGTCTTGATTGTTTCTGAATCAGCTTCATCTTTGATCGAAACGTAATAAGCTGAAACCTGATTGGTGTACCGCAATAATTCTCGAGATAATTCTAAGGGAACGATTAAGGAAGAAGCATTTACTTCCTTGTTGTAATTCATTCTACCGGATAGTTTTACAATGCTTGAGTGAAAAGGACTGACGCCAGGGCGTATTCTTATATTACGCTTAGGTGCATAGATGACTAATGATTCGTGTCCAAATGCTTCAGGGATAAATCCGTCCAAATGATCCAGTAACGTAGCACCAATAATCCCCAATTGTAAATCATCTTGATGTAAAATTGATTCGCCATCAATTACATGCTTTTTCATGTGACTCATTACGAGGAAAGATGTATCAACCCCAAGTAAAGTCGCATTGATCCATTTTTTTTCATGTTTCAGAATAACAACTTCTTCAACAGCTCTTGAGTAGAACGTTACTCCTTCAATTTTTGCTATTTCCTCGATGTCAATTCTTCTTTCGTTAAAGGTCTTCCCTTCTTTTAATCGAATAGTGATGTCGGAATCAAAATCAGAAAATAGGCCTTCAATCATGGTTTCTATTCCGTTGAAAGCAGATAGTAAGACGACCAAAGCGGCAGTAATCATAGCAATTCCCACCACAGAAACACGTGTTATCAAATTGATAACATTTTTCTTTCTTTTGGCAGAAATGTATCTTTTTGCTATAAAAAATGGAATATTAATAGGACTATTTTTTTAGTAATTCATCAATTTTACTCGCGTAATCCAACGAATCATCGATGAAAAATGAAAGTTGAGGAATGTGTTTCATGTTTTTTAATCGTTTTCCAATATCTCCTCTAATTCGAGAAGAATGCACTTTGATGTTCTCAAGAACTTCATCTTTTGGTGGGCCAGCAAATATACTTAGGTAACATTTTGTGGTCGAAAGGTCAGGTGATATCCGAACTACTGTCACTGTAACCATAGCGCCTAAACAGATTTCTCGTGCATTGCGTTGAAAAAATACGGATAATTCTTCTTGAATAACTCCTTCAATTCTACTTTGTCTTATTGAACTCATGCTACAAAAGTAAGAATTGTTCGCTCGTTATCCTCAAACAAAGAAACAAAAACTATATTTGTATTTAATATGAGAGGGATTTTAGAAATTTATCGGTACACATTTAAGTATAAAGGGACTGCTTTATTAGTGATTCTATTCAATCTATTATATGTTGTTTTCAATCTTATTTCACTGGCTTTATTTGTTCCGTTTTTAAATATTATTTTTTCGGACAATACCGAAAAGGTTGTGGAACCAATTTTAAAGGATGGATTTGTTAATTTTTTAGAGTATCAAATTGATCAGTTTAATTATCAAATGTACTTGGCTACAGCGCAAGATCCAAAAGAGGCATTATTTGTTGCTTGCATCTCTATTGGTATTGCTTTTTTCGGAAAAACTTTTTTCCGCTACCTTGCCATTTGGTTCCAATCTCAACTGAGAATGTCAGTCGTAAGAGATGTAAGAGATTCTTTGTTTGAAAAAGCAATGCGCCTCCCAATTTCATATTATACGGATGAAAAGAAAGGTGACTTAATTGCTCGAATGCAATCCGATGTTGGTGAAATTGAAAATGCTGTTGTTTCCGTACTTGAATTATTTTTCCGCGAGCCAATCGCAATTGTTATAAATCTTGCAGTTTTGATTTATTGGAGTCCACAATTGACTGTTTTTTCGCTTCTCTTGTTGCCTTTTATCGCAATTATTATTGCTGTCATTGGTAAAAGTTTGAAAAGAACAGCTAAACAAGGTCAAGAGCAAATGGGGGTTTTATATTCTGCGATGGACGAAGGTTTAGGTGGTATTCGGATAATTAAAGCATTCAATGCCTCAAAGCAAGTGTTGAAATCGTTTAAGAAAGAGAATTTACGCCACCAAGAATTAATTACGAAAGCATTTAGAAAGAGAGATTTATCTTCACCTTTGAATGAGCTAATTGTTACCTTGGTAATGCTTGTAATCGTTTGGTATGGTGGAGTCCTTGTGCTTGATGTTTCTCAAACAGATTCTTTAACAGGTCCTGAGTTTTTAGGTTTTGTTCTTGTTTTTTCACAACTTACTCGTCCGATTTCTGGTGTTGCAAAATGCATTGCCAACTTGAACAAGTCTTCAGCTTCTCAGGATAGAATCAATGAGATATTAAACGCTGATGAAAGAATTTACGAGAACGAAACTCCTGTTCAATTGAATGAGTTGAAAGATAAAATTTCTTTCAAAAACATTTTCTTTAAGTATAAAGATACGAACGTACTAAAAGATATTTCTTTTGAAATACCCGTAGGTAAAACAATTGCTTTAGTCGGGGAGTCGGGGAGTGGGAAATCTACAATTGCTGATTTATTGCCGCGTTTTCACGATGTTCAACAAGGAGAAATTCTCTTCGATGCTGTCAATATAAAAGATGCTTCAATTACTGATTTAAGAAATCATATTGGTATTGTTTCCCAAGAATCCATTCTGTTCAATGCTTCTGTTCAAGAGAATATTGCTTTTGGTATGCAAGACGCTTCATTTGAAGCTATTGTATCTGCTGCTAAAATTGCAAATGCACACAGTTTCATTGAGAATTTAGACAATGGTTATGAAACAAATATTGGAGAAAGAGGGAATAAACTTTCTGGAGGTCAAAAACAACGCATAAGTATTGCTCGTGCGATATTGAAGAACCCAAACATTCTTATTCTTGATGAAGCAACATCTGCTTTGGATACGGAATCAGAAAGACTCGTTCAAAATGCGTTGGATAATTTAATGCAGAACCGTACAAGTTTGGTTATTGCACATCGATTGAGTACAATAAAAAAAGCAGATCAAATTATTGTTCTTTCAAAAGGGGAAATCGTAGAGAGAGGGTCTCATTCTGAATTGATGGATAAAAAAGGTGCTTATTTTAACCTATCTACTTTGCAAGGAGTTATTGAGTAAAACGAATGTGATCTAGAGGGTCGATAGGTTTTAAGTTCTGCCATAATTCAAAATGTAAATGAGGGCCGTCAGAATTTTCACCAGAATTCCCAACAATACCAATCGGGTCACCAATTTTAACAATGTCCCCAGATTTCTTCAAGATTCTCTGTGCATGTTTGTAAATGGATATCACACTGTTTTCATGTTCAATGATTACAATGTTTCCATCTTTATGTGTGTATGCTGAATAAATAATGACTCCTGAAAGACACGCTTTAATTACTTCGCCTTTTTTCGTGACAATGTCAATACCTTGATGATTTTCTGCATTAAATTCTTGACTAATTATTCCTTTTACAGGACTAACATAGAAAACGGCAGAAACGGATGATTCATCAAAAGATTGCGTCAACATGTCTTCTTTTACCTTTTTAAGGTTCTTTTTTTCTTCAGGTGTCATCTTTTCATCATAAATGAAAGATGCAATTGTGTCTTTAACAAATTCGATAGAATCTATCGGGTAATCTATCGGTAATTGTCCGGTTAGAATGTATTTAATGTTCTGGATGTAGTCTTCCTGTGCAAGAAGTTGACTTGAAAGGTCTTCAATTTTCTTACTTTGCTGTTCTAATTCTTTTCTGTCAATTGACTTGTTGTCAGAACTCAAGTATGATTGAAAAAAAGTGGAATTAGAAATGAAAAAAGTAATTACACCAATACAAATAATCACGATTATAGACAAACTAATCACTCTGAATCCTGTTGTATTGACACTCCAAACTTCATCAAAATTGTGAGGATTGGACGCCGACAATTTAATCTCTTTTTTAAGTCGTTTAAATATTTTCTTCAATAAATTCATTACTGCAAAATTGTCTATTTTTACCGATTCTTGCAAATAAATAAGCAAATACCACGTTTTAATCTATAATCGTATAACTTGGTGTTATTTTTGCTTGAAAAAGTAAACGTTTTTTAAAAATATACGTCTATAATAGTAATGAAACTAATTTCACTCATATTAATTGTATTTGCCACTGGTTTTTCTTTTGGTCAATTGATTACGGCTCAAGGTTCGGCAGGTGTATTAGTGCAGAATACATTATTGGGTAATGGAGTCACTGTTTCGAATATTACTTTTAATGGCGCGGCTATTTCAATAGGTACGTTTACAGCTGCTGGAACTAATCTTGGAATGAATTCCGGAATTGTGATGACTACTGGGACAATTCATCAAGGCTCTGATGGGCCACATGGACCGAATAATAGTGAAAGTTCTGGAATGGATAATGGTGCGCCTGGATATGGGTTGTTAACACCTATTGCAGGTAATGATACTTATAATGCAGCTGTATTACAATTTGATTTCGTTCCTTATTCTGATACTGTTCGGTTTAATTACATATTTGCATCAGAGGAGTACCTTGAGTTTGTTGGGTCAGCTTTTAATGATGCCTTCGCTTTTTTTATATCGGGGCCGGGGATTTCAGGTTTACAAAATATAGCACGTTTGCCTAATGGACAGCCTGTTACGATAAACAATGTTCATGGGGCAGCATCTAATACTTATGGAAACTTCCCTGCAAGTAATGGTAGTTATTACATCGATAATGATAACGAAAATTTCATTCAATACGATGGTTTTACAAAAGTATTAACGGCTGAGTCTAAAGTGCAATGTGGTGAGACGTACCATCTGATTATTTGTATTGCGGATGCAGGAGATGCTGCTTATGATTCTGGTATTTTCCTCGAAGCAAATAGCTTAGAGTCTGATACACCTTTAGATCTAGAATATATTATTTCTGAGGAATTGTTTGATGCGCCAGATATTGTGGCTGAAAGTTGTGTAACTACAACTGTAACTTTGAATAGAAACCCAAACAACAGTTCTTTACCACTTGTAGTGCCTGTTAACATCTCTGGAACAGCGACTAATGGTGTTGATTATACCGGGATTCCTAATTCTATCACTTTCCCTGCGGGACAATCTCAAATGCAATTTACTTTTCAAGCGTTGCAAGATGGGATAGCTGAGCCGCAAGAAAGTATAATAATGGATTTCCTTGTCACAAACCCATGTGGTGATGTTGTTGCGATACCACTCACAATTTACATTGAAGATATTCAACCAGTGGAGGTTGTGATAACTGGTGAGACGGTTATTTGTCCTGGGGATGAAGTAGAATTAGTTGCTGAAGCAACAGGAGGAGGCCCTCCGTATACATTTTTATGGAATACCGGAGAAACAACTTCTTCAATCTTAGTTTCACCTCTGACAACACAGACGTATACAGTAAGTGTGACCGATAATTGTTTGTTAGAAACAGCAACAGATACATATGAATTAGTTGTTCCAGTTCTACAACCGCTTATTCTAAATGAGACGGCTGACATAACTGAAATCTGTCCATACATTCCTGCGTTATTAGAATCAAATCCTTCAGGTGGATTAGCGCCTTATACGTATCAATGGTCGTCAAATTTCGATCCTAACTTAGGTGTTTTAGAGAATTATAACGCTATACCTTCAACAACGACAACATATACTATTGTTGTAGAGGATTTCTGTGGTAATGTTACTCAAGAAGATGTAGTTTATGTCATCACTAGTCCTCCATTGACCGTTGATATGAGTCCAGATGTACAAATTTGCCCTGGTGATTCAATCCAAATTTCAGTTTCTTCACAAGGTGGATATGGTCAGCATTTTTACCAATGGTGGCACAGTGGAGAAACGGTTACTACTGTTTGGGTGGATCCAATTGTTACAACAAGTTATACGGTAAGTGTTTCGGATGAATGCCAAACATTTACGGTAGAAGGTGTAACAGAAGTAGAAGTGATTCAGCCAACCGCAGATTTTACGATCACAAGTAATTTGATTTTTAATGATGTACCGATTCAATTTCAGAATCTCAGCCAAGATGCAATAACCTATGAATGGTTTTTTGGAGACGGTAATCAATCGACTTTTGTTCATCCATCAAATACATACGATAATTGGGGACCGTATTTAATTACACTGATTGCTACAGATCACCTGGGGTGTAAAGATACAATTCAAAAGCCATTGAATATTGAGGAAGAATGGTACGTGTATGTTCCGAATACTATAACGCCTGATGGAAATCGAGTGAATAATTATTTTTCGGCAAGCACTGTTGGAGTGAAGGCATTGAATGTACGTATTTTTAATCGTTGGGGTGAAGAAGTCTTTATTTCGAACGAATTAAGATTTGCTTGGGACGCAACATATAAAGGTGTCTTGGTGCCTGATGGTACTTATGTATATATAATCAACTTTGAAACTAATTCAGGAAGAGTGCGTGATATTTCTGGTCACGTAAATGTATTGAAATAAAAAAAGGAGTAATCTCTTACTCCTTTTCTATATGATATAAATTTTTTTACAATGATTTCGTTCTTCCTCCATCAACAGGAACATTAATTCCATTGATATAAGATGCTCTAGGTGAAGCAAGAAATGCAACTGCTTCAGCTATTTCATTTGGCTCAGCAATTCTTTGCATAGGAGAAAGATTCGCCATGTCACTAAAGAATTGATCAACACTTGTGCCTGTTTTAGCTTCTTTTGCTTTTGCAATTTCCGTTAAACGACCAGTGTTTGTTGCACCAGGTAAAACGTTGTTTACAGTGATGTTTAAATGTCCTAATTCGTTGGCTAACGTCTTGCTCCAATTGGCAACAGCACCTCGGATAGTATTAGAAACACCTAGTCCGTTTAAAGGCTGTTTTACACTTGTGGAAATGATATTTATAATTCGACCGTATCCATTATCAGACATGCCTTTATATAAAGCTTGTACAAGTATATGGTTACAAATCAAATGTTGATTGAAAGTGTTTGAAAATTCAGCAATGTCTGCATCGATGATTGGACCACCTTTTGGACCACCAGTATTGTTGACAAGAATATGAGGTTTGTTTCCAGCTTGAACAAATTGTGATAAAGCAATTTTTAGCTCTTCGGGTTTAGAAAAATCAGCGACTAAATAATCACATTCTTGATTTCCAATTCGAGATAATTCTTCGGAGACGGATTTTAACTTCTCTTCATTTCGTGCAATTAAAGTAATTTTTGCTCCTCGTTCAATCATTAATCTAGCTGTTGCATAGCCTATACCTTGAGTGGCTCCACAGATAACAGCATGTTTATTTTTAAATTCCATTTTTGATTTTTCACGAAACTAATGGTTTTTTTTGTATAGGTAAACAAATGTTAAAAAATATAAAGTAGCTCTGTTTCTTTTTGTTGTGAAGAAAAAATGTCGTATTATTGTTCCAATTATATAAAATTACTTACTTACTTAATATTAAAATTTATGAAAAAATTATTACTTTATGCTGTGGTCGCTCTTATGAGTGCTTTTACAGCAAATTCACAAGTGAACATGGTCGAAAACTTCGACGCAGGAACACCTGCAGGGTGGTCGCTTTCGGGCTTCGGTTTGAATAGTTCTGCAAACACCTGTGGAACTCAAGCATTGCGAAGCAATTTATATAGTTTCAATACTACTGCTAATTTTACAACTGCTACAGCTACAGCTACAGGAGGACAAATTGACATCATGTTTGACTACAAGATTGTTAATTATAACTCAAACGCTGCAACTCCAGCAGATTTTGGGACATTAACATTAGAGCATACTATCGATGCAGGTACAACTTGGATTACGGATACTGTTATCGATGCTTCGAATCACACAGTGGCAAATACTTGTGCAACTGTTTCAACTTTGAATACAGCGATTGAAGTACCAGCTGCTTCTACTGTGCAATACAGATTTAGCGCAGTTTGGAATACTGGTGATTACGATTTATATATCGATAACGTTAGTATTTTAGAAGTTGTATCATGTGTAACGCCAACTGCACTCGCAATTACTTCAAGTGATTTGAGTTCAGTTACTCTTGGTTGGCTTCAAGTTGGAACACCAACATGGGAGATTGAATATGGAACTCCTGGTTTTACTCCAGGAACTGGTGCTGGTACAATTATGCCAACAACAAATAACCCTGAAACTGTAACTGGTTTAACAGTAAATTCTTTTTATGATTTCTATGTTAGAGCAATTTGTGCACCAGGAGATACTTCTGGTTATGCTGGTCCTGTGAGTGGGAATACATACAACCAAGCTCAGTACATGGAGAGTGACAACGCTTGTCCTACAGCAGGATTTGTTGATATTTCTACGACAGGAACCTTAGTGCCAGGTTTGGGAGATGATACTGAAGCAGGCATGGTTTTACCTTTCTCGGTATTATACCAAGGTGTTTTAATGAATGATGTTACAATCGGATCTAATTGTGGTATCTTTTTAGGCTCTCAAACACAAAATATCAATTATGGTGGTAACTTCAATACATTAGCGGATGGTTACATTTTCCCTTGGGGTGATGATATGCATATCGGTAGTGGTGGAGCATACCAAGAAGTTCAAGGGGTTTCTCCTAACCAAGTGTTTATTATTCAATGGGATGCAATTAGAAACTACAGTAGCGCTGACACAGATAATGCTACTTTTCAAATTCAATTTCACGAGGCAACAACAGAGATTTTCTTCGTATACGATGACGTAGTATTTGGTGGTGCTAATACTACTGATGATTATGGAGCAAATGCTGATATTGGTCTTTCTGGCCCAAATCAAGATATTTCTGTTTCTATAAATGATACACAATACTTAACAGATAATACATGTGCTCGTTTTTATTACACAGATTGCCCAAAACCTTCTGGTTTTTCTGCTACACCTGGTACAGATTTAGCTGGAATTACTTGGTCTGCTGGTTTATCTGGTGAAACAGATTGGACGATTATATATGGTGCTCAAGGTTTTGATCCAACTTCTGCTGGTACAACAATTACAACGACAACAAATGCAGCTTCAATACCTGGTTTGGCACAATTAACGACATATGATGTTTACATCTATGCTGATTGTGACCCATCACTACAAAGTGCTGGATACATGGGAAGTTTTACAACTTTACCAAATTGTTCTGACATTACAGGTTTAATTGCAACAACTGGAACTGATTCTTTAATGACATCATGGTTATGGACGGAAAGTTCAGGAGTTGCGACTTATCCTTCAACAGGGTTTAACGTACAATACGGTTTAACTGGTTTTGGTCTTTATGACGGAACTCAAACAATTGTAAATGCTGACAATGATTATGCTGACACTACAGTTGATAACACTTTAGTTGGTGGTACAGTTTATCAAGTATATGTACAAGCTGTTTGTGCTACTGATACGTCTAACTGGGTTGGACCAATCCAATTTTTAATGCCAATTTACAATGATTCAGTATGTGATGCAATGGCTTTAAATGTTGATGGAACTATTTATACTTTCAACAATACAGGAGCAACTACTCAAGTGAATGAGAACACTATTGCGCCGCCTGTTACAGGTTCTGGAATGAATGATGGTTGGTCTGATGCAGCTGTTGAATTAACAACATGGTTTACTTTTACAGCTCCTGCTTCTGGAAACATGAGAATTTCAGGTGAAGATGCTGGGTATATTGGTCAAGTTGCTGTTTATGAGGTGACTGATTGTGCTGACTTTTTAACTTTCACTTTAATGGGTGCAAATGATAATGGTTCACCATCGTGGAATCAAAATGCTCAAAACGTTGTTGTTTGTGGGTTGACTTCAGGAAGTACATATTATTTAATGCATGATAATAGAAACGCAGGAAATAATGGAACATATTCTATCCGTATGGAAGAAGTTGTTGCTGAAGCTGGTACTACAAATGGAATGATCAATGTTTGTACAGGTGATATTGCTAATATTCAATCTGGAATTACTGGATTTGATATGGGTGGTGTTTGGACAGAAGAAATTCCAACAGCGAGTTTCTCTGATTCTACTTTCCCTTCTGCTGGTCTTGCTTACCAAGTGTTCAACTTTGAATACAGAGTAACAAAAGGTTGTGCTTATGATTCAGTGATGCAACAAGTTCAGATTTATGGACCTTCTTCTGCTGGTACTGATGGTACAATTGATGTTTGTCAAAACCAACCAGTTGATTTATTATCTGGATTAGGTGGAAATGTTGATTTAGGTGGTCAATGGTATGATCCTTCTAACAACACAACTTCTTCTGCAATTACTTCAAGTAGTATTCCTGGTTCTTTTAACTATGATTACATTACTTCAAATGGTGTTTGTCCATCTGATACTGCAAATGTTGTTATGACAGTTGCTGCATCTTGTGATTGGGCTGATATCGATGAGTTAATCTTTGGAGAAGTGAATGTATTCCCTAATCCAACTTCTGGTTTAGTGTACATTTCTAACAACAGTGCAACGGAAGTATTCAACTATGAAGTAACAGATATCAATGGTCGTATCATTGCAACAAGCAATGCAACTATCAATGGTTCTGAAACTGCTGAAGTTAACTTAGAAAATCTTGAAGAAGGAATCTACATGATTCGTTTATTCAATGATAATGCTGAGAAAACATACAGAGTGGTTAAACACTAGTAGTTCAATCTAATTATATTAGAGGCTCATCTTTGATGGGCCTCTTTTTTTATGCTTTTTTTTTTATCTTTACAGTATCAATATTAAAACAATAACTTATGTTAGCTCCTTTCAATTTACAAAACTGGATCAATGAGAACCGTGACTTACTTAAACCTCCAGTAAGTAATAAAAACCTCTATGTTGAAGCAGGAGATTTTATTGTAATGATAGTTGGTGGACCGAATGCCAGAAAAGATTATCACTTCAATGAAAGTGAAGAATTGTTTTATCAATTGGAAGGAGACATCACTGTTAAAATTCAAGAGAATGGTAAATCAAGAGAATTACAAATCAGAGAAGGAGATATATTTCTTTTGCCTCCAAATGTCCCACATTCTCCGATAAGAGGAGCAAATACTGTTGGTTTAGTAATAGAACGAGTTCGAAAAGGTACTGACTTAACAGATGGTTTAATGTGGTTCTGTGATGAGTGCAATCATAAGTTACATGAATATCGTTTTGAACTTTTGGATATTGAACACGATTTCTTATCACGTTTTAGATCGTTTTATGCTTCAGAAGAATTGAGAACATGTGATGCGTGTAATCACGTAATGGAAGTTGATGAGCGATTCATCTAGACTTCATAATCATACTAAGTCTAATCGTTTATAATAGGAGAGAAAACGTAGTTTTCGAAGACCAAACGGTAGTGCCGGGATAAACGTAGTTTTCGAAG
>CAYLWS010000011.1:0-63898 GCA_964387525.1 uncultured Fluviicola sp.
AGATGAGTATTCCTCTTTACAGAAAGTCATACAAGGCTGTAAATACGCAAGAAGAACTTCTTCAGAACGCCTATGCATTCAAAAAAGAAGGACTTACACTTAAGATGGTTCGTATGATTCAAGAAGAGAAAATGAATTATGACAATGCTATTTTAGAACATGAATTAATAGAGCAACAAATTGAAACAACTCAAATGGTTTACGAAATACTTTTGACAGAATATAGTTCTACAGGTAAGGGTTTTGATGAATTGCTTCAAATTCAAAATCAATTATTAACCTACGAACTTCTTTTATCAAAAGCGCAAGCTAAATCATACATCGCAAAATCAAACATTGAAAAAGTGACTAATTTTTAATAAAATTGAATCATGAATAAAAAAAACACACTCATTTACATCGTTATTCTAGGAATAGGTCTTTTATTAGGCTGGTTCTTATTTGGAGGAGGTACAATTGAAAACACTGAACACAAGCATTCTGAAGAAAAAACTGAAATATGGACATGCTCAATGCATCCTCAAATAAAATTACAAGAACCTGGGGATTGTCCTATGTGTGGGATGGATTTAATTCCATTAGACCCGAATGCAAGCAACAATCCACTCGTAATAGAAATGACAGAAGACGCTATTCGTTTAATGAACATCGAAACAACTGTTGTTGGAATCAATACAAGTAAAAAAGGAACACTTCGAATTTCTGGGAAGATTATCTCCGACGAAACTACTACGGCAAGTATAGTCTCTCACATCCCTGGAAGAATCGAGAAATTGTATGTCGCCTTTACAGGAGAAAAAATAAGAAAAGGACAAATAATTGCCAAAATTTATTCCCCCAACCTTATTACCGCTCAAAAAGAGTTGATTGAGACAGCGAAAATAAAAAAAGTTAATCCAAAACTGTATGAAGCAGCATTGAACAAGCTTAAATATTGGAAAATAACGGACCAACAAATTGAAGAAATATTAAGGTCAAAGAAAGTAAAAGAATCATTTGGAATTTACGCTGAACACTCTGGAATTGTGACCAATAAAAGAGTCTCTGTTGGAGATCATCTAATGGAAGGTGGAATTTTATTTGACATTCAAAATTTAGATCGACTTTGGGTAGAATTTGATGTTTACGAAGCCGACCTACAACTTGTCAATATTGGCGATGAGGTATTATTCACTACTCCGTCACTTCCTAACGAGCAATTTTCAGCTAAAATTTCGTTTATTGATCCAGTTATCAATCCACGAACAAGATCTGCCTCTATCCGAGTTGAAATATCAAATGCCAAACACCAACTTAAACCAGAGATGTTTGCCAATGGTGAAATCCTTAAAGAAGGTTCACTTAACAGCCAAATAACCGTACCTAAAACTGCCGTAATGTGGACAGGCACAAGATCTGTAGTCTATGTTCAACAGAAAAATGTTTCAATACCATCTTTTGAATTCAGAGAAATTACAATTGGTGGATCTACTGAAGAATCCTACATTATCACAAATGGCATTGCCATAGGAGACGAAGTCGTTACCAAAGGTGCTTTTGTGATTGATGCTTCGGCCCAATTAAACAATCAATCTAGCATGATGAATCGTCTTGTAGATGGTGCGGAAACTGCAGAAGAAACTCCTAATTACAAATCCTCAACACCTGAAAAATTCACGAAACAACTCAATGAATTAATTCTCACCTATTTTAATTTAAAAGATGAGCTAGTTGCTTCAGACGTGAACACTACAAAGAAATTCAGTGAAAAATTGAATAAAAATTTAGAGAACATAGACATGACTCTTCTCAAAGGTGAAGCTCACGTTTATTGGATGAAACAAATGCAATTGATTCAAAAATATGGAGAAAAAATAACATTTTCAGATGA
This sequence comes from uncultured Fluviicola sp., assembly GCA_964387525.1. Lineage (GTDB taxonomy): Bacteria > Bacteroidota > Bacteroidia > Flavobacteriales_D > Crocinitomicaceae > UBA4466. Next base: position 1,871 of record CAYLWS010000011.1, read on the forward strand.
TATAGACAAACAAAGAACTAACTTTGAATTACTGTCAACTGCAATTATTAATTCTAGTAAAGCATTCGGAATTGAGACCAATGCCTTTGTTCTATATTGTCCTATGGCCTTTGAAAATGAAGGAGCATTTTGGCTAAGTAAAGAATCAAGTATTACCAATCCATATTTTGGAGATGAAATGTTAACCTGCGGAACTGTTAAAGATTCAATTTAAATAAACATCCTTAATCAATTAATAATCAAATAAATAAAAACAAGTATGAAAAAACAAATTTTAAACATCGTCACAGCATTTGCTATCGGATCATTTTTATTCGTGAGTTGCTCAGAAAACACTGAAGTAGAAACTACAGTAACAGAAGATTCACATGCTGGTCATGATCACTCTATCGCTTACCAATGTCCAATGGATTGTGAAAATGGAAAAACATATGAAGAAAATGGGAAATGTCCTGTTTGCAATATGAACCTTGCAGAATTAGAGCATAATCATTAAAATGATGAAAAAAACAATTTTATTAGTTGCAGTTGTTCTAATCGGATCAACTTGTCTTTTCGCAAATAGTATTGCAGAGACTAATCTTAAAATAGAAACGAAACAATCTACAAGAAAGGCCACCTTTGGTGTACGCGGAAATTGTGGAATGTGTAAAAAAACAATTGAGACAGCAGCTTTAAAAGTTAAAGGTGTTGAGAGTGCTTCTTGGAACAAAGAAAAGAAAGAGATTACAGTTGTTTTTACTTCTGAGGCTTCACTTATTGAAATCCATAAAGCAATTGCAGCAGTCGGTTACGATACTGATAAAGTAATGGCAAAAAAGAACACTTACAATAAACTTCCTGATTGCTGTCAATACGACAGAACACAAGAGATGAGACAAAAAAGTGATAACCATTCACACGAAGGTCACACTCATTAACTGATAATCATTTTATTAAAACAAAAAAGAATCATCCAATTACATGGATGATTCTTTTTATTTTCACAAAAGTTTTAACTTTTTCTAAGTTCGATAAATTCTTGTATTTTCTCATTCTCAATAAGAACGGTTAAATTGTAATAGATAATTTTCCATTTGCCTTTTTTCTTGACAAGAATTCCACTCCCTCTACAACTTTCCATCCATGTATTTAAATCTTCATCAAACCAAGCTATCTTTTTGTTTTTTGAGAACTGCCATTTCCTGTTTGAAGATTTAAAATCCCATGCTTGTCCTTTATCGAAATATGGTTTTGAAAAAGAACCAAACTCTTCTTTTGTCCATCGCTCTCCAGGTGCTGTTCCTAAAAAAATGAAATCATCATTCATTGCTCCAAAATAATCATCAAATTTCGCATCTGTTGCTGCATTATGCCAAGCATCCATCATGATATCAAGTTCTTTAATCTCAGTTGAAGAACTGAATGATAACAATAAGAATATACTAAGGAGTATTGAAAAAGTTTTCATGTTTGTTTTTTTACTAAAATACATATTTTTTTTTTGCAGAACATTTTAGAACATAAGAAACACTTTCTTTACCTAAGTATTTTGCACAAAAAAAGAGCAGTGTCACCACTGCTCTTAAATATTATAAAAAAAACCTGAATTTTATTTCTCAGCTCTTTCTTTTTCCAATGCTAATAACATCTTAACAGCACTGTAAACATTAATTACACTACCAGTTACAGACAATTTAGCAAAATCAACCATTTCTTTTGTTTGAGGATGAGTTTCTTCAACACCTGAATAAGAAGTTGCTGATTTCAACATTACTTCTTTGATTTCCAACATTGTGAAATCTGGGAAATAAGATTTCAACATTGCAGCAACACCAGCTACCATTGGAGAAGCCATAGAAGTACCTTGAAGTATTTTATAATCACTTTGAGGTACAGAGTTGTAAATCTCAGAACCAGGAGCAAAAACATCAACACCGTATTGTCCGTAATTTGAGAAAGAAGAAGCTAAATGCTTTTTCTTATCTTTCGTAGAAGAACCAATTGTTAAAAACAAAGGTAATTTATCATCTTGAAAAGAATATTTGTACGTTGGGAAATTTGGTTCAACATCGATATCTTTAGAATCATTACCAGCAGCATGTACTAATAATACGCCTTTATCAGATGCATACTTAAATGCTTCGTATACTTCTTTTTGATGTGGAGAATATGCTTTTCCAAAAGACATATTAATTACTTGAGCACCATTATCAACTGCATAACGAATTGCAAGAGCGATATCTTTATCAAACTCATCACCGTTAGGTACAGCACGAATAGACATCAATAAAACATCTGTAGCAACACCGTCACCACCTAATTCATTTCCTCTAATCGCACCTACGATACCACCAACATGTGTTCCATGAAGAGCATCAGGTCCTTCAACATCATTGTTTCCATATTTCAAATCAGAAAAATCATCTGGATTATCTCCAACAATTTCACGACCATTAAAATCTTTGTTTAAATGTGTATCCAACATCCCTTGCAATTGCTCTTTTTGTTCAACAAGTGCTTCTTCTGTTAAATCTCCAGATTTCATAGCCATTGCCAATTGCTTCATTTGAGCCATATCGCCTTCAGCTTTCCATTTTTTCAAATCTTTCATTGAATAATCCTCTTTTCCTAACTGCTTAGCAACTATTCCAGGAATAGATTTCATCATTGGAATCAACATGTCCATTTGAGCAATATACCCTTCGTAATCTTTACGTTGAGCTTCTACTTTTTCTTTTACTTCAGTTAAAAGCTTCGTTTCTTCATCAGATAAGTTTTCTTTTGCAGAAAGTTCAGCATAAATTCGAGTCATTTCAAGACGAATATCATTTGCGTTTGTTCCATCTGTATTTCCTAAGAAATTCCATCCATGAACATCATCAATGTATCCATTGTTATCATCGTCTATTCCATTCCCAGGAATTTCATCTGTATTTACCCAAATTTTACCAACTAAATCTTTGTGCTCAATATCCATTCCTGAATCAATGATCGCTACGATTACAGTTGTCGTCTTGCGTTTCTTTAATTTCTTGTACGCTTTTTCAGTTTGCATTCCTGCTCCACCTCCATTGTACCAATTCAATACTTTTTTGTCAACATCTTCTTGATTTTGACCAAAACTCAATGAACTTACCCCCAAAACGAGTAAGCCAAGAGACAATTTAATTCCAATTTTATTCATTCTAATTCTATTTAGTTACACAATTGTTTGATTTTACAAATATAATTATTCTTTCTATCAAACTTTCATTTATTAACCATTCGGTGTATATTTACGTCTATAAGGACAATAACATTGACAAATGGCAAAAACACTTTTATCAACATTCGTGCTACTTTTAATTTCTATGAGTACTATCGCTCAAAAATTTGGGTTTTCTGAACTCGTAGAAAACAGTCCAAACCGAATCACATCTTTCTGTGTAGAGAAAAATGAAAAAAATTTAAACCTTTTAATTAATTCTGGTATAAGGATAAAGTATCAATCGAACCATTGGTATTTCATTTCAGCTACTCCAAAATGGATCGATGATTCAAAAAAATCAGGGGAATTAACCGATTTTTACTTTGACAATTCTCAGCCAACGCTACTTGCAGACACTGTCCGTGCATTTCATTTTGTAGATTCAGTTCATTTAGGTACTGGTGGATTGAATTCTTCCTACAAAGGAAAAGGTATTATTGTTGGCGTGATCGACACTGGAATAGACTGGAATCACCCCGACTTTAAAGACTCGTTCGGAAACACAAGAGTTATTCGTTATTGGGATCAATCTATGCCTGACGACGCTACCTCCCCACTTCAATACGGTTACGGTTTTATCTGGGACAGTACTTCAATAAACAACGGAACATGTACAAGTACTGACAATCAGGGACACGGAACAACTGTTGCTGGTCAAGCATTAGGAAATGGATTAGCCAATGGGTCAAATACAGGAATGGCTCCTGAAGCAACGATTATCATTGTAGAATCAGACTTCACTCGACCAAATTGGTCTTTAACTGTTTCAGATGCTTGTGATTACATTTTCAGAATGGCTGATTCACTTGACATGCCTGCAGTTGTAAATATTAGTCTTGGATCTTATACCGGTTCACACGACGGAAATGACCCAGCAGCTGAATCAATAGAAACAATGCTAGATTCTAAATCTGGACGAATTGTAGTTGTTGCCGCAGGAAACTCTGGAAACCAAGGAACTTATCATGTTCACCATGACGTTACATCAGACACCAATTTTGTTTGGTTATTAAACAATCCTTCTAGTTCTGCAGGTGCAAATACTGTCTTTTTTGATTTATGGAGTGACGACACTGAAGCATTCTACTCTATGGCATTAGGTGCAAATTCTTTAGCTCCAACTTGGCTAAATCGTGGTAGAACACAGTATTTTGGTGCGTCATCTTCTATCGGGTCTGTAATTTATGATACGATTTGGAATGGTTCCAACAGAATTGCGACAGTAGAATTTTACACAGAAATAATTAATAACAGTTATCATCTACAATTAGTAGCAAGAGTTGATTCTTTGAATTACCGATTTCGTTTTGAAACAACTGGCACAGGTTCGTATGATTTATGGAGCGCTTCTTGGTTAGGGTTGAGTAATATGATAAATGTTGCTCCAAGTTCTATCGAATTTTCTGATTCTTCTTTAATGCTGATTCCCGATTTACAACAATCAGTCGTTTCTAACTGGAATTGTTCTGAAAAAGTTCTTTCTGTTGGAAACATGCACAACAGAGCAAGCTACATTGATTTCAATTTAGATACGGTAACATTTCCAACTCCACCTGGACAGTTGAGCATCAATTCAAGCAAAGGACCAACACGACATAATGTTATCAAACCAGACATTACTGCTGCGGGGGATATTTCATTGTGCGCCGCACCATTGTGGTTTTTAAGTACACCAGCTAATTTTGTTGCTGTTGATTCAGGTGGATGGCACGCTAGAAATGGAGGAACATCAATGGCATCTCCCGTTTTAGCGGGAATTGGAGCTTTATATTTAGAAAGATGTAAACGAGCAACCTATCAGCAATTCATGGACGATGTTCATTCAACCGCTTATGCCGATTTATTTACTGGTACAACTCCAAATAACTCTTACGGTTATGGAAAAGCTCACGCTTTGAACACCTTGCTCGAAGAAAATTTAGCAAACACACCTACAATTTCATCTGATTGGATATCAACACTAACTTCATCTGAAACTACTGGAAATGAATGGTACCTCAATGACACAATTATTATTGGGGAAACAAATCAAACATTAAGTATTACCCCACCCTTTGGAACATACGAGATTTTATACACAAACTCTGATGGCTGTATTGCTACTTCTTCACCATTGATTGTTAATGTTGGTTTAGATGAGACGAAGTTCAATAAAATTCAAGCATTCCCAAACCCTACAAACTCGACCATTGAAATTCAGTACTCGAACGAGATTAAATCAGTCGTACTTCTTGATATAAATGGAAAAGAGATTCATATCAAAGAAATCAATTCTAAATCTTTTTCATTGGAAAATGTTCCTTCAGGCACTTATTTTCTTAGAATTATGACAATTGAAGGAATTTTTACTTCAAAAATTGTAAGAATATAGTTTTAGGTTTAAAAGAATTTATATTTTTACGTTTTTAAATATTATATAATAAGAATGGATTTATCAGGAATTATTTCAATATCAGGAAGACCAGGGTTGTACAAAGTTATTGCTCAAGGTAAGAATAGCATCATCGTAGAATCTTTAACAGACAAGAAAAGGTTTCCAGCCTACTCTACCGATCGCATTTCTGCTTTGGAAGACATTAGCATATATACTTTAGAAGAAGACAAACCTTTAAAAGCTATCTATCAAGATATCTTAGCGAAAGTTAAAAATAACGCAGCTCCATCTCATAAAGAAGACATTTCTACTTTACAAGAATTTTTAAGTGACATTTTACCAAACTATGATGAGGAGAGAGTTTATCCTTCAGACATCAAGAAATTATTTCAATGGTACAATTTACTTTTCAAAGCGAAGGTAATTCAATTTGAAGATAAAAAAGAAACTCCTAAGAAAGAAAAGGAAGTAAAACCTAAAACTGAAAAGAAAGCGCCTGCTAAGAAAAAAGCATCTGCCAAGAAGAAGACTCAAACGAAAGAAAAAGCTTCTCCTAAGAAAAAGGAAACAGAAAAAAAGACACCTGCTAAAAAGAAAGCAGCAGCGAATAAATAAAAAAAATCCCGGTTTTAATCGGGATTTTTTTTCTACTTTTCTCTGTAAATCAATGAACTATAAAATAATTATATTTTATCTTTAGAATTCATTTGTTTGCAATGAAATACTTAGTATATTTGCACCCGCAATGGGATAATTGCAAAGATTAAATGGCGAGGTAGCTCAGTTGGTTAGAGCACTGGATTCATAACCCAGAGGTCTCGGGTTCAAATCCCGATCTCGCTACAAAAAAGCAAAAAAGACAACTTAACGGTTGTCTTTTTTGCTTTTACAATCTTTCAACATAATACCAAATTCCGTATTCTTTGATGAAACGAGAATTCTCATGAATCAAATCCTTCTTTCCTTTAAATTTAAAATATGCCTTAAATTCTACTGTTCCAGAAAAATCTTCCATCCCACCTTCATTTGTGTGGAGGATATCCAATTTTTGCCATTTGACAGATTTAGCCCAAGAAATAATCTCATTCATATCACTTACAGGACGTGTAGAAGCATGATGGCTTTTCAACAAATATTCTCCATCAGCTTTTGTAAAAGCAACATACCTAGAGCGCATTAATTCTTCCGCTGTATTAGCCGTTGAAGTTCCTTTGTGAATTCGTTCACAACATTCAACATAAGTCAAAACACTTCCGCAAGGGCAATTCTTCATTTGATTACCAATTAGAATTAATTACTGACAATCTTTATTGTATTCTTCGAAAATTCGATCAATGTCAAGCAGTTTTGTATAACCATTCTTTTTTGATTTCACTTTCTTAGCCAATACTTTATTTATTGAAACATACTTTGACATCTTCTTTGCAAAATCATCTTTAAAATATGTTTTCGTAATTGCACTACCATCACCGTCTTTAAAGTAAATATGGGTAGAAGGAAATTTTCTTTCAGCAAAATCTTCATCCAGTTCTCCTTGTCGTTTTTTTAGTTTATTGTAACTAGAAGATCTTTTGTACCAAACATACTCCTTGATACAACCTTCACCGTTTACAACTAAATTACCTCTCATCAGCATCCCTGCTCCACCAGAATGCGGAATAACTCGATACAATTTATCTGCTACTTTATATTCACTTAAATTTTGTGCTAAATATTTCTTTTTAGGACTTTTAGAATCATTTACTTTAAAGAAAATAACCTCCAACTGCATGATGTATCGGTTACGATATTTGATGAACCCTTCAATCTTATTCCCTTCGTTATCGATCACGTAACCTTCGTATAACTTACCGTATTGATGTTTTTCTGTACTCCAGTCCTGTGCATTTAAAGAAATTGAAGTAAACGTAAGAAGGAATGTCAAAATAAATAATCTCATAATCATAGTTGATGTTTTAAAGTTTAGAACAATATAGTTTTTTTCTTTGTGGGAGAAAAATGTTTAGCTCAGAATTAAAAATATATCTTTCTAAATGAGAATGATAGTACAACATTTTCTATAGAATTTCTTCTTGTCTATCTAACAACCATTTCATGGCTTTCTCTTCACTACTAAAAACTTTGTATTTCATTTTCTCAACATTGAATTGAAGGTAAAAATTTACTTGCAATCTAATTCCGAGAGAATTAATCATTAAAGCTTCTGCATGTTTATATTTAATCAACCCCGGGTGTGAGCCAATGAATTCTCTTATTTCTTTTGAAATTCCACCATAGTTATTTCTTAAATCATTATAGACTACAAAAGGTTTATGATTCATTAACTCAATCACTGAAGAAATAAAATTTCCTACCTCCTCAACATTATGATCAGTATTTCCTTTAAAGTTGAAAGAAACAAATTGTTTTCCAATTTGCTCTACACGACAGATTCGTGTATCTAAAATCGTTTTTGATTCCATAGTATCAAGTTGTTAGCAGTACAAATCTACACTATTTTTTAATAATTAAAAATCATCCAACAAATCATTCGTCGTTACTTTTTTACCATTTCTCATCATGTTCATTATGGTTTTAAAGAACTTTGCTATATATAAAATGATTGCAATTCGAATTGCAACACCAATAAGAACACCAATACCAGGAGAACCTTGGATATACGTGTAAAAAACCAATAAAGATGAAATAATATATATTGATCCACCAATAAAATAACTCCACGTCTTTTCCTTATTTAGCATCATTGCAGTAAAACCATATGAAAGAACTATTACAACATCGATTATGACCACAATTGTAAATGTTACATTATCAATACCTCGTGGTAATGATTTTATTTCAAGCACACTACCTATTGCTCCCAAGGCAAATAATATCCAAAACATTTGAATTAAACCTTTCAGCTCTCCCCTTCCAACAATCTTATTCTCTGGTTTATACTCTTCTCCATTCACCTTTACGACAATAACCATCGGCTTCTCCTTCACTAATTGAATAGTTACATTTTTCAATTCTAAAGTATCAAACCCTACTCCTTTCAATAATTCTTGAGGTGTAGAAATTTGTTTAATCATTTTCCCACCATAATATACATTCAGGTTTCTATACCCTGTTTCCCAAGTTAAAAACAAAGGATTATTTGCATCATTTATATTGGAATATTTATACGAAAAAGAGGCCATAAGGATTGATTTAAGACGAATATACATTTTTTAATGAAACGTTGTACATAATTTGATTTTTTAGATCATATGACTCACTTCCCCTTTTCTTATTTATATATTTGCATCATGCAGAGATTTCCAATTCAATATGATGAACCATTATTTAGACCACCTAGTGAAGCTAGATCACTAATTTTTCAAATCACATTGGGTTGCTCATGGAACAAATGTTCTTTTTGCGAAATGTATACATCCAAATCATTTAAACCTCGATCTCAAGAAGAGATTTTTACTGAAATTGAATCTTTTTCACCTTATGCAGAAACAATTCAAAAAATTTTTCTCGGTGATGGCGATCCACTTGTTCTTTCTAACAAACGCTTGATACCAATTTTAAAAAAAATCAATGCTACTTTCCCAAAAGTTCGCAGAATATCTACGTATGCTTCCCCAATGAATCTTTTGCGAAAAACAGAGCAGGAATTAATTGAATTGAGAGAAAATGGATTGAGCCTTTTATATGTAGGTATCGAATCTGGTGATAATGACGTTTTGACAGCAATTCAAAAGGGAGAAACTACAGAAACCACTATTGAAGGCCTTAATAAATCCAAAAACGCAGGGATGGATAGTTCCGTAATGATTATAAATGGCGTGGGAGGAAAAGAATTTAGTAAAAATCATGCAATTCATTCTGCAAAAGTATTAAATGCTACACAACCAAAATTTGCATCAACACTTGTTCTTACTGCTCACAAAGGGATGGAGCATTTCCAGAAGAGATATCTAGGAGAATTTGAAGAACTCACCACTATAGAATTATTTGAAGAATTAAAACTATTCATTTCTCACCTAGAATTAGAGAATACCATTTTCCGAAGCGACCATGCTTCCAACAGTCTTGTTTTAAAAGGAAATCTAGGTCGAGACAAAGACAGAATGCTCACTAAAGTAGAAGAAGCGATACAGGATGGTCGTGGAAATAGAAATTTTATTTATCAAGGGTATTAAATGGCAAAACAGAAAAACACTTCAAACAAGAAGAAACATACGAAACTTTTGAATCAGAAAAAATCAAGAAAACAGAAAGAAAAAGAATTGAATCGATTAAAAATTCGAGAAATGAATAAACGTGCGAATAGTTAAGATTATTTTAAAGATAAATACGACAACCTATTTATTAAGAGGAATAGTCCAAATCCAAGTGATTTCATTTCAATAAAACATAAAAAAATCCCGCTTTTAAACGGGATTTCAATTAATTCAAGTTGAACAATAGTTTTTTGTTCTTTTTAGTTGTTTTAACTTCAATGCTTTTGCTGTAATTCAAAATCGATTGAAGGATTTTTTTTTCAAGTTTAAACTCTTTGATTGGAGCAGTTTCAATGTATATTTTTGACATAGGCAAACAATTTTAGATGTTCTATCTCTTAAACGAATTGCTTTATTAGTTATTGTATCTTTTGATAAAATATATTCACACCCTCTAATAACCTCCTGAGTATCTGCGAATAAACCATTCTGCAATTAGAAGGAGTACAATGAAAGCAAATAAATACTTCCAATCGATTAAATCATCAAAACTTGATTCTTTGTAACTTATACGGACAATATCTTTTCTGTTTTCTATTTCTTTCAATAGGGAATTTGCTTCGTCCAAGTAAACAAAATGAGCTTGAGAATTTGTAGAAATTAGATTCAACACTGTAAAGTTAGAATGTGTTGACAAAGACTCAATGGAAGCATCTTCAACGATAAATACACCTTTTTTTACATGATTTACACCATTGTACTTCGTTTTAGCTGTCCATGAATATTTACCTTCATTCAATTGCCCAACATTCAATTGGTATCCTCCATTTATTTTTGCAAACTCATAATTAAATTCTTCTCCTTTAGTATTGAGAATATTAAATTCAAGCTTTGGAGTTGTTATTTTTTCAAAAGAAGAATTGTAAAATTCAGCATTCACAATAATATCTTTGTGAATTGAAAAACGATTAGGAAGGCTAATCCGTAAAGGATCATTGTTCTTTTTCACGGTTAAATAGTGTACTGTTTTTTGAATCAATTCATTGAATCTATTCGTATTTCCATGCGCTAAATAATCGTTCACCTTCCATTTCCACAAGCCTTCCCCAACAATTACTCCGTATTTATATTGGTTTCTTGTACCAAAAAAAAGAATTGGATCCTTCTTGACAACAGAACCTATTTTTTGCTGCAACAACACTGAACCATTTGATGTTCTTATTTCACCAAACTTAACAGTCAAAGGTGGCCATTGAGATAACGATGTTTTCAATTCTTCTGAAACATCAAACAATTGAAAACTACTGTTAATTGCTGCTTGAACTTCATCAGAACGATTTCCTGATGGGAATTTCAAACCAATATTCAATTCATCTACACTACCCTTTTGAGTTTGTGTTCCTAATAAATAAAGCAATGGGATTTTAGCTGATTTCGCCTCGATTATAATAGGCATTATCTCATTATTTGGATTCTGAATTATGATTAAACTATACGCATTGACTTTGCCTGAAAAATCTGAAAAAAGCATTGATTCCACTTCAGCATTCTCATCTTTTTCTAATTCATTTTTTATCGCAGAAATGTCTGGATGCGGAGAATAACTCAGTAACAAAATTTTATTTCTAGAATCAATAGTTTCCACATAAAATCGCTTTTCATTATTCTTAAAAGAAGATTCACCTTCTAAACCCTCTACTTTAACAATCAATTCAGAAAAACCTATAGATGATGCTAATAATGAAAAACTTACGTGCACAAAATCAATCTCACCGTCTTTATATTCAATGGATGTTTGATCAATCTTTTTTCCATCTTTCCACAATGAAACAGTGGCGTTTCTTTTTCCTATTTTTCGTCCCTCAATATCAATCTCAATTGGAAATTCATTTTTATAAAAAGCGATTGAGTTGTACGAAACATTTCGAATTAACTGATCTTTTTTCACGATTGTATCTCCAATTCCAATTGTAAAAATTGGTGTAAAATTGATTTTTTTAGAAGAATAAACGGGACTCATTCCTTCATTAAAATTCCCATCACTAAAAAAAGCGATTGCTCCTATATTTTTATTGTAGAAAGAATTGTAGATGTAATCGAATCCTTCATCTAAATTTGATTGATTTTCATTAAAATTAAATTCAGCAGATGATTTTACGTCTCCACCAATTAAAATTGTTTCAAACTCAAATTTATCTTTAAATTTTTTGGTAACCTTTTGTTGAAAATCATCAATTTTGTTTTTCACTAAAGCACTGTCTTTATAATTCAACATCGATGAAGAATTATCAATCAGTGTTATGAATACTGGCTTTTCATTTCTGGATACTTTTCGTTCTATTATCACCCCTAGTAGTAGCAATACGATTAAAAAAAGAGAAGTTCCCCGAAGGAAAACCAACAACCATTTTACTCCTTTTTTCATCCCATCAACCTGTCTTTGTTTTAAGTAAAACAGGAAAGCAACTAAAAAAGAAATTAGTCCAATTGGTAAAACCCAATAAATCGATATGTCTGAAAATACATTCATTATTTCACGAAAATAACAAACTCAAAAGAATTAGGCATAAAAAAAGCTTGCATTCGTTAAACAAATGCAAGCTATTCTCTTATTTAAAGAAAGAATTATTCCTTAAAGTTTCTCATTGTATAATAAACACCAACACCTAATACAGATTTAAACTGTGTTCTTGGGCCAGTATTTCCAAAACGATCCGTAATATCAATGTCATCATCATAAATAAGTGTCCAGTTCAAAGCTGCTGAGAACCAGTTATTCACTTTAAAAGTGAAAAGAACATCAGCATTCACATCAATATTTTGTGGATTATTGATGTAATTAGAGAACAATTCTAATTTTGCTTTCATGTTAATATTCTTTGCCAAATCTTTTTCATATTTCATTTTAAAATATGCACCAAATTCACCTCTAAACTTCTCACCTGCTCTTAGAATATTTCCAAAACCATCATATTCAGCTGCGCGAACTCCGAATGAGCCTCTATTTGCAAGAGTATCATCGTTCACAAAAGTCAATTTTGCAGCTAGAGGAGATAAAAAGACAGAAAAATGATCCGTTGGTTCATATTCAATACCAAGAGCAAAGGTTGCATAACCAGGTGCCATAAAAGTTGAAGTTCTTACAGAATCGTTAGGATAAGCAAAACCATCTAAAAACTGAGTTTTAAATGTACCAATAATTTCATAATACCAATGTTCTTTAAATTCGTAACCATATTGCGTAGAAAAATCAATCTTATCATCTGTCTTTTGCAGATCTTTAGGTGCTCCTATACCAATATATTGAATTCCTCCTAAAGCAAGTCCTAAATCATTTTTCCATGAATGTGGTCCTTTTTTATAATTAGCAGATGCTTCAATATATGCCAATAATGAAATATTGTTTCGACCACCAGCATTCCAGTTTACAAAAGAAGATTGTGTTCCATTTAATCCATAAATGGCTTTTACTTTCCAATTAGAAGGGGCTATTGAATCACCTTGAGCATTGGTTGAAATCGCTAAACCAAGAGCGAAAATTAGAGATAATATTGTTTTCATATTTATTTATTTTTGGGTAAATTACGTTACAAAGTTAATCATCTCATTAAAAGTGAAAAATAAAATGAGATAAAAACAACATTAACTTTTATAAAACTCATTCAATGTTCTTTAGTTTAAGCTTTAAAATGACTATTTTTGAGACTCAGAAAATTAAATTAAATTTTACACAATGAATAAAGAAGTATATATCGTATCGGCTGTTCGTACTCCTATGGGGAGTTTTGGTGGAGCTCTTTCAACTGTACCTGCAACAAAACTTGGTGCTGCAGCAATTTCTGGAGCTATTAAAAAAGCTGGAATCTCAACAGATTCTATAGAAGAAGTATTCATGGGAAATGTGTTACAAGCTAACCTTGGTCAAGCTCCAGCACGTCAAGCTGCTATTTTTGCAGGAATTACAAACGAAGTTCCTTGTACAACAATCAATAAAGTATGTGCTTCAGGAATGAAAGCATTAAGTTTAGCTACTCAATCCATTCTTTGTGGAGACAACGATGTTGTAATTGCTGGTGGAATGGAAAACATGAGTATGGTTCCTCATTATTACAATGCTAGAAATGCAACAAAATTAGGTGATGTTAAAATGATTGATGGATTGGTGAAGGATGGCTTAACTGATGTTTACAACCGTGTTCACATGGGAGTTTGTGCAGATGACTGTGCTACAGAATACAATATCACTCGTGAAGATCAAGATAACTTCGCTATTGAATCGTACAAAAGATCTGCAGCTGCTTGGGAAGCAGGGAAATTTAACGATGAAATCGTACCTGTTGAAGTTCCTCAAAGACGTGGAGATGCAATTATCGTAGACCATGATGAAGAATACAAAAATGTAAAGTTGGAAAAGATTCCTCAATTACGTGCTGTTTTCTCTAAAGAAGGAACTGTAACTGCTGCAAATGCTTCTACATTAAATGATGGTGCTTCTGCACTTGTTTTAATGAGTAAAGAAAAAGTAGACGAATTAGGTGTAACTCCAATCGCTAAAATTGTTGGTTATGGAGATGCTGCTCATGAGCCAGAATGGTTTACAACTGCACCTTCAAAAGCAATTCCTGTTGCGTTGAAAAAAGCAAAGTTAGAAGTTGCTGACATTGATTATTGGGAATTAAATCAAGCGTTTTCTGTTGTTGGATTGGTAAACATGCAAAAACTAGGATTAAATCCTGAAAATGTTGATGTAAATGGTGGTGCCGTTTCTTTAGGTCACCCTCTTGGAAATAGTGGTTCTAGAATCATTGTAACACTTATTAATGTTTTAAAACAAAATGGTGGTAAATTTGGTGCTGCTGGTATCTGTAATGGTGGCGGAGGTGCTTCTGCTATGGTTATTGAGAATATCTAAACCATTTTAAAAAGTAATATTATTAAGGATCGGCAATTGTCGGTCCTTTTTCTTTGCTATTTTTGTTTAAAATTGATGCCATGAAAATCATTTTCTTTCTTTCTTTATTCTTCTTTACATTCTATTCTTTTGGACAAATCAATGAGTTGAAAAAAGCACAAGATGTTAGAAAAAGTCATTTCAATCAACCTAAAAATAATTTCTATTTTAAAAAAACACCCTATGTAAACCCATTCATTGGTACCGGAGGACATGGCCACACTTTCCCCGGAGCAACTGCTCCTTTTGGAATGATGCAATTAAGTCCTGACACACGTTATGACGGTTGGGACGGTTGTTCTGGATATCATTTTTCGGATTCAATTATTTATGGATTTAGTCATACACATTTAAGTGGAACTGGAGTTTCTGACTATGGCGACTTACTCATTGTTCCTCAAATTGGGAAACCAAATTTTCTTCCAGGATACGAAAACGAGAATGGATATGGTGCAACGTTTTCCCATTCTAATGAAAGAGCATCCCCAGGATACTACGAAGTGAAACTAGAACAACCAGACGTAAATGTTCGATTAACAGTAAACAAAAGAAGTGGAATACATGAATATACATTTCTTGAAAATGGAAAAAAAATTATTCTTCTTGACCTAGACCACAGAGATGAATTACTCGATAGTAAATTCACAATTATTGATAAAAACACTCTCTCTGGTTATCGTATTTCAAAATCTTGGGCGAAAGAACAACATTTTTATTTCTACATTTCTATTGATGTCCCTTTCAAAAAAAGTATTCATTATACTAAAAATGGAAAACAGAAAATCGCGCTCATTTTCGATAAAGATGTAAAAAAAATAATGCTTAAAGTCGGGATGTCTTCTGTAGACGAAAGAGGTGCACAGCTTAATTTAGAATCAGAAATCAAAGGATTTAATTTTAATTCGATAAAACAACAAGTAGAAGCTCTTTGGGAGAAAGAATTGAACAGAATTACCTTTTCTTCAAAGAACAATGAAGTAATGGTTAATTTCTACACAGCACTCTATCACTCATTCATTGCTCCTAATATCTTCAATGACATTGACGGTCGTTATCGTGGGCGTGACATGAAAATACATTCTTTGAAAAACAAATCGGACGAACAATATACTGTGTTTTCATTGTGGGATACCTATAGGGCAACGCATCCTCTTTACACCTTGACTCAAGTTCAACGAACGAACGCATTTATCAATACTTTTCTAAGGCAATACAAAGAAGGTGGAGATTTACCTGTTTGGGAATTAGCAAGCAATGAGACAGAGTGTATGATTGGATACCATTCTGTTTCTGTCATTGCAGATGCATATTTAAAAGGAATCCGAGATTACAATTCACTCGAAGCTCTTGAAGCTATGATTTCCACAGCTAACGAAAATGAATTTGGGAAAAAATCGTTTCAAGAATTTGGATTCATCAATTCTAGCGATGAACCGGAATCTGTTTCAAGAACACTTGAATATTCGTACGATGATTTTTGTATTCAACGCATGAATCAATACATGGGGAATCCATTCGATTTCTCATCCACAACACAATTCAATTTCATCAATACTTTTGATCCATCTACAAATTTCATGAGAGCTCGAAAAGACGGACAATGGTTCTCCCCTTTTTCTCCATCCGAAGTCAACTTTAACTACACAGAAGCAAACAGTTGGCAATATTCGTTGTACACACCACATGCTATTGATGTTTTAACACATTTGATGGACGGTAAGAATGAATTAGCATCTTGGCTCGATCGTTTGTTTACAACAGAATTTGAAATAGAAGGTCGTGAACAAGCTGATATTACAGGGTTAATTGGTCAATATGCTCATGGAAACGAACCTTCTCACCACATGGGGTATTTATACAATTACACCAATTCAAATCATAAAACGGCAGAAGTCATTGATGAAATATTGTTCAACCTATACAGCAACAAGCCCAATGGTCTTTCAGGGAATGAAGACTGTGGTCAAATGTCATCTTGGTATGTATTGAGTGCTATGGGATTGTATCAAATAGCTCCAGGGAATCCATATTATGATTTTGGTCGACCAATAGCATCGACTATTGTTTTAAATTTAGAAAATGGGAAAAAAACAACGCTTAAAACTGTAAATAATTCTAAAAAAGCAAAATACATTCAAAAAGTTGAGTGGGATGGTCAAGAATTGAAACAATCGTATATTTCCCATCAAAAACTAAGTAACGGAGGTGAGCTAACATTCTATATGGGAGAAAATCCAAGCGAAGAATACCAAAAATACAAGCACGCTCCCACTCTATCAGAGATTGATTCTCAATTTGTTGCTTTGCCATTTGTTGTGAATGAAAAAAATGTTTTTCAAGATTCTATTCTTGTGCAATTGGATCAAGTTTTAAAAAATCAACGCATCTACTACTCTACCTCTGGGACAGAATGGAAGAAATACCTAAGTCCAATTTTAATCACAGAAAATACTACTTTACAATTCTACGCTGAAAACAACGGGTATAAAAGCTCTATTTTAACACAAAATTTCACAAAATTAAACGACAATATTCAATTGCAGTTATTTTCAAATTATTCCAATCAATATGCAGCTGGTGGTCCAAAAGCATTGATTGACGGAAGAAAAGGTGGGACTGAATTCAGAACAGGTCAATGGCAAGGATACAATGCACAAGATTTTGAAGCAGAATTAAAATTCAAAACACCTAAAAATATTTCTACAATTAGGATTGGGTTTTTAGAAGACAGAAATACTTGGATATTTTTCCCTACCTCAATTTCGATTGAAATTTCTTACGATGGAGAAAATTTTGAAAAAAATGTCAGTACGACAATTCCAAGGACTGAATCACACGAATTCAAAGCGAAAAATCAAGATTTCACTATAAATATCAATCGTGAAAAGAAAATAAAATCAATTCGTATTAAGGCAACGAACTTTGGACCATGTCCTGATTGGCATCTCGGTAAAGGGAATCCGACTTGGTTATTTATAGATGAAATTGAAATAAAGGAACTGTAAAATGAAAACTGTATCAAAAAAATTAAATCAACTCTCTGCAACTGCAATTTGCGGAAATGACATTAGCTCATCTGTTCTTTACGTTTCAGCCTTAGCAATAGCATTTGCGGGTCAATACGCATGGATAACATTGTTAATTGTATCTTTTGTACTATTTTTATTTCGAAAAATATACGGAGAAGTTGTCGGAGCTTTACCTTTAAATGGTGGAGCATATAATGCTCTTCTCAATACAACAAGTAAATCAACCGCTTCTTTCGCAGCGACATTAACCATACTGTCATACATGGCAACTGCGGTTATTTCCGCCAATGAAGCAATTCACTATTTACACCATTTAATTCCCTCTTTACCCATTATTATCGTAACAATTGTTTTGTTAGCTCTTTTTACATTCCTAGTTATCGGAGGAATTTCTGAATCAGCAAAAGTAGCCATTGGTATATTTCTATTTCATTTAGTCTCCCTTGTTGTATTGATTGGATTCATTTCTTACTATTTATACAATAACGGTATAGATACCTTTTTTACAAATTGGAAATCACCACTAAGTAACGGTGGATCAATAACTACAGCAATATTTTTAGGATTCGCAGCCTCTATGCTTGGTGTTTCCGGTTTTGAGAGTTCTGCCAATTTTGTTGAAGAACAAGAAAAAGGAGTTTTTCCTAAAACATTAAGAAACATGTGGATTATTGTAAGCGTTATCAATCCACTGATTGCTATTTTTGCACTTTCATTATTCACTATTCCAATCCTACAAAGTGATGACTTCCAAAATACTCTACTTATTGAAATGGGGCAACATGTCGGAGGAGAAAGTATTGGCTATTTAATTGCGACTGATGCCTTCTTAGTGTTAAGTGGAGCTGTTTTAACTAGTTTTATAGGCGTTACAGGATTAGTTGAACGAATGACACTTGACAGGGTAATGCCTCCATTTCTATTAAAAAAGAATAAAAAAGGAAGTTCTTACCGTATCATTATCGTTTTCTTCATTCTTTGTGTTTCAATACTTTTATTCACGCAAGGAAACGTTAAGCTACTCGCTGGAGTATATACAATTTCTTTTTTAGCTGTTATGACGCTATTCGCTATTGGTAATATTCTTCTGAAACTAAAACGAAAGAATATTCCCCGACCAGAAAAAGCTTCATGGCTATCTGTATTATTGGCATTAGCCGCTGTTTTAATTGCATTAACAGGAAATATTTTAATGCCAGCTAAAGATGATTTACCAAGTAACCTTACATTGTTCCTTTACTATTTCATTCCTTCAATGTTGTTTATTGTTATAATGCTCAATAGAACAGTACTTTTAAAAGTAATCCTCCATGCTGTAGACGGTGTTTTTGACAGAATAAAGCGATCAGTTTCCAGCATCGATCATCGAATTCAAAAAAAGATTGACCATATTAATGAGCAAGAATTTGTTTTTTTTACAAAAGGAGACAATATTGCAACCCTTAATAAGGTGATGATATACATTACAAAAAATGAACATACACAAAAAATAAAAATTGTTATTGTTACAAATGATGTGGTAAAAGTACCCGAAGACTTCAATGAAGAAATCAACTTTTTAAATGCTGAATATCCAGAAATTGAGGTTGAACTTATCATTAAAAAGGGTGAGTTCACACCTGAGTTAGTGAAAACATTATCTGAAGAATGGAATATTCCTATTAACTTTATCTTTATTGGCTCTCCTTCTGAAAAATTCCCATACAGAATTGAAGAATTGGGTGGTGTAAGGTTGATTATATAACAATCCTTTTACGAAATTTATTGACTTAGGTTATTTACAATTATAAACGCAAAAAAAAGGTGCGAATCAACTTCACACCTTTACTCAATAATTTATTCTTATTTCTAGTAATGCACTACAATTTCGTGCTTATCAATTAATTTACGAAGGTTAATCAAAGCATAACGCATTCTACCTAAAGCAGTATTGATACTAATCCCTTCTAACTCTGCAATATCTTTAAAAGACATTTCTTTAAAAATTCTCATTTTAAGAATATCTCTTTGCGTATTCGGTAAATGTTCCACCAAATTAACCATTTGTCCTTCCAGTTCAACACGTGTCATTTCTTCCTGAACATTTTCATCTTCTTGTTTAAGCGTATGAAAAATATTATAATCATCACTCAAAGAAGAGGATTCTGAAATCAATCGTACTTTATTGTGTTTACGGAAAAAGTCAATTACTAAATTATGTGCAATTCTCATCACCCATGGTAAAAACTTTCCTTCTTCATTATAATTCCCTGATTTCAAAGTGTTGACCACTTTAATAAAAGTATCTTGGAAAATATCTTGTGCCAAAGCATTATCTTTTACTTTCATGTAAACAAAACGGAAAATCCTGTCTTTATGACGCATCAATAAATCCTCAAAGGATTTTTCATCTCCACTTAAATACTTGCTGATTAACTCACGGTCGTCGATATTATTTACAGTCATAACTTACTTGTTTTAGCAGTTTAATTTAATTTCAAACTTGTTTAAAGTAAAGTTATATCTATAGGCTCCGTGTTTTTTTAGTTATTAATTATAGGGCAATATACAATAAAATATCAAACTGACAAATTTTTGCTAATTCCTCCTTTTCATTTACAATAACGTAATAGACTTTAAGAAGGTTGGGTTAAAAAAAATATTTCATAAAAAAAGAAGTAATAGAGAGTATTATAATTGTCCCCCTTCAACTTATACCACTGTAGATCATACACATAGAAGACATTCCATCACAACATTGTGTACAATGTCGTTACAATTATTTCTTTACCATTCTTTAAAGTCAATGACAAAAGTTCTTTTTCAGCCTTCACATTTAAATTAAATGGTGTAGCTAACACATTTACCCCACTTTGTTTTTTCAATCGAATTCCTTGCCCTGATATTATATCTCTATTTGCTTCAAAATTACCTTTAGGGATATGTTCTGTAAGGATGACATATTTAAACTTATTCAATTTACTCAATACTTTCTGTATTTCTACATTCGATAAGTGTTGCAGAACTTGTCTTAGAATGACGCAATCCCCTTTTGGTAAATCATCAATAGCAATATCTAAGCATTGAAATTCTAGATTATCTTCTGTGAATGTTTTTATATTATGCTTGATAAGACCTTCAACAATGTCAACTGCGATGTATTTCTGGCTGTATTTCACCAACTCTTTCCCAATATTGAAATCACCACAACCGAGATCACAAACAGTTTGTTTATCCGAAAAAGAAGTTAGAAATAATCGAACAGCATCAATATAGGGAATAATAATTTCAGATGAATGTGAACCTACTCCAGAATAAAAATCTCTATTCCCGCCCCAAAGATTCAGTTCGTAAACTTGCTCCATTGCATCTTTTGTTGGCCAAGGCTTTTTCTTTATTGTCATAGAAGAAATAAAAAAACCCATGCAGTTGTTATCAGAAGCCTCTGGTAACACGTTTAGGATTGCTGAGATGATCAGTCTTCCGATGGTAGTAAACTACTCTTTCGATTACGGCCTGACTTCCTAACTCTGAGACTCTCCTGCTAAAATCGTTTTTAAGCTTCAAATTGTCCACATGGGTCCATCTTTCGATGTAGATAAAAATTCCAATTTTATTGGTTTTATCTTACTGCTAAGGTATTGATAAAAAATAATTCTCCCAAGAAAATGTAGTTTTTATTTTATTAAAGATCATGTTATTAAAACATCAAAAAGAAAACCTATGCCTGCAGTAATCGCTAAAGCAACTATCCCCCAAAATGTTACACGGTAAATTCCTTTCCAAACATTAGCACCACCAACGTATGCAGCTACTCCTCCAAGAATTGCTAAAAACAAAATTGAAGACACAGACACATAAGGAATGATTTGTTCGATACTGGTCATAAAGACAACCACAACAGGTAGACCTGCTCCAATGATGAATGAAATTGCAGACGTCACAGCTGCTTGCAATGGATTTGCTTGATTGTGTTCTACGATATAAAGTTCATCTCTTGCATGAGCACCAAAAGCATCGTGCTTCATCAATTCTCGAGCAACTTCATTCGCTAATGACTCACTCAAGCCTCTAGAAACATAAATATTTTTCAATTCTACTGTTTCACCTTCAAAGTCTGTTTCTAATTCGATTCGCTCTCTTTCTAAATCCGCTTTTTCAATATCAGCTTGCGAACTAACAGAAACATATTCTCCTGCGGCCATAGACATTGCTCCAGCTACCAATCCGGCAACAGCAGCAACTAACACCGCCGATTGACTCGCTCCTGAAGCAGCAACACCGACAATTAAACTCGCAGTTGAAACAATTCCATCATTCGCTCCTAAAACTGATGCACGCATCCACCCTATTCTAGTTACGTAATGGTTTTCATTTATTTGATGTGACATAAGAATATAATTACTCTAAAAATAGAGAAAATATTTCATTCCAAACACGTACTTATTTTCTTAAATTTGTAAAAAAAATAAAAATGCGTTTTAATCTTTCAGAGATTACCGAATTAATTCGACAAAGAAGAACAATCTATCCGGAGCAATTTAGTACTCGAGAAGTTCATAAAGAACAGGTAGAGTTATTATTAAACAATGCTCAATGGGCTCCCACACATGGGAATACTCAACCTTGGAGATTCAAAGTTTTCATGGAAGATGGACGAGAAAAATTAAGCGATTTTTTAAGTCAAACTTATTTAAAATTGACCCCAAAAGAAAAGCAAAATGATGCAAAATTGGCTAAATTACTCACTCGTCCTTTAAAATCCTCGGTTATAATAGCCGTCTCTATGAAGCGACAAGAAAGTGAAACAATTTCTGAAATGGAAGAGATTGAAGCTGTTGCATGTGCCATCCAGAATATGCACTTAACTGCTACAGCATATGGACTTGGTGCTTTTTGGGCTACTCCAAAACTTATTTACTCCAAAGAGATGAATGATTTTTTAGGATTAGGAGATAAAGACAAATGTCTTGGACTTTTTTATGTGGGATATCCAGATATTGAATGGCCAAAAGCACATCGTAAACCAATTGAATACACAACAGAATGGATAACCCTGTAGATCATACCATCATTGATTTAGGATTGGTGAATTTTGTTCAGCATCCTACCAATAAAAACTATATCGTTTACCGTTTTGCTCACCAAGAAAAAGCAATTTCGTTTGAAGAAGAACTGACGAAAAATAAAATCTGGTTTGAAAAAAGTATTTCTCAAAAAAGATCTCGAGACTTCTTCTTATTTGGCGTACATAAAAATGATTACACTAAAACACAAGAAATTAACTTTGCTGTTGAAGCAAAACACAAAAAGCCTTTCATTCCTTTTCGGTTTTTACGTTGGTTTTTAATGCTTTTTTCTGCAATCGTGATGACAATTGCAATCCTAGGTTATTGTAACCAGCAGAATAAATTAAAAGAGGTGAACAATCAATTAAACGAACAATCGATATTAATAAACGAATAATTTTCGTTCCTTACCGTATAAAATTTAATAACTCTTCTTAATGAAAACATTATTAACGTTTCTTTTTATCGCTTTTTCTCTGAGTATTTCAGCGCAAATCAAACACAAGAAAAAACTTCCCACTTATTTCGGGATAGAATTCTCACCTGTTTTTCCTACTTCTTTCATTGGAGAAAAAACACTGACACTGAATCAACCAATAAACGACCCTTTCAATCTCACAACGACCATCACACAGAAGATGGGGTTTTCAATTGGAGGAACCGTTCGTGCAAGTTTTACAAAATTTATCGCATTAGAAACTGGACTGAACTATACCAAACGGAATTATGACATTACAATGGCCCTTCCAGATTCGTCAATTTCAAAAAACACAACACTTGGATTTATTCAATACAGCCTACCTATAAATGCTCTTTTTTACATTAAACTAGATGAAAAATGGTACATGGATGCTTCCTTAGGATTAGGAATCAACTTTTCACCGACCAATGTAGGGAAAATTACAAAACATGAGAATAGACATGTATTTTATCATTTAGGATATTTGGATAAAAAAATTGGCTTTGACATGAATGCTAATTTAGGTTTTGAGTTTAGAACGGAAAAAAAAGGAATCTTTTATTTAGGAGGATCAGCTAGAATCCCTTTTCAACCTCTTTTTCATTTGTACATGCAATATGAATACAACACTTCTGCAACAGTAAAAGTATTGGATGGAGATGTAGACGGATCCTTCTTAGCGATTCAAGTAAAGTATTTTTTCCCTAACATTAAGAATAAAGGTACTCAATTCAACAAAGGACCAATCGAGCAATAAATTTAAACAACCACTGCTTATTTTTTCTCCACTGTTTATTTAAGTAACTAACTATACGTCAAACATGACAATTGTTAGTGTAAAACATGAGATTTTCCTTCTCATCCTAAATTAGTGTTTTTTTTTTTGAATAATACTCATGTGTCATTTATCTTTGGTATAATACTCATCAAAATAATTTGTCATGAAAAAAATTCTAACGTTATTCAATTGTATTCTGCTATCTTCTGCTATGTATGCTCAAACATACAATTACAGCTCATCCACAGGTACTTCAGAACCTTATGCTTACAATAATTCTGGAACTACTGTTCTAGGCATACCTTCTGTTGGAGTCCTCTCAACTGCCCAAAGCATTCCTTTTGCGTTTGATTTCTACGGTTTACCAGTAACATCATATAAAGCAAGTGACAATGGTTATATTACATTTAACACAAGTTCAACTGGAAGTTATAATGCCAATACATCTATTCCGAATTCTTCTGGTCCAAATAATGCAATTTACGCATTTTGGGATGATTTAAATATCGTTGCTGGTTCAGGTTCAATTGACGAAGTTCGTTCTTCTACTTACGGAACTTCTCCAAATAGAGTTCATGTTATACAATGGTATTCAGTAACTCCTGCAAGTGGAACTGGTTTTCTTTATACGGCAATACGTCTTTACGAATGTGGTGATTTTGATATTATTCACAATTACAGTAATACAACAGGCATGTCTGCTTCTGTAGGCTGTGAAAATAACTCAGGTACAATTGGAACGATGGCACAAGGTCCAAGTTTTGATTATCCTTCGCTTACTTCAGCAGCAAGTGATGACGTTGTTTACTCATTCTTCTGGAGTGATGTTTCTTATGATGCCTCAATTACTTCAAGTGTATTGAACGGTTTTATAACTATTGGAAACAATACAGTTGAAGGTGAAATTAAAAATAATGGCTCAGTTGATATAACTTCATATGATTTGAATTATTCAGTTGATGGAGGCCCTGCTGTTACAATGAATGTTTCTGGGATTAATATTTCAGCGAGTGGTGGAACTTCTAACTTTACACATTCAACACCTTTGAATATTGCAAATGGAGGTGAAGCACACACTTTATGTATTTGGGCAAGTAACATTAATGGTAATTTAGACGAAAGAACCTGCAACGATCAATTGTGTGTTGAAACTTTTTCTGCAAATGGAACTGGAGCAACCAACATAGCTGTAGTGATTGAAGAATTTACAGGATCATGGTGTGGATGGTGTCCTGACGGAGGAATTATTGTTGACGAAATCCTTACCGCACACCCTGGAGAAGTCATTGGAGTTTCGATTCACGATGGAGATGATATGGAATTTGATGAAGGTATTCGAACTGCTTTTAATGTTTCTGCTTATCCAAATGCATTGGTAGATCGTTTTGTTTTCCCTGGAGAAGATGATGAGCCTCATTCTCGTAGTACTTGGGAAGCTAATGCTGTTTCTCGCTTAACAAAATACACTCCAGTAGAAGTAAGTCTTGATTTACAATACGATGCAGCTTCACGTACAATTACAGCAACAGTAAATGCTGATTTTGTAGATTACACATCAGGTGACATAAGATTCAACCTTGAAATCACAGAAGACAATGTTACAGGAACAGGAAGTGGCTATGACCAAGTCAACTACCTTAACACAACAGCTGGTCATCCTTACGAAGGTGCTGGAGATCCAATTATTGGGTTCAATCATAGGCATGTTCTCCGTGCTAATCCTTCAGGTGTATATGGAAACGCAGGAGTGATTCCGTCAACTGTTGCACCTGGATCTCATTATTCTGAAACTTTCACCTATGTTGTTCCAGCATCATATGATGATAATGAATTAAATATCATTGGATTTGTAGCCTTTGCAAATCCAGTTGTTGGGGAACGTGAAATATTAAATGCAACTGAAGCTTCTTTAAGTGAAGCATCCTTAAACGAAAGCTCCATTTTTTCAAGTTTCACAATTGCTCCTAATCCAGTTAAAGGAGATTTTACACTCTTTCTTGATCTTCGTCACCCCATTTCTGCGGAAATCGTTATCTATAACTTAAATGGAGAAAAAGTAGGTAACATTGCAAGTGGAGAATTCAATTCAGGTAAGCATACAATTCTCGCTAATACGGGAGATTTGATGGCGGGTATATACTATATCACGGTAATAACGGAAAGTGCTTCATTTACAAATAAGTTAGTTATTCGATAAATTAAAAAAACATAAAAAGTGCACTTAGACATAAATCTAAGTGCACTTTTTTTATAACACATCTCTCTTTTATTTAAAAAAATTATAAACAAATCAATCATTTATTGGTTTACTAAATTCATATTTAGTAATTTAGTAAAATATTAAACTACAGCTAAACTAATTCTACTACGCTATGACGAGATCTACTCTTCAAATCATTGCCTCTATTTTCCTATTATTCACTTTTTCTTTTTTCAATACACTTTCATTTGCTCAAACAACAATTTGGGTTGAAGATTTTGACGATGGAGGTGGTGGTCGTTGGACAATTGAAAACTCCCTCGGTTCACTAACAAACCCTACTCCACTTGGAATATTAGTCTTAAATTATGGTATAAATGCAACTACTGCACATGACAACTGGATAATCAATGATAGAAATACTCCAGAATTGAATGGAAACATTTCTATAGGTGTACCTTTATCAAGTCAGGGGCAATTAGTTCGAGGCCGTCATTACGATTGTGTTTCACCAAATGATTTACCAAACCCATTCACAAATAATGGAGTTGTTGGTCCTAATCAAAGTCTTCACATTACAGCTTATCCAACTTGTTCAGCCCTTCTATATGCGGGAACACCCCAGTCAGACGATTGGAATTGTATTTCTGATCCAGACAATGGAGATGTACAAACCAAAACAGAGCAAATTGCTTATTTAAACAATAACATTGACGCTACAGGGAAATGTAACCTTGTCTTAACTGCAGATTTCTTTCTGGGTGGCGATTCTGACGGTATAAAATCACACGGAACAATCTTATACAGCATTGATGCTGGTCTTACTTGGAAAATTGTTCAAGATAGTTTACGTAGTTGCGACCCTTTCCTTGCCGGAACATGTAACAATTGGCACAGAAGATCCTTCCAATTACCTTCTGATGCGGATAATCAAAACGACATCCGAATTGCTTTTCGTTGGTACGACGATGGTGACATCAATAACACGGGAGATTACGCACTCGGAGCAAGTTTTAATGTCGATAATATTATGCTATCTGCTTGCGACGCACCTGTTGTTAATTTTGCAGTTGATCATACCGTAGGCTGTAAAAATGAAACTTTTATATTGACGGATCAAAGTACGACCGCCAATAGTTTATACACAAATTGCTCAACCTTACTTCCGAACTCATGTGCTATATCAACGTGGACATGGAGTGTCAGTCCAGCAACATTTAATTTTGTGAATGGGACAAATGCAAGTTCGCAAAACACTGATATTCAATTCACCGCAAACGGAACCTATTCAATAACTTTAACGGCTGCAAATTGTAGTGGAAACGGCGTTTTAACTCAAACGAATGTAATTACAATCAGTAATTGTCCTCCAACAGCGAATTTTACGACCTCTCAACTATCTGGTTGTGCATTACCTTCTTCTTCTCAGGATACCATTTCTTTTACGGACTTTAGCTCCACTCCTTCTACTGCGATAACCAATTGGACGTGGACATTCACTCCTGCAACTGTAACTTTTGTCAATGGAACAAATGCCAATTCACAAAACATTGACGTTGTGTTTGACGCAATCGGAAGTTATCAGGTAGAATTGACCGTTAGTAACTCGGAAGGAAGTGATTCAGAAACAAAACCCTCTTACATCGAAGCGATTGATTGTAATTGCGGTGGCTCTGGAGGAGGAGGATCCATGACACTTTTCGAAGAAGATTTCGATGGAAATAGCGGAGCTGGTAGTAATTGGACAACTTCACCTTTGAATAACATCACAGGACCACAAGGTGCAACCCCTAATTTATTTTACATTAGCGATGCAGAAGATGGAAATGCTCCAGGTGCGTGTGGTTCTGCAGGGTCAGGTGATCAATCTTTACACGTAGGGGCAGATGCAGTTGTTGGAGGAGATGGCGGTGCTGCTTTTTTCTCGGGCGGATTATGTGCATTTTTTGGATGGTGTCCGGAAACAAATACTCGCTCGTTCTCAAATAACATTAATTCCACAGGTTTTACTGGCTTAAACTTAAGTTTTAACTACATTGAACAAGGAGATGGAACAATTGATGACGCGATTGTAGAATATAGTATTGATGGAGGAACAACGTGGCTATTACTCGTAAATACACCAAAAACGGCTTTAGGAGCTTGTGCTCCCCAAGGCTTATGGAATGCGTACTCAATAGCACTACCCGTTTCTTGTGAAAACATTACAACGTTAAAAATTGCCTTTCATTGGACCAATAATGATGACGGTGTCGGTTCTGACCCTTCTTTTGCGGTAGACGACATTATCATCACGGGATTGTCAGGTGGTGGTAGTACCGCTAATACATGGAATGGAAATATCAGTGTTGATTGGAACACGGCAGGAAATTGGTCAACAGCTGCTGTACCAACTTCTGCAGATGCCGTTCTCGTTCCCGCAACAGTGTGTGGAAGTTGTGTTATGCCACAAATCGCTAGTCCTGCGGTTGCAAAAGACGTTTGTAATTTCGGTCAAATCACCTTGGTAACCGATAACACATTGAGTATTGATGGATACTTGTTGAACGAAGGTTCTGTCACAACAACTACTGTATTGTCAAATAGCGATGTTATTTTTGTTAATACACCCTCTATCTATAAAGGAAGTGGAACACTTTACGATGTAGACATGGGAGTTAGTTCTAGTGATTTAACTTTAGAAACAAATATGTCTCCACGGTCTTTTTCAATGTCCACACCAGGCACAGTTGACATCGCAACCTACACCCTTTCGTTGAATAAAAATTTCACTAAAACAAATGGCACTTTCAATGCAATCAATGGAGAAATTCATTTCATTGATGCTTGTCCAACGTGTTTAGACCAAACCAATACGGCTGATGTTGCGATTAATTCAAATCAACTATTTGGGAATATATTAGTAAACAAAACGAATAACGTAAAAACTTCTTTGGTGAGTAATTTCAACTATACATTGAACACTCCCAAAACAGTAACGATTCAAAACGGAATAGTAGATGTAAACACATTTACTTTAAATGGAACTGGGAATTTAACCATGACAGGTGGTGAATTGCAATTGGCCAAATGTGCGACCATTCTACCTGAATTAACAGGGGCCTATACTCTACCTACAGGGAAAATTACCTTTGACGGATTATGTAACCAGTTAGTCAAACAAACCTCTGTTGTGGGAACCAATTATTTTAAAGTAGAATTTAACGGTACAGGCGTAAAAAACCTTACCGGAAATACCAACATCAACGACAGTCTAATTTTCAAACTACCAACTTCGTTGAACAATTACGTTGACGCTGGAGTTGATACATTATTCGTATTAAACAACAACGTAAATATTGTAGCACACACCGGTGGACATGTTGTCGGTTTTTACAACCGAGCAATCACTTCTTCTGGTGGAGATTACATTTTTCATGTAGGAAGTACAAATGCGGATGCTGAAACCTATTTTGAACCAATTATTTGCACTCCGAACAGTCTTATTGGACCAACAAGTATTACCTCAAAATTCTTAGACCCAACACCAAATCCATCGGTAGTTGTTCCAAACATCTACTTTGGTCTTCCTCCAACGCAGGATACTATTTCTCTCGTAGAAACAGAAGGTTACTGGCACATGAGTAACACCGGTGCAATTCTCGGAGGAAATTACACTGCAACGGTTAGTCCTGATTTGAATTATTGGTCATTGGCTCAACCTTGGGGCTTAGGTTATTACACTTTGTTGAAGCAGGAAATCGAAGGTGACTCTTGGGATTACACTTCAGGTGGAATACGCGTCAATGATTCTACTACGAAAACGTTTACCGACTTTTCTAATTATGCCTTAGCTTACACAAATAACCCGTTACCAAATCCATTAGGAGTTGAATTAATTGGGTTCAATGCTTTTTGCAACGACAATAGTACTCTTATTTCTTGGGCAACAATCTCTGAAATAAATGCCCAGAAATTCATTCTAGAAAAATCAGAAGATGGTGTTACATTTGTGAAAATCGCTGAAATTAGTGCAGCAGGAGAATCTCAGGAATACATTTCATACCAATTCATAGACAATGATCGATTGAATAATCGAGGATATTACAGATTATCTGAAGTTGACTTTGATGGAGAAATATATGATCATGGGATAATCTACAACGATTGCCAAATGTCCAACAACAATTTTGAAGTAACCATTTACCCGAACCCAAATGATGGTCAATTTAATTTAGCTATTTTCTCTGCAAGAAATCAAGAATATACTCTCCATATTATTGACCTTACTGGAAAAGAAATTTATACTGAGAATAATCGTTCAATTTCAAAAGGAAGTAATTTAAAAACACTTTCTCTTTATTTAAATACAGGAATATACTTCTTAACTGTAGAAGTTAAAAACGAAGTGAAACGTATGAAATTCAATGTAATTCGATAGAATTATAGATAATATGTGAAATAATAACTACTTTCGGATACAATTTAAAACGATTGAATCATGAAAAAATATTATTCTCTTTTATTTACTTTTCTTCTGTCTTCTACCCTCTTTTCGCAAAATGTCATAACTGCTGAACAACTTATAGAACTGAACAGAGTCTCAGGAATTGGAATCAGTGATGATGGAGAAAGTGTTATATACAAAGTAACAAAAGTTAATATTAACAGTAATTCTGCTCAATCAAAAATGTATGTCCTTTCTTTGGATGGAGAGAATATACGGGAAATCAAAGATTATTCAGACTTCATTACAAAGCACTCAAATGTTTCTCCGGATGGAAGGTACAAACTATCGTCCAAAGAAGTTAAAATTGAAAAAATTACAGGAAGAGATTTTTACCCTGATTTAAAAGAATCAAATGTTAAAATTTATACTGAATTGAATTACCGTCATTGGGACAAATGGGAAGATGGAAATTACAATCATGTATTTATAGAACACCTATCTTCTGGAGAAAAAACAGACCTTATGAAAGGTGAACCCTATCACTCTTCACAAAAACCATTTGGAGGAAGTGAAGATTACATTTGGAACAACGACGGAACGAAAGTAGTGTATGTTTGCAAAAAAAAGAAAGGTACAGAATACGCTATCAGTACAAATACAGATATTTACGAATACGATTTAGCGACAAAGAAAATGCGTAATTTAACCTCGGAGAATAAAGGTTACGATACTAATCCTGCATTCTCTAAAGAAGGACAGTTGGCTTGGTTGCAAATGAAACGTGATGGATACGAATCGGATAAAAATGACATCGTTGTTTTAAAAGATGGTCAAACAGTTAATTTAACCGATCATTGGGATGGTACAGTGAATGAATTTTATTGGAGTGATGAAAACTTAATCTATTTTATAGCTCCAATTCAGGGAACAGTACAATTATTCTCTCTAACAATTCCAACTAAAAATCACGCACCAGTCATTAAACAAATTACGGATGGAATTTTTGATGTCCACCACATTGTAGGTCAAAGTAGAAATTCAATGATTGTAAGTCGTAGAGACATGAATCATGCACCAGAATTATACACTGTTAACTTAAAAAAAGGCGTCATGACTCAATTGACAAATGAAAATGACGATTTCTACAATTCAATTTCATTGAGTAAAGTTGAAAAAAGAATGACTAAAGCAACGGATGGAAAAGATTTATTATCCTGGGTAATTTATCCACCTAATTTCGATCCAACAAAAAAATACCCAACACTACTCTACTGTCAAGGTGGACCTCAAGGAGCCTTGAGTCAATTTTATTCGTACCGCTGGAATTTTCAATTGATGGCAGCGAATGGCTACATTGTAATTGCTCCGAACCGACGAGGAATGCCTGGTTATGGTGTAGAATGGAACGAGCAAATTTCAAAAGATTACGGTGGACAAAACATGGATGATTACCTTTCTGCAATTGACGATATTTCTACAGAATCGTTTGTTGATACGAGTAAGTTAGGATGTATTGGAGCAAGTTACGGAGGGTATTCAGTATTCTACTTAGCAGCAATTCATGAAAATCGTTTTAAAACATTCATTTCACACGATGGAATTTTCAATTGGAAAAGTATGTACGGAACAACGGAAGAATTGTTCTTTGTAAATTGGGATCTAGGTGGAGCTTATTGGGAGAAAGACAATAAAGTTGCTCAAAAAAGCCACAATGCATTTAACCCTTCGGAACGTGTAGAAGAATGGAATACGCCGATTATGATTATCCAAGGCGGTAAAGATTTCAGAGTACCGATTGGGCAAGGATTAGAAGCATTTCAAGCTGCACAATTACAAGGAATCAAGAGTAAATTATTGTATTTTCCCGAAGAAAACCATTGGGTACTCGATTACCAAAACAGTTTGATTTGGCATTCGGAGTTTAAGAATTGGTTGGATGAATTTTTGAAGTAAAGGGATCTCTTTGATTAAGATTGCCACGAATACACGAATTAGAATACTTAGAGTAAAAGGAAAGAGATATTGAAGTACTTTATATTTTTGTTTATCGTTTCACTATTCAGTTGTACTTCTAAAAATACGGACAACATAAGCAACACATCTTTACGTAATGAGAAAGATTCTTTAATTGTAATGAAAGGAATTATTGCTATTATGAGAAAGGAAAACTTTCTGAAAATGCCACAGTTTGATTCTTATTTCAGTTGTGTATTACCTCCTCGTGAAGGAAATATTCTAGAAATAACAACAGACTCAACGGGAAATCTCTGGATTAACTCGACATTGGATAACGACGGAGTTTTTAATTCTACAATTCTATTTTATTCCGTGAATAGAGAAAAAAACGTTGACTATAATTATCCTTATTTCTCTCGAATAACAAAAAAAGAAATAAAAAAGAATCTTTTTGATGCAAAAGAAGTATTAATTGAAGTTCAAAATGTTGAAAATATTTTTGTTGACATAATTACCTTCAAAGAACATGTTGTCAATGAATGGAATAAAAAGTGGAGAGCTATTACAGTTTTGAGAAAAAACACGTTAATTGAGCCTTCAAACATAGCATATATTAGTCTCGAACAAGATACACCGTATAATCCTAAAATAAACAGTAGCGTTTATACTGCGTATTACCAGCTTCGAAATGAACTATGTATTAAATATTTCAACGAATCCTATTTTACCATTTTCAAAAGAAATGTATTAAAACCTAATTTAATTGATAATGAACGATTAACAGCTTTAACCTATCTACAACCCATTGCCTTTTATGACCGAGAAGAATTAAAGCGAAAAGGTTTAGAGAGTTCCGTGAAGTACGTATGGGGAATTCCATTTGAAATTCCCCCACCAATAGAAATGAAATAAAAAAATCTCATTCAAATTAATGAATGGGATTTTTTTATAAAAGCACAATTACAAAAAGACTATTTGTAATAATTGAATGCTTTACTGAATTTTCAACCTCCCTCTTGAAAACACTCCCCTTAATTAATGTGAAACAGGGAGGGCTTGAAACTAAGACTTGTATTCGTTTTTTATTCTAGGCAGAATATATTTTTGTAATTCAAAGGAATTATAGCACAAAAAAAGGAGTCCATTTCTGAACTCCTTAAAATACTATACAATTAAAGTATTACCTTACTTTAAAAGAGACAAATCTATTTTTAGCCATTTTCAATTCTGCATCATCTGTTTCAACGATATGAATATTACTATTCCCACTTCCTTTAGGTGTTGGAATAAATCGAGACTTGTCAACACCTTTTGCAACGAGGTAATTAATAACTGCACCAACACGTTTAGCATCCATGTCAGCATAATAATCATTTGTCACTGCAACAGAATCTTCCATCTCATTGTTATGCCCCATTACTTGAAGTTTAGTTGAAGGATTAGCAATCATTTCTGCAGCAACAACGTCCAAAGAAGTTTTTGCTTGTGTCGATAATTTTGCTTTACCAAATGCGAAGAAAGTTTGTTGTGTTTCCACTTTCTCTTTACTTGTCATCTCTTCAGTAATTGGAAATATTTTTTGATATATCATTGTAGAATATTCATCATTCCCTTCATCAGCCATACAATCACACTGCTGATTATCACTTAACAAAGTGACAGAGATATTATCTATATAATAATAAGCTGCAATAATAATCCTAGCTTTAACTTTAGGATCTTTCTTCATTCTAGTAGATTTAGTATCCTCATTTGATAGAAAATTTCCAAGAGTAACAAATTTCTCACCACCTTTAGCTTCAAAAACACCGCAGATTTCTGTCCAATTGTAACGCGCAGTCATAATTTTTTGGTCATTATCAAAATGCATTAAACTTGGATCTTCAATAATCGAAGTTTTAGCATCAGTACCGTAAGGTTTTTTAGAAAGAAGCATTCCCATATTATTTGAGGCATATTTAGAGGCTTCAGAAAGAGAAACACTAAATTTCACACAATAACGCATTCCTTTTTTAAGTGGTGAAGTTAATTTTGTCATCACATAAGAACGAGGAAGTTTATTTCCGTAAGAAAAAGCAACAATACCTGCGTAATTGATACCATCTTTAGCATCTTCTTTTCCGTAAATATTTGTTGGAACATCAATATCAGGCATTTTAGAACTTGTAAACAAATCTGCACGAACACCAGTTGGAGAAACCCAACCACTAGCCGATTCAATTGACCCAAGACGTTTTGGTTTTTTGTCTACTGATTCAAAACTTCCATTTGGAACAAGGTTCTGTGCTTCCTGACCAAAAGAAAACATTGAGAATACACTAAAAGCAATAGTTGCAATTATATTTTTCATGTTATTTGTATTTAATTTCATAGTTTTTCACTGTTTTAATAAATGTTTTCACTTTTTCTGGATCAACGTCAGGATATACTCCATGCCCTAAGTTAACAATATGTCTTTTACTTTCATACGAATCGAGCATATTATTTGTCAATCGTTCAATCTCTTCATGTGAAGAATATAATGCGCAAGGATCTAAATTCCCTTGAAGTGTTACATTCTCTCCCACAATTTTTCTTGTTTCAGCAATATCTGTATTCCAATCAAGTCCAATCGTTTGACAATTCATCTCTGCTAATTTAGCATTTGAACTACTTGCTCCTTTCGCAAAAAGTGTAACAGGAACTTCTGTAATTTCTTTCGCTATTCGATCTAAGTACTTCAAGCCAAATTCAGCATACTGAGCATCTCCTAATATCCCTGCCCAAGAATCAAAAATTTGAACGATATGCACTCCAGCTTTAATTTGTGCTTTCAAATATTTAATTGTCACATTCGTGATTCGATTTAGCAACTCATGTGCCAAAGTCGGATTTGTGTATAAAATTTTACGGGCTTCTGAAAAAGTTTTAGAACCTTGTCCTTCTGTCATGTAACAAAAAATCGTCCATGGAGCACCTGCAAAACCGATCAATGGAACTCTACCATTCAATTCTTTATTTGCAATTCGAATCGCTTCCGTAACGTAACCTAATCTGTCCTCTACATCAAAATCCACATTTGCAAATTTCAATTGTTCTTCAGTACGAATTGTTTTTTCAAACCATGGCCCTTTTTTCTCCACCATTTGATATTCTAAACCCATTGCTTCAGGCACAACCAAAATATCGGAAAAAATTATTGCAGCATCCACGCCTAAGATGTCTACCGGCTGAATTGTTACTTCGGCTGCCCTTTCAGGAGTTTCAACCAACTCTTTAAATCCTGATAGTTTACCTCGAACAGCTCTATATTCAGGAAGAATACGTCCAGCTTGTCGCATTAACCAAACAGGGTAACGTTCAATCGACTCACCTCTGGCCGCTCTTAATATCAAGTCATTTTGAAATTTCATAGCTACAAATATACTAAGAAAAAAGGAAGAAAAAAAGTGAAAATGTTGTCTATTTATTTGTGCATATAATTACCAATTTATTTTTTCAATTCCTTTGTTTACTAAGTATTCATTCGTTTTTGAAAAAGGTTGACTACCGAAGAATCCTCTGTAAGAAGAAAGTGGTGAAGGGTGTGGTGATTTTAAAATTAAATTTTTGTTTTCATCAATGTCCTTTCCTTTTTTCTGCGCTTTTGCTCCCCATAAAATATAAACGATATTTTCAGTGTTTTCATTTAAAACCTGGATTACTGCATCTGTAAATTTCTCCCATCCTTTGTTTTTATGACTATCAGCCTCCCCCTCTTTTACTGTTAGAACTGTATTCAATAATAAAACACCTTGTTTTGCCCAATTCGACAAATCGCCATCAAGAGGCATTTCCTTGTTTAAATCACTTTCATATTCTTTGAAAATATTCTTTAAACTTTTGGGCAATGGAAAAACAGAAGCATCACACGAAAAACATAAGCCGTGTGCATGCCCTCTTGTTGGATAAGGGTCTTGTCCAAGAATAACAACTTTCACTTTATC
Organism: uncultured Fluviicola sp.; assembly: GCA_964387525.1. Lineage (GTDB taxonomy): Bacteria > Bacteroidota > Bacteroidia > Flavobacteriales_D > Crocinitomicaceae > UBA4466. The sequence continues at coordinate 38,486 of CAYLWS010000011.1, forward strand.
CAAAGGACATTCATTAAACGCCCTAAAAACGAACTCTTTCTCCGGAAAAATACTCCCTTGATTGTACTCGTCCTCAACAAAACTCATCAATTCTTTGAAGTAAACCTGATCAAATTCACCCTTGATTTTTTCTCCCCAATATTTTTCCATTTTAAATTCCATTAAACGAAACTAATCGTTTTTCGTAAGAATCATTAAATTTGTTCTTATGAAATTACTTTTCCCCCTTTTTATTTTATCTTTTCTTTTTGCTTGTAGCGAAGAGACTGAAAAAAAAACAACCGTTGAAGAACCTATTGTTATTGAAACTTTAGATCAGAAAATTGCGCATCATATTGAAGCATCTTTACAAATTCCAGCAACTGAGCAATACACCTTTGAAACGTTTTCTGCTCAATTAAATACTGACGATAGTCTAGACATGATAATCACTGTCAACCTATTAGATCGAGCTATGGAGAAAGCTTTGAAATCAAATAACTTAGCAACAAGAGTTGAATCTGGGTATTTAGGAAGATATAACTTCTTGTTTTTCTACGATGGTGCGACACAAAAAATAAGTACAGAAATTCCCGTTCCTTCTAGTGCTATGGCAAAATTAAATGTTCAATTTAAGCATATTCGCTCTGAAGCGTATTACGATGTTTTGGTCAGTTATAAACTTGAAAATGCCTCGTTTACACGATTTTTTACAATTATTAATCGTTTACCCAAAGAAATTTTTGAAATGATGAATTATGATGGGTTAGGAGATATTGAAAGTGAGGCTTACTTTGTAAAATATGATGATGGAAGCTATTCATTAGCCAAAGACATTCTGATTTACAAAGGAAAATTAGAGCAAATAAAATTTAATGACCCTAAGAGAATCTACGATTACGAACCAAATATTGAAGAAACAGATGTATTAGAAAGAAAATGGTTTTTCAATGACAATGACTTAAAATATTACACGATGAAGGATTAATGTATTTAATTCAACTATTCAACAATAGTATATATATTAAAAAACAGCTTTTATAGATGCTGTAAAATTAATCCCAGGAGCAGAAATACCTGATCCTGTAGTTCGATAAAGTTGATTGGTTATGTTTTCTAAGCCTAAATTCAAGGAAAGATGTTTATTGAAAAAGTAAGCACCTTTAATATTTAACGTATACCATGAAGGAGTAAATGTCAATCCATTTTCATCTGTAGCATATTCGTAATCACCTCGCTCCAGTAAAGGCATATCATCATGTTCCATTTTAGCTTGGTAAACTACATAAAATTCTATGTGTAAATGTCTCCGTTTATATCCTAGTGATGTTCTTCCAAAAAGTGGTGCTACATGAGATTTTGGGAAATAAGCTGCGCTGTCAATATTGTATTCGAATCCTTTTTGGTAGCTGATCATACTTTTCAATGCTAACCCTTTCCCAAAAACAAATTCAACTCCACCTTGAACGCCGTACACGTATGCATTACTAATATTTTGAATTGCCAAAACTTGACTATTTACACCTTCATAAACAATACTGTCTTGTCCATTGAATTGATAAGTTGATCTAGCCAATGCATCTTTCAAATAAGTTCCATAAACCGCACCATCAATCTTAAAACGGCTTTTTATTGCTTGAACAAAACCAATTTCAGCATTGTATGCATATTCAGGTTTCAAATCTACATTCGGCACGATAACACTCCCCGGCTCAGAATCAAATACTTTCCCGATATCATCAATATTTGGCGCTCTAAACCCAGTTGAAACATTAAAATAAAACTGAGCGTAAACAGAAGGATTGAACACTAACCCTAAACTTCCATTCAATGCACCATTCAAATTTGAGACTTCTGTAGAAGGAAAAGTGAATAATGTTGTGTCAAATTTGGCTTCGATGTCGTAAAAGCTATAACGTACACCTGAGTTTAGCGTCCATTTTTCCGTCAATTCAAATTTTGAAGACAAATATGCTCCGTATGTTTGCCACGTACTCTTATCAGGATAACGCGGGTTAATTATCGACTTAGAACCGTCAACAATTGATTCTCTGAACGCATTTGAACCTACATAATCAAAAACACCTTCAAATCCGTAGAAAAGAACCATTCTACTCCCCCATTTCTTTTGCAAATCAACATTCATTGAAAAAGCATTCACTTCTTCGAATTGTCTTCGAATTAAAGAACTTCCTGTTTTTCTATCGTGACGACTCTCTTTGAATTGTTGGTACGCAAGTGTTATCCTTAATTGATCGTAAAAAACATTGTCCTTTGTTTGGTTGATAAGCGAAAGTCTATGCATCACCCATTGCTGAGGTCCATAATACCACTCAGCTTTATCTAAAATACCATCATCGTTATTATCTTGAATCAAGCGGTCATATCTAGGTGCATTACTTGTTTTTGAGAAATTCAATCCATAAGTCAAGTCCCATTTTTCATTTAATCTAAAAGTTACTTTGTGTAGAAAACTAAACTGTTCGTAACCTGATTCAACTTGTTTTTGGGGATTAGGATTAACAACAGTTGTATCGATTCCATTAATCGTTGTTTGAAAAGTTGGACGAAGAAAATGATTATTTCCATATTTCCCGGTTTTTAGATCCCCGAAGTGAGAAAAAGTAATCGCGGTAGAAGTTGCCCACTTTTTCGTACCATAATTAAAATCAAGGTGTGTTGTTGACTCGTTACTTGCAGAAGAATAACGCGTAAAAGCAGTCGTTTTAATCAAAGATTTGAGTGAATCCGTTGAGAATTTGGGCAGTAATGTTGTAAAGTTCATCACCCCTCCAATTGCATCACTTCCATATATAACTGAACCTGGTCCAAATTGTATTTCAGCAGATTCAAGTGAGTTTCCATCCAAAGAAATAATATTCTGTAGATTTCCTGAACGGAAGATGGCATTATTCATTCTTACTCCATCCACAACAATCATTACACGATTTGTTCCAAACCCACGAAGTTGTGGAGAACCACCAGCCAATTGACTTTTCTGTACAAAAACATATCCGCTAGCCTCCAAAAGGTCTGCTGTCGTTTGTGCCTCAATTATTCCTAAATCTTTTAGGTTTAATTTAGATATTCTACTTGAAATTTTCGATTTATCTTGCCCCCAACGATTTGCTGTAACAACAACTTCAGACACCGCTAGATGAACATCTGACAACTCTACCCAAACTACTTTCTCTAAAGCTGTATAAGAGAATGATTTTGTTTCATAACCGGTGTAAGCAACATAAACTGTGTCACATCCTTTAAAATCTTTCAAATGAAATTTTCCTTCAGAATTGGCTATAATCTGTACCTTTGGGTGAACAGAATATACTTTCACCCCAGGTATTCTTTCCTGAGTTACTTCATCTAAAACCGTTATTTCTTGTGCAGATAATTGCCCAAAAGAAAGAACAATCAAAAGTGTTAAAACATGAAATATTTTTTTTAGCATAGTTGCAAATGTACATTTTCTATTTCTTCCGCTTATATTTGTTGCAATGGAATTTACATTAAAACAAGAAAAAACTTTTCGTTACGAAATTTTAAACGGATCTGCACAAGCAAAAACTGTGCTATATGTACTGCATGGATATGGTCAATTGGTGAAATTCTTTATTCAAAAATTTAAAACTTTGGATAAAGACGTCTTAATTGTTGCTCCTGAAGGAATGCATCGTTTTTATTTACGGGGAACTTCTGGTCGAGTTGGTGCGTCATGGATGACCAAAGAGGCGCGAGAAATAGACATTCAAGATAATCTAAATTATTTAAATAAAATAGATTATCTTATATCTTCAGAATTCCCCATTGTAAACAGGCATCTTTTAGGATTTTCACAAGGAGGAGCTACTGCTTTGCGATGGAAAATGGATCAAACAGTTCAGTTCAATTCAACCATAATTTGGGGAAGTGATTTTCCAAGAGAGCAAGAATGGCCCATTCCTTTTAAACGTGAAAAAAAGAATTATTTCCTCGTTGGTGATGAAGACGAATTCTTTAATGACGAAACACGTTCACAATTGACAGAATATTACTTATCTTTGGGTTTCAATATTGAAATTTACGCAGGTAAACATGATATTGAAATTAAAACATTACAAAAACTATTAGCGCAAATTAAAAGCTCTGTTTTGGCATAGTTTCTGATTAGAGCTTTGAAAATTAAGAAAACATGAAACTTTTATTTACACTTTTAACAATCTTCACTTTAAGTTCAATTTCATTTGCACAAGGTGATTCTCAAGCAATTTTGAATCGTTTATCCAAAAAGATGAAGACACATAATTCTTTTTACATTGAATTTAGTGCAAACACAAAAAATAGTTCAACGGGTACAAATACTACTGACACAGGTAAGGGCTGGGTAAAAGGGAAGAAGTTTTACGCTTCTTTTGGTGACAACACAATTATTTCAAATGGTTTAAAAACATGGATGATTGTGAAAGAAGAAAAATCTGTGTACGAATCTGATGCGGATGATGAAGAAGATGGAATTAATCCAAGAAAATTGATGACAATTTGGGAAGATGGTTTTAAAAACAAATACGGTAAGGAAACAACACTGAACGGTGAAAAAGTCCATGTTATTTATTTATATCCAAAAGATCCTGGACAAGCAGAATTCCACACTGTAATTCTTTACATTTCTAAATCCAAAGAAGACTTAAAGAAAGTTGTTATTAAAATGAAAGACGGAACAGTAATGACGTACAACTTAAAAGTATACAAAGCGAATCCTACAATTAGCGATTCAAAATTCGTCTTTGATCCGAAGAAATATCCTGGATACGAAGTTATAAAAGATTAGATTAAACCTTTAATGTAAAAGAGTCTTCAATTGTGGAGACTCTTTTTTTGTGGATAATAATTAGTACTGAATGCATTCGGTGTGTTTTAAGTAAATGATTTAACATGTACTATTGGTTCATGTAGTAGTATAGTACAATCACATTTAAAACAGCATTACATTGATACTATAGAGTTTTTTAGGCTTGAATATTCATTTCATTGAATAACACAGAAATGAAGAATAGATATTCAATAATTCTTAAAATCAAAGATTCCTATTGATTTAGTACACTTTTATTGACTAACAAAGAGGAAAATAGAAAATTGATCAAAATATATGGGCACGAAAAAACCCTGTAACTCAATGTTTACAGGGTTATATGTGACGCAAGACGGAAAACTGTCAAACCAAATAATTGAAGGTTTTGAGTATAGTATTGATATGGTTGGGGAGTGACAATTTTGACACTAAAAATAGTCATATTTTGGTGGTGTAGAAGATGTTAAATAACCCTCAATTAAAGATTCACTTCCATTAGAGAGTGAATCAAGTTCAGCTTGTTTCTCTTTTACCCATTTCAACTTGAAGTTTTTGCTCAATTTCTCGTTGAATATTTGCTTTTTATTGTGCTATTCGCCAACGCTCTCTTGTTCTTCTATAAATTTAATTGCAAGTTCACAAATAGATGCTGTTATTTGAGTATTTATCACCCCAAAATCAGGCTACAGTTTCAGGGAGTCAAGAAACAATTGTGGTTCATCATTAAATTCCTGTTTAGAATGTTTTTTCAGATACTCATCAAAGAATTTACTTTTCTTATACCATGCTCCAATTAATTTCCCTTGATAAGACCATACTTTCAAAAGATTTTCTCCTTTACTTCCTACATCTAAAAAAAGGTGCGTATCTGTATTTTTCGCAATATCCTTTACCCAACTCCAACCTCTGGACCATTTAATGTCAAACTGATTCCTTTTTCCTTTTTTACTTGGTACAGTTTCAATTCTTTTTTCTTTCCATGGCTCAAATACGTTAACTATCCAAATGACTCTTTGATTAGTTAATTCATTATAAAAGTCTATTCGATTTTGAACTTCAAATCCACAAATACTACTCTTCTGGATTTCAATAGCATATTCGTTAGTTAAAATATCAGCTCTGTGCTCATTATTTAAACCACAAATAACCTCTGTGCACTCATCTTTTAGGCTTTCTTTCCAGTTTGAATGCCATTCTGATTCTGGTTCATATCCTTCAGGAAGATTCGGCTTTCCATCTTGGTAAACCCAAAATTGCCTGTATTTTCCAACACAGGCTTTTACTTTATAATTAGTAAACCATAAATCGTTTCCAATAGTTCCAGATTTTACATTTTTGGCATGTGTTTTTTTGCCGTTAACAAGTGCATATTTCATAAATTATATTCTTAGTGTTTTTTGTCCAACAACCTCCATTCTGGCTTTTTCAATTAATGAAATGTTTCCAAATAGAAATGTTATCCCGTACCAGTATGTAATGATTATAGCAAATATCACAACCAAAAGAGGTATAATGTAAAAAGCACTTAAATTATATACCAATATTAATGTGAATGAAGCGTGTATAAAGACACAAAGCCATTTAACAGCTCCTTTCATTGTTTCCTCTAACTCTTTTTCATTCATTTCTATTTTATATTCATAATCGGAATGGTCTAGTACCCCTAATTCTATAGGGATACCAAATATTAAAACAAATATTTTTTTAATCTCACTGATATCTTTTAGATCTTCTCGTGATTTAGGTTCGTTTACTGCCTCCAAAACCTTATGCTTAATTCTATGAAATAAAAGCTTTTTTAAAAGCAAAAACACAGCCCAATAAAAGAAAATTTTTACTATAAATTGAATCCCTAAAAAGGTATAGATGTAAAGTTTTTCATTTAACTCCCAGAATTCTTTGATTACCTCAAATCTATCTGAAAATTGGAATAAATAAAATGTAATAGCAGTAATTAAGGAAAGAGAAATCAGCTGATAAAGCCAGTCGGATGGTAAAGTTTTGAATATTTTTTTCATTTATATTAATTATTTAATTATTCCTTTTGCTTTCAAATAAGGAGAGAAATGACTTTGTAAATCTGAGTAAAGAACTTCTTTTTCTATCTTCTTAAACTCACGGTACGCTTTATCATGGTTACCACTAGTACACTTTTTCATGTGAGCCCTACTTCCACAATAACAGTAATGATGAATTTTAAGTTTTTCCCCTTCAATTCTTCTTACCATTACCTGTGCTATCTTCAAATCATCATCAATTTGAAGAATGTCTCTATATCCTTCTATAACACCAGAACTATCATGAGAATATTCATCTGTTTTATATTTTCTCTTTATTTCATAGTAAGAGTTATTTTGAAGATACGGAACAACAATTTCTTTAATGAATAGAGTAAGAGTTTTAATCTTTGTACTCAAAAGCACCTGAGACTTAGCAGTTGTAGTAAAACAACACGAACCTGTGTTTGTATAAATATGTCTATTGGGTTTATTAGGGATTCGTCCATCAATTTCATATACGTTAGGGAAAAACCTAGGATAGGGAGTTAAATCGACTCTTATTTCATAAGAATCTGAATTAGTAATATATAACTCTCCATTTAATTCGTTTTTCTCCTCATCATAAGCTAATAAAGGATATAATTCCAGGACTTCCAAAATCTCATTTTTAACATCCATAAGGTTTTGGTTTTACTATTGAAGAACCTATGGCTATACCTAAAGCATTTGACTTATCTTCTTCATTTTTATCCTCTCCTAATGGAAATCTGTCTCCAAACTGATTATTTCTTAAAATTTCAGAAGCTTTTTTGAAATTTTTCTCATCATTTACTTTATCTAAATCATTTAACAAACTAGATAAGGTACTCAAAAAATTATCTATCCTAGTATCAGAATAATCAGCAAATACGTCTTCATCTTTTGGCGTAGTAGGTCTTATACATTTAAAGCCATTTGTTTTATTTAATTCCGTGTTAATTTTTCTGATTGTCTCTCTAAACGATTTGTCATCATTATCATCTACTACATAGTTGTTAGCAGCTAATATTGTTAATTCAAACCCACTCGGTAATTTAAGGTTACTGTTTTTGTCTTCCCTGAAGTTTTTCCATGCTTTTAAATATCTTACTAACCTTTCTAACTGTGATGTCTTAAGGTTGTTAAACCATTCAACAAATTCTTTAGGGTCACTTTCTAACCAATCTTTAGATTTATGAGCCAACTCAATCGTACCATCATTTTTGTAATAGATAGGTAAGTCAATGTGATGTCCATCTGCAAATACAACTCTAACACAAGTCGTTTTTCTTATTGAATCTTCACTTGTGTGATTTTCTACAGATTCAAACACCCAGTCGTGCCAAGTGTTAATTGCTCTTTTGTTTTCTTCATCTTCTTTTTCAATGAAGTAAACACCATCATCTAAATCATATTTGAGTAAGTTTTTACCATTACCACCATCAATAGGTATAGGGTTTACTCCTGTATTCATGTCAAATGAACCTTGACCTCTAAATTTTGGTTGTAATTCTTTAGGTTTATTATCCTTAAACCAATTACGTATTTTTTTTCGTAATTCTTTTCTACTCTTTTTTAAACTCTCTTTCCTTGCAGAAGTTAATTTAATATTCTTATTATACTTAATAAATTCTTTATGTAATACTGCCATTTTATTCTATTTTAAAATTCGTGATTTAGGTCATTGCTAACCCATTTTAATTCAATCTCCCCCATTGTTTGAGGATCTCTGTTTGTGTAATAATTTCCAATCAAAAGTTTCTCATCTTCCTTTTTGATGAATTTAATATTATCAGTACCATAATGAGGTTGAAAACCTTGTTCTGTACTTCCTTTATTTAGGTAATTGTATATTAGTCTAAAGTGCTGTTCATCTTCTGTTTTCTCAACATACATTCCTTTATTAACTGATAAAGAAGATCTTGTACCATCTGTTTTTATGGTAAAAGAAGAAACTGTAATACGACTACCATTTTGGTTGATTAGTTTAATATGTTTCAATTCTCCTTTTATTATTTGACCAGACTCATCTCTATACTGGTGTTTTAATATTCCCTCATATCGTCCTGAAAAGTCGTCTACATTAAATAGCCATATAAAAGGTTTATATTTCCATAAGTAAGTAGAAATAGCAACCATAATAGCGCTAACAATCCCAAATATTGAAATTGATAATTGCCAGTATTCTTTTGCAGATAAAACAACAAATAAAAGTATCCCAATTAGAACAGGAAGTACAGATGATTTATAATATTTTAAATAGTCATTCTTCATTATTTTATCTTATTGAATTATGTTGAATATTGTTAACAGGATTGAATCTAATAATTCGTTCCCTTTCAAGTTTTAACGCTTCAACTCTTGGTTTAGGATAGTCTTTTATTACTCTCGTAAAAACTTTTCCATCTGATTTATGTTCAGCCATACGTTGTTCAAACCTATCGGCATAAGTGATGCCTTCATAAACTCGTTTCCTTTTATTGTAGTGCGTATAATTAACTGTATTGTTTGGAGAACCAAACACACTAGCTAAACCATAGCCTGATGCTGTGCCTAGTACACCACCTCCAAGTAGGCACTTCCATCTTTCTTCATCTGGTAAGTTTTGACTTTTAAATCTTTCATTTCCTAGAATTGCTCCAATAATAAAACCAATAAGGGAACCTACAATTTTTTCATTTCTTGTTGCCATAATTAACCGTGATTAGTTTTGTTATATTTTGGATTATTTCCCTTATTATTCTTACGATAAGTAGCTAATTGTTTGGTTTCTGTCTTACTTGCTCCCGATTCAGTTTTTACTCTTCCTACCTGTTGAATATGAGTAAAGTTTTTACCGTCAACCTTATGTTCTTTGGCTCGTTTTTCCAAATCTTTTGTTGTCCCCTTATAAACAACCTTTTTCCCTACTTTTAAATTGTAGTTATATATTTCTCTTTTATTAGGCATAGTCATTCCATTTAGCGAGAAATTAGTTTTTCTCACTACAAAGAAATATCAACATGGCGCAACCCACATGCGCCATTAAAAAAAAGTAGAATTATTTTATAGAACTAAGATTTATAGCTAGTTATGGCTTCAGAAAATGATTTTTGAATAATGTCTGCTATATTGGCTGGAGAAATAATTTTTGCTTGTTCTCCATAACTTTTAATTTTTGAATAAAACTCGTAAGATGGAATTACAGTAATCTGAATTATAAACTCATTTTCATCATCTACAAGTATTTTTTGAGTAGAATGAATAGGTAGTGTTCTTAGATAGTTTCCTTGAAATGGGACAAATGATATTACAACATCAACAGGTTCTGCGTCTGAGATAGTTACTCCAAATGAATATTTAAAATATTCATCTGAATTAAATTCAATTACATCAAAAATTTTATCAGAAACCGCTAAGGATTTTATTCTATCAAGAGCTAATGTTATAAAACCATTTTTTTTAAGGTTTTTCCCAATAATATACCACATTTGCTTATCCTCCTTTAGGAGAATCGGGTTGTATTCATGAGTTTTTATCTTATCTCCATCAAATTTTTGATATTCTATAGTTAAAGTGTTTCGACTGTTAATTGCGTGGAGAATATCCGTAATTAATTCAATTCCATTGATGGGTTCATGTTTTTCTGTTTCTAATAAGGATTTCTTTTCAAATAGTTCTTTGACCTCATCAGAAACATTACTACTTTCTAAAACTTTTCGAATGGCATTTGACATTTTATTAAAAACAGGATAATCCCTATATTGATTCATTGTTTTAGCATAAAACAATAGAGCTGTTGCTTCACCATCTTCAAGTTCTATTGCTCTAAAAATTGCTTTAGGAACGCCTTCAGAAAACCATTTTTTTGTTTTTTCATCATTATGGATATTAAGACTTTGTCCAAAAATAGTTTCATCATCTCTTAAATCTTCCAAGTCTTTTTGAATTGTTCTATAACTACATTTTATTCCCGAATTTTTACACGCTATATGTATTTGTTTTGATGAATGTTGCCCTGAGCGACTGAGTACTTTCAGAATTGCTCCGTATCTTTTTAATGCATTTTGATTCTTTGCCATAACCTATATTAATTCTTTAAAGTGCTCGTAAATCATCACCATTGCTAGTGTATCTAATTCGCAATATTTAAGTAGAGCTGATGTTAATTCTTCAATTTCTGCTTGCTCCATATCAGTATATTGTAATTTTCCATAAGCCGTAAGTGCAGCTCCACCATTTGAAATATCTTCTATTTCAGACAATGTCGTTTCTAATTGTTCCTCACTCCAACCATTAAAAACAGAAGGTAACATTTCATAGGGGCTTTTCACATCTCCATTGTCAATTTCTAGCCATATATGATTAGCAGTAAAGTTTTTACTGCTTACATTAATTTGATGTAATGGTTGTGAGTACTTGTTTTGTAAAAATGGATTAGAACTTAATGACGCAGGTAATACTGCTTTGATAGAATTTGATCCTTTAGTTAATGGATTATAATAAAAACGTTTTTCTACCTCCCATAAATCAACCATATCTCTATCTCCTTTCCATACAGTTGCACTATCACCTTTTGAATGGGTAATATGCTTAATAAATGTGATTAACTCTTCTTTGTCATCTTCACTTGAAGCTAATAACTGAACATAAATTGCATTTAAAATTGTGTTCTCATGTGGAGAGTACTTAAAAATAGATCCCTCATCATTTTCTAATGCTTTTTTTAAGGCTCTTAAAAACTCAAAATTTGGAAAGAAACCTGCTTTATTATTAATATATTCATTAGCATGTTCAATTCTACCATCTTCATAATAAATATGATGAGAAAACTGGAAGGCTATCTGTTCATAAGGTTTTAATTCCTTATTAAAAGGTAATGCAACTGTACTTGTTTCGAAATCAATAAAATGTAACGGGAAAGTCCAACTGTCCATTTCTTCTTTTAGTCCATCTTTATCTACATAAATGGAAGCATCATTATTAACTTCTTTTTCTATTTGTAGCCATTGCCTGTGTGAAGTGGTTAATTTTAGAGGATCTTCTTTTAAGCCGATACTGTCTTCTGTAAGTTCATCTTTAAAATAAATGCCGTCTTCAAATAATTTTGCTCCTTTTCTGAAATTGTGAACATCAAATATATTGGGTTTTTTAAAATCACTTATGCTCCAGTTGTGTTGTTTTGTAAAACACTCTTTAAAACCTGATTTTAATCCTTGCTGTTCCTCTTCTTCTGTACAAGTATATTCACAACTTTTACAAGCACTAAAACTTGTTGACCAGTTAGCATAAGTATCATTTATGTACTTACTTTTAAGAAAAGTTATAGATTCTTGAAAAGTTAAGCTATCGTTATATTTGAATTTATTGGATTCAATGTCTGCAACAATTTGAGTGATGTTTTTTCTTCCCAAAAAAGGGTTTCCTGTTTCTTCTAATGTTGTTACTTTTTTTGTTATTCCTGTTCTATTTCCTTCTTTATTACTAATTCTAAACAATTGATTTAATCCGTCAATACTCGCTTTTTTAGATTTGTCTGCCATCATTAAATAGGATTGTATATTCCAAGTAGGAAAACACAACTGCATTACATATTTCTGAAAAGCAATATCAAACAAATAAGGCTTCCAACTTGAAATCATTCCACCTTTTTTACCTATAAATAAATATTCATCATCAGGCTTAAATGATTTAGACTTTACCTCAACTAGTTCAATTTTATTGCCTTTTTTAACTAAAACATCTACTCTAATAAATAAACCGTCAATTAAAAAAGCAGGTTCGTAAATGATTACATTTTCTTGCTCTAATAACTTTTGTGTTTGTTCCCACAATATTTCATAATCCCAATCATTACCTTCAATAAGAATTCCATTTGGGTAATACATCCTAGCTAATTCTTCTACCTGAAAACCACCTTGTGCCAAAGCTTGTAAAAAAGGATCTTCTTGCTTTTTATTGGCGTACTCCTTTTTGCGTGTGTAGTATAATTTGTTAGGACATTCTAGTCCTAGTTTGAATCGTGATTTTGTGAGTAGTTTCATAGGGTAGGTGTTTTTTCTGAATCGTCTTTTTCTATTTGGGCTCTAATTAAAAACTATATCATATGCAACCAGTAAAATATTTTTCATTTTATCATTACTACAAAAAGGGAGAACAATTGCTTTAAAATTATCTTTATCTGAGATAATATATTTTCTTAGCAGTGTATGAGTATATCTCACCTTCTCGCTTTTTAATTTTAGAGATTCTAATAACTTACTGATATCATCTACTATTACCTCATCATCTTGTGAAGAGAAGGAAGATTCAACAGAGTCTAATAAATCATGAATCAGCTGTAACCGGTCTAACCTTAGTTCTTGCCTGTTTAACTTACATATTCTAATTGTTTCTTTTGCTCTATCTTTTATAAAAGAATTATCTTCTGTACTCTCTTTAGGCTTTAGCCTGATACCGTCTGAAATATTAATTACTTCAAAGCCTAAGTAATCATTAGGTATATCAATTTCAGGATGCAACAAACCAGGGATTTCATCAATTAAAGGACTATTATGTGATTTGTTTGCCATTAAGTCTAAATTACCATTACTCAAAAATGTTGGGGTTTTAACTCTGGTACCAAAAACTGTAAATTTGGTATGTTTTGCTCCATCTCGATTACATGTTATACAAGATGGCAATAAATTAGTCCATTCATAACAGAGCCAATAATAACCTTCATGAGTTTCATTTTTAACTTTTTTCTTTGGACGATAATGCTCTATATCAGCTTTACATATTCTTTCACAATACCCACATTTATTTAGGTATGAAATTGCCAATTTATCTTCGACATGAGAACCTTTACCGTCTGGGGTTTCATATGCATCACGATATATTGTATCTGATATTTTATCCTTATTTATTTTTGTAGCAATATCAAGTAGTTTATCATAAGTATCTTGAGATGCTAACTTAACTGTTTTATCAGTTTCTAATTTAATTACACGTCTCATTATTTTCTTCTAGAGTTAAACAATTTAATTATTTCCTCTTCCTTTTTATCAGTTAAAAAGTCTTTAACTCTATCTTTTAATTTATCATTAAACTGTTTTTCAACAAAAGTCTTTTCTGTTCTAATATGAGTATTGATATCAGCATCAGAATGGGTAATGTCATCTAAATCAAAAATTGGAGAAGATAATAAGGTGTTAGGCAACAAGTCTTGAATATATAATTTATCATCCATGCGCCTTAGTGAAGTACCTGAACCATCTCTAATAACTTTTAAAATAATAGTATTTTTTGGTGCTCCTAATATTGGAATTGGACTATGCGTAGATGCAATGAATTGTATTTTCGGAAAAACGGATGATAATAATTCTGGAATTTTCTTTTGTAATTTTGGGTGTAAATGATTTTCAATTTCATCAATTAAAACTATTCCAGAAATATCTTCAAAACGATTATGAATTTCTTTATTGAACAAACGAATTAATATATCCCCTACTAGGTGAATAATACTTCTATAGCCTGCTGATAAGTGTACTCGTGGTAAAAACCCGGTTACTTCCTTGCTGTTTAGTTTTTCCTTGTAAAGAACTATTAGACCCTTTTTTACTTTAATTTCAGAAATAAAACCATCTGTAGATTTGATTATTAACTCTTTTAAATTTCTAAAATATTTGGGATCATCAGTAGAAGCTCTTCCTAGTTCATAATCTATATTTTTCAAAGAAGTCGGTTCGAATAAGCTGTTAATGTTACTATCCTTTGAAGAACTTTGATTCGCTGAATCTTTAGATGAAATTAATAATCTTGAAGGGCCGTAAGCTGCCACAGATTTATTTAATGATTTAAAATCTTTTTCATAATAATTTTTTGAAGAGTTAACTTCATTTTTTCCTTTTTCTAAAAAGCCAATTTGGATTGAAGCCTTATCATCCAAGTGTATAGTATTCCCTTTATAATTAGTCAGTCCAAGTGTGATGGCTTGTAATACACTTGTTTTACCAAAACCATTCATTCCTGTTAGGAATATCCAATTGGCGGTTGCAGGTAAATCATCAATTTTTATATCTGTGATATCGTGATAATTTGTTATTGAAATACTTTCTAAGGCTAAATCAAGTTCTTTTAAATCAGATGATTCTTTTAATATTGATTCTATGTTCTTTTCACGTTCCTCTCTTTTTCTTTGCTCTGCAACTCGTGTTATTAATTTATCAAACTGTTCAGGACTAATAAAGCCAAATTTGCTTGAATATTCATCTTCTAATAAAAACTCATCTTCCTCATCAAGCTTTTCAATAGAAGATTTTATTTCAGCATCAATATATTCTTTATCTTGTTTTATAAATTCAGATAAAATATAAATGTAATTTTGAGTAGTATTGGAAAACTCTCTAATAAATGTCCCAGAATGTTTTCCAGGTACCCAACCTGTCATTTTATTTGATAATCCCTCAAAAAAATCACCTTTCAGTTTTGAATCACGACCAACCATCATTGCTCGGATTCCATGTTTGGCATTAATTTCAAAGTAAATGTTGGGGGTTTTATTCATGTAATCTGAACCTGTCCAAAAAGTTATGGCAAGGTACTCTTCAGTACCTTGAAAGAAAAAACCTTCCTTAAATTTAGCATCCCTTCTGAATCTTGTTGCAAAGTATGGATTTACAACATTATCTATTCTCTGCTGATCTCTACTCCATTGGTAAAGCCAATCAAAAATTTCACTATGTATTTTTTTAGTTATCATAATTTGATATTTTATATTCCTAATTTATGGAATAATACTTTATTTCTCTTCTTGGCATTGGACAACACCTGATTAAAGGGCATTACATCAATTACACATCTTAAGGATTTATTGTATCCATAAAAACCTAAGCCATCATAGGTTCTTTCTAATTGAGAATTTTCAGCATATTCTATTATTTTTTCATTTATGTCACAAACTAAATAGCAATAAAACCTTGTATGCTCATTTATGTCATAATTCCTTCCTGAAGCTGTTAACTTTTTACCTTTTCTAATTTCTCTAACATAGTCATATAATTGCACTATTGGATTGTCGGTATATTCATTGTACCCTTTTCTCATAGGTCTTTTAAACTCAACAAGTACAACTGAATTAAAAGGAGCCTCATCCCCTTCAATATATGAAATAGGATTATTGAAGATAACTAAATCAGGTCGGTCTAAACTATTATTTTCAAAGCCGTCAATGGAGTTTAATGGTTTGTCAGATGATAAAAAAGTATGAAAACTTAACCTTTCATCTATTATCCATAAATTTTGATTGTTATAATCAATTTGATTAGAGTCAGTCTTTGTTGGATAAATTATACTATGAACTGTATCTTCAAGCTCATACTTACCTTGTTTGTTTAATGCCAATGATTTTTCAAACAGTTCTAATATATGCTTTCTATGTACTACATATTGAGCTAATTTGGATTTGTTAATATCTGAAAGTTCTTCTAAAACTTTTGCGTATTTTTCCTTTAAGTCTTCTTCAGTATCATCTGAACTTAGAATAATCATAGCTTCTTTTCGAGAAGAATACTCTACATCTTGTAATAATTTGTATAATTTTAAATCCAAATCTTGCTCTGAAGTATTCTCTGTTACCAAAACATCATCAAAAGATTCTATATATTTATTCAAAATCCTATATTGTGGCGCTTTTTCTGCAATGAAACTCGATATTCGTTCCAGTTTTTTGAGTTTAAACACTTGAACTTCTTTATTAAAATATTTTTTTATTACAGGTTCTATGCTCTCATATAATTCATTTATTTTAATTAAGTTAGCATCAAATATTTCTTCTTTTCCAAAAAATATTTCTGTTCTTTCATCATTAACATTATTATCAAGGTATAGTCCTTCTACATAGCAAACAATCAAATAATCCTTTCCAGATTCAGTATCGTTTATTTTCCCACTTACATCTGGAAAGACTTTATTTACATTGAAATTCTCAACCTCTCTATTATTTGCGCATAAAGAAATTTTATGATGAGTAAACTCTTCATGTTCATACCATTTTAGTAAAGTTATTTTAAACTTATTTTTACCTATCTTAAAATTATCTGAGTATTTATTGCCTGTAATAAGTTTTTGGAAATGTTTATTTAAATCAATTATAGTCGCTCCATCAATCAATTTTATTTTAGGGCATGATTTATCGAGAAAATAAATTAGACAATGCTCTATAATCCTGTTAGAAATAGTTTCAGTTCTTTTAGGGCATTTAGTTTTAAAAGGATCTTTATATCCTATTAATTTAACAATTGTTTTTCTGGAAGGCTTCCCTTCAAGATCGATTAAAGAATGCCTCTCTATTCCATCCTGTGTATTAATGTTGAAATTAAAACAACGACTTTCGGGTTTTTTATTTTTGTAATAGCAGCTTTCAATTTTAACATTTGAAAAAGCTTTTAGCCACATAAATCGACCAATTCCTAAACCTCCTCTACTTGCTTTATATGTGGAATACTCTCTTTTAAAAGATTCGTAATTGTCTTCGGTAAAACCTATACCATTGTCTTCAATATTAAATCCTATTATTTCAGGTATGGATCGACTATTTTCTAAATCTAATTTAGTTTGTGGTGTTCTTTCAATTTTAATATAGATTTCTCCGTTATTAATATTACTATCTTCAATAGCATGTATTGAATTTACTATAGCTTCAAAAACGGGAAGTAGCATATTCCTTTCGGCGAGTCTTAATCTATTAATTCGACCTTTTAAGTCAATCCCTATTTTGTCTGTTTTATCTACTGCCATTATTCTTGTTCTTTTTTTAAGGTTTACTTATACCACTTATAAAGGTCTCTACAAATCCTAAAATTTTATCTGTTACCCGTTCTGCTGCTGGTTTTCTTTCTTTTAGGCTTGGTCTTTTGTTCATCATTGCGATTACGTCATCACGCATTGGTTTCTTTTCGGTGAAGAGATAAGTTCCTATTACTTTTTCTAATTTTTCGGCATCCAAGTTTTCTTCTTTACTTAGTTTTTCTAAAGCAAGAATTCTTTCTTTACTCCAAAAGGTTTCAAATTCATCTGAAATGTCGTCTGAATCTTCAATGGTTGGTAAGTTTTCTTGAATAAAACGCTCAATTAGTTCTCTTTTGCTTCTTAAATTAACGTCAGAATCTAATAAACCAAATATTTCTTTTTCGGTTTTACTTACGTCTTTATTTACTGCTGATTTTAATTTGATGAGCAATTGAATGATGTACTTTACATTTATTTCGTCTCTATGAATTAGCGACAGTTCAAAATCTATGTCATTTAATATGGATACCTTCTCTTTTGTATTATTGCTCTTCACTTTTTGCCACAAATCCAAGTACTTACTTTTATAATCTTCAAATACTTGCTCGTCCATTAGTAAATTATCCCATTCAAAATTAGAGAATGCGCTCAGTATATTTTTGATCCGCATTATCATTCTAAACGCTTTTATAAACTCTAATTCATCATCTTCAGTTACTAAATCATTTACGCTATCTACTGTTGGTGCTATGGCTAATAAACCTGTATAGGCATCATCAAACTTTTGTACATAGTCTTCATAAGGCTCCATTATTACAACATCAATGGCGTCTTTATTACTAAATAGTGTAATCGCTTCATCAGTTACATTTTTTAAGTTCCTAAAACAAACTATATTCCCTTGTGATTTTAATTCGTTTAGTATTCTGTTGGTTCTTGAAAAGGCTTGAATTAAACCGTGATACTTCAGGTTTTTATCTACATATAAAGTATTCAATGTTTTACTATCAAAGCCTGTTAAAAACATATTTACCACTAATAAAACATCAATTTCTTTGTGTTTAACTCGTTTTGCAACATCATTGTAATAATTGTAAAAACTCTTGCTGTCTTTAGTTGTAAAGTTGGTACTGTGATCGCTATTGTAGTCTCCTATAAATTCTTCTAAATAATCTCTGGTATGCTGAGTTTCTGCCATTTTTTTAGCTGTTTGATATCCTCCTTGCGGTTCGGCAGCTATACTTAATTCTGGTGATTCAAACTCACTATCAAACACGCCAATATTATCACTTCCAAAAGTACCTTTATCTTCTTCATTGGCTTCATAAGAAAAGATAGTGGCTATGCGTAAATTATGTTTTCCTTCTTCTTTTTTCTTTTTAAATAGTTTGTAGTATTCTATTACGGGAGTAAAACCAGAGCTGTCTTTTCCTGCTACGGCAAAAACACTGGTAAACTCTTTGTTATGGGTTTTGCGATTATGATTGGTAATAATGTAATCCACAATGTTATTTAAACGCTCTGGAGCATTCATTACTTCTGCCTCATCAATGGCTTCTACATCAATGTCTGCAATGTGGTCTTTCTTTTTAAAGGTACTGATGTATTCTATTGAAAACTTTAATACATTTTCGTCACGAATGGCATCTGTAATTACGTATTTGTGCAATACTTTGTCAAATAGCATTGCGGTGGTACGTTTACCAAATTCGTTAGTACCTGCGTTTTGTTCAAAAATGGGTGTTCCTGTAAAACCAAACATTTGACAATTGGTAAAGAATGCTTTTATATCATTATGCGTTTTTCCAAATTGCGAACGGTGACATTCATCAAAAATATAAACGATTCTTTCGTCCTTGATGGTTTCCATTCGCTTTTTATATCTTGATTTGCTAATGGCAGTATTTAGTTTTTGAATAGTAGTAACAATCAATTTATTATCACCAACCATTTGTTTTACTAATGTGTTGGTGTTGTTTGTTCCGTCAATACTTCCTTTGCTAAATGCATTAAATTCTTTGGTAGTTTGATAATCTAAATCTCTACGGTCAACCACAAAAACTACTTTGTGTACTTTTGGTAAGTTGGTGAGTATTTGTGCTGTTTTAAAAGAGGTTAATGTTTTACCTGAACCTGTGGTGTGCCAAATATATCCATAATCGGTGGTGCTTTTTACACGTTCTACAATGGCTTCTACTGCATAAAATTGGTAAGGGCGTAAGACCATTAATATTTTATCAGATTCTTGTAATACTATGTATTTGGTTATCATTTTGGACAAATGACAAGGTTCTAAAAAGATGTTTGAAAAATCTACTAATTGTGTAATGAGTTTATTTTCTACATCTGTCCAATAAAAAGTTTGTTTGAAACTACGTGCTTTTATAGGGCTATTGGCGTAGTATTTTGAATTGACTCCGTTACTAATTACAAATATTTGAATAAACTGAAACAAGCCATTTCCTGCTCCGTAAGAATGTCTTTCGTATCTATTAATTTGATTAAAGGCTTCTTTGAGTTCTAAACCTCTACGTTTAAGTTCTATTTGCACCAAGGGTAATCCATTGATTAGAATAGTAACATCATATCGGTTTTTAAAAGTTCCTTCTATGGTGACTTGTTGGGTTACCTGAAACTCGTTTTTGCACCAATGTACTTGATTGATGAGTTCTACGGTTTTGGATTCTCCTTTGCTATTGGTATAAGGTACACGGTCTCGCAATATTTTGGCTCTTTGAAATATATTACCTTTGTTGATGTAGTTTAATATCTGCTTGAAATCGTTATCAGAAAGTGTGATTTTATTATGAATTTCTAACTGACTTTTTAGGTTTGCCAACAAATCTGTTTCGTCTTTTATGACCACAGATTTGTAACCCAATTTTTGTAATTGAGCTAATAGGTTGTTTTCTAATATTTGTTCGGGTTGTGTAGTCATAATTATTCTTCTCCAACTATTTTTGCCAATGTTGTAATCTTATCAATTATCAAATCTATTTTTGCTTTATCTTTTATAACAGATATTGCATCATTAGATATTCTCTTTATTTCATCTCTAAATGGTCTTCTTTCAGAGAAAAGAAAATCATTCACTATTTTGTTTAAACCAACTTTATCTAAATTATAGAATTTTGAAAAAGAAATTAATTGTACTTCTCTATCTTTTCCCTTTATTGATTTAAAATCGAATGATTTTATTGAAACACTTTTCTTCTTTGATTTTTCTTTAGGGGTAACCATCTCTTCTTTTGAAGATGTTAACTCCCTAATTATTTTAAATGTAGATATACTTTTAGTCTCATTCTTATATTTATTACTAATATAATTACTCATATGTGTTAAGTCAGGATAAACTGCTCCACCGTGAATATTTAGTGAATCTAATTGTTCTAACAAAACCTTTTTTGTTTCGGAATCAATAACAATTGTCATTTTAGGAAATTGATGCAATTCTTTTGCTACTTCATCCCCTTTACCAACAAAAATAAAATCGCCACTTTGGTTACTAATCCTTTGATTCTTTGCTACACCTTTTATATACCATATTTTTGAGAGGAAGACATTAGCATCTTCTGATTCTTTAACATTACTATGATTAAAAAGGCAAGAAAGATGTTCTAATCTTGGGTCTTCAAAATTTAGAAAATCAGATTTATC
Organism: uncultured Fluviicola sp.; assembly: GCA_964387525.1. Classification (GTDB taxonomy): domain Bacteria; phylum Bacteroidota; class Bacteroidia; order Flavobacteriales_D; family Crocinitomicaceae; genus UBA4466. The sequence continues at coordinate 59,717 of CAYLWS010000011.1, forward strand.
CTTTGGTTTGAATGTAAAAATGACACCATCATTGTCTTTACATTCCCAATTGTTACAAGAAAAAAATATGGCAACCAATGGATTTCTGGTAATGTCTAATAATCGAGTTGGCATTCCAAAATGCTGCATTGTTATTAATCGTTCATATACTGAAATGTCATTTTTAAAAGCATCTGGCTTTAAGGATAGTATTTCATAATACATTTCGGCTTCATTATTCAAGTATTTTGGTTCTCTTGTTATACTTGCATCTAAATTCCAAGAAGAATTGGCTTGACCTCTATACAATTTACCTGTTTCCTCTTTCCCCATTATTTCTAACAGTTCTCTTAACTCCTCTTTTTCACCTCCTCCGATTCTTGAAAAAACAAAATTAATTTTCGCCTCTTCCTTTTTTAAAACATATAAACGTTCTATTTTTTTACTCAGTTTTGAATTTTTAGTAGCGTGATTTTCTTCTAAGTCTTTTAATTTTTTATTGAGTTCATCTCCTTGACTGGTCAGATTGTAGTTGATATAATCATCTTTAAAAACTCTATGGATAGGTTTAGTATGTTTATCACATAAAAAGGTAGTATAAGTAAGAAGGAAATTAAATTTCTGTTTTTTTATATGGTTACTTATTTCGTTTATTTCAATGTTTAAACGTTCTGATGACTCCTCTGTTCCTGTTTTGCCTTTTATAGATTTTCTTTCTATAATTAAATCATTTTTTATAGCAATTAGTAATTGCCAAAAGATGAATTCTTTAATATATTCATAAGTAAAAGATTGACCTGATATTTTTTCAGAAGAAAATAGCTTATGAATATTCTTTATGGTAATATCGTTTCTATGTGAGTTTTTATTGACTATAAAAAGCACATCAGTACTATCAAAATATTTCTCTCCAAGGATATTTATATCTTCCTTTTGGTTTTGACTTAAATTATAATGCTGAAACGAAAGACCACCAACAGTTTCAAAAAAATTGATTGACCAATAATAGTATTTGCGTGATTCTCCAGAGATTGTGAATAAGTCCGTTATATACTCTTCAAAATCAGTGTCTATTTGTTTCTGTATTTCTTTATAAGTTTTCATAATTACACAAACATTTTTTGCAACAACCCTCTCTTAAAAACAACCGAATTATCAATTTGATTAGCAATATTATCTATGGATTTATCTATTGATGATAAGAAATTGGCTATTTTTTGTTGTTCTTCTTTATTGGGAAACGGTATTTTTATAGACTCAATATCATTAGAACTTATATTTGGTTGAGCACCAGCCACAAGAAGTAATGACAATTGTTTTTCAAAACCAAAAGAAAGAACGTATTGAGTAATAAAAGGATAAAATAATTTTATGGAAATAGATTTAAATAATCCAACACGTTGATTAACATAAGAAAATTCATCTAAATTATAAATTGATGTTTTTCCTGTTGTTGCTCCTGACATTGCAATTAACAAATCTCCCTTATGAATTGTATAGTTTTCTGCATTTTCTATTTCATCATAAAAAACCATATTAGAAATATCAATAAAATTATTAGTGTTTGATATATTTGAAATTCTAATAATTGGTATGCCTGCATTTTTGAAATTAGAGCTTTTGAATGCAAATCCTCCTTGTACTTCACAAACCTCCCCCAACTTCTTCACTTCCCAATCTGGAAAATCAGAACCATCTTCTTTTTTAAAGCGTAAAGTTTGCGAAAACAATTTTTGCATTACGCCTTTTTTGTATTGCTCTAATTCTATTTTCTTTTTTTCTAGTAGTGTGATGCGTTTGTCTATTGTGGTAAGGAATGTGGCTATTTTTGTTTGTTCGGTTGGAGTTGGTAATACAATTGTTAATTTCTTTAAATCAGAATTATATACATTACTAATACTCACACCCTTTGCAAGAGTTGAAATCTTCTTTCTTAATTGTTGATTTATATAATACGATACATAAATTTGAGAGTAAAGATTATCTTTTTTGGGTTTTAGAATATTAATAGTTCTACCAATAGCAACATTTGAAAGTGTTAAAGCGGAAGCCGAACCAATATCTAAAGGGTCTTCTCCTGCTGATGGCAGCAGGATTTCATCTCCATTACTAAAAGTCAATTCTGATTGATCCAGATTTGTTTTATTAATAACTTCAGTTATCACCTCATTATACATATGGTAAAGTTCTCCGTATCTAACACAAGGAATTTCAAAATCTGGTGACGCTTCTTTTTGTTTTATATTTTTACCTGTTGAAAAAAGAAAAATATCATCAAAAATGAATTTATTATAATTGCTTACTCCATCAAACTCCGAAAATCGTAATTCTGGTATATTTCGACCACGCTCAATAGAACTATTATTCTCCATCTTCTTCAATTTTAAAAGGTGGTGCAATTCCTAATTCACTACAAAAATCTAATATTTCTGTATTTACAGTTGCTAGTTCATTATCCAAACCAATTAAGCGTTCAGAAACTTCACTTAACACTATTTCTTCTTCCTCTTCAAAGGTATCTACATATCTGGGAATGTTTAGGTTGTAATCGTTTTCGGCAATTTCTGCTAAGGTGGCTACGTAAGAATATTTGTCTTTGGTATCTCTGTTTTGGTAGGTGTTGATGATGTTTTCTACGTCTTGGTTTCGCAATTCGTTTTGATTTCCATTTTTAATGTAATGGTCTTTTCCACTAGCGTCTATAAAAACAATGTTGTCGTCTACTTTTCTGCATTTTTTAAATACTAAAATACAAGTTGGGATTGATGTTCCGTAAAATATATTGGCTGGTAATCCTATTACGGCATCTAAATAGTTTTTGTCTTCTATAAGGTGTTTTCGAATTACGCCTTCTGCCGAACCTCTAAACAAAACTCCGTGTGGTAGTACGGTTGCCATTGTACCATTGTCTGCCAATTGGTGAATCATATGTTGTACAAAGGCATAATCGGCTTTTGTTTTTGGTGCTATTCGTCCGTATTGGCTAAAACGTTCATCTGTACTGTTTAATGGATTGGTGTCTCCTTTCCAATGTGCAGAAAATGGCGGGTTTGCGACAACTGCCTCAAAACGTTTTTCGGTATGTTGTGGATTTTCTAATGTATCTTCTTGTTGTATGTCGAACTTACGAAAATGAATATCGTGCAATATCATATTCATTCGTGCTAAATTGTAGGTGGTACGGTTTAGCTCTTGTCCGTAAAACTCGCCTACATCATCTACCTCTTGTGCTACTCGCAAAAGCAAAGAACCCGAACCACAAGTTGGGTCATAAACAGACTTTAGTTTGGTTTTTCCTGTAGTAACCAGTTTTGCTAGTATTTTAGAGACTTGCTGTGGTGTATAAAATTCTCCTGCGGACTTCCCAGCTCCTGCTGCAAATTTTGAAATTAAATATTCGTAAGCATTACCTAGCACATCAGATTCTAAGTCTGCCAATTTAAAGTCTATTTTATCTAAATGCGTTAGTATTTTTACAATCACTTCATTTCTTGCACCTACTGTTCTTCCTATTTTGGTAGATGTTAAGTCCAAGTCTTCAAATAAGGCATTAAAATCTTCTTCCGATTCTGTTCCCATTGTGCTTTGCTCAATGTGGTTCATTACGGCTTGTAGGTCTTCTATAATATAGTTACTCTCACTTTCTATGTCTGCATTTCCTTTTTTAGCTAATACAGAAAAGAGTTCTTGAGGCAATAAAAAGTACCCTAATTTTAATAACGACTCTTCTTTTATAGCTTCTAAAGTTTCGCTATCTGTTACTTCTTTATAGTCGGTTACATCTTCACCTTCTAATAAGCCGTTGGCATATAAATATTGTTTTTCACTTAAATATTTGTAAAAAATGAAACCAAGAATATAATCTCTATAATCATCTGCACTTATTTTCCCTCTAAGTAAATTTGCTATTCCCCAAAGTTGGGCTTCTAATTGTTTTTTTTGGTCTTCTGACATGTTGTTTGTATTCTTATTCTATTGTTTTACTTTGCACACTTTTATTACTATAAATATTTTATAATTTAACTACCCATTCTACACCTTCTAATCGCTTTGCCACATCTTGTAAAGATATTAAAACATCACTATCTTTTGGTAATTCACCAAAGACTAAGTTTTTAAATGAACTGTTATATGTCTCTTTTAACGCTTTCCATACATTTTCTAAATCACTAAAAATTAAAGCATCTTTTGGGTGATGGGCTA
>CAYLWS010000012.1:0-13740 GCA_964387525.1 uncultured Fluviicola sp.
CAATCGTCAGATAAAAATGCAATTGAAAAATTGGATGCAATAAAAGATAAAGAAGAAGAGATAAATACCTTGAGTAAGGATTTGCGACCTGGTCAAAAAGTTCCTACTGAAATGAGCGATGATTTAATTGATTTATTGATCAACTTCTACCAGTCATATCCTGAGAATTCTTCTGCGCCAGTTTGTTTGGATAAAGTCCACATGGTTTATTCTGCGAAAAGACAATACCAGAAATCTGCAAATTATGGCGATACTTTATTAAATAACTATCCAAGCTACATCAATCGACCAATGATTTTAGAAAGCATGGCAACAACGTACGATATTTTTATTCAACCAAGAGATACGAGTAAAGTTCGTTATTACAACGAGTTATTGCTAGAAGAGGATAAAGAAATGCCTTCAGAAAAAAGAGAAGAGATTCTTTTTAAATTGGATAATTTAGACTTGACTTTAGAGGAAATGATTTTGAAAATCAACAAATAAAAATTACTTTTTAATTAACGATATAACAATTGTTTGACATTGAGTTTGGTTGTTAACAACAAACAAAAGAAATTGTTTGTTGTTAACATTCTGTTAAAAAGGTTAAAAGTCAATTTTCTTGCACTATATTTGGTTCAAGTAATTAGAAACAATAAAAAACAACAAATATGAAAAAAGTATTATTTTCTTTAATGATGATCTTTGTAGCAGCAGCTGCAGCAACAGTATCTGCTCAAGAAGTAGGAGCAAAAGACGGAGCTAAAATTGAATTTGACAAAGAAGTTCATGATTACGGAACAATTGAAAACGGTGCTGATGGTACTTGTACATTCGAATTTAAAAACACAGGAAATGCACCTTTGATTATTTCAAATGCAAAAGGATCTTGTGGTTGTACTGTTCCATCTTGGCCAAAAGAACCAATTGCACCAGGAGCAACTGCTGTAATTACGGTTAAATATGCTACAAACAGAACTGGAGCAATTAACAAATCTGTTACAATTACTTCTAATGCTGTGAATACACCAACAAAAGTGATTCGTATCAAAGGAAACGTTAAACCAGTACCTTCTTCAGGAGCACCAGTGAACAACGCAGGAGCGCCAGCGAAAGGATAAGAAAAAGTTATAAATACTAAAAAGTCCTCAACATTGTTGAGGACTTTTTTTGTGCCTAAATTTGAGAATTTAGTATTGATAGATCTACAAACTCTTGCCAATTACATAACTAATACCTGCGTAAAAATTAATGCCTTGGTTTGGAATGTTGAGAGTTTTAAAGCGTGATAAATGATCAATGTATTTCGTGTTCAATAAGTTTTTAACACCAATGTTTAGCTCAATTGGAAAATTCTTTGTTTCTATTTGAGCTTGTAAGCCAATGTTAAGTAAATGATATTCTGGACTGAATGTTTCAAATTGTCCTATCCTATCTTGTTTGAATTTATAGATGTATTGGATGAATATTTTTTTAAAATGAAATTTGCCATTGTTTTCGAATTCGACTGCTACTGTTGAGTTAACTCTTGTTTGAGGGATTAAAGGCAAGAAACGGTGTTGTTTATCTTCTGCAAAAACAGTAGAGAATTCTGATTGTAAGTGTAGCCAATGAATGTGGTGTGGGTGATAATGAATGCCTAATTCTCCACCGTAAAGAAAAGCATCGGTTTGTTTGTACTCATAAACAGGGTTAGAGGAAATTGTTGTGCCCGTTGGCGAAAGATAGATGTAATTTGAAATAGAATTGTAGAAAGGGTTGACACTTACACTGAAATGGTCATTCTGATAATCAACAGATAAATCCATTTGGATTGCATTTTCATTTTTTAGATTTTCATTCCCAATTTCGTATCGGTTAGTTCCTTCATGTATTCCGTTAGATGCCAATTCAGAGGTGTTTGGTGCTCTAAATCCACTAGAAATGTTGGCTCTAATAATAGTTTTTTTCCATTTATAATTTCCTCCAATAGAAAATGTTTGCCCGATGAATTGTTTATTTATAGCCAAATATATAGTGTCCGGTGATTGCATATAGCGTGTATCTATTTGGCGAGAATCAATACGATAACCAGTTTGTATCTGTAATTTTGACCATTTTAAATGAAATAAAGTAAATGCTCCAATATCTTGGGTTTCACCATCTGGAATTAATATTTCTTCTCCAGTATTCTTGTTAGTTTGTAGCATTCCTTGTGAGCCAATCGTAATCTTTAACAACTGACCAATTTCAGGGGACTTCCATTTAAGATTATATGTACCTGTGTTAAGAATGAATCCCAATGCTTCTTCTTCATCGTTATCTTCATACTCTTTACGGTTATTGGAGGTGTAACCTAAAATCAATTGAAAAGAGGATGATTTAGTGAAAAACTTATTGGAAAAACTCAAAGCATGATTTCTAATTTTTTGATAAGGAAGAATGAAATTTCTTTCAAAAGAGTTCGAATAAGTAGAATCTTCTACAATACCAAAATTGTTTTCTAAAAAGCTGTACCGAATATTTGAAATCCAATTCTTGCGATTATAACCTATTGCAGATTTAATATTTTTTTCATCAAAGCGAGTGTTGTAAACATTTTTAAAACTTGGAGTTTGATAATCTGCGTGGCTTGTGTATGCTCCAAATAGATTAAATTTTATTCTTTTTTTATGAATTTTGAAGCCAATTTGACTAATACTCCCCAAGGTATTGCTTTGGAAACTTGTTTTCGCTTTAACTTCAACGGTGTTGTGGTTTGCATAACGTTCATCGATGAAATATAAGACACCACCCAATGCATCAGATCCGTAAAGTAAGGATGCTGGCCCTTTTATCACTTCAACTCCTTCAATTCCAATTGAACCAATGCCTAAGCCATGTTCGCTTCCCCATTGTTGATTTTCAACCCTAATTTCTTGAGCGTAAGTCACAATTCTATTTCCTGATAACCCACGAATGATAGGTTTTCCTATTCCTGCTCCGGTAGTATTTTGGTCTACTCCGGGGATGTTACTAATTGCTTCAGCTAAAGATAAGGGGGAACTTTGGTACAGTTCTTCTAACTTTCTTTTTTCAATTGAAACAACATTGTCACGTTCCAGTTTACCTGTTGATGCTGTAATAATAACTTCTTCAATGTCTAAATGACTTGGGGATAAGTAGATTGTAAGGTTTGAGTTTTTATTCAATGAAACAACTGTATCTTTTTTTTCATAACCAAATGAAGATATTTGAAGATGAATTTCATCTTGGTTAAAATGTTCAATAAAAAAAACTCCGTTACTGTCAGCTATGGTTCCAGTTTCTAATTCAACAAAGAAAATAGTTGAAAAAGGAATCGTTTTTTTTGTTTGAATGTCAATGACTTCACCTTTGATAGATTGTCCAACTAGCTGGAAACTAAATAAAGTTAGAACAATGAATATGTGCTTCATAAATTTCATATATTTGTAACGTTGTTGCAAATATATGAAATTTACTTTATTAAATGCAACAATGTTGCATTTAATAGTTATGAAAGATTTTTTAAGAAATAAAGGGATAAGTATTACGCCTTTAAGATTGGATGTTTTGAGTGTTTTTTTTAAATATAAGAATGCAATTTCATTATCTGTTTTAACAGAGCAATTGACCGATTCAAATCGAATTACACTTTATCGAACCCTTAAACTTTTTAAAGAAAAAGGAATCATTCATGAGATTGTTATGAATGGAGAAGAGTCTAAATATGCAATTTGTCAATCATGCGACAATCATGTGCACGAGCATAAGCATATACATTTTAAATGCAACATCTGTAAGGTTGTTTATTGTTTAGAGATCGAAAACTACCCAGAGATTAAGGCAAAAGGATTTAAATTTAATAGTGTTGAAATTCAATCCACTGGTATTTGTATAAATTGTTCTACAGAATAATCACACTTTTCCGACTGTTACTATAGGCATTGAAATATCCTAACGCTTCATTGTTCCAATTACTTTTTGGGTTAGCAGGAGCGGCAGATTGCCCACCATTTCCTCCAGCGATGGATTGTAGTTCAATATAATAGCTGAAAATAGATTCATCAACTGCACGGAGTTCAAATTCTATGGTGTCTCCAATTTCAAATAAATTATCAGGTCCGAATAATGGGCGTGAAATAGAGTTTCCATCCGTTAAACGATCGTCTGTTAAAGTAAAATCGTTGACTTGATCGCGTTGTATTCCATTCTTAGAAATAAGAGCAAAGAAGAAGTTAGTTGTGTCAATTGGATCATCGTAATTTAGATAGCAGACATGACCACCTTCAATTCCAAAAAATCCAGGAACAAATTCATAGTTGATGTCTTTGAGTGGAGTAGGGCTTGATAGAGTGCTTTTTGCAGTATAAGTTGTACCGTTCAGCACGACAGAAAGGGTGTATGTAGAATTGAAAATAGGAACGTAGTTTGAAAGTTCATATTCTCCATTTCCTAGACCAATAATCGGTTGAGATAATCCATTTTTATCTGTTATTGAAATAGCTGCTCCATCAATTGTTGGAGAAGAATTTCCATCAAAATAATTAGATGTTTGAGTTACTTTAACATGAACAGTACTGTCTTCCGCAGTGTAATTTGCTTCAATGACTGTTTTAGGATTGGTTGTATTCAGATCGATGTTAATTTCTTTTTGACAAGAAAAAAGTAGTATCGAGAACGTGATAAATAGGAGAATATATTTCATATTATTTCAATTTAAAGTTGTAAGTAATTGAAGGTATTAGCTTAAAAAGAGTTGTTTGAATTGCCACTGTTTTAGTGGGGTCATTTTCATCTTCTTCGAAAGTGATTGAGAATGCATTTTCTCGTGCGTAAACATTGTAGATTGAAATGTTTAGATTGTGTTCAAACTTCTTTTTATCTTTCATGTACCAAGTCAAACCTAAATCCATTCTGTGGTAATCAGGCATTCTATACCCATTTCGTTCTGTGTAATAAGGGATATATGTACCGTTTAATTCATATTTTCCAGAAGGAAATGTTACGGCATCCCCAGTGTAATAAATCCATGTTCCAGAAAGTGCAAGAGATTTATTTATACGATACATCATTACAATTGCAATATCATGTATTCTATCTTGTCTAGCAGAAAATTCTTTCCCATTATTGATTTCATCAAATTGACGTAATGAACGAGAAAGTGTATAGCTAATCCAGCCCGTAAATTTACCTTTCTTTTTTTCTAATAAAAGCTCAAGACCGTATGCTTTCCCTTTTCCATAAACCAGCTCACCTTCAACTTGATCATTCAAAATAAGCTCAGCTCCATTTCGATAATCAATTTGATTAGAGAGGTGTTTGTAATAGATTTCAGTTGATATTCTGAACATATTATCTTTTAAATTGTGGTAATATCCTAAAGCAATTTGATCACCGATTTGAGGTTTAATGTTTTTAGAACTCGGTACCCAATTGTCTGTTGGACTTGACGAAGTTGAATTAGATAATTGGTGTAAGTACTGAAAGTTCCGGTTGTAACTGATTTTCACAGAATTTTTTTCAGTTAAAATATAACTTGCAGAAATCCGAGGTTCTAAACCTTGGTGGTATTTGATGGTTTGCCAACTGGAATAATAACGTTGACCGATTTGGTTTCCGTTAGCGTCAAATTGATAATCTGTTCCAGCTCCCATGTAATTGAATCCTGAATATCGTAAACCGTACATCATGTTGAAACGTGCACCAATTTTAGTTTCATTCTGGATATATGCACCTAGCTCCAAAGCATAACGAGAATGGAGAATGATTTCATTGAAAGATTCATTACTTCCAGTTAAGGCGCCTGGTTTAAAAGTGTGGTGAATGGCATTGATTCCAAATTTGATGGTATTGTTTTTATTGTAGTAATAAGTGAAATCCTGTTTCACATTCCAATCTTTTATGGAAGAACGAATTCCAAAAGCTTCATCGCCAGCACCTACACTAAATTCGTAATCAAAAGTACTTCGGATAACAGTTGTATTAGAGAAAAACTTATCGTTAACGATATGATTCCATCTTAAAGTTCCTGTTGCATTTCCCCAGGAGAATCCAAATTTATCTCCTAAAGCAAATTTATCTCTACCAAAATATCCTGATAAAAAAATTCTATCTTTTTTCGTAATTCTGTAATTCGCTTTTGCATTTAAATCATAAAAGAAAAGTTTGGTGTCTTTTAAAGATTCATCCTTTTGTAGTTTTAAAAATAAATCAGCATAACTTCTTCTGCCAGAAATAATAAAAGAGCCTTTATTCTTAACAATAGGTCCTTCAAGCGTTAATCGAGATGAAATTAAACCAAGACCACCAGAAGCTCCAAATTTCTTATTATTACCTTCTCTCATTTTTACATCTACTACAGAAGATGCTCGGCCACCATATTCTGCTGGAATTCCTGATTTATAAAGAGCAACATCTTTTATCGCATCAGAATTAAAAACGGAAAAGAATCCCAATAAATGAGAAGCATTGTAAACCGGGGCTTCGTCAAGTAATATTAAGTTTTGATCTGCTCCTCCACCTCTTACAAAAAATCCTGAATTTCCTTCTCCTGCTGTTTTTACACCTGGAGTCAGTTGAAGGGTTTTCATAATGTCCTTTTCACCAAATAATACAGGAATAGTTTCAATACTTTTTGGGTCAAAACGAGTAACGTTCATTCCGGAAGAGGTGATATTATCATTTTCTTTTTCCGCACTAACAATGACTTCTCCAATTTGTTGTACATCACTAGGGATATTTAATTCAACATCAATGATCGTATCTCCATGTAAAATAATTTTCTTTTGAAAAGTAATAAAGCCTGTAGAACGATAGATTAAAGTATACTCTCCTTGAGGAAGTGTTATTGAATAGAACCCGTACGCATTGGTTGTAGTACCAGTGTTTTCAAGTTCATTGATTTTTATGACTGCTCCAAATAAATCTTCACCATTGGTAGCATCTGTAATCGATCCGCTGATGGTAAAATCTTGTGAAAAGGAGTAGAGTGAAAGGAAAATCAAAAGGGCAGAAAGAATCAATCTCATTTGGTGTAATTTTTACGTAAAACTAATTGAAATCTATCAAGAATTGAAAAGAAAAATGTTAAAAGATAGAAAAATGTGATGAACGGATTGTCCATTACATAAGAGAGAGTTAGCAAGTAACTAATCCTCATCGATTTTTTTAATGTGCTATTCTATAGAATCTCTATACTTTGTCTGCAACAATATGATAAGTTGGATCTTCGAAATGATTTATTTCTATGATTTTATCAGCATTTTTAAGTAAAACCTGACAATCAGCGCTTAAGTGTCGTAAATGAATTTTTTTTCCTGCTTTCATGTACTTTTCTGTAAGTGTATTTAATGCTTCAATTGCAGACATATCCACAATTTTACTTTCTGAAAAATCAATGATTACATCATCAGGGTCTCCGCTTACATCAAACTTTTCATTAAAGTCAGCTATGGAACCAAAGAATAAAGGTCCGAATATTTCATAATGTTTAGAGCCATTCTCATCAACATATTTCCTTGCACGTATTCTTTTTGCATTCTCCCAAGCAAATGCAAGAGCTGATATTATAACACCTATAAGAACAGCTAACGCTAAGTTGTGCATTAAAATTGTAATTAAAGTAACCACTACCATTACGATTACATCCGTTAATGGCATCTTTCCAAATACTTTTAAACTGGCCCATTCGAACGTTCCAATTGCTACAACAATCATTACTCCTGTAAGCGCAGCCATGGGTAAAAGTTCAATAACTGGTGCACCAAATAAAATGATGGAAAGAATAACTAATGAAGAGATAATTCCAGATAAACGAGCTCGTGATCCTGCATCTAAATTAACGAGAGTTTGCGCAATCATAGGGCATCCACCCATTCCTCCAAAAAAACCATTGGCTATATTAGCTGTTCCTTGTGCCAAGCATTCGCGATTACTGTTCCCTCTTGTTCCTGTAATTTCGTCGACTAAATTTAAGGTTAAAAGTCCTTCCGTTAAACCAACAGCAGCCATAATTAATCCGTAGGGTAGAATTATGATGATGTTTTCAAGTGTGAAATCGAAACTTGGGATGCTAAATGTTGGCAATGAACCACTAACTGAAGCAATATCTTTGACTTGTTTTGTGTCAATTCCAAAAATAAGGACAGCGCCGAAAATGATAATTATTGCAACTAAAGAAGCCGGTATTGCTTTGGTAATTTTTGGAATTATATAGATAATTGCAATTGTAGCAAGGACTAATCCTAACATTATGTACATCGTTTCTCCTGTTAACCAATCTCCATTTGCGTCTTTTAATTGTTCTAATTGAGATAAGAAAATGATGACAGCCAATCCGTTCACAAATCCATACATTACCGATTGTGGAACGAGGCGAATAAATTTACCGAGTTTTAGTAAGCCAACGATGAGTTGAAATATTCCAGCAATAATCACTGCTCCAAAGACAAATTCAATTCCATGAGAATTCATCAAAGCAATTAATACAATTACTGTTGCTCCAGCTCCTCCTGAAATTAAACCTGGTCTTCCTCCAAGGATAGAAGTAATGAACCCCATGATGAAAGCACCGTACAATCCTACCAAAGGATCAAATCCAGCCAATATTGCAAAAGCCAAAGATTCAGGAATCATCGTCATTGAGACAGTTAGTCCTGCTAGGATTTCATTTTTATAATTTACTTTTTGATTTAAATCAAAGAGGTTGAATATTTTTTTCATAAGGGCGCAAAATTACAAACTTAAAGTAGTTTAGCAATGTATTTGTTAATCATTATGGTAAGCAGGAAAATCTGTCGGAACTTTTGAGGCACGATCATGCAAAACAATACTTCCTGTAACTCCAACGTTTAATGAAGAATTCCCTGGTAATTTAACGATCATATGACATTTTTCTAAGACGTATTCAGGAAGTCCATTGTCTTCAGCTCCCAATAAGTAAATCGCTCTTTTTGGATGCTCAAATTCATGCAACATTTCTGCTCTGTCATCAATTTCTACACCTATAAGTCGGCAATCGTAAGGTATGTTTTTTAAAAAATCATCAAAAGTTTTATGATTGAATAAAGGAATTCTCGACCATGTACGAAGCACATCTGAAGATTGTTTTTTGTACTTTCCTTCTACAGTAAATATGTATGCTGCACCAAGAATGTATGCAGACCTCCATAATGTCCCAATGTTGTGAGAAGTTTTACCTTGGTAGACTCCAATGGCACAAAATCCTTTATTGTTCTTCGTTTTCATTCGGCGAAGATAATGGTTATTTTAATACAATGATTCGTTCTTTCTAAAGTCTATTTATTTTGATTTACTAAACATCCAATTAATTGATTTCTTTGTTCTGTTATTTTTAATAGATTTGTAGAATGAGGCATTGTATTTCTATTTTCATCAGTTTATTTTTTATTTATTCGTGTAGTGATAAGGTTGAGTTGAAGAAAAACCAAGATACTTTCATTTATTGCGATGCTGAAGAAAAGGATGACAATGATTTTGTCGCTGGAGACTTTATTTTAAGTGGTGGTAATTCACAATCCAGTACTTTTAGTAAAAGCGGTACTTATTCTCTGAAATTAGATGAGAGTAACCCTTATGGTTTTAGTTACAATGTTCTGAATGTAAAAAAGGGAGATGTAATTAAAGTGACTTCCTGGAAAATGTCTGAATTCAACCATGGCTCTATTGTGATCGATGCTGACGATTTATACCTGAGAAATGGACACATTATAAAAGAAGAGAATGGTTGGGGGTTAGTAGAAACATATTTTTATGCAGATCAAGCTCATGAAAAAGTAAAAATATTTGCTTATAACCCAGATTCGTCTTCTGTTTATTTTGATGATTTCTCAATTTCGATCTATAAAAACACTAAAAAACCAGATAACATTGAGAATGCGTTGGTGTTAAATATACCGGAATCTGCCATGGATTCAATCCGCTCATTCCGAGAGGTAGCTCTTCTACAAGGAGTATTGACTTCTAATTTGAAAAAGTATTTCAAAAGTGAAATTTTATACAAAGGTCAACGTATCCCCGTTAAATTAAGATTGAAAGGAGATTGGACCGATCATTTAAAATCAAATAAATGGTCTTTTAGGATTAAAGTGCGTGGAAATAATTCATACGATGGCTTGAAATCATTTTCTATTCAGAATCCTTCGACAAGAGGGTTTATGCTAGAATGGTTTGCACATCAATTGTACGAAAAAGAAGATATCCTTACGACAACTTATAAATTTATTCCTGTTATAATTAATGGTGTAAACAAAGGTGTTTATGCGTTGGAAGAACATTTTGATAAGCAATTATTGGAGGCTAGAAATAGGAGAGAAGCTCCAATCGTTAAATTTGACGAAGGTGGTGTATGGCAAAATCACTTGTATAGAGTGAATCATTCCAATGGATTTAATGTACCCGTTTTACAATCTGCTGAAATTTTACCTTTCAAAAAAAGCAGAACGTATAGAACGGAAACACTTCGGAAACAATTCACAATTGCATCTCAAAAGATGAATCAATATAGGGCTCAAGAAAATCTACTAGAGGATTGTTTTAATGAGGATGCAATTGCGAAATATTTAGCATTAACAGATTTAATAAATGGAAAACATAGTTTGATCTGGCACAATCAACGATTCTATTTTAATCCTGTCATGAATCGTTTAGAACCTATTGCCTACGATTGTTTTACTTCGTTGAGTGAATTAGAATATAATCCTCGTTTAATTGGTGAAGTGAGGTTAAAGAAAGAAGCACTTTCTTTGTCTGAATATATTCTCAATAATCCAAAAATTGAAGAATTGTATTTTAGTTATTTGAAAGAGTTTCTTTCGGATGAATATCTTGAAAATGCTTTAAAAAAATTAGATAATGAAATTACATTCAATACAGAATTGTTGAGCAGTGAATATCCATTTATTGAGTTAAACTCCGATTTCTTTCACTTTAATCAGAAAGAACTGTCGGCACAATTAGAAGATTATAAAAGAGCGAGAAAGAAAAAAAGAACAGTGAAGAGTCCTTCAAATACGTTTGATGTACTCCCTGAAAATGTAATTTTCACGAAAGTAGCCCTGTCTGCTTACACAATTTCTAAAGGTGTAGAATTCACACATTTGTTTGTGAATAATTTCCACTCTTCTCCAGTTGTAATAATTGGAATACTCTATAAGGATCAGGAATTGAAAAATTTCTCTCCTTTAAATAAGGAAATTAGAATTAAGGAATACAATAACTCTTCACAGTTTTTTGAAATTACGGTTCAAGGAAAACCAAAGCGCTTAGTGTATAAAACTGAAAATTGTGGAGATTCACTTTTTACAAAAAAAATAAGTAAATGGTCAATGCCTCAAAAAGAAGAATTGTTGAAGTATACATTCACAGACGATACAATACTTTTTAAAAAAGGAATCTACCGTTATTCTTCTGACCTATTAATTCCATCGGGAAGGACAGTTGTTTTTGAAAAAGGAGTGTCAATGGACTTTACCAATCATGCAGGATTTGTATCGTATTCTCCAGTAAAAATGATGGGAACATCCAATGAACCGATTAATATATTCTCCACGGATGCTTCAGCAAATGGTTTTACTGTTATTGCTTCTGGAAAAAAGGTTGTAATGAATTATTGCTTTTTCAACGGGTTTCGTTCAATGAATAAAAATAATTGGATCTTAACTGGTGCCGTAACTATTTATGAAGGTGATGTGGAACTAAACAATTGCAAATTTGAGAATAATGTTTGTGAAGATGCTTTAAATATTGTTCGATCACATTTTATCCTGAAAAACTGTACGGTCTCTACAACTACTTCGGATGGGTTTGATGCGGATTTTTGTACAGGAACAGTTCTCAATTCTGTTTTTACTAAAACAGGCAATGATTGCATGGATTTTTCAGGGAGTACCATTGATATTCAAGATTGTGAAATATCGGACAG
Source organism: uncultured Fluviicola sp. (assembly GCA_964387525.1). Lineage (GTDB taxonomy): Bacteria > Bacteroidota > Bacteroidia > Flavobacteriales_D > Crocinitomicaceae > UBA4466. Next base: position 11,906 of record CAYLWS010000012.1, read on the forward strand.
TGGAGATAAAGGAATTTCAGGCGGTGAGAAATCGACTTTGACGATAAATAATTGCTCCATTTCAAATACTAGCATTGGAATTGCATCAAAAGACATGTCTAAAGTCGACGTGTCAAAAATTAAATTAAAGCATTGTAATTATGCTTTTGCTTCTTACCGAAAAAAGCCAGAGTTTGGTCCCGCTGAGATTAGAGTTCACTCTGTCATAGAAAATACGTCGAAACATTTATTTTTACTTGAAAAAGGTTCTAAATTAATTTACCTTGATGAGGAGTATGTTGGCGATAAAGTATTCAATATAGACTCAATGTATATTCAATTTGTTAAATAGATTAATTTACTCATTTTAGCTTTGTGAAAAAGCAATTTTCTTTCTATATAATAAATATGGAGAATTAATTAAATTAGTTTTTTATAATTCTCTTTATACTATGATTCTCTTCGAAATAAATATGTAAAAAATAAATTCCAGGTTTAAAATCTCGCATATCTATCTCTGTATTATTGGATTCAATGTTTTGTTTGAAAATTCTTTTACCATTGGAATTTGTGACGATTAGTAATGAGTTTTGAGCATTTACTAAATTAAAACTTTCCTGGAAAGGGTTTGGGAAATAATCAAAATTACTCCCCTTTTTACCTTCAGAAATAGAATTTGTTATAGGATTAACAACTAAAATCGAAATAATTTTTCTGTATTCTCCAATAAGAATCCCATTTCGTAATTCTTTAACTTTAAGGGTTAATAAAAATTCACCAATAACCTGAGGTATGATTGTAATATTTCCAATACTATCAAAATAAAATGTTGATTGTACTCCTAAGGGGAATGAATTTGAGAATCCAGTATCCCAAAAAGAAGATAAGTAGGGGGGAGGGGTTGGTGTTGTTGGTTGTGGCGACAATGGCGAAGCACCTTTCCATGTAGAATCGATACTGTAAACTAAAGAGTCACCATCTAGATCAATAGCGATACTGTTATATGTTAAAGAGTCTCCTAGACAAAAAACAAAGGGTGTGTTTTCTATGAAATGAGGAGAACTATTATTTGCCCAAATAGAATTTACTCCATTGATATGTGTTGAAAGAGTAAAACCAAAATCTTCAGTATTTATAACATTAACTATATTCGAATTAAAGCAACAACGTTGATATGTGATAGTATATCCTCCGGTGTTTGAGGGCAAATTAATTATAGTGTCATATATTAGGCTTTCTTTACAATCTAAAGGGGGAGAAGGGGGGGGGTCACAAGGTAAATTATATGGTATGTATGTCGGATTATTCTGTTGACTTATTGAAAGGACTTCGATTAAATTATTGTTCTCATTATAGATACCTAATTTAACTGGGTTGTCAAACATTGCTCCTGTACTCTGACAATCTCGATACAATAGTAGGTGGATTGCATAATTATTACCACCAAGATATTCATAATATAATTCACCACCTATTAAATGAGTTGATCTGGCAGGTGAAATAATAAGAAGAACAAAAATGATGAGTACATTTAATTTTTTCAACATGCTATTTATGAATTGCTTTTTTTACAAAAGTAATCAAATTTTTTTTGAATAAATATTTAGTCTTTAAACGTTTTTCTGATAATTTTCAATTATATCTTTACATGATTCGACCTCACCCGATAAGCCTAATTGATCCTTTAATATCTCTGACATAAAAAAAAGGAATCCATTTCTGAATTCCTTTGTGATCTGGCTGGGGCTCGAACCAGAGAATGCGATAGCATTTGAAGACGACAATTCAATCTTCAGATTGTAAAATTGGAGGTAGACCTGGTCCGTTGAGAGAGCGGTATAATCAATAATGTTTTG
>CAYLWS010000012.1:13840-62074 GCA_964387525.1 uncultured Fluviicola sp.
TACATTAAAAGTGTATTGCTCTACCAACTGAGCTACCAAATCATCGCCTTAGCGGTTGCAAATATACGTGTAATATTCTTTTCCGCAAGCGTAAAATCAATTTCATTATTAGATAATGTTTTGACATAAAAAAAAGGAATCCATTTCTGAATTCCTTTTGTGATCTGGCTGGGGCTCGAACCAGAGAATGCGATAGCATTTGAAGACGACAATTCAATCTTCAGATTGTAAAATTGGAGGTAGACCTGGTCCGTTGAGAGAGCGGTATAATCAATAATGTTTTGACATAAAAAAAAGGAATCCATTTCTGAATTCCTTTGTGATCTGGCTGGGGCTCGAACCCAGGACCCATACATTAAAAGTGTATTGCTCTACCAACTGAGCTACCAAATCATCGCCTTAGCGGCTGCAAATATACGTGTAATATTCTTTACCACAAGCGTAAAATGAACTTTTTTTTACTTTTTTTTTTACTTTTTTTGTTAGTACTTGAAAATGAGTATTTTATTTTATAAAAAAAAAGTAATCTTTTTTACCCTCCAGTGTTAATCTGTGAAATTGGATAAGGTATTTCACATTTCTTACATCGTTCTAAAATATAGTCTCTTGAAATAGTTAGCCCACCTTGAGAATATGTTCGATTGAACTTAACCGTGTTTTTTTCAAATGAAGTCGTGGTGTAAATGTAGTTGGTGTATGCCGCAAATTCAACAGTCAAAGCTTCCATAGGTGATTCAATTATTCTATAACTCCCCAATTGTACGATATTAGTTTCGTCTCCTTGATAAACGAACAAAGTTTTCGTTTCCAAAGTTTGACTAGCTACTAATTCTGAAATAGCCTCATAGAACAACCAATAAACGTCATTCCCGAGTGCTGGACTTGTATTTGTTACATTACCGTTCGAAGTTGTGGTTGTTTCATTCAGAGAGGTTAAATGCCAAATCCCCGTGCCCTTACTCATTTCCAAGTAAAGGGAATGGTCGTTTAGAGTTAATCCATTCTTATTCTTAAACTTTTCACAAGATATAGTTGTTAGAGTGAGGGTCAATATGAAGTAAAGTACTGTTTTCATGTTTTTTAATTTATTCGGTGATTCCAATTGTCAGCTTAAATCCCCAATAAGAAGGGATTTCTGTAAGTGTCTGAAGGTATACTGTGGAGGGGTTTAAAGCTTTTTGAATGGTGTAATAATTAATTTTTCCGGTGTAATTGAATTGGTAAAAAAGATTAAAACGCATATAATATTTATCATTCAAATCATATTCGATGTTGAAATTAGGTTTGAATCCTACAGCAAAAATATTTTTAGTACTTAAACTTGCCGCACCAGGCTTCGTCGCAAATATCCAATCGTCATCATTTAACCGAGTTGAAACTCTGTACATTGAAATTGAACATAATACTCCACCAACACCTATTCGAAGTTTATCGGTATGAATGAAATTAAGTTTTGTGTCAAAAATATCTAACTGATAAATAGAACTTCTCACTTTTCTTACATATGCATTTCCGAAAAAGTCATTGTCTTTGGACTTAGAACGATAGGCCATGTATGAAAAATTGAGTCCAAGACTGAAAACTTCATTCTCTGATAAAATACCAAGGCCAAAGGTGAACCCAAAATGGTTTGTAGGACTTCTTAATTCATCCGTAATCCATGGTCTCGAGGAGTTGTAGCGATCAATAACCTGCGTAAATCGATGAGAAAAATTGATTCCATCAATAAGGCCAACATCTATTTGTGCCTTCATTTGTCCAAATAAATTGCTCGACATCAATAAAATGATTAAAAATAATCTACTATTCATCGGTTGTTTTTTTACAAATATACGTAGGATGGAGTATTCACTAAATACGGCATTTGACGAATTTTGACCAAGTATCAATTTATTGTACCTTTATCCATTATGGATAGAATAATTTTAATTGGTTTCATGGGAGTCGGTAAATCAACTCTTGGTAAAAAAATTGCTCGACGATTAAATGTTCCATTCATTGATTCTGACAATGAAATTGAAAAAATACACCAAAAGACAATTGGAGAAATTTTTGGAGAAATTGGAGAAATTGGATTCAGAGAAATTGAAATGAATTTTATTGATTCTCTGGAGAAAGAAAAAGGTTTTGTTCTAGCAACTGGCGGTGGAATGCCTTGCTTTGGCAATGCCATGGAGAAATTGTGTACTCTAGGGCAAACTTTTTATTTAAAACGTTCTCCAAAAGAATTGATGCATCGATTAATCAACGCAAAACAGAAACGTCCCCTAATTGATGGTCTTTCTGAAGAGGAGCTTTTAATTTTTATTGAGAATAAATTAGAAGAAAGACAAGAGTTTTACAAACAAGCACTTTTCACTTTAGATCGAAATGAGCAAAATGTAGATCAATTTGATAAAATCATTCACCTTCGTCAGTTTCCCCAAAAAAGTTGATATTTCCACCTTCTTGCTCGTTCTTCAAAAGAAAGAAATGAAAAATAGAGCTTGTAATTAAGATCAATAAGGCGATTTTGTCATAGAACGTCATGTCTTCCATGAAATAAGTATAGCTCAAGTAGAAAATGCTCATTCCAATATAGAAAATAGCGCCACCTAAAATAAAATAGATGTACTGCTTCATTTTTCTAAAGAGTAAGATCAAACCTATAAGAATGATTAACCAGCAAATAATGGCTATTCCATTGAATGTTAAAAGACGGTCGATGAATTCTTCTCCTTTAAAACCGAGCTCAACTCCTCTTTCACGAATAACTTTTTCAACTGGAATTCCTTTCATTTGAAGGATGATTGCCCGAGATTTTATCGTAAAAAAGCTTAGAATACTCCACAATATAAACGACAACCAAATAATCATGTTAATGTTGAACGTTAACCGAGTATAGATGTCAGGTTTTTCCTTGCCAAAAATAAATCGTTGGAAATTCCGTAAAAACGGAACAGGACTTTGAAACTTATTGACTTTTTCTTCTTCTGTAGAAAGCATTATTCAACGATTACAACCAAATACTTAGAAATTTTCCAAAAATCAGATGGTTTCAATATTTTAATAACCGTTATTTGTCCATTCTTGGATAACTCATAAGAATCTGTAGGGTGATTTGTTATGAAACGAATTTTGTCACCTTGAATCGAAATTGATTTTTGCGTAGAAGCGTTAATCTTTGTAAAGTATTGATCGTTTAAATTGTCTTTTAATTTTATCTTTTTTCCTAAGCCAATAAAACCATTCTTTTTTTCTACAACTCCATTATCACTCAATTCATCCGCAGTACCGTATGCATAATAAACTGCATTTATTTCAGCAACTAATTCATCGACTTGGAGCGCTTGTTCTTGGTAAGAATCAAATAAAACTGAATATTCTTGATCCAATTTGTGTAATTCTGATTGCAATAAATCAATCTGTTCATCTTTCCATTGAATTTCTTTATTCAATGATTCGACCATTGTTTCTAATTCCGCAATCTTAATCCCATTTTTATTCAACTGATCTTTCATTCGCTTGATCATGTTGGCATTTTCCTCCCGTAAATAGTTAATGTGTTTAATTTCTTCCAAAATCCACTCCTTGTCATTGTTCGAAATTTCATTGTTTCCTGACAAGTCTCTAATTTCATCTTTACGGATACTAATTGTCTCTAAATTTGTTTTAATTTCATTGAAGAAATACAGTGACTCATTAATCATTGAGTCTTTTTGAGCCAAATCTAATTGGAGTTGAGCAATTTTATTCTCTAAATCGGTGTTCCCGTTATGAACAATAGGATCTTCTTCTAGTTCTCCTTTTTGATCTTGAACACAACTAGTGAAAAGAATCGTTACGATAAGTATTGAAAGTAATTTAGGCATCTTAATTGTTTTGTATTTATTTATTTATGTCAACTGCAAAGTCAACCTTTTATTTTTTATCTTTGGTGTCAAAATACAAATTTATGTTTAAATATTTAATCTCAGTCATTCTTTTATCATTCTTTACATTCTCTTTTGCACAAGATGTGAAGTATAAACTTCAAATGCCTAAACCGCAGAATCATTATTTTAATGTAGAAATGCAATTGAATGATTTTTCTGAGAAAGAAATAAACGTAAAAATGCCTATTTGGGCACCGGGTTCATACTTAGCGCGAGAGTTCGCGAAGAATGTAAACTTAGTCAAAGCGTTTAGTGATAGTGGAAAAGAATTGCCCATTAGAAAAATCAATAAAAATACGTGGAGAATCCAAAAAGGGAAAGCGAAAAATGTAACGGTTAAATACGAAGTGTATGCTTTTGAGTTAACAGTGAGAACTAGTTTCTTAGATTTAACACACGGATTTGTTAGTGGCTCGGGTGTATTTATGTACGTCGAGAATCACAAAGATGAAAAAGGTACAGTGGAAGTTATTCCTTTTTCAGGTTTTAAGAAAATTACAACTGCATTAAAAAAATCGAATGAAGGTGTTGCCGCAGATGGTTCATCAGTATATGATTTTGAAGATTACGATCAATTGGTAGATTGTCCGATTGAAATTGGGAATCAAAAAGAATTTACGTTCGAAGCGGCTGGAGTAAAACACAATGTTGCCATGTACAATGAAGGAAACTACTCTGAAGAAAAATTAAAAGTGGATATGGCCAAGATCGTTGAAGCTGCTACAACAGTTTTTGGAGTGAATCCAAACAAAGAATATACTTTCATCATTCACAATGTAGTACAGTCTCAAGGTGGATTAGAACATCGAAATTCTACGGTACTTAGTGTAAACCGTTGGACTTATGAAGGACCCAAATACAAAGGATTCTTGAAATTAGTAGCGCATGAATATTTTCATTTATGGAATGTAAAACGCTTTCGACCGGTAGAATTAGGTCCTTTCAATTACGATGAAGAGAATTACACTTCTTTATTATGGGTAATGGAAGGTTTTACAACATATTATGAGAAAATCACACTTCTTCGTGCTGGTTTTTATTCCAAGAAAGAATTCTTAGATAAAATGTTTTCAAGTTTAAATTATGTTGAAGGTTCTGTAGGAGCTAGAGTTCAACCAGTTTCCCATGCAAGTTTTGATGCGTGGATAAAAGCATACCGTTCCAATGAAAATAGTGGAAACACAACAATGAGCTATTATTCTAGAGGTTCTGTTATTGCAATGATGCTCGATGCAAAAATCATTGAAAAATCAAATGGGCAGAAAAAATTGGATGATTTTGTACGTAAAGTTTACAATAAATACTACATCAAATTAGGACGTGGATTTTCTGAAAGTGAATTCAAACAAGAATTAATTGATTACATAGGAAAAGAAATGAATGAATTCTATGATAAATACATTGATGGAACTGAAATTCCAGATTACAATGCTGTTTTTTCTCCAATCGGTTTAAATGTTGAATACATTGGTGAAGCTAAACCAAGTATTGGTCTGTCATCTTCAGAATCAAACGGGAAAATTATTGTCCGAAGAATTAGAGCAAATTCTCCTGCTGAAGAAGCTGGAATTAGCGTGAATGATGAAATTATTGGTTGCAACGGATATAGAGTGAATAAAAAAGCGTTGGATACATTCTTTAAGAATGCAAAAGAAAATGAAGTGTTTGAAATTTTGTTCTCAAGAGAAAATCAAATGTATTCAGCTGAAATTGTTGTAAAAAAATACGAAGCACCAAAATTCAAATACACTATTTCTTCCGATAAAAAAACACAGGATAAATTTAATTTCTGGTTAAAAAAATAAAATGAAAAATTTAATTGTATTTGTTTTTATTTCGTGTTCTATTTCTGTTTTTTCCCAAACTGATTTTGAATTGGTGCAATTGCCTTTACCTAATAATGCAAGTTACAGTTACTCCCAATGTGAACCTTCGATAGCAATTCACCCAACAGATCAAAATATTATAGCCGCAGGGTCGATTCTTTCTGACTACTATTATTCTTTGGATGGAGGGAAATCATGGACTGCAAAAACGTTAAAAAGTACTTTCGGTGTATACGGTGATCCTGTTTTAATGTTTGATACAACCGGAACATTGCACTATTTCCATCTTTCGAATTATAAACACGGGACTTGGCTCGATAGAATCGTTTGTCAATCTACAAAGAATGTAGACGAAGATTTCAATCAAGGAACTCACCCTCAACCCAACGGTAAAAAAGTACAAGATAAACATTGGACGTGTATTAATCCAAAGTCGAATGAAATCTACATGACATGGACAGAATTCGATAAATATGATTCAAAAAATAAGGAAGACAGTTCACGTATTGTTTTCTCAAAATCAATGGATCAAGGAGCTACATGGTCTGTTCCTGTAACGATTTCTTCTTTCTTAGGAGATTGTGTAGACGGTGACGAAACAGTTGAAGGAGCAACACCAGCTGTTGGACCAAATGGAGAGATATACGTAACTTGGTCTGGACCGAAAGGATTGGTTTTTCAGAAGTCTTTGGACAATGGTAAAACATGGTTGAAAGATGAAAAGATGATCATGGACCATGTTGGAGGCTGGGATATTGATATTCCAGGAATTAATCGTTCCAATGGTATGCCCATTTTGGCTTGTGATTTAAGTGAAGGAGAAAATAATGGTGCGCTATACCTTAATTGGGTAGACACCAAAAATGGCAATGACAATACAGATATTTGGTTGATGAAATCCAATGATGGTGGAGAAACGTGGACAGATAGAATTCGAGTGAATCAAGATTCTAGTAAGCGTCACCAATTTTTAACTTGGATGTCGATTGATCAAAGCAGTGGCTATTTGTATTTTGTGTATTACGACAGGAGAAATTACAAGGGAAAAGCAACAGACGTTTACATGAGTGTTTCTCGTGATGGTGGAAAAACGTTTACCGATTATAGAATATCTGATGCACCATTTTTTCCAACAAAAAAAATATTTTTTGGAGATTACCTCAATATCGCAAGTGTAAATGGTGTAATTCGCCCAATCTACCCGAGAATGGATAACCAGAAAATTACACTTTGGGTAGCACTCATTAATGAAAAATATTTAGAATCAAATGGAGAAGATTAGTGAAGAACTGAAAAATTTCATTTGTGCAAACATTCTCGATGCTCAAGTGAAAATTGATGAAGATGATATCCTTAAAGACATCGGAGTTGATTCGTTTTCAATTATAGAAATTGTTTTATTCATTGAAAGAAAATTTGGCGTTTTGATTCCGGATGAGTTGCTTCTTCCAGAAACTTTTACTTCGATTCGTAGTATCGCTGAAGTGGTCAAAAAAATAAAACAAAAGTGATCGAGTTATCCTATGACATTGTTATTGTTGGTGGTGGTTCTGCAGGTGTTTCAGCAGCAGTTGGCGCAGCAGAGAAAGGTCTATCGGTTTTAGTGGTTGAGAAATCAAGTCAACTCGGCGGACAAGCAACTAATGTTGGAGTAGGGACAATTTGCGGATTGTATTTAAACGATCAAAAAGAAATTTTCACCTATAATGTTTCAAGGTTTTCGGAAGATTTTGCGGAGAAAATTCAAGAAAAATCTCAAACAATTCCTGTAAGAAATTCAAACGGATTGAAGTTTCTTCCTTATTCAGTCGAAGTTTTTCAGCAACATTGTATGGAGACATTAAAAGAACATGGGGTCAATTGTTTTTTAGAGTCCGAGTTGGTCAATGCTTCAGTTGAAAAAGACGAAGTAACATCTATACAAATTAAAAGGCAAGGAGAATTGGTGAAAATCAATGTAAAATCAATTATTGATTCTACAGGCGTGAGTTGTGTAAATGAACTTTTAGGAGAAGAATCAATAAGCGTTTCTTTCAAGCAAACTTTAACGCAAATATTTACACTTTCAAACTGTATTTTTTCTTCCGAACAGAATTTGACCTTGATTTTAATGATGAAGTTGAGAAAAGAGAATCCATATAACTTATCAGTTGTTCCAGGTAGTTTTTCGAAGAATAAAACGTCATTTAAATTAAACTTCAAAGAAAGATTATCAAAGGAAGATATTCATAAAGCAATTCAGTCAACTTTGTTGTTCCTGAAAGAAAATAGTGAAGGTTTTAAAAACGCAGAGCTTCTTTCCGTTGCACAACAAATTGGAGAAAGAATAGGAAAGCGCCCCGTAGGGAAATACATTCTTACAGAAAATGATGTTTTAACATGCCGAAAGTTTGACGATTCTGTTGCGAATGGCAATTGGCCAATAGAACAATGGGATGCAGAACAAGGATTGATGATTAAAGAGTTGAAAGAAAATGATTTTTATCAAATTCCCCCAAAATGCTTAGAGTCAAATACCTATCGGAATTTATTCTTTGCAGGAAGAAATGTTTCTGCAACAGATGAAGCCATTGCAAGTGCTAGAGTAATTGGTGTTTGTTTACAAACGGGATTTGCTGCGGGGAAAATGGCTGCGGACACTTTAGATTAATCATTCATATTTCTTGTATACTATTATTTAATCTTTGAACTATTTATTCGTGCATTCGTGGTAATCATCTTTCAATAATTTTCTACTTTTATAGCAATGAATAATTTCCTTGTATACAATTTATTGGTTGACACTGTTCAGAAATATCCTGAACATATCGCAATACATGAAGAGTCAGGTTCAATGACCTACCGTGAATTGTTCGATGAGGTTGAGAAATTAAAAAATCAACTTTTAGAAAAAGATATTCAACCTGGAATGGGGGTAGGAGTAATGGCTAGGAATAGTAGCCATTTTATTGTTACGGTTTTTGCCGTTCTTGGTTGTGGTGCAGGGGTAATGCCCGTTTCTCACCAATTGAAACTCCCAGAAATCATTGAAATTATTGATGTAGCGAAGTTGAACGCTATCATTGATGATCAATCGGGTATAGAACCGCCTGTAAACTCTCAATCATTTTTTCAAGTAAAAAACACGAAGTTGCGTTTTGGTTTTTCAAAGGTTGCAAAGGATGAAATTTTCGCACCACATGTTGATGCTCCGGCTTTTATTCGATTCACATCAGGTACAACCGGATTATCAAAAGGAGTGGTGATTGGAAATCAATCTGTATTAGAACGTATTTCAGCAGCCAATAAAAGTTTAGAATTGAATGAAAAAAGCAACGTAGTTTGGGTATTGCCTATGGCATATCATTTTGTTGTTTCAATAGTCTTGTATGTGAAATCGGGATGTGCAATTACAATTGTCCCAAGTTTTCTCGCTAAAAATGTCATTGAGATGTCGAACAAATACAGCGGAACAATGCTATACGCGTCTCCTATGCAGATACGATTACTGTCTGCGGATAGAGGAGGTGGACAATTAGATTCTTTGCAGAAAATCATTTCCACTTCTTCAGGGATAACTGCTGAAGTTAGTCGTGCGTTTAAAAAAAGATTCAATAAAACAGTTCACCAAGCTTTTGGAATCATTGAAGTTGGTTTACCTATAATAAACACCGAACAATCAACGGAGTCTTTGGACGCAGTTGGATTTGCCTTGCCGGATTATGAAGTGGAAGTCTTGAACGAACAGAATGAAATTTTACCCAGAAATACAATAGGAAAATTAGCAATCAAAGGTCCTGGAATGTTTGACGCCTATCTTGAACCAGTAATTCTTCGGGAAGAAATTCTAGTCAATGGCTTCTTTTTGTCCAATGATTATGCTGAAATCGATGATCGTGGTATGATTCGAATTAAAGGAAGAGGAAAGTCGATGATAAATGTTTCTGGGAATAAAGTTTTTGCTGAAGAAGTGGAAGCAGTACTAGAATCTTTTCCTGGTATAGTGAAAGCATTGGTAAAAGGTGTCCCTCATCCATTGATGGGACAAATTATTCAAGCGGAAGTAGTGTTGTCAGAAAATGTAAAGATTGATGTTGAAGAAGTATTGACTTACTGTAGAAAACAATTGTCAACGTTTAAAATTCCTCAACGATTGTTGACAGTGAATGAATTGAAAATGACAAAGACGGGAAAAGTTCTTCGGTCGTAGGTGTTTATCTTTGGATAAAAGCGATAAATGGTCACTTTTATTTGATGTTTAATTTCTTTTTAAAAACGCTAAATGTCGAAATATTAACAAAATAGAATGTTTCTAAGTTTATTCTCCCTATCTTTGCACTCAATTATTAAAATTAAAGAATGACATTTGAGGAACTCGGGCTAAAGAGTGAGGTGTTACAGTCGTTAGAAAACATGGGTTTTGTAACACCAACTCCGATCCAAGAAAAAGCTATTCCACACTTATTACAAGAGGAAAGCGATTTTGTTGGACTAGCTCAAACAGGGACAGGTAAAACCGCAGCGTTTGGTTTACCATTAGTAAGCAAAGTAGATGACAAATCTAGAACTCCGCAAGGATTAATTATTTGTCCAACAAGAGAACTTTGCATTCAAATCACAAAAGATTTACAGAATTATTCGAAAAATTTGAAGATCAATGTAGTATCCGTTTATGGAGGTACAGACATTCGACGTCAAATTTCAGATATTAAAAGAGGAGCACAAATTATTGTTGCAACTCCTGGACGTTTAGTCGATTTGACAAAAAGAAAAGCAGTTGATTTGCAAGATATCAATTGGGTCGTATTGGATGAGGCAGATGAAATGCTGAACATGGGATTCAAAGAAGATATTGATTTTGTTTTGGATAAAACACCAGAATCGAGAAATGTATGGTTATTCTCTGCAACAATGCCGAAAGAAGTGGCTGCGATTGCAAAGAATTATATGCGAGATCCTTTAGAGGTTTCTATCGGGCATAAAAATCAAACCAATGAAAACATTGAGCACATCTACTTTGTTGTAAAAGAAAGAGATAGATATGCTGCATTGAAAAGATTGATTGATTTTAATCCAAACATTTATGGTTTAGTTTTTTGTAGAACTCGTCGTGAAACGGCAGCAGTTGCAGAAAAACTAGCAAAAGAAGGATATAGCGCAGAACCGTTGCATGGAGATTTATCTCAATCGCAACGTGATAACGTTATGGGTAAATTTCGTAGAAAATCAATTCAAATTCTTGTAGCTACTGATGTTGCTGCACGTGGAATTGACGTAGATAACATTACACATGTTATTAACTACAACTTACCTGATGAAATTGAAAATTATACTCACCGTTCTGGACGTACTGCACGTGCAGGAAATAAAGGTGAATCTTTAGTGTTGGTTAACACAAGAGAAGGGTATAAAATTGGTCAAATTGAAAAGAAAATCAGAACGACATTTGTTAAAGGAACTATTCCTAACGCAAAAGAGATTTGTGAAATTCAATTGATGAAATTGGTAGATAAAGTAATTACTTCTGAAGTAAAAGAAGATGATATTGCTGAATTCATGCCGATTGTAATGACTGAGTTTGAAGAATTCACGAAAGAAGAAGTAGTGAAAAAATTCATTTCTGCTGAATTCAATCGATTCCTTGAGTACTATGAACGTGCTGGAGATTTGAACGCAAAAGCGGGTGACCGTGGAGATAGAGATGACAGAGGTGGACGCGATAGAGATCGTGGAAGAGGACGTGATAGCAGAGATAGAGACAGAGGTGGACGTGACAGAGATCGTGGCGGACGTGATAGAGACGGCGGTGGTCGAGGAAGAAGAGATGATGAGAATAAAACAAGATTCTTTGTGAATCTAGGAAAACGTGACGGATTAAATCCTGGTGGTTTACTACGTGTTGTTTGTGACTCTACAACTCTTACATCTGAGAAAATTGGTCGTATTGATATTTTAGAATCTTTCTCTTTCTTCGATGCAGATAAAGAATTAGCAGATAAAATTATCAAAGAAGTTAACGGTGCTGATTACGAAGGACATCGTGTTAAAGTTGAAGTTACCAAAAAACGTGATGGAGGCGGAGGCGGAAGTCGAAGCGGTGGAAATCGTCGTTCTGAAGGTGGTAGAAGCTTTAGCGGTGAACGTAGAAGTGGAGGCGGAGATCGTCGTTCTGGAGGCGGAGATCGCAGAAGCGGAAGCGGAGGTGGAGATCGTGACCGTCGTTCAGGTGGTGACAGAAGTTTCGGCGGTGAACGCAGAGGCGGAGGAGATCGAAGACGCAGAGATTAATCAGTATAGATAAGAATTAATAATGAAAATGAAGAATGTAATATAATGTTGCATTCTTCATTTTAACTATAAAGGAAATGGAAATTAGAAATATTGCAATTATTGCACACGTTGATCATGGGAAAACTACATTGGTCGATAAAATGATTGAAGCAGGAGCTGTTGTTGATGAAAGAAATCGTCCGAAAGGAGAACTAATCATGGATAGTAATGACCTGGAACGTGAAAGAGGAATTACAATTGTTTCAAAAAACGTTTCTGTAACGTATAAAGGAACTAAAATTAATATCATTGACACTCCTGGTCACGCCGATTTCGGTGGAGAGGTAGAACGTGTTTTGAACATGGCTGATGGTGTTTGTTTATTGGTGGATGCTTTTGAAGGTCCAATGCCTCAAACACGTTTTGTACTTGGTAAAGCATTATCAATGGGGATTAAGCCAATGGTAGTTGTGAACAAAGTAGACAAAGACAATTGTACTCCGGAAGAAGTTCATGAGAAAGTTTTTGACTTAATGTTTGAATTAGATGCAACCGAAGAGCAATTAGATTTCCCAACAATTTATGGTTCTGCAAAGAATGGATGGATGTCTGAAGATTGGAAAAATCCAACAGATTCTATTGCGCCACTTTTAGATAAAATTCTTGATTATTACCCACCAATCACAATTGAAGAAGGTAATACTCAAATGTTGATTACATCTTTAGATTTTTCTTCATTTGTAGGTCGTATTGCTATTGGTCGTTTGACTCGTGGTGAAATCAAACCTAATATGCGAATCGTTCTTGCTAAAGCAGACGGTACTCAAGAGAAACATAAGATAAAAGAAGTTTTCGTTTACGAAGGAACAAACCGTATTAAGGTTGAGTCTGTTCAAGGTGGAGATATTTGTGCAATTACTGGAATTGAAGGTTTTGAAATTGGCGACACTATATGTGACGTTGAAGAACCAGAGCCATTAGAAAGTATTGCTATTGATGAGCCAACAATGAGTATGTTGTTTACGATTAATGATTCTCCATTCTTTGGTAAAGAAGGAAAATTTGTTACTTCTCGTCATATTTCTGAACGTTTAGACAAAGAGCTTGAAAAGAATTTAGCGATGAAAGTTGCTAAAACAGATAAAGCTGATAAATGGATGGTTTTTGGACGTGGTGTAATGCACTTGTCTGTATTGATCGAAACAATGCGTCGTGAAGGTTATGAATTACAAGTTGGTCAGCCACAAGTAATTATTAAAGAAATTGACGGAGTTAAATGTGAACCAGTTGAGGAATTGACAATTGATTTACCTGAAGTAAATAGTGGAACAGCTGTTGAAGCGGTTACTAAACGTAAAGGTGAAATGTTGAATATGGTGCCAAAAGGTGATCGTATGACAATTACTTTCCAAATTCCTTCTCGTGGTATTATTGGTTTGAGAAACTACTTGTTAACAGCAACTGCTGGTGAAGCAATTATGTCACATAGATTTTTAGAATACCAAAAATACAAAGGAGAAATTCCTGGACGTATCAATGGATCATTGATTTCTATGGAACTTGGATCAGCAATTCCTTTTTCTTTGAATAACTTACAAGAGCGTGGAACTTTCTTTATTGCTCCTGGAGATAAAATATATGAAGGACAAGTAATTGGAGAAAACAGTCGTGCGAATGATTTAGTTGTAAACGTTACTAAAACGAAACAATTAACAAATATGCGTAAATCTGGAACAGATGCTAAGGTGAGAATTGTTCCACCAAGAGTGTTTAGTCTAGAAGAATGTTTAGAGTATATCCAATCTGATGAATACGTAGAGGTTACTCCTGAGAGTTTAAGAATGCGTAAAGTTTATTTGAAAGAAAACGAAAGAAAGAGATCTGGAAAATAGAATATATATCATTTTTTAATGAATTCATAGCCCTTAACTTTGCAAATAAGTTAGGGGCTTTGTATCTCTAATTGTTTAAGTCTTGTTAATAGATTGTGCATAATAAAACAAAGGGTATTTTTTCAATCCTATTTATTTTCGTAATTTAGAGTAAGAATTTTTAAGCCTATGTTTGACGAAGAAAGTAATGATGAATTTTTAGGAGGAGATCTTCGTGATGACCTCAATAAATTCGACCGTTTTCTGAAAGGTGAACCAATGGGGTTCATCGATAGCGACCGATGGGAAGTGTTAATTGATCACTTTTTAATGAATGGTCAATTTAAAAATGCTGCTACTTGTGCCGATGAAGCACTTACACAATTCTCTTACAGCTCTTCTTTTCAACTTAAAAAGGCACAATCGTATTCAGCAATTGGAAAATTGAAAGAAGCGATTAATATTATAGCTGATATTGAAAGAAAAGGAGAATACTCTTTTGAGATTGTTTTGACAAAAGCTTCCATTTTCAGCCAATTAAAAGATTCTAAAAATGCCATTCGTTTTTTTAACGAAGGATTAAAACTGGCAGACAAAGAAGATCGAGATGAAGTTTACATTGATTTAGCCGCGGAATATGAAGTGGTTGGGGAGTATGATAAAGCAATCGATGTATTGAAAAATGCAATAAAAGACAATCCAAACAACGAATCTGCTATATACGAAATAGCGTATTGCTACGATCAAATTGGAGATTTCAATCAATCAATAGATTGTTATTCTAAATTCATTGATGAAAATCCATATTCTTTTACTTCATGGTATAACCTAGGTAATGCATATTCAAAAATCGACAATCATGAAAAAGCAATCTGGGCGTATGATTATTGCTTACTCATCAACGAAGAATTTGGACCGGTTTACTTTAATTTAGCCAATGTTTTTCTTTCACACGGTAAATATCGAAAAGCCATAGAAAATTTTCATAAATGCATGGAAATTGACGGAGATGACCCTGTAGCATTTTGCTATATTGGAGAATGTCATGAGCAATTGAATGAACTGGAATTAGCACGTTTATTTTACAATAAAAGCCTTGAATTAGCACCTGTTTTACCGGACGCTTGGTTAGGTATAGGTATTGTGACGGATTTAGAAGGAGATACACGTGGGGCTTTGACTTTTATTCGAAAAGCACTGGAATTAGATTCCGAGAATGCAAGTGTTTACCACGTTCTTGCTGGAGCACATGAGAAATTAGAAGAAGTAAAAGAAGCATACGATTATTATGAACTTTCCTTAGGGATTGACCCTTCAGATGAGGAATGTTTAATGAACTATTGTAAATTGATTGCTCAACAATACGGAGTATTAGAAGTACTTGATGTTTTGAGTATTTACGAAGGAGTAAATGGAATTGCACCTGTTTTGAATGTTGGTTTTCTTTGGAAACTTGACAAAAGACTTGATGCAATACTACTTTTTACCGAAATTTTGGTAAACAATAGAGAGAAAGCAATGGAACTGTTTGATATATTTCCAGAATTAAAAAGTGAAAAAGATTTTATAGAATTAAGTGATAATAAATAAAGAATAGAAAAAATGAATTTTGAATTAAATCATATTCCGAGTAGAGAAGAAAAACCTCGTAAAACGGGTGTAACTATGATGATGGATAAAGGGCTAAGTTTGAGAGAAACGGAGAACTTTATTGATGCATCTGGACACTTAACGGATGTTGTGAAGTTTGGTTTCGGTACTTCGTATGTTACTAAAAATTTCAAAGAAAAAATTAAATTATACCAAGATAATGGTATTCAACCATATTTAGGAGGAACACTTTTTGAAGCATTTTATGCACGTGGAATGGTCAAAGAATACCTTCAGATGTTGGATAAATACAACTTGGATCTTGTCGAGATTTCTGATGGATCAATCATTATTCCTCACGATGAGAAATGTGAATTAATCCAATCTTTTGCTAAGAATAGAACAGTAATGTCAGAAGTTGGATCTAAAGATTCAGGAATAATTGTTTCCCCAGCAAAATGGGTTAAATGGATGCAGACTGAATTAGAAGCTGGTTCATGGAAAGTTATTGCTGAAGGTCGTGAATCTGGAAATGTAGGTGTTTTTAGACCGAATGGATCTGCACATACTTTATTGATCAATCGTATCATCGCTAAAATAAATCCAAATGATATTCTTTGGGAAGCACCTAAGAAAACTCAGCAAGTTTGGTTTATAAAACTTTTTGGTGCAAATGTAAATCTTGGAAACATCGCTCCAAATGAAATGATTCCTTTAGAAACATTGCGTTTAGGACTTCGAGGAGATACTTTCTTTGACTTCTTGCCAGCTGATTACGCTGACCGATTAAAACAAGTCAATGATGAAAATGAAGTAGTCGAAGAAGATTAGTATTTTTTACCGCAGAAAGTAATTTTACTATCTGCGGTAAAAATTATTTACAATAGTTAATGTAGAAGAGTTTTTTCTTTTTTATAAAGAATTAAATTCTTCTTTTTTGTTCTCGAACCATTCTTGCATGTCTGATGGAGATTCCATTAAATCTTGCATTTCTTGTAGTGCTTCACGGTGTGCTTTATCTCCTGATTTTAACATTTTCAATGCATGTTTTTTACTTAATTCGGCTATTTCTTCAAACGAATTAGCGTGAAATTCTAAAGTACAAGCTCCTCCTAATTCTTCACATGTCATTGTTTTCATAGTTCTTCGTTTTTAATATTTAGACTCTTTGTTTAAGTTTATCGATAAAAGGTCTCGGTAATTCATTCAAATCTTCCTTAATTGGACATATTTTTTTGTGTAAACAGATGGTTTAAAGTGTTTTGGAGAGATGGTCTGTTGTAAAATGATTTTTTATTATCCCCTATTCATATATAGTCAATCTATTCCATAACAATACATCTATTGAACGTTACCAATTGCAAAAATGGTTGGTTTTTTAGATAAATCATATGCTTTTTCTCTCCATTTTTTTACAGACATTGTTCTAATATCTTGACTTGGAATAGTTATGTTGCTTGCAATACAAACCATAGTTGGATCTGATAATCCATTCAATAAATCATCCAAAACATTCATGTTTCTGAATGGTGTATCCATGAATAAATGTGTTGTTCCTGTTTTTCGTGTATCTGCTTCGAGTTTTTTTAATACAGAAATTCGTTGTTTTCTTTCCTTTGGTAAATACCCGTGAAAAGAGAATTTTTGACCAGAGAACCCACTTCCCATCAATGCTAAAAGGATAGAAGAAGGTCCAACCATTGGCGCTACATTAATTCCTTTTGAATGAGCTAACGCGGCAATTGCCGCTCCAGGATCTGCTACACCAGGACAACCAGCATCTGACATTAGTCCGATTTCTTCTCCTTTTAGAGCAGGTTGAATGAATTCATACAATTCTGAAGGTTCAGTTCGTTTGTTTAAAATGAAAAATTGACAATCATCAATTGGAAATTCTCTATCTATTTTTCTTAAAAAACGACGAGCAGATTTTATGTTTTCTACAATAAATATACGTAAACTTATTGCTTTGTTTTTTACATCAATGGGAATAATATCATCCGTAGTTTCTCCACCTAATGTCGTTGGAATCATGTAAATCGTTCCTTTTTTCATTCTTCTATTTTATTTAATATGCAATCTGTCGCTTCATTCAATAATTCAAAAACTTCAGTAAATCCTTTCTCTCCACCAAAATATGGGTCTGGAACTTCTAAATCTTTACCAGGATGAGATTCATTCAAAATCATCTTTACTTTCATTCGATCTTCTTGATTTCTCGCTAATGAAAGAACATTGGCTAAATTACTTTTGTCCATGACATAGATTAAATCAAAATCATTATAATCTTGAATCTTAAATTGTCTAGCACGTAAATGGTCGATTGAGCAATTATATGATAAAGCTGTTTTTCTCATTCTACTGTCAGGTTGTTCTCCAACATGATTATTTGATGTTCCAGAGGAATCAACAAAATGAGATAAGCCTCTTTCTGTTATTTTTTTCTGAAGCAATCCATCCGCCAAAGGTGAACGGCATATATTTCCCAAACAGACCATTAGTATTTTCATGTTACAAAGCTAATGAAAAAGTAAGATATGTATGAAATTATCTGTTTTTTGAAGGATAAGAAAATGTAAATATTCATTGAAATCATTAAAATATACTTTTTAAACAATGGTATAGTCATTTTAGGGGATAAGAACCAACTGATTCATTGATATTTGCGTTATATTATTGTAAAGACCCATAAAACGCATTAATATGAGACAACTGAAAATCACAAAACAAGTAACCAATAGAGAGACAGCTTCATTGGATAAATACCTATTGGAAATTGGTCGCTTGGATTTAATTACTGCTGAAGAAGAAGTTGAATTAGCGCAAAGAATTAAGAAAGGAGATAAAATAGCACTGGAGAAATTAACAAAAGCTAATTTACGTTTCGTTGTCTCTGTGGCAAAACAATATCAAAATCAAGGGTTGACTCTTCCCGACCTTATCAACGAAGGTAATTTAGGGTTAATTAAAGCAGCGAAGAGATTTGACGAAACTAAAGGTTTTAAATTCATCTCTTATGCAGTTTGGTGGATTAGACAATCAATACTTCAATCTCTTGCAGAACAAGCAAGAATTGTTCGTTTACCATTAAATAAAATTGGGACAATAACTAAAATTAATCGTGCGTTTTCTGAATTAGAACAACGCTTAGAAAGACCACCTTCAGCAAATGAAATGGCCGATTATTTAGATTGTTCTTTAGAAGAAGTTAGACAATCAATGAACAGTAATGGTCGGCATGTATCCATGGACGCGCCTCTTATAGAAGGAGATAGTTCATCTTCAAGCATGTACGATATTCTACCGAACGATTCATTGCCTGGACCTGAAAAAGGACTTGTTTTGGATTCGTTACGTGTAGAAATTGAACGTTCTCTTTCAACATTGACAGCAAGAGAAGGTGAAGTTGTTCGTTTGTTTTTTGGACTGAACGAAAGAGCTCCAATGACATTAGAAGAAATAGGAATGCGTTTTGACTTAACAAGAGAACGTGTCCGACAAATAAAAGAAAAAGCAATTCGTAGGTTGAGGCTCACTACCCGAAGCCGGATGCTTAAAACATACCTAGGTTAAGCGGGATCTACATCTAATACTATACGAATTGATTTGTTTACAGGAACGCTATAAAATTCATCAATAATTTGGTGAATGCGTTCCTTTACTTGCTTGTCATTTGCCTCACGTTCAATCTTTAAAGTAATTCTTTTCAAAAATTGATTGTAGACTCTCTTTACTTGTGGGAATTCTGGACCTAAAACTCTTTCCTTAAAAGATTCACGTAGTTTTAAAGCCAATTGAATTGAAGCAGAATTTATAACATTCTCGTCTTTATGTTTTAATGTAATGGATATGATTTTGTAAAAAGGAGGATAAAAAAAGTTTCTTCGCTCAATGATTTCACTGGAATAAAAACCGATAAAATCATGTTCAATTACCTTTTGGATCACCCATTGTTCTGGGTCTCCAGTTTGAATGACAACTTTTCCTCTTTTCTTTCTTCTACCTGAGCGGCCTGCCACTTGTGTCATTAATTGAAAAGAACGTTCAAATGCTCTGAAATCTGTTCTGTTCAATAACATGTCAGCGTCTAAAATCCCAACTAAATTTACATTGTCGAAATCAAGTCCTTTCGTGACCATTTGAGTTCCCACTAAAATGTCAATTTTTCGTGCATCAAAATCATTTAGAATTGTAGCGTAGGCATTTTTGGTCCGTGTTGTGTCCAAATCCATACGTTGTACAACTTTATCAGGAAACATGATCGATAATTCATCTTCAATTTTTTCTGTCCCAAATCCAAGCATACTAATTCTGTTTGAACCGCAGCTTGTACAACTGCCAACAGGTTTTATTACATAGCTACAGTAATGACATTTTAAACTGTTGGAATGCTTATGGTATGTTAGAGATACATCACAATTTTGACATTTAGGCGTCCAGTTACAAACTTCACACATCCAATATGGAGTATATCCACGTCTATTTTGAAAAAGAATTATTTGTTCTCCCAAATCAAGAGCCTCCTGCATGTGTTCTAAAAGAAAAGAAGTGAAATGCGATTTCATACTTTTTTTTCGACGTTCCTTTTTTACATCTGCACAAAATACTTCGGGTAAAATAACATCACCAAATCGTTCATTCAATGAAACGAGCTTATATTTTCCCGTTTTAGCATTGTAATAACTCTCAAGGGCAGGAGTAGCAGAGCCTAAAACAATATTTGCTTTGTGTAGAATACTTAAAACAATGGAGCAGTCTCTCGCATTATATCTTGGGGAAGGTTCGTATTGTTTGTAACTTGACTCATGTTCTTCATCAACGATGATTAAGCCTAAATTTTGAAAAGGAAGAAAAATAGATGATCTCGCTCCAAGAATAATCCGGAATCGATTGGGGTCATTGTCTAAAACATGGTTCCAAATTTCAACGCGTTCATTCTGATTAAACTTAGAATGGTAAACACCAATTTGTTCTCCAAAATATGCTGATAATCGCTGAATTAGTTGAGTGGTCAAAGCAATTTCAGGTAGTAAAAATAGAATTTGTTTTCCTTTGTCAAGGTTTTCTTGTATTAACTGAACATAAATCTCTGTTTTTCCAGAACCTGTTACGCCATGTAATAAACAGACTTTATTTTCATCAAAACCTTGTCGAATTTCTACAAGGGCTTTTTCTTGAGAAGAGGAAAGGTCTTTGAAGGATATTGTTTCGTCTTTTTTAAAGTCCAAACGATTGACCTCCATCTTTTCCTGAATGAGGATACCATTTTTTTCAAGCGTATTTAAACTTGATAAAGAAATTTCATCATCAAGAATTGTTTTTCTTAGAACGGGTTCATAATCTTTATTTCCTGAAGTTCCATGATGAATAATGCTTAACAATGCTGAAATTTGTTTCTCTTTCCCTTTTTTTGATTCAAGAAAAGCAATGTATTCTTCCAGTGAATTGGTTTCTGCATATTCTGGAGAGAAAAAAATAAAGACAGCTGTCTTAGGTGTGAACTTTTCATTGAGCTCTTCTAATGACAGAATGGCTTTTTTATCAATCAATTGCTTTACAATTGGTTGAATTGTTTTGATGCCAATGATTTCTGATATTTGTTTTAAATCTAGAGTTTCTTTTAATTGAAGTGTTTCAATTATCTCAATTTCACGTTCTGAAAAGTGCTTAGGATCAAAAGTAAAGTCAGGATGTATTACAACTTTTGTTTCACTCGCTAATTTAAAATTAGAAGGTAATGCCGCATTCATAACATCCCCGATAGGAGCCATGTAATAATCAGATATCCAATTCCAAAATTTGTATTGTTTTGGTGTAATTATGGGATGATCGTCTAGAATGTGTTCGATGTATTTTACTTGATAATCTTTTGGACTTGTTTCATGGATATTCGTAATGATTCCTGTGATTAATTTTGATCGACCAAAGGGGACGACAACTCTTGCACCTGCAAAAACAGCATCATTTAATTCAAACGGTACACGGTAAGTAAACTCATTCCGAATTGGAACAGGTAATATGATATCAACAAAAAGCGTTTTCCTTTCAGACATACGCTAAAGATAAAAAGATTTTAGAGTTGACTAGTTACAAAACCAAGTTTGTGCATTGTCAGCAGGGTTATCGCTGCAAAATAATAAACTAGATGTAACCCCACCAGAACATAATACCTTAGTTGTATTGATATTAATACAACGGAAAAAATTAGAACTTCCGATGAAAGGTTTAAAAACTCGGAGTGTTTCTCTAGCAGAAAAAACACCGATTACAGGGTGATCATTTGAGGCTGTTAGGTTTGTAAATGTTGGTTTACTTTGCGCCAAAGAAGTCGATGGTTCACTGATTAAAATATAATTGTATAAATCTTCGCTACCTCCAACGATCGTTGTTGTAATAGAATTGAATGTTCTTTTTGTAATTGTAGGATCATTGGTTGCATTACTTACCATTAAATCGTAAAATATTTCTCCTGGAGCAGAAAAAGTAACCGTCGAAGATGGACTTGTTTCAACTTCTCCTAATTTCCAATCGAAGCTTTTAACCGTAGGATTTGTACCTCTCCATTCTGTAAATTCAATGGTTAATTTTGTTGTAATCTGATACGATGTCCCAGTATTTGATTGAATCAAAGTTGGTGTGAATTCTCCGTTACTTAAAGAAAAACGAAAAGGTTGATTTTTACTTGTAACATTTTCTGTTATCTCCTTAACTAATTTTGTTTTTCCAGAGACTGAAAAGGCTCCATTATTGATGTCTAAATTTAAACGGT
This sequence comes from uncultured Fluviicola sp., assembly GCA_964387525.1. GTDB lineage: Bacteria > Bacteroidota > Bacteroidia > Flavobacteriales_D > Crocinitomicaceae > UBA4466. Next base: position 36,060 of record CAYLWS010000012.1, read on the forward strand.
ATTCTGCATTTTCTAAAAGAGGAGTAGAAGGGTTTGTAGCAAAATAGTATAGCTTTTGAGTTGGAGCATAGAAAACTCCATTAGGATCTTTATTGAGAATTAAGGTATCTGTTAAAGTGAATACTCTAGCTGGTACGCCACTAATGAACTCTGTAACTGTTCCAACAACGGAAGGGAAATAGCTTGAATCTGGAATTTGAGCAAATGTTAAAGCATCTCCTGGACCGATATAAGCTCGAGTAATTTTAATCATGTGGATGGAGTCTGATTGATCTAACAATCCATAGACAACAGCAGTTTCTTTGAAATCTCCAGAAAGTTCAATTTCTTCCTTACAAGATTGAAAACTGAACAAAACAGTAAGTATAGTTAAAAAGCTAAATAGTCTATTTCTCATAATATAAAATGTATTTGCCAAAAATACGAAAAAAAATGGTTAATCAAGAAAGTATTCAATCAATGGATTAAACCGAAGAATCAATGTTAAAGTATATTTTACGTTCATTCAATGAAAAAGAATAGAATCTCTTCATTTTTGTAGCGAAGAGCAACAAAAAAATGACGTATTTCTAATCTTTTACTTTATTCATTCCCATTGCGTGAAGTATGAAGTTTGGTAAATACTTGCCGGGCTTTTTCTTTTGTAAATTAATGTACCATCCTATGTTTTTCATAATAGGAACTTTATGTGTTTCAACAAACTCAATTAATGCACCATCAGGATCTTCAATATAAGAGAACCTTCCTCCAGCTTCTCCCATGTCAAATGTGTTTGAACTGTCGACTGTAAAAGGGTATCCTTTCGCTTCACATTCTTTTTGTAATTCATCCATTCCTTGAATGTCAAAACATAAATGAATGAAACCCCAATCTCCCCAATACCTATTTTCAAATATTTTGCGACAATCTGTTCTTTCTAAAGACTGAACTAATTCAATTTTAGTTGGACCTAATAATCGTGCAAACGGACCTTTACGGGGCTGTTTATGACTGAGTAAAACACGTCTAAATTTTCCATTTCCTTTTGGGAGATGTTTTAAATCATCAAATTCTCCAACTTCATCATATTCTATTGTTTCGTAGCCTAAAATATCTTGGTACAGTCCGATAGATTTATCAATGTCACTTACACCAATCATAGAACCCGCAACTCCACCGCAGCGAGATGGATGTTTAGTGTCTTTAAACCATCCAGAACCTTCAACGATATTAAAAATATTTCCATTTGGGTCTTCTGTAAAAAAAGTAAATTCTCCGGATGGAGTTTGAGATAATTCACCAATTATTTTCGCTCCATTCTCTTTAAAATAGGCATAACTAGCTTTTACATCTCTCGATTTTATTCTACAGCTATACAAGCCAAAGTCTCCCATTTGAATGTCAAACGAAGCTTTCTCTGTGTTTCTTGATGTGTATTGCCAAATTTCAAACCCACCGCCACTTTCCATGCTTAATGCCAAAGAAGCTGTTCTGGATTGAACTTTTCCTCCTGTATAATCAATCATTAATGGCGCTTCTGCAGCATCTTCAAAAACACGAATGTTTACTCCAAAGAATTTTCGATACCATTTCCATATTTCTTGTACATCAGGTACCCCAATGCCCATTTGCTGAATTCCACAGATAATTTTAGCCATAATTGTTTAATGTGTTGGTTGTAAAAATAATAATTTCTTATCGATTAGCACGTTCATTGAAGATAACAAATCCCATACTGAATTGAATCGCAAATGGATTACTTTGTTCTGGGAAATAATTTGCAGTGACTCGAATAGGTCCAATAAAACTGTGGTAAATGAGAGAAGTCGATGCCATATAAGTTCTACCTTCAAATAAAGGAGATAAACTTTGCGTTCCGTCAGGGTTTAGGTTAACTTGAATAAAGGGTTGGAAAAGGTATGCATCAAATCTCAAATCTATCTTATTGAATGGTGTAAAAATTAAATTTGTTCCAAGTCCAGCATATTGAGGGGCTCTATATTCAGGTAGAAAATATGTCTTAGAGTCAGGAATAGGGGAGAAACTATTCATGGACAAGAGTGTGGCTGTATAATTTCCAAAAAATGGGTGGGAGTTGTAAATGACTTGACCATGAATCCCTATATGAAACATTTTTTTATCTAAAACAAAAGTTTGAAAGTTAAGGTTCAGGTTTAGCCAAGAATGAAATCGAGTGAGTTCACTTGAAGTAGCCGTTGATCCAGGTGTACTATGTTCTTTTCCATAAACATATCGAGCTTTGAATTGGATATAATGTCCACTAGAAGCAAATTGAATTCGATTTAGGGTATTGTGTGTTAAACTATAACTACCTGTAAATCCTTGGAAATCTGTAACATCTGTTGTGTCTTGATTTGTGAAATTAGCAGTTTGGTAATAATCATCTGTAGTCTGAAACCAACGTCCGTCTAATTTACTTGTGATTGTGTTTGCAATTGGATTGTCTATTGAAAGTCCAACATACATTTCTCGTTGTACTAGAAAAGAGGGTTTTACTTCAGTGAAAAATGTGGCAAAACTCCGGAAGTAATCCCAGCGGTTGACTGTGAAATATACACTTGTAGATATTGGGTAAACGGTCGGTAACTCAAGTGTAAATTTAAATTTCCCTGATCCATAAAATTTCCCAAAATAAGATTCAATTTTTGTTTTAGTAAAAATTCTGCCAGCAGTTTGATAACTTACTCCAATATAACCTGTGTTGACAGGGCGAGAAGATAAATGCCCTCCGATATCTACCCGTATTTCTTTTGCTTTATTTACTGTTAGATCTAAGTTATATGTTGAATCGCTGTTCTTTTTAAGGGTAGGGAAGATGAAATCTGTTTGTGAACTAGAATTTAACCTGAAATATCTTTTTTCCAATTCTTTTTGATCGAGAATTTCTGTTTTCCTCTTTTTAATCATAAAAGATTTACTAGAACTTTCGAGCTTTTCAAAATCTGACTGAACATCTACGGAACTAATCATGAGAGGGATGACACGAGATCGGAATTCGAAACGCATGGAGTCCACTTCTGCAGGTGTTCTTCTTGAAGAAATATGAACTTTTAAAGAATCTATTAACAACAATGTTGCTTGGTACCCTTCTTCGATGGCAACACTTGCTCCTTCAAAATCAAAAGTACTGATGCTTATCTCAGGCTCAATCAATATCCCTTCTTCGCAAGGAAGACTGAAATTAGAGTAATAGACAAGCATATTCGTTAATTGACTTAATAAATCATCATCGTCGGGTAATTCTGCATTATAAGAAACATTACTTCCAATGATATAATCAGGGATGAAATTATCATACATCACATCAGCAGGGAAGTTATTATACAATCCACCGTCAAATAATAGAACACTGTCAATCATTAAAGGCTTGTAATAAAATGGGTAAGTCATGGAGGCTCGTACTGCTTCATTTAAACTACCTTCTTTGAAAATTACACTTTCTTTTTTTACAATATCAGATGCTAAACAACGAAAAGGAACAAAAAGACTATCAAAATTATCACCTGTAGAGGCTGAAATTGTTCCAAGTTTTAACATCATCATGTAATCAAGAAGAGTCGATGAATTAAAATTTGTAGGTAAGGAATGTTTCAGAATTTTTTGTTGAGACAAAGAGATTCCAATCATACTCGAGCTTGGATCGTCTTTGTGGAATAAAAAACGTTGATTGGGTTTTAAATCACCATCAGTTGCGGTTTTGAAGTATTCACTCAATACAAAGTCTTCAATCTCTTGGGGAGAATAACCTGCAGAATATAAAGCGCCAACAAATGCTCCGGCTGAAGTTCCTGTGATATAATCAATAGGAATATTATTTTCTTCCAAAGCTTTCAAGACACCAATATGTGCCAAACCAGTCGCGCCACCACCACTCAAAACAAGACCAATTTTTTGTTGTGAGAATGAAGTGAACATAATTAGATGAAAACTAATTAAAAGTATATATCGATGAAGTCCTTTCAAATTCGTTAATTTGTACAAAAATAAAAGATATTTCAATTCTAAAACAATATATTTTGAAAGACTCATCATCAAATCAATTATTAACCATCACTTTAAAGACTGTTTTCGGTCTAGAAGAGGTTTTATCAGACGAATTAAAAGAACTCGGATTTAGTTCAACAAAAATTCTTAATCGTGCTGTTCAGGTCAAGGGATCATGGAAAGACGTGTATTTTTTGAACTTGAATGTTCGCTGTGCAATTTCAGTATTGGTACAAGTTGAAACGTTTTATATTAAACATGAAGATGATTTGTATAAAAAATGTATGCGAATTGATTGGACTAAATATTTTGACCTAGAAAAGACATTTGCAGTTAAAGGAGCTGTTTATTCCGATTTATTCAATCATTCTCAATATCCATTTTTTGTTGTAAAAGATGCAATTGTGGATACTTTTAGAGATAAATATGAAGACAGACCAAATGTGAATGTGAAGACTCCTCAAGTTTTATTCGATGTTTACATCAATAAAAATGAAGTAATTGTATCATTGAATACAAGTGGGGCTCCATTGTTTCAAAGAGGTTACAGGGATTCTATTGGTGAAGCACCTTTGAATGAGGTAATTGCTGCTGGATTAATTCGCCTTTCTGGTTGGGATAAAAAATCAACTTTCATGGATCCTTTTTGTGGTTCAGGAACGTTATTGATTGAAGCTGCATTGATGGCAGCTGGTTTACCTCCTCAAATTGAAAGACAACACTTCGCATTTAAAAACTTTAAGAATTTTGATGCTGAATTGTGGGAAAGTATTTTGGATGAAATCCCAAGAAGAGTAACTGAATTACCGTGTGAAATTATCGGTTCTGATATTGATGCAGAAATGGTTACTCGTGCTCGTAGAAATCTAAGAGGACTTGCAATTGGACGTTTTGTTAAAACGAGTGTTGATGGATTTCAGGACATAAAGAAACCGAGTGAAGATGCTACAGGAATAATGATTTCTAATCCACCATACGGAGAAAGAATGGGGGAGGAAGTCGAAGAAATGTACGAAGAACTCGGTGATTGGATGAAAACTGAAATGAAAGGCTTTAACTGTTGGGTGATTTCTTCTAATATTGATGCGTTCAAAGAACTTGGGTTAAGACCTGATCGAAAAATTAAAGTATTTAATGGTGATTTAGAATGTTCATTTCGTAAATATTCAATCTATGAAGGGTCGAAGAAAGGGAAACACATGAATCAACCCGAAGATGAAGAATAGATTTTTTCTTTTTTAAGAAACATAGCTCACACAGTGAAAGGATATTTTAACATAATTTTGTGTTATGTTAAGATATCCTCATACACTGATTATTTGTTTTTTATCTTCTATAGCATTCCAAAATAATGCTCAAGTTTTACAATCTACTGATTTTATTAAAGGTGGTATCTCTGATGCAGAAAAAGTAATGAAAGCGTATTTATATCCTTTAGAAAATGGGATAGATGTAACTGCTTCTCAAAGTAATACTATTTTGTTTAAAGGGGAGAATACTTCTAAATGGAAATTTGGATTGAGTCTAAGTATTGAAGGGACGATTGTGAATGCTAAAGATAAATCGTACGATTTTAATGATTTGAATCTTGAAGAATTTCACACGTCTGATCCTTCAAAAACTACAGGTCAAACTATTTCAGGGAATGATCAAACAATAAGTCTAGAATCAAACAATACATACAAATCTCCGTCTGTACAGTTTCCATTTTATACAGAAAAACCTATTCTTAGATTGAATTCTCCAAAAGGAATTGATTTAGGTGTAATTCCTTTTGCAAGACTTCATTTTGTTGCTGAAAAAGAAGGAAATTTAATCGAGTTGAAATTCCTTCCTTCGATTAAATTCTCTCAAAATACTGTTGGAGTATTTGCTATTGGTGCATCTATTCAACACAATCTTGAAACTTCGTTTTCTGCTTTAAAAGATTTTCCTGTTGATTTCTACATCAAAACGGGGTATGATTATAGTCGAATGCGTTATTTTTTAGATATAAAACCAGATGAAAATGAATTGTCTTTTTCCAACCCTATTGATGAGGTAGAGTATGAGGACCAAGTTTTTCAAATGAGCTCTACATCGGTTCCAATTCAAATAAGTGTAGTAAAACCTATTAGAAAATTTTCTTTTGCTTTTAGTACAGGATATAACATCGTTTTATCTTCCGTAGAGTTAAAAGGAAACTATCCCGTATATAGTAGTGATCCTACGAATAGTTTTAATGTTACAGTGGATAATTTTAGAGATCCGATACATTATAAAAGAAATTTTGATCATTTTTTTATAGGAGTAGCAACGACTTATAGGTCAGATCATTTTAACTTAAGTTTAAAATATAATCATTCAAAATATAAAAACTTAGGAGTGTCGTTTATGCTTTTTCTTTAGTTTACCAAACCAAAGAACTTGCGCCTAAAACGGCTGCATTTTTATCATGTAGAGTTGAAATCCTTACTTCAACAGTGTTTTGATAAATCGATAACATTCCCTTCTCCATCACAGCATTTACTTTTTTGCGAAAGAATTCACCACTTTGTGCAATTCCTCCAAATAGGATGAAAGCTTTTGGACTTGAAAAAGTGGTAAATTCAGCCAAAGCATTTCCTAAAATTTCTGCTGTATAGTCTATGATTTCTAGACAAAATAAATCCCCATTCTCTGCTAGATGAAAAACATCTTTTGCTTGTGGAGAAGTAACTTTGTGAATTTTAGAATATGCTTTGTTACTTGAATTCAATTCATGGATGGATCTAACAACTCCAGTTGAGCTTGCATACGTTTCTAAGCAACCTTTTCGGCCGCAATTACACGTTCGTCCGTTTGGGGTTACTCTAAAGTGACCTAATTCACCAGCAAAACCATCGTGTCCGTAAACGATTTTACCATCGACAATTATTCCGCTTCCAAGTCCTGTTCCCAAGGTTATCGTGATGAATTCTTTTAAATCTTTTGCATTTCCATACACCATTTCACCAATTGCTGCAGCATTTGCATCATTTGTAATGGTTGTTGAGATGTTGAATATTTTTTCAGAAATATGCTTTAATGGAATCACCCCAGACCAAGGAAGGTTCGGGGCAAAATCAATTGTTCCAGTGAAATAATTTCCATTAGGAGCACCGATGCCGACCCCTACAATTGATGTTTTGTGATTTGATGGGATAAGATCGTAAATGGTTTGAATTAATTCTTCAGCGTTTGCGAAGTCTTTTGTTCGAATACTTTCTTCAAAAAGAATTTCGCCTTTTCTATTGGTTAAACCAAAAACAGTATTTGTTCCTCCAATGTCAATTCCAACAGCCAGTCGATTCATTTTTGTTAATTTTCAGTTTGATTAAAATTCCATTCTTCTAAAAAAGATTCTAAAAAACTCTCCATAATTTGATGACGTTCTTTAGCAATCACAATTCCAGTTGATGTATTCATTCTGTCCTTTAAAAGTAACAATTTTTCATAGAAATGATTGATTGTGCTTGTTTTTGATTGATGGTATTCTTCAAAGGTTTGATGTTCTGTCGGTTGAAGTTCTGGAGAATAGATGGCTTGATTTCTATTTCCGCCGTAAGCAAATGTTCGTGCTATACCAATCGCTCCAATCGCATCCAAACGATCAGCATCTTGAACAATTTTCCCTTCCAAAGAGTTCATCTCTGCTTTGGTTTTTGAACCTTTGTAGCTAACATTGTCAACAATGTACTTCACTTGGTCTATGATGTTTTGTGCAACTCCTAACTCTTGGAGTAATGCGCTAGCAACTTTTCCGCCCTCATCTAATTTACCACCATTGAATTTGTGATCGGAGATGTCATGTAAGAGTGATGCGTATTCAATAATTTCTCTATTACCACCTTCATTTGTCTGAATGTGACACGACATATTGTAGACACGCATGATATGATGCCAATCGTGACCTGTTGCATCTTCTTCGAATTGACCTTTAATGCGAGAGATAATGTTATCTACAGTATTTTTCATTTTATAATTTAATTAAATCAAAGAATACAATTTTTCCATTTTTGGTTGTTGCAATTAATTGTTGATCAGTTGTGCACAACGAAAAATAAGGGCCATCAGCAAAAGGAACCCAAGTTTGTCCATTGTCCAAAGAAACATCTATCCCATTTCGACCACAGGAGTAGAAAATTGATTTGTGAGAAATGACACAAGATCGATATCCTCTAACAGGTTCTATTGAATTAAACCAAGAGTCCCCACCGTCTTCGGTAAAAAAACAAATGTTCATTCGTATTGCAGGGTCAAGGTAGTCTCCGCCAACGACAACACCAATACTGTCATTCAAAAAATTCATCGAGTAGGCACCTGTAGATTCTCCAGGGTAATAAGGTAAAATAACATTTGACCATGTTTTTCCAGAATCAATTGTCTTAAAAAAACGACTTTTCATTCCTCCTGATATAAAAGTGAATGTGCTATCGTTCAGAACTTGGACATTTGTTCCACTTGCGGCAAAGCCTGCTTCACCTTTTTCGGCTTTAATTTCTCCTTCACATTTCTTCCAGGTTTTTCCACCGTCTTTTGTGTGAAGTAAGGAAAAATAACCCTCTTTCGGATCGCCCATTAAAAAACCAGTATCTCCAATGAAATCAATTCCATCAAAGAAAATCCCTTTCCATTCATCATTTTTAAAAACTTGTATTGAACCGTCAAGAGAAAGAAGTATTATTTTACCATTTTCTCCGCTGTGCATAGCTATAATTGTATTGTTTACAATTTCCACATCTCTAATCTCTTCAATGTCAGTATGCTTAAAAAGGAGTGTACTCGTCTTTTTCTCAATATTGATGTAGTAGACAGAACCATCTGAGTTGCCTAAAAACAATCGACGGTCTTTGTAAACAATTCCTCGAGCATAGATAGGATTCTCTGAATAGGTGAATGAAATAGCATTTTTATTCTTTTTTAAATACTTTTTTGTTTGACCAAAAGAAGAAAAACTTACGAAAAGAATAAGACAGCTATTGATTAAATTTTTGATTGAAGAATGCACGTTGTTGTTGTTTTAATTTTTCTAAATCAGAAGGAACATCTCTTTTCCATCTTTTGTGAGACCATAACCAAAATTGAGGTTGAGCAAGTATTTCTTTCTCTAGTAATTGAGTATGTTTCTCAGTTATCTCCCCCCATTTTTGAGTGTGAGGTTGTTCTGTTATGGTTGTTAATTCCATTTCGTAATGTCCTCTTTTTACTTTTCTTGTAATAAAGAATACAACAGCGTAATCCAATTGATGCGCCATAATTTCTGCTCCAAAAAGAACGGCAGTTTGCTGGTTGAGGAAATTCATCCAATAACTTTTATTTGAGTCGGCAGGAGATTGGTCAGAGAGTAAAAGTATTGCTTTTGTTTCGTTCGGTTTTTTAGATAATTCTTCTTTGTAATTTTTGGCATGAACAACCTTCATCCCAAATCGTTGACGCTTTGCATTGATTTTTTTATCCCAAAATTTCGAAGTCATCGGCATACCAATTCCATAGGCTTGATGATCAAAAAGTGTGTCTTGGCTTGTGACTAGCCACTCCCAATTGTTGTAATGACCTGAGACTAAAAGAACACTCTTCTTTTTAGCGTACAGTTGATTCATTAACTCGGGATTAACAACTTTAAACCTTTTTTGATATCCTTTTTTCGAAAGAGATAAGTTTTTTATTCCTTCTGCCAATAAATCAGTAAAATGTCGGTAAAACTTCCTTTTTAATGCTTTGATCTCTTGCGCATTTTTTTCGGGAAAACTACGTTGCAAGTTCCCCTCAATTACAGATTTTCTGTAAGGAGCAATAGTTATAAGGAGTAAATAGAAAAAGTCAGTAAATAAATACAATACAGGAAGGGGTAAGTATGAAAAAGGTAGAATAAATAAATAGTATGCAATTTTCGCCATCTTATTTTTTGTATTTAGTTGTCCATAAGACATTTATTTTTTGTTCGATTTCTTTTTCTTTTGGACTACTTCCTGCTTTGAAAAAAGAAAAATTAGTGATTTCTTCTGGTAAAAATTCTTGTACTGCAAAATTACCTGGAAAATCATGGGAGTATTTATAGCCTTTTCCATAGCCTAATTCTCTCATTAGTTTTGTTGGTGCATTTCTGAGAGGTAATGGTATTGCTAAATTACCGGTCTCTTTTACAGTTTGTTGAGCGTTATTGATTGCCATGTATGCTGCATTTCCTTTTGGAGAATTGGCTAAGTAAATAGTGCATTGCGAAAGAATAATTCGAGATTCAGGCCAGCCTACTGCTTGAACAGCTTGAAAACAATTGTTTGCCATTAATAATGCGTTCGGGTTTGCTAATCCAATATCTTCTGATGCTGAAATTAGTAATCTACGCGCAATGAATTTGGGGTCTTCGCCTCCTTCAACCATTCTAGCTAGCCAATATACAGCAGCATTTGGGTCGCTTCCACGGATAGATTTTATAAAAGCTGAAATGATATCGTAATGTTGTTCTCCGTCTTTATCGTAAACGGCAACAGATTGTTGAGCTCGTTGATGAACGATTTCGTTAGTGATTACAACTTTTTCATTTTGAAAAGTTCCTGCAATTATTTCAAAAACATTCAATAATTTTCGTGCATCACCCCCAGATAAAGCAATTAATGCATTCGTTTCTTTTAATTCGATTACTTTTTCCTTGAGAACTACATCTTGCGTTATAGCGTTATGTAAGATAGAAGTCAATGATTCCTTGTTGTGATCACTCAATGTGTACACTTGACAACGAGAAAGTAAAGCTGAAATAACTTCGAATGAAGGGTTTTCAGTTGTTGCTCCAATCAAAGTTACGGTTCCTTTTTCAACAGCTCCAAGCAATGAATCTTGCTGTGCCTTAGAAAATCGATGAATTTCATCGATAAAAAGAATGGTTCCCGATTGTTGAAACATGCCTGCTTTTTCGACTTTCTGAATAATTTCTCGGACATCTTTAACTCCACTAGAAATGGCAGATAATGTATGCATTGGTCGATTCAAATGTTTAGCAATTAAATGTGCTAAAGTTGTCTTTCCAACTCCTGGAGGCCCCCAAAGAATCATGGAGGGGATAATACCAGAATCCATTGCTCTTCGTAAAGAGGCTCCCTCTTTGAGTAAATGATCTTGACCAGAAAATTCATCCAGACTTTGTGGACGCATTCTTTCAGCTAAAGGAGAACTTGGAATCATGTTTTCTATTTTAATTCGTGAAAATACGAATTAATTATCATTGGGATTGAGAGGGAATTGAGATATAATTTTAAATTTTTCTCCTTGCCTTTGTAATATTTCTTTCCAAAGATTATTGTTACTTGTGTTGAAAATTAATTCCTCTGTATAGTTATTGATTACAATCCAAGATTGTGATGAAATTTCTTCATCCAATTGCTTAATTTCCCAGCCTGAGTAGCCTACAAAAAATCTAATTCTTGTAACTGCATCAGGTTCTTTCTTGAGTAATGCCTTTACGTCATTAAAATCTCCACCCAAATAGATGTTTTTGTTGATTGGTAGACTTCCTTCAATCTTTTGACCAAAAGTATGGTAATAAAATAGGTTTGAAGTATCGACAGGGCCGCCAATACTTAGTCGAGTCTGGATGGAAGGGAAATCATCAACGAAATCACCGATATCAGCATCAATGAAGTTATTTATAACAAACCCAAAACTTCCTTCTTCATTATGGCTACAAATGAAAATTACAGAACGCTCAAAGTAATCATCTGTTGCAAATGGTTCCGAAATGAGAATACTCCCGCTTTGGATTGGTGTGTTATTTTTGAAATTAAAGTCAATCATTAAGACTAAGATAATTGAAATTATAGAAACGCAGGTGGTTTACTGATAGGAATTTTTAAATCTTTGAATAAAGCGGAAGTTGATTGAAGAACAAACAAGAAACTTTTATTGGTTCCAATTGGTGTCCAATGAAAGGATAACGCCCAACAATGCATGTTTCTATAAAGTGTGAAACGAGCATTCGTAATTTGAGTAGTTTCAAAATCAAAATTAATGGTTGATTCAATTTTCCACCTTTTGGTAAAACTTAAATCGCCCTGCATCATCAGTGTTTGAATTTTTTGATATCGGTCAGGAGATGTTGTGGTGATGTTAGTGTTCGTATTTAGAGTGTATATGTGTGAAAATGAGACTTTCCAAGGGATGTCAAAATTAAGAATGTATTCAGGATGTAAAAGAAAGTAATCATAATCAGCATTCCAACTTTCACCAATTTGATCAATGTTATTGTCAATTTTCTCACGACTTTCCTTGGAAGTAAGGGTTATTGTTGTAGAAAAATTTGAGTTTAAAAAACGACCAAGTTTACCATGATTCACGGCATAATCTTTAGTTGTTCTCCCTGTAGAGTCAATCCAATTGTATGGTGAAAATGTTCCATTGACTACAAAGTTTAACCATTTGATTGGACTTACACGTAATCCAGTACTGATATTCGATAAATTCATTGAATCTTTCAAGAAATCATAATTCCCGTTGAAGGTAAGGGCGTCAATGATGCGTGTTTTACTGAACCCGGTTAAAGTGTCTTTGTCAGATTTTCGTTTTAATTCAAATGAATTATTGAAACCGAAATTAAATAGCGCTCTATCGTTTGTTTGACTAACTCTGTACAATGATTGCTCAAAAGGGGAGTAACGAACGAGGTCTTGATTTGCGCCAACAGAATCCTCAATCAATGGGTTTAGATTTGGAATGTATTGAAAACTAAAACTAGGGGTCATTACATGTCGTAATAATGGTTTCTTTTTTCCAATAAATTTGTAATAACTGTAAACGGTTGTGTTGACTTGTGCTTTAAATGACAACGAATGAGCCATTCCAAATTGTTGAATTGTGTCGTTTACAGATGTGTTAAGAATAGGGTCGTATGATTTTCTAGTTTGTTGAAAGTTAATCGTATTACCATAATCAATTGATGGAGTAAATTTCCACGTATTTTTGAATAAGCTTACAGTTGTTTGTAAGGTTATTCTTTGGTTAATACCATTCATGAATTGATCTCCAATTGCATCAAAATCGCCTCTTTGTAGTAAACTATCCCCAAAACTTGATTTATTTTGTCCTTCAAAACTATACGTAACACCGAATCGCTTTGCTGCGTCATTTAAAAAGGAATTTGATTTCACCAATTTCTTTAATGGAAAAAAACGAGTCGCATTTACATTAACAATTGGAGCAATTAAAGCAATGTTATGAGAGAGTGAGTTTTGACGCAAAGAAATTTTTGCTCCTGCCGTTAGTGGTAAATTGGGGAATTTACGAGATAAATTGATGTCTGATTGAAAAGTGTTGTTGAAATACTTATCGTTTAACGGGTCAAGGTCTGTTTTAGAATTATTATCCGAAATGAAATATACTTTGGAAGAAAAATTCCAATACGGATTTGATTTAGGGTCTTGTCGATGATCCCAGATTATTGTAGACTTATTTTGGACTTTGTTACTCGGGAAACCTGTTTTAAATTGTTGGAAGCCAAGGTTAACAGAACCAATGTGTTTGTATTTCTTCGCGTAATCTGTTTTGTTTCTAAGTCCCCAACTCCCACGACTAAAAATTGTTCCGTAAAATGTAGTTTGCAATCGGTCGCTGATTGGAATGTAATACCCCAGGTCTTGCATCCCAAAGCCATATTGAGAGAAGATGTCAATTTTTGGAAAAATAAAACCGTGCGTCCTGTCTTCTTGTTGAGGGAGGACAATGAAAGGCAAACCCAGTGGAGTAGGAACGCCTTTGATCCATAAATTCATTGGACCAGAAACAATTCTTTTTTCAGGAACCATGACTGCTCTTGTTAAATGGAAATGAAAATGAGGTTCAGGTAAATCGCAGGTTGTAAAGCGTCCTTTTCTGAAATGAATTTCATCATTTTCATGCTTCTTCGCAATTTCCATGTAGAGGTAATTCTCATCTTGCTGAATGGCTAACTCTTCAATATAACCTTTCTTTGTCGTTAAATTAAAACGAATAGAGGAGGCGGTCATTTCTTCTCCTGAGCTATTGAAAACGGGTTGTTGTATTTTGTTCGAATCTTTATCGTAAATGTAGGTTGCGTAGATTTCATTCTTCTCTAAATCAATTCGAATGTATCCTGCTTCCATTTTTACTTCCCCATTGTCAACTTTTGCATTTCGGTAAAGATGGACTTGCTTGTTTTTGAGGTCTAAAAAAATAGAATCTTCTGCGCTGTAAAATATTGGAGCATCTAAATCGCCTGAATTCAAATAAAGCGTATCTTTAAACTTTTGGGCATGAGTCGTTGAAAAATTCCACATTATTAACAATGCAAAGAGTAAAACAATATATGTGGAATGCTTTTTGAACACGAATTCTGCCTTAAATTTGTTTTACAATTTATAAATAAGTAACAAAAATATTAAAATTACGTTTGAATGACCGAAAAAAAGCAGCGATATAGCATATTTTATACCATTTTGGCATTTTTAGTGCTATTTAGCCCCCATTCTTTGCTTTCACAAGATGATGAAGCGTTCTATTCTGCAATTAAAACTGTTGTTATCGATGCTGGTCATGGTGGAAAAGATCCTGGTTGTCATGGATCATCAGCAAAAGAAAAACACGTTTGCTTAGCAATGGCTTTGGATTTAGGAGCGATGATTAATGCTAAATATCCTGATATTAAAGTAATTTATACCCGATCTACAGATGTGTTTGTAGAGTTGGATGAAAGAGCTAAGATAGCAAATAGAAACAATGCCGACTTATTTATTTGTATTCACGCAAATGCAGCAAGTCCTGCGGCTTATGGTACTGAGACCTATGTTTTAGGTTTGCACAGAACAGAATCTCAACAGAAAGTTGCGGAAAGAGAGAATGCGACAATCCACCTTGAGGATGATGGAGGTGCGAAATACAAAGATTTTGACTTGTCTCCTGATGCAATTATTGCGCGACAAATTCAATTGAGTGTGTTTTTAGACCAATCCATAAGTTTTGCCTCAAAATTACAAATTGAATTTACTAAAATTGGTCGACATGACAGAGGTGTTAAACAAGCTGGTTTCTTAGTGTTGTACAAAACGACAATGCCGAGTGTGTTAATCGAAACAGGCTTTTTAACCAATCCAAAAGAAGAAAAGTTTTTAAATGCTCCAGAGACACAGAAGAAAATGGCCAATTCGATGTTCATTGCTTTTGAAAAATACAAGAATGAATTGGAAGGAATTGAAGAGGAAACAGAAAACAACACAATAATTCAAAATACTCCGAGTGAAATCAAAAAGGAGAATTCAGGGAGTGATTTGAATAAAGATCAAGTAATTTTTAAAATTCAAATAGAAACTTCTGAAAAAAGAATTCCCTTAACATCTTCACAGTTTAATGGCTATACTGTTTCTGAATATATTCAAGATAACCTATATAAATACACGGTTGGAAGCTATGTGAATAGTTTTTCTGAAGCGAATATTCTGAAGAAAAAACTTCGAAATAGCGGTTTTCAACATGCTTTTGTTGTTGCGTTTATTAACGGAGAACGGGTTAATTTGCAAAAAGCTATTAAATTAGCAGAAAATAAATAATTGTGAAGATATCTAAAGAGTTAAAAACAGGAGTTATAACTGTACTTGCTATTGGTTTATTAATTGCAGGTGTTAATTTCCTAAAAGGCAATAGCTTTTTTGGTGGTGATCAGACGTATTATGCTTACTTACCTAGTTCCGGGCAGGTTTCTTCGGCGACTCCTGTTACAATAAATGGGGTTACTGTTGGTAGGGTTCAGACGGTAGAATTTATCCCTGGGAATGAAACCAATCGATCGGTGCGGATATCTTTCTCAATTCAACAAGAAAATTTAAAATTGACAAAAGGAACAGAAATTGAAGCTGGGTCTTTGGATTTTTTCAACAAAGGAATTATGCTTCACCTTGGGAATGATCATTCCAAAGGGTATTACATGCCTGGAGATACTTTAGAAGGTTTTGTTGAGGTAGCTATGATGGCTCAAATCAAGGATTATGCTGATCCAATTACGCAGAAATTGCAAGTTGCACTAGGTTCAATTGATAAAATGGTCAACGATGTGAAAGCATTCTGGGACACAACAGCAACTTCATCGTTGGAACAAAGTTTAGGCGAGATCAAAGTAGCGATCCACAGTTTTGGGAATGCGGCAAAAGAAATTGAATCACTTGTCGTTGATGAAAAAGTGAAATTGAGCAAAATTTTGAACAATGTTGAATCGATTACCTATAATTTAAAGAAAAGTAATGAAAAAATTGAAGGTATTATTGGTAATGTAGAACAATTAACCAATGATTTAGTAACGTCAGATTTCAAAGCGGTGATCGAGAATGCGAAAAACACATTGGCAGGAATTAATACGATTCTAGAGCAAGCGAATACAGGAGAAGGCACACTTGGTAAATTACTCGGTGATGAAACATTGTACAATGAGCTGGTGAAAACAAATCTTGAATTACAAGAATTGGTCAACGATATTCAAGTTCATCCTGAAAGATACATTCATTTCTCCGTTCTAGGGGCTAAGACTAAAGGGGTTCCTTTAACGAAAGATGAAGAAAGAAAATTAAAACAAATTTTAGACACAATTCCTTAAACTTACAGTATGATTTCAGCTATTCTATTTATTCTATTATTAATTGGAGGGACAGGTTTCTTTGCATGGAATGTAATGAAAATGCGTTCTAATATTAATCTAGGTCGTGATATTGACAGAACCGACAACCGAAAAGAGCGTTGGAAGACAATGGCTCTTGTTGCGCTAGGCCAAAAGAAAATGTTTACTCGACCAATTCCTGCACTTTTGCATTTGGCTATTTATGCAGCATTTATCATTACACAAATTGAACTCATTGAGATATTTATCGACGGAATTGTAGGTTCTCATCGTATGTTTCATGAATCATTGGGTGGTTTCTATACTTTTATCATCAGCTTTATTGAAATTCTTTCTGTTTTGGCATTGATTGCAACTTTTGCTTTTTTAAGTAGAAGAAATTTAATCAAATTACCGCGTTTCAATATGAAAGAAATGAACGGCTGGCCTAAAATGGATGGGAACATGATTCTTTTCATGGAGCTAGTTCTTGTACTTTGTATTTTTACGATGAATGGTGCGGATGAAATGATTCATGTTAAAGAAACGGGAGAATCATACGGTTTTGTCGTAAGTAGCTTTATTGGACCATTGTTTTTTGATGGGTTTGATATTCATACACTTCATATTTTAGAGAAAATTGGTTGGTGGGGACACATTATCATGGTGTTTACTTTCTTGAATTATTTACCATATTCTAAACATTTTCATATTCTTTTAGCTTTTCCAAACACATGGTATTCTAACCTTGAACCAAAAGGGAAATTCAATAACATGGAGTCTGTAACAAAAGAGGTGAAATTGATGATGGACCCTAATGCTGATCCTTATGCTGCACCAGCTGAAGGAGAGGTAGCGGAACCACAACGATTTGGCGCAAAAGATGTAACGGATTTAACATGGAAGAATTTAATGGACAGTTACACGTGTACGGAATGTGGACGTTGTACTTCTTCTTGTCCTGCTAGTATTACGGGTAAATTACTTTCCCCACGTAAAATTATGATGTCTACCAGAGATCGTTTGGTGGAGGTTGGAGAAAATAAGCGTAAACACGGCGCTGATTATGACGATGGAAAAAGTTTATTGGGAGATTATATTACAGAAGAAGAAATATGGGCATGTACATCTTGTAACGCTTGTGTGCAAGAATGTCCTGTAAATATCGATCCTCTTTCTATAATTGTTGATTTAAGAAGGTATTTAGTTATGGAAGAATCTAAAATTCCTACAGAACTTGCTGGAATGTTGACAAATGTTGAAAACAACGGAGCGCCATGGCAATTTAGTCCAAACGATCGTTTAAACTGGGCAAATGAAGACTAGTCTTCAAAATACAGAAGAGAATGGTCAATTGGTTTCACCAGTTTTGAAAGATGGTGTGAAAAATTTTATGATCGATATTGACGGAACGATTTGCGAAGATATTCCCAATGAAGAACCGGAAAGAATGCTCGATGCTGAAATTTATCCAAATACGGTTGAAACAATCAATCGTTGGTTTGGTGAAGGACATGTCATTACTTTTTTCACCTCTCGGATTGAAGAACATAGAGAGGTAACTGAAAAATGGTTAAATAAACATGGGTTTAAATACCATGGAATGTTGATGGGAAAACCAAGAGGTGGTAATTATCATTGGATTGATAACCATATCGTCCGAGCGACAAGATACAAAGGGAATTTTTCTGAATTGGAGACCGTTCAGGCAGAAGTTCAAGTTTTTAAAGAAGAAAATAAAAAAATATGAGTTTAGTTGTACCAACAATGGCTGAAATGATGGCCAAAGGAGAATCACCAGAAATCCTTTTCTGGGTAGGTTGTGCTGGAAGTTTTGATGACAGAGCAAAGAAAATCACAAAAGCAATTGTGAAAATTCTAAACGAATGTAAAGTGAATTTTGCTGTACTTGGAGCTGAAGAAAGTTGTACAGGAGATCCCGCAAAAAGAGCTGGAAATGAATTCACTTTCCAAATGCAGGCGATGATGAATATTCAAGTGCTAGATGGTTACGAAGTAAAGAAAATTGTAACTGCTTGTCCGCATTGTATGAATACTCTCAAAAATGAATACCCTGAATTGGGTGGGAACTATGAAGTAATACACCATACTCAATTGATTCAAGAGTTAATTAACCAAGGAAAATTAATTTTGAAAGATGGTGGAACATTTAAAGGAAAGAAAATTACTTTTCACGATCCATGTTACTTAGGAAGAGCAAATAATATCTTTGAAGCACCCCGTGATTTAATTGAAAAATTAGACAGCGAACTCGTTGAAATGAAACGATGTAAAACAAATGGTTTATGTTGTGGAGCTGGTGGAGCTCAAATGTTTAAAGAAGCGGAGAAAGGTGATAAAGAAATTTTTGTTGAAAGAACAGAAGAGGCTCTGGAAACAGAAGCAGAAATTATTGCTACCGGTTGTCCATTCTGTAATACAATGATGACGGATGGTGTAAAGAACTTTGAAAAAGAATCTTCTGTAGAAGTATTAGATGTTGCAGAATTAATTGCTAAAGCAGCTGATTTATAATGGAGAATTTACCAAAATCAAGTAATGTTTGGTTGTATCAAGCAGACAGAGAGCTTACAGAGAATGAAATCGTTTACATTAAAGATGAACTTAATGTTTTTATTCGAGAATGGGCAACGCATGGAACTCAACTTTATGGTAGTTTTGAAGTGAAATTCAATCGTTTTGTGATTCTAGCAGTGGATGAAGAAAAAGTACCAACTTCAGGATGTTCTATAGATACTTCTGTTCATAAAATGAAAGAAATTGGAGCGAAAATTAAAGTGGATTTCTTTAATCGGATGAATGTTTTTATATCCAAAGAAAACGAATGGAAAAAAGTTCATATTTCAGATTTAAAAGAATACTCATCTTGGACTTTATACAATCCAATGATCAAAACATTAAGTGATGTATCCGATAATTGGATAATTACGGTTGAGGATTCTCCTTTTGCTTAGATTTCTTTGTCTTAAAACGATATCCTCCAATAATTCGAACGTTGTAAAAACTTTGATTGTATTTCAAGCTTTGTATCTTAACTGAACGAATGGTATAGTTTCCTTCAAGTAATAAAAAGTATTTATCTACATTGTATCCATAGCTTAGCCGAAGGTCAAAGCGTGGAGCTAAACCTGTAAATGAACGGCTAGTCTTGTCTTTGACGTAATACGAACTTTGAAAGGCAACCCCAACACCACCAAAAACAGAATATTGCCAATTATTTAAACGATTTACCATAGCATAACCTGGAATGAAAGTTAACTCAAATGCACCAATAGAATTTGCCTGTGATCGATCGGTAGAGTCGGTTAAAGCTATGGGAATAATGGATTCTTTCTTATTGTTGACATTGAAAGAGTTGATGGAGCTTTTAAAATAAACGGTTTGAGCGAATTTCTTGTAATTCCCTACGCGGCCTAAAACAGCGTGCATTTCAAATTTCTTAGAAACCAAATACCAAAGATCAATTGTTAAACTAGATGAAGAAATATTGGGGTAAATTCCATTCGGCTGAAAAGAGGTAAGGCTGTCGTTCCATTTGTATTCATCTATAATTGAAAAGCCTTTGTATGAACGGACTCCTGCATAATAGTAAATCTGCTTATATGTCCCTCTTAGTTTTAAATCAAAGTAGTTAGAATGACCAAATTTGGTAGTCGACCTTAAATTTACAGGAAGTGCAAAGCCTAGGTGGATTGCGAACCATTTGTAAGCAAAACCAATTCCGAGAACAGTTTTTATATTGTGCTTGTAATTTATTTTGTTAATACCATTGTTGAAATTGTCTTTTAATGTGAAGTGAGAAGAATTTGTGCCTACGTCACCATATAAAACAATTCTATCTCGAAATGAATTATAGGGTAGTGTATCAATCTCTTGAGAATAAAGATTTGATGAGAGAATTATTACAATTAAAAATAAAATATTTTTTTTCACGATTCAAAAATAAGCATAAAATTTTATTGGTAAAGAAGAAAGAAGCTTCGATTTATTGAATACATTTTATATTAAAATACTTATTTTGGATGGTATCTAATATCTTAGATGTAATAATATTGAGTAACTTTGAAATATAACTAAACTTTATATTCACCTATGAATAGAATTTTCTGGTCTTTTCTTTTTTTATTACTACAAACCAATGTTTTTGGAATTGATACGCTGAAAATTGGTGTCATTAATGATCAGGTGACTGATAGTGTTGGTCGTCATTTGATTGATCAGATGAAAAAAGAGATCAAAGATGTCATTGGAAGCGATACATATGTTGTATTCAATACACCTTTATACAATGGGTATAGTTTGGATCTTGCAAAGGGGAATTACATGAAATCAATTCAAGAGTCTGATATTATAATATCGTTTGGATTGGCAAATTCAGTTATGTTGTACCAGGAGGAGTCCTATCCTAAACCGATTATCATTGTTGGTTCAACGAATAAAGACCTCATTAAGATTTCATCCAATAAATTAACTTCTGGGATTAATAATTTAATGTATTTAGTCACACCATTTTCATACAAAGAGGATTTGGAGGCTATGGCAAGTCTTTATCAATATTCTAAGGTTGGAATTGTTGTAGAAGATTATGTTTTCGATTTAATGCCGCTGAAAAAAAAGTTTGATGAATATTTTTCAACGAAAGAATCGGATTATAAATTCATTGTTTTAGAGGATAGGAAGGGGGATGATTCATTATTTAAAAATATAGACGCTGTTTACTTTTTAAGTAAAAATACGCTTTCAAATGATGAGTTTGAAGAAATGATTCTTCAAGTAAATAAAGAAAAATTACCTTCAATTTCGGCGTATGGAATTCCTGATGTAGAGAAAGGTGTACTTTTATCTAATTATCCTAAAAATACAATTGTACATTTCTTTCGAAGAATTGCTCTCAGTGTAGAAGCGATTAACGATGGAGAAAACCCGTCTGAACTTGAATTGGTCATGGATTTCCGAAAGCAACTTTCGATTAACATGGAGACAGCTAGAATAATTGATTTCCCTATTCGAAACAGTAAGTTAGGTGTATTGAATTTAATTGAAGGTAAAAGTATTTCATCCGTAGAATCTTATTCAATGGTTGGACTTATGAAAACTGTTGTTGGTGAGAATTTAGGACTTAAAACACAGCGAAAACAAGTTGAGTTATCTGAACAAGATGTTAAGACGGCTAAAAGTAACTACTTACCTGATTTATCTTTAAATGCAAATGCAACTTATATTGATCCTGAATTGGCGAAAGTATCCAATGGTAATCGTCCTGAATTATCGACGAATGGAAACTTGACATTGAATCAAGTTCTATACTCCCAACAAGCGACCTCTGGTATTTCTATAAAAAAAGATGCATTATTATCTCAAAGACAAGTGTATTCAGCAAATGAGTTAGATGCAATTTTAAATGCTTCAACTGCTTACGTGAATACATTAATTCTTAAAACCAACGTAATTATTCATAATAAAAATCTTCAGTTGACTCGTGATAATTTAACGATAGCCAAAGAAAATTATGAATTAGGCGCTTCTGGTAAATCAGATGTTCTTCGTTTTCAATCACAAATTTTACAGAATACAAAGAACTTAATTTTCGCAAGAAATTCTCTTACGCAAGGGTATTACCAAATTAATCAACTTCTAAATCATCCAATTGATGAAAGTATTTCAATTAAAGATACTTTGATGAATACTGATTTGATGGAAAATGATACCTATCAGTTTTTAATTGAAACATTGGATGATCCTTCTAAAAGTAGAGTGTTTACTGCTTTTTTAATTGAAGAGGCCAATAGAAACGCTCCTGAAATAAAGAATATTTCTCACCAATTAAATGCCGTATCAACTGTTGAAAAACTTAATGGAGTAGGTCGATTCATTCCAACTTTAGCTCTTCAAGGGCAGTATAATTACATGTTTTCTAGATCTGGATATGGCTCAACTTTTCCTTCTGGATTTGGAATACCTCCTGATGGAAATTACAATGTTGTTGTCAATCTTTCTTTGCCGATTTTTCAATCCAATCAACGAAACATTAACCGACAATATGCTCATATACAGAAAGAACAATTGGGGTTTCAACAAGAAAACATTGAATTAAGTATCAGTAAGAATATTCACGATGTTGTATTGAATATTGTGAATGAAATTGCAAATATTGAAATATCAAAAGTGAATTTAGAATATGCAAAAGAAAGTTTATCATTGTCACAAAATGAATATAAAAATGGTGCAATCCCAGTTATTCAATTGATAGATTCTCAAAATAATTACCTCAATGCTTACCTAGAGAATTCGGTAGCAAAATACAATTATATGCTTGTTTCAATGAAATTACAAAGAGAAATAAGTTACTTTTTCTTGATGAACTCTGTTGGTGCAAACCAAGATTTTGTTCAACGTGCAAAAGATTATATCTGGAGCCATTAATCATTATTGATATTCTTAAAATATGAAAAAAATACCTGCTTTATTTTTAACCTTGTTCATTCTTTACGCTTGCTCAGATGATGTTGTGGAAGTGAAAGAAACGATTAAGCCTGTTAAATATATCATCGTTGGTGATATTAACAACAATAATAAACGAACTTTCTCAGGGACAGCTAAAGCTGGTAATGAAATAGATTTGAGCTTTAGAAGTAATGGAATTATAACTGAATTGAATATCAGTACTGGACAAAAAGTTAAAAAAGGAGACCTGATTGCTCGCTTAGATAATGTTCAAGCAAACTTAGCGTTAGAGAAATCGAGATCTGCTTTGAATAGCGCAAAGTCAACAAAAAAAACGGCTAAATCAAATTTAGATAGAGTAAAGAAACTTTTTGAAAAAGGAAGTAATTCTCTAAGGGACTATGAGAATGCAAAGGATTCATACCAAACCGCTTTGGATCAATTTGAATCGGCTAAAAGAAATTTAAGTATTCAGCAATCTCAATTGAATTACGGAGTGATATATGCTCCAAATGATGGGGTTATTGCTTCTGTAGATGGAAGTTTGAACGAAAATACAAGTGCGGGAAAAGTCATTGCTGTTTTGAATGCAGGCGATGAAATGAATATTGAAATTGGTATCCCTGAAAATACAATCAATAAAATTCAAATGGACATGCCTGTTAGTATAAAGTTTTCAGCAATTGAAAATGAGAATATTAATGGTAATGTTTTCCAAATTTCCCCCATAACAGATGAAAATTCTGCAAATTATGAAGTGAAAGTTTCAATTATGGATGAGTCTAAAAAAATTAAACCTGGAATGTCTGCAGAAGTAAGCTTTTCTTTTGGTGATGAAGGTAAAGAAAATGAATTGATTATTCCAGTTCATGCTGTTGGTAAGGATGGGAAAGGAAATTTTGTTTTTATCATTAATGGTATGAAAGATGGAATTGGTGTGGCAGTTAAAAAAACAATTGAAATTGGAGAATTAACAGAAGCAGGATTTATAGTGGTGGATGGTCTTTCTAATGGTGATATCATTTGTACAGCAGGTTTGCAAACATTGCTTGATGGACAGAAAGTTTTGCTAAAATAAAATAAGACTATGAATTTTGCTAAATTTTCAATAGAAAAAAATAGAGTGTCTCTAAGTATCTTACTTGTTGTAATGATCCTTGGGGTGGTTTTTTATTCTTCATTATCGAGAGACAGTATGCCTCCATACACGGTTAGAGTGGCAAGTGTAATTACTTCATTTCCTGGAGCTTCTCCTGAACGAACAGAAGAGCTAGTAACAGATCGGATTGAGAAAATAGCTCAAGAATTACCAGAACTAAAAAAAGTAACAAGTACATCAAGAACTGGGCTTTCTGTGGTGAATGTCGAATTGAAAATGGATGTTAAACCCGAAGAGTTACAAGCTGTTTGGGATAGATTAAGGAGGAAGTTGTCAAGTATTAAAGGCTTGCCCAATAACGTTACACCATCATTAAATGACGATGGAATTGGAGAAGTATTTGGAATTGCTGTTGGACTTACAAATGATGGGTTTGAATACAAAGAACTGAAAGAATATGCAGATGATCTTCGTGACCAACTCATAAAACTTGACGATGCTGCAAAAGTTGAAATCAATGGAGCGCAAGAAGAAAGAGTTTTTGTTAAATTCGATAATAATAACCTTAAGAATTACGGATTAACGGCTTCATCGTTGAAAAATATAATCAGTAGTAGAAATATTTTAAATTCTGGAGGAGAAGTGAATATTGGGGATGAAAGAATAATCCTTGAACCAACAGGTAATTTTAACTTGATTTCTGACTTAAAGAAAATGCTGATTCCAATTGGAAGTCAAGGAGAATACGTAAAATTAGGTGATATTACTAAAGTAGAAAAAGGATATATTTATCCTCCGAAACAAATCGTTCGAGTAAACGGTCAAAGTGCGATATCTCTTCATGTTTCACTGAAAAATGGTAGAAATGTAATAAAATTAGGGGAGGAAATTGATCGTATATTGAGTAGTTATAACGATGTATTACCTGTCGGAATTAAGGTGCAACGACTTTCTTCACTTGATACTTACATTGAAACGAAGATCAGTGGATTTATGGTTAACTTAATGCAGTCTATCGCTATTGTATTAGGTATAATGTTAGTTTTTCTAGGCCTGAGAACAGGACTGATTATCGCGAGTTTAATTCCCATTGTAACTATTACAACATTAATGGTGATGGGTTTGATAGATATTGGACTGAACCAAATCTCTTTGGCTGCCTTGATAATGGCTCTTGGAATGATGGTGGATAACGCAATTGTTGTTGTAGAATCTGTAATGGTGAAAATGGACAATGGTAAAAATGTTAAAACAGCTGCAATTGAATCCAGTAAAGAATTATTCATGCCTTTACTTATTTCAACCTTGACCACTTCTGCAGCATTTTTATCATTTTTTATGGCAGAATCTGTAATGGGAGATATTATGGGGCCAATTTTCGTCGTAATTACAATTGCCCTTCTGTCTTCTTGGTTGATTTCTTTAAGTGTGGTTACACTCTTTTGTGTGTTCTTTATGAAAAAGAAAAAAACAGAAGAGAAAATAGGTGGGCTTGATCGAGCGATTCTTCAATTAAAAATGAAGTACAAAGATATTATACTTTGGGCCTTGAATTGGAAAAAAACAGTGCTTTTTAGCATTGTCGGTTTATTCATACTTTCTCTTGTAGGATTTAAATTTTTAGATGTTGTCTTCTTTGCAGATAGCGATCGTAATATGATCACTGTTGACATTAACTTACCTCAAGGAACTAAGATTGAAAAAACAACTGAAACAGTTTTAGCAATAGAACAATATATTAAAGATAGTTTACTCGTTGATCAAAATAGAGTGGACGGGGTAGTAGATTGGTCTTCTTTTATCGGGAAAGGGCCTTCTAGTTATGATTTAGGGTATAAATCAGAAGAAGCGAATTCAAGTTATGCGCATATAATTGTAAAT
>CAYLWS010000013.1:0-60440 GCA_964387525.1 uncultured Fluviicola sp.
GAATTAGTTTTAAACGACAAAGGAAAAGTTTATCATTTAGGTTTATCTCCTGAAAATATTTCTCATAAAATAATACTTGTTGGTGACCAAGATCGTGTAAAGTTAATTGCAACATTCTTTGATTCGATTGAACACTCTTCTCAACATCGAGAATTTGCATGTTCAACAGGAATGTATCGAGGGAAAAGAATTTCAGTTGTTTCTACCGGAATCGGAACAGACAATATAGACATCACCATCAATGAATTAGATGCTTTGGTTAACATTGATTTAGAAAAACGAGAGAATAAAATAACTTTAACTTCTTTGGATTTAATTCGCATAGGAACTTGCGGCATTTTACAACCAGAAGTACCTATTCATTCTTACATTTTAACTACACATGCATTTGGACTAGACAATGTTGCGCATTTCTACGACATTGAACACCAAAAGAGTGATGTTATTCTAAATAAAAAAATTAACGACTACATTCAACTCCCAAAAGAAATAGTAACATACACGACAGAAGCTTCTGAAGAATTATTTACGAAACTATCATCGGACAAAACTATTGAAGGAATAACAATTACGAGTAGTGGTTTTTACGGTCCTCAAGGGAGAAATCTTCGTTTAAACACAAAAAATGATGCACTTGGAGAACGTTTGACAACGTTCAAAGATGGAACCAACAGAATTACTAATTTTGAGATGGAAAGTTCAGCACTTTTTTCTTTAGGGAAAGCCATGGGACATAATTGTGCGACAATTTGTTTGGGTATTGCCAATAGACCAACAAAAGATTTCTCTAAAGATTACGGACCGTCCATGCTAGGATTGATTGAATACGTATTAGAGAGAATTTAAACTGGCCATTTCTCATGAATAAAAAGTTACCTTCAAATTCTATGGCTATTTCAATTTTAGGTTGTGGATGGCTGGGAGAAAGAATTGGAAAAACGTTTTTAAAGAAAGGCTGGACAATTCATACTTCTTCAAGAAAAGAAATTCGTCTAAAAGAATTGGCTAATTTTGGTTTTCAACCTTTTCAAATTGATATTGAAAATACCGGCAATATCCCTCAAGAATTCTTTGATACAGATTATTTAATCATTGCGACAACAAATAAAAATAGTTCAGCGCATCGCAACTTATTCAAAATTATTCAAAATAGCCGCATTAGGAAGGTGTTTTTTATCAGTTCAACTTCCGTTTATGAAAAAGCAAAGAATGTCATTACAGTTAATACCCCCCTAGTGGATTCTCCATTAGTAGAAGTAGAAAAAGTTTATTTAACTTCAAAAATATCGTGCATTCTTCGATGTGGAGGACTAATTGGCGACAATCGTCAACCTGGTAGTTTTTTCAAAAAAGGAGCAACGATTAAAAACCCTGATGGAATAGTGAATTTAATTCATTACGAAGAAATAATTTTGGCGGTTAATTCGTTGATTAAAAATGACAATAAACAAGTAATTCACAACCTTACTCGAGAATCACAAGAAAACCGTTTTGAATACTACAGTAGAGCTTACAGAGAACTGCATGGTGAAAGTGGAGAATTCATTTAACGATACTCCCTCTCTTCAAAAGCAATGCTTTTTCTTCTCCAAAAGGAGAAACCTAATTCAACTTCGGATTTTCATTTATAATTATGATTAAATCGAAAACATTACATATTTCTTCTATACTGCCCACCTACCTCAAACAAAGCACTGGTAATCTCACCAATTGAAGCATATTTACATGTTTCAATAAGTAATTCAAAAATATTTCCATTCTGAATGGCTATTTCTTGAATTTTAGAAATCCATTCTGCTGATTCCGTAGAATATGTAGCTTTCAATTCTTTCAGCATTTCAATTTGGTATGCCTTCTCTTCTTCCGTTGCACGCACCACTTCTTTCGGCAATACGGTTGGAGATCCATTTTTACTTAAGAAAGTATTTACACCGATGATTGGAAATTCTCCCGTATGTTTCAATGTTTCGTAGTACAACGACTCTTCTTGAATTTGTGAACGCTGATACATTGTCTCCATTGCACCGAGTACTCCTCCACGTTCAGTAATTCTGTCAAACTCTGTCAACACAGCCTCTTCTACTAAATCTGTTAATTCTTCGATAATGAATGCACCTTGAATTGGGTTCTCATTCTTCGCAAGACCTAATTCTTTATTGATGATCAATTGAATAGCCATTGCTCGACGAACAGACTCTTCTGTAGGAGTTGTAATAGCTTCATCATATGCATTCGTGTGCAAAGAATTACAGTTGTCATTGATTGCATATAACGCTTGAAGTGTTGTACGGATATCGTTAAAATCAATCTCTTGCGCATGTAAAGAACGTCCAGAAGTTTGAATATGGTATTTCAACATTTGAGCTCTCGCATTTGCTCCATATTTTCTACCCAAAGCTTTTGCCCAAAGTCTTCTTGCAACACGACCGATAACCGCATACTCAGGATCTACTCCATTAGAGAAAAAGAAAGAAAGATTTGGACCAAAGTCATTGATATCCATTCCTCGACTTAAGTAATATTCTACATATGTAAAGCCATTCGCAAGCGTAAATGCCAATTGTGTGATTGGATTTGCTCCTGCTTCTGCAATATGGTAACCAGATATTGAAACGGAATAAAAATTTCGTACGCCATTTGTAATGAAGTATTCTTGTACATCCCCCATCAATCTCAAGGCAAATTCTGTCGAGAAAATACACGTATTTTGCGCTTGATCTTCTTTTAAAATATCAGCTTGAACCGTACCACGGACCTGCATCAATGTTTTGACTTTTATTTCTGCATAAACATCTGCCGGAAGAATCATATCTCCTGTTACACCAAGTAACATTAATCCTAAACCGTCATTCCCTTCAGGAAGATCTCCTTGGTAAGAAGGCCGAATCGTTCCTTTTTCTGTGTAAATTTTAGCAATTTTAGCTTCAACTTCTTTCTCTAAATCGTTTTCTTTGATGTACTTTTCACAATTTTGATCAATTGCAGCATTCATAAAGAAACCCAGCATCATTGGAGCTGGACCATTGATTGTCATTGAAACAGAAGTCAATGGTGCTGACAAGTCAAAACCTGAATATAATTTTTTAGCATCATCCAAACAACAAATAGACACACCTGAGTTTCCAATTTTACCATAAATATCAGGGCGTTCATTCGGATCATTTCCATATAACGTTACAGAATCGAATGCTGTTGATAGACGTTTTGCTGGCATTCCCTTACTTACATAATGGAAACGTCTATTTGTTCTTTCTGGTCCACCTTCACCTGCAAACATTCTTGTCGGATCTTCCCCTTCACGTTTGAATGGAAACAACCCTGCAGTGTAAGGAAATTCTCCTGGTACATTTTCTTGCAAAGACCATTTTAAAATATCTCCCCACCCCGTATATTTCGGCATGGATATTTTTGGAATTTGAGTATGAGAAAGAGATTCTGTATGTGTTTCTATGGATAATTCTTTATTTCTAACTTTGAATTTAAAAACAGGATCAATGTATTTTTGTTTTTTCTTTTCCCAATTTTCAATTAGAATCCAATTTTTTGGATCAAAATTTAATTTCTCCAATTCAAAAGCTTCTTGTACGCCTTTAATCAGTCTGTCTTTATCTTCAATTTCAGAACTCTTTAGTGCCTCCAACGAAGAATTATATCCCCACAGTTTATTGGCCACTTTCACTTGCTCGTCCACCCATTTATCGTAGGCACGATTATTTTCTGAAATTTCAGAAAGGTAACGTGTTCTTTCTGGTGGAATAACGAAAATTTTCTCTGACATTTCTTGCGTGATAGAAAATGTTGAATTCAAATCTGCTTTTGTTTTCTTCACCAACAAATCCATGATTACTTTATACAAAGTATTCATCCCTGGATCGTTGAATTGAGAAGCGATAGTCCCATGTACAGGCATAGAATCTGTAGGTTCATCCCACAAATTATGATTTCTCTGGTATTGCTTACGAACATCTCTCAATGCATCCAAAGCACCACGTTTATCAAACTTATTCAATGCGATAACATCTGCAAAATCAAGCATGTCGATTTTCTCCAATTGTGTTGCTGCACCATACTCGGGCGTCATCACATAAAGTGACATATCAGAATGATCTAAAATTTCGGTATCAGACTGTCCAATTCCAGAAGTCTCTAGAATGATTAAGTCGTATTCTGCTGCTTTTAGAATTGTCAACGCCTCCGAAACATGTTTCGATAAGGCAAGATTAGACTGTCTTGTAGCCAATGAACGCATGTAAACACGGTCATTGTTAATTGAATTCATTCTAATTCTATCTCCCAACAATGCACCACCGGTTTTTCTTTTGGAAGGATCAACAGACACAACAGCTATCGTTTTCTTTGGGAAATCTACTAAAAATCGTCTCACGAGTTCATCCACCAAAGAAGATTTACCAGCACCACCGGTTCCTGTAATCCCAAGAATTGGGACAGAAACACTCTCTGCCATTTTATGCACTTCTTTCAAGATGTCAGCTGATTTTTCTGCAAAGTTTTCTGCAGCGGAAATAACTCGCGCAATTGCAGGAGCATTTTTCTTTTTAATATCAGCAACTGTACCGTTCAACTCATCACCAACAGGGAAATCGCAACGCTCAATCAAATCATTGATCATTCCTTGTAATCCCATTGATCTACCATCGTCCGGGTGATAAATACGTTCAATTCCGTACTCTTCTAATTCTGCAATTTCAGATGGGAGAATAGTACCACCACCACCACCAAATATCTTGATGTTTGGTGCACCTTTCTCTTGCAATAAATCGTACATGTATTTGAAATACTCATTATGTCCACCTTGATATGATGTCATTGCAATCGCTTGCGCATCCTCTTGAATGGCACAATTTACCACTTCTTCAACAGAACGGTCATGTCCGAGATGAATTACCTCACAACCTGTGCTTTGAATAATTCTACGCATGATATTTATAGCTGCATCATGCCCATCAAAAAGAGAGGCTGCAGTTACAATTCTTACTTTATTCTTTGGTTTATAAGCTTCAATTCTTTCCATCATAATTGGTGCGATTTATTGCTTCGCGAAATTACGGATTTTAAGGTGAAAAAGAAAGAAAGAGGAGAGAATATTAAAGAGGAGAGAATATTGGAGTGCTAAAAAATAGTACGGGCAGGTCGCGACCTGCCCGTACTATTTTTTAAGCTGCCCATACCGATATTTTGAATATATTTACGATATGTTACTTTCTTCAAATTTAGAATTATATATTTGTAAACAAACATATCAAAAATGGAAATTTTATTTCAAATTGCATTAATTATCCTACCAGCTGGAGCTGTTCTATTAACCGCTGTTTTCTTTCTACGAAAATCAATCGAAAGAGATTTACTTACATCAAATTTAGAGATGAAGAAAGAAAGACAAAAATTTTTCTTACCTCATCGTGTTGATGCTTATCAAAGAGCAATTTTGTTGATGGAAAGAATTCACCCGAACAGTTTAGTGATGCGTTTGAATAACCCAGGATTACCTGCCGCAGCAATGCAAGTCAATTTCTTGGAAGCAATACGTGAAGAATACGAGCACAATATTGCGCAACAAATGTACATTTCACCTCAATCGTGGGAATTGGTAAAAAAAGCAAAAGAAGAAACAATAAAAGTCATCAACATGGCAGGGCAGCAAATGACAGCAACCTCTATGGCTATGGAGTTGAATGCTAAGATTTTTGAAATTTCTGCTGAAGTAGGTGAATTACCTTCCGAAATTGCTGTGAAAATTTTAAAAGAAGAAATACAACGCTTATTTTAACTGAAAAAAATGGGAAGAATACATCTTTTTGAATTTGAAGACCAAAAATGGTTCCCAACCATGCTTCGGAATTTCGGTACCGATTTTTTACAATTCTTATCGAACAAAACAAAAATGTATCAACCCATCGTTGATCTACTTTCTGAAACACTGAACGAAAAAAATCAGTTTAGAATCATTGATTTAGGTTCTGGTGGTGGTGGCGGCCTAATATGGTTAAACGAAGAGTTGAAAAAGAAAAATTCAGATTTAAAAATTCTTTTAACAGACTACTACCCTAACATTCCTGCATTTGAATTTACGAAAAGTAAAGCAAACAATTTTGATTATGTTAGAAATCCAATTGACGCAAGAAATGTTCCTAAAAAGTTAATCGGTGTTAGAACTCAATTTTTATCCTTGCATCATTTCAAACCTGAAGACGCCCTCAAAATTCTTCAAAATGCAGTTGATGTTAACCAATCTATTGCAATTTTCGAAGCTCAAGAAAGGAGTTTTACTAGTATTTTAGCGATGCTTTTCTCTCCGATCACAGTTCTTTTAACAACACCATTCATTCGACCTTTTAAAATCGAACGAATTATTTTTACTTATTTAATCCCCATTGTTCCTCTTTTTATTCTTTGGGACGGCATCGTTTCTTCCCTTCGCACTTATTCTGTAAAAGAAATGACCGAAATGGTTGAAAAAGTAAAAGGAAATGAAAAATATGAATGGAATATTGGTAGAATTAAATCTGGTCCTGGAGTTGTTTTACATTTGATTGGAAAGCCAAAAGCATAAGAATCAATCGTACGAAAGAAGTTCTTAAGTTAAACTAATTCGATCGTCTTCAATTTCTATTAAATCACCTGCTCTCAATTTCGCACGTTTCCGTGTTTCTAATTCTCCATTTCGAAAAACGAGTTCATCCTCAACAATCATTTTTGCATGTCCACCAGTTTGAGCAATTCCAGTTGCCTTAAGTAGTTGAATCAATTCAATATATTCTCCGTTAATCTTAAATTCTTCTTTCATCTTTGTATATTTGATACATATTTTCTGCGGCTTGAAAAGAAGAAATCTCTCCATTTACAACCTCTTTTTGAACTTTATTTAATGCTAATAGCATTTGATCGTCTGTAAAAAAATCATTGAGGATTAATTCTTTCAATGTTTCCAACATCCACATTTTATCTTGCTCCTTTCTAGCATTCATCAAAAAGCCATTCTCTATCAATTGTTTTTTAAATGATAAGATAACTTCAAGAACGTCATTCACTCCATCATTTTCGAGAGAACTACACGTCAAAACTTTTGGAACCCAATTATTTTTATTCGGAGGAAATAAATGCATCGCATTTTTATATTCTCTCGCAGCAATTTTAGACTTTCGGATATTGTCGCCATCTGCTTTTGTAATTACCAAAGCATCTGCCATTTCCATGATTCCTTTTTTTATTCCTTGCAATTCATCTCCAGCTCCTGAAAGCATTAATAAGAGAAAGAAATCCACCATAGATTTAACGACCGTTTCCGATTGTCCAACCCCGACCGTTTCAATAAGGATAACGTCAAATCCTGTAGCTTCGCAGAGTAAGATACTTTCCCTCGTTTTCCGAGCAACTCCACCTAAAGTTTCACCTGCAGGAGATGGTCGTATAAAAACATTTTCATTGACGGACAATTCATGCATTCTTGTTTTGTCTCCTAAGATGCTACCGCCAGAAACTGAACTTGTAGGGTCTACCGCCAGAACTGCAACTTTAAAACCTTTATCCGTAAGGATTTTACCAAACGTTTCTATGAATGTACTTTTACCAACCCCTGGAACTCCAGTAATCCCAATTCGAATAGAATTTCCTGAAAAAGGTAAACATTTCTGAATAAGTAAATTTGCATCTTCTCGATGAGAAGCATTCTGACTTTCGATCAACGTTATTCCAGAACTTAAGGCAACACGATCTCCATTCTTGAGTTTTTCAAAAATTTCATCTGGCGCCATTTTTTGCAAATGCGCTTTTCGTTTATTTACCCAATTCTCGAAGTTCTTATTTTTCATTTTTCTGAATGATCATGTAAAAATACTTAAAAACAGTTAAGATTATTCATATAAAAAGAACTCAAAGGAAAATAACATCTAATTACACCAATTAACAAATTCATTAAATACTAATTCCCATTTACCCTCAGAATGATTTGCCCTACCATTTTCTGAAACAGGGAAAAAATTATGATTCAAGTTCGGATACCTTTTTATTAAATAATTCTCTTTAGAATTCTCAATAAACAACAAAGGCAGTAAGTCGCATGGATCTGCAATTATATCCTCACTACCATAAGCTATATAAACCGGCATTTTTAATGTAACTAACTCATTAACCGTTGGTTTTGAAAAAGACTTCCAAGAAACTAAACTTGAATTGGGATGAATAGAATCCGTAAATTGAAGTTTTTTATAAAATTCATATTGTTCCTGTTGAAGTGAGTCTGCTTTTGCCCAAGAAATCTTTCCTGTTTCAGCATCTTTTCTTATTTGTCTAATCATTTGTTCCATCCTTCCATTCGGATTATAGCCAAACAAACCTAAATGAGTAACTTTTTTATCCTGTGAAGCAATACCTACTGCAACTCTTGCTCCCTGAGAATGACCTGCGACAATTAACCTATTAGGAGTCACCCAATCTTGTTTTCTGAGAAATTTTAGGACCTTTTTTGCTCGTTGAACATAGTTCTCGAAGTAATTAGCATTAAGATATTCACGTGAATAACTATGTGAATTTAAAGAATCTGTGATATAACAATATTGGTTATTTAATTTTTTCTCTGCAACAAGAACAGGTGTTTTAGGCATTGAAATGACACAGACATGAAAATCTTTATTCAATTCATCAATATCAAAGTTACTAAGAGGAACAGGAAATACTCCATAATCATCTACATCTATAAACAATGGTACTGGTTGTGAACCTTGACAAAACAATAAAATTGGTTTCGATACATTCAAATTTGTATCTGCAATTACAAAATCTATATTATCCTTCTTTAACTTTAGCTCAAAGTGAGAATAAGAAGTCCCCTTAATTATATCCTGTGCTGATATTGATATTGAAAAAAATAAGAATAATGAAAAAAATAATTTTTGAAACATAATTATTGAAATATTGGGCTAAATAATAAAAATACAAATTAATTTAGATTTAATAATAATTAGAGACAAAAAACTATGGTTTTAATATTAGTTTGTTATTTGAAGGAGGATTATGTTTCCCTCTTCGGAGAGGGATTAAGGGTGAGGATATACATAAAATGTTATATTCTACATAGACTTTACTGCATTAACGTTTTTTGAAAGCCCTTTCTTGTATTCCCGTAGAAAAGGGAAGTTACAAGCATTCTCATTATTGAGATAGTTTATCAAAGAAAAGAACCCAAAAAATCACACAAATTAACAAAAACTAACTATCTTTATTCTAATGAAGAAAATCGGAATCATCGGCGCTGGATTATCCAGTCTTTCAGCAGCTTGCTTTTTAGCAAAAGAAGGATATTCTGTTGATGTTTACGATAAAAACACCATGCCCGGTGGACGTTCTCAGTTTTTTTCAGAAAAAGGTTTTAAGTTTGACATGGGACCTTCGTGGTATTGGATGC
This sequence comes from uncultured Fluviicola sp., assembly GCA_964387525.1. Lineage (GTDB taxonomy): Bacteria > Bacteroidota > Bacteroidia > Flavobacteriales_D > Crocinitomicaceae > UBA4466. Next base: position 9,422 of record CAYLWS010000013.1, read on the forward strand.
CAGGAGTTGTAGATCAACTTTTTACGGATTTAGGGGAGGATAGAAGTGATTATTTTAAACTCACCCGACTTGACCCTGCATACCAAGTATTTTGGAACGATTTCACATCCACACTCATTCCTGAGAAAAAAGAAGACTTGATGCAATTGTTTGATTCTTTCGAACAAGATGGCGGAAGAAAATTAGAACTTTTTTTAGCTGATGCAAAAATAAAATACGATGTTTCGATGGGGTCATTTATCGAAAACCCAGGGTTGAGTATTACGGAATTTTTTCAAAAAGATATTTTGAAAAATGCTTTAAAATTGGATATTTTTAAATCCGTAGAAAAAGACATTGCGCAACGTTTCACTTCTCAAAAAGCAAGAGACATTCTCAATTTCCCTGTTTTGTTTCTAGGTGAAAGACCAAATAAAATTCCATCCATGTACACCTTGATGAATTATGCCGATTTAGAATTAGGCACATGGTATCCTGAAGGAGGAATGAATGCCCTTGCAAAAGGATTGGAACAAGTAGCTATAAAGTATGGTGCTCGATTTCATTACAAAACAGAAGTTGAACAAGTTTTAGTTCAGGATGGGAAAACTTCAGGCTTAAAAATAAATGGTGAATCAATAGAATTTGATGGAATCATTGCTGGAGCAGACTATCATCATGTTGAACAAAAGCTTTTACCAAAAAAATTCCAGAAATATTCTGAAAAATATTGGTCCAAACGGAGAATGGCTCCCAGCTCTTTAATTTTCTACATTGGTGTAGATAAAAAAATAGAAAGACTAAGTCACCATAATTTATTCTTTGATGAATTGTTAGAGGATCATGGAAAAGAGATTTACGACGATCCAAAATGGCCGACAAAACCATTGTTTTATACATGTGCCCCCTCTAAGACAGATAAAAATGTTGCCCCCGAAGGTCATGAAAATTTAATGATTCTAATTCCAATCGCAACAGAATTGGAAGATACACCCGAAATTCGAGAAAAGTATTTTCAAATGGTTTTAAAAAGGTTGGAAAAACATTGTGGCGAATCATTGGAAAAACACATTGTTTACAAGAATTCATTTTGTGCAAATGATTTTAAGAATGCTTATCATTCTTTCAAAGGAAACGCCTATGGTTTAGCGAACACATTGCTACAAACGGCAAATTTAAAACCTAAAATTAAATCAAAGCTAAAAAATCTTTACTTTTGCGGACAATTAACCGTACCAGGCCCAGGAATTCCACCTGCTTTAATTTCTGGTAAAATTGCCGCCAACCAACTGATGAAAGAAGAATGAAATCTATTTTTGACACATATTGTTTTGAAGCTTCAAAGTTGGTGACAAAGTCATACAGTACTTCATTCTATGCGGGTGTTAAAAGTTTGGACAAAAAGATACAATTAGATATTCATGCCATTTATGGTTTGGTTCGTTTTGCCGATGAAATTGTAGATTCTTTCCACGATTTTGATAAAGAATTGTTACTCAAAGAATTTAAAGAAGAAACATATACTGCGATTGAACGCAAAATTTCATTGAATCCAATTTTAAATTCATTTCAAGCAACTGTTAATAAATATCAAATTGATCTTCAACTAATTGAACAATTTTTCACCAGTATGGAAATGGACTTAAAACCCATTGACTATTGCAATGACAAATACGAAGAGTACATTTTAGGTTCTGCTCGAGTAGTAGGGTTAATGTGTTTAAAAGTTTTTGTTTACGGAAATGAACGTGAATACCAACGTTTAAAACCTTCTGCAATGAAGTTAGGATCAGCGTTTCAAAAAATTAACTTTCTCCGAGATTTAAAAAGTGACATAGATACTTTAGGGAGAGTTTATTTTCCAAATTTAAAAGATGGAAACATTACAATTGAAGATAAAACATCCATTGAAAAAGAGATAAAAAAAGAGTTTGATGAAGCATTAATAGGAATAAAAGAATTGCCTAAATCAGCACGATTTGGCGTTTACCTAAGCTATACTTACTACACTTGCCTTCTTCAACGCATCAAAAACAAAACACCAGAAGAATTGATGCAACATCGAATTAGAGTTTCTGATACTCGGAAATATTTTCTGACAATAAAAGCATACATCAAAAACCAATTGAATTTTATTTAATGCAGTGGACATATTTACTTGTTATTCTTGCAACATTATTTTTCCCTGTTGTTCTCAGTTTTGAATCTAAAGTTCATTACATTTCTTCGTGGAAAAATTCTTTGATCTCTGCAGTGATTATCGCAATTCCTTTCATTATTTGGGATTCATTATTCACAGAATTGGGATTTTGGGGCTTCAATCAAGAATATTTAATTGGAATAAACATTTTCAACCTACCCCTCGAGGAAATTTTATTTTTTATAATCATTCCATTCGCCTGCACATTCATTTATGAAGTCGTGAAATTTTATTTCAGAAAGTACGATTTAAAAAAATTGAGTAAAACTTTTTTCTTTATTATTCCACTATATGGACTTTTACTGACCATTTTCGGAGAATCTGGTTGGTATACATTGAGTGTCATTCTCAGTTCAACACTTGTTTTAATTGCATTAATGAAACATCCAGAACTCGACAAAATTATTCTTGCTTTCCTCATTTGTTTTCTTCCATTTTTCATTATGAATGGAATTCTCACAGGTGCAATCACAGAAAACCCTGTCGTTTGGTACAGCGAAGAACAGAAAATTGCAGGACGAATTTTCACCATTCCATTCGAGGACATTCTGTACAACTTCTCTTTACTGATTCCAAACATGCTTTTATTTGAATGGTTACAAAAAAAAACAAAAGGATGAAACGAATTGGATTGATGTCAGATACACATGGGTTTATAGATCCTAAAATTTATGAATACTTCAAAGATGTTGATGAAATATGGCACGCCGGAGATGTAGGAACAATTGATGTTATTGATGAATTGGAAAAATTCAAACCCACCCGTGGTGTTTACGGAAATATTGATGGTGCAGATATCCGTTCAGAATGGAAAGAGTTCAATTCATTTCAATGTGAAGATGTCAATGTATTAATCACCCATATTGCAGGAAAACCAGGTAAGTATTACCAGAAAGCACACGAAGCTATCGAAAAAGAACGACCAAATCTGTTTATTTGTGGTCACTCTCATATTTGCTTAGTCAAAATGGATCCACGATATAAAATGTTATGGATGAATCCAGGTGCTTGTGGCTACAAAGGTTTTCATCAAGTAAAGACGATTTTACGTTTTTCGATAAGTGGTGATAAAATTCACGATTTAGAAGTCGTAGAATTGGGAGAAAGAGTTTGACCGGTTACATTTCATTAAGCTCAATCCGTATTGAAGATTAGTATTCTTTTTTCTATGTTATTTATAATTTTTCAACTTACTTTGCGTTAACTATGCAAATGAAAATATTTCTACTTTTTATCACTTTAACTTTTGGCCTTTTTTCCTTCGGACAAACGGGAGGAACGAATGCTTTTGGGTTACTCGATTTATCATACAGTGCGAGATCTGTTGGACTTGCAGGAGATTTTATTTCTGTAATAGACAACGATATCAATATGGGGATTGCCAATCCATCTTTATTGAATGATGAAATGCAGAAAGACATCAGTTTCAGTACTTCTTTTTTATCAGGAAGAATTAATTACGGAACCTTAGCTTACGGTTTTGGAACAAAAAAACTAGGAACAGTTGCCGGCTACATCAAATATGTCAGTTACGGAAAAATGACTCGACGAAATGAAGCCGGAATTGCCGAAGGTACATTCTCCCCTATTGAAATGATTATTGGTGGATCTGTTGGTAAAAGAATTAACAAACGTTTATCTATTGGTGCTAATTTAAACATCCTTTACTCACAATTAGAAAATTATTCATCCGTTGGTGCATCTGTCGATTTTGCAGGAACATTTTACAATGAAGACAAAGACTTTCTCGTAACTGTTTTAGCAAAAAACATTGGCTATCAATTCAAAGCTTACAATCAAAAAAACAGAGCTTTACTCCCCGTAGAAGTTCAAATGGCTTCTTCATACAAGTTAAAACACGCTCCGTTTCGCTTCACGTTACTTGCTCACCACTTAACCAATTGGGACATTACGTACAGCAATCCAAACGACAAACCAACAAAAGATCCATTGACTGGAGAATTGGTACCTGTAGAAACAGCAGGGTTTTTTGAAAAATTTGCACAACATCTTACGTATCAATTGGAAGTTTTAGTTTCTAAAAATATTGATTTAAGACTTGGTTTTGATTACCACAGAAGAAAAGAGTTAGCTTTGACTGAACGCCCTGGTTTAGCCGGTTTTGCTTTTGGACTAGGCTTAGAATTCAATAAATTCAGCTTAGATTATGGTTTTACTATTTATTCTAGAGCTGGATTTAATAATATGATTACACTTTCTACTGATTTAGGGAAGTGGAAAAAATAGTCTCCCGCTTCGACAAGCTCAGCGTCCGACGACAAGTTCAGCATCCAATGCGATGAGTATACATATACAGAAAATTTAATATTATCTTTGTTCCATGAAAAAAATTACCATTGCCATTGACGGATATTCTTCTTGTGGAAAAAGCACACTAGCCAAAGAATTAGCCAAAGAATTGAACTACGTTTTTGTTGATTCTGGTGCAATGTATAGAGCAGTTACTTTATTTGTTTCACAAAAAGAATTTGTTACGCCGACAACGGTGAATGAAGAACAAATCATCCTTTCTTTACCGGAGATAAACCTTGAGTTTAAAATTAATTCAGCAACTAAATCTCCCGAAATATTCTTAAATGGAGAAAATATTGAATCTAAAATTAGAACTCCATTTATTTCATCACTTGTATCTAAAGTAGCTTCAATTAAAGAAGTCCGAGTAAAACTTGTAGATGAACAACGTAAAATGGGAAATAATGGTGGTATTATAATGGATGGTCGTGACATTGCTTCTGTAGTCTTTCCGAATGCTGAACTAAAACTATTCATCACTGCAGAAATTCCAATACGTGTTGAAAGGAGGTATTCTGAAATGGTTTCTAAAGGAGAAAAAATAGCGAGAGAAGATGTCCAAAAAAATCTTATAGAAAGAGACCATATGGACAGTACAAGAAGTGAAAGTCCACTGATACAAGTTGATGACGCCGTAGTTATAGACAACACTCATTTAAACAAAAAAGAACAATTACAGGTTGCTTTAGATTTAGTAAAAGACCGTACATAATTCTTGGCGTTGTTTTTGGTTTGTTCAAGAAAACAACACTATGAAATTATTTTTTCTTTTCCTTTTTCTAGCAACAACATCCATCGTCTTTTCTCAAGGACAAACTACCGTAATCACAGCTACATCTGAAATAACTACTCCGGGAATCAAAGATGGAACAACAACCAAACGTTATCTATTTTCAATCAACTCCCCTCAAAGAGATGAACTGAAAGAAATTTGGTTGAAAGATGACCATATTTTTAGTGCTGAAAAAATGCTTCTAAATAAAGGAATGAACATATTGGTTATCGAGTACTGGATCAACCAATTTGAGGGAACTGTTTTTACAAAAATCACATTGAATTCAGTAGACATTACGGAAATATGCTTTTTAGAACCAATGGACCAAGATACTCCTTATGGAATTTTTAAATTCAAGGAAAACCCACCAATTAAGTTGACTAAATTTGATCAAGAAAAGGTAAATGCATTGCCCTAAAAAAACGCCGAATACAATATTCGGCGTTTAGAAACTCTATTCTATGAAATTTATTTTACTTTCTTATAATCTGAATACTCAGAAATTTCTTTCACATCAACAACTTGACCTAGAAAATAAACTTCAAGGTCCATATTCATTGTTTTCATTAAATAAGTACCGTCCTCATCTTTTAAATAATGAATAACCATATCTAAATGTTGAACATTCAATACTTTTATTTTTATTGGCCCTTCATTTTTAAATTCAGACTTCTCTAACTCTTTGGTTGCTTTATTGAAAAAAGCATACCCAATACAATCTCCTAGGAAAGCATATTTTTTTGGAAGAGTCTTTTTATCGTATCGAAAGCTAATTACTAAGTAATCATCACCATCACTTACAATTTTCCATGAATGTTCATCCAACTCTCCATTAACTTCTTTCGTAGAATTATGATTTTTATTGAATGTTTTTTTCTCTTTTTTAGTTGGACTGTTTCCATTGACAGAAACTAATTCCCATTTATCACCTACTTTTTTATTTGGATCAAAATTAGAAATTTCTTCCGTAGCTCCATTTGAATTAATGGTCGTCATTTTTTGAGTAAACGAGTACAATGCATCAGCATCTTTCACATTCTCCGTCAATAAATCTTCCGAAAAGTTATACTCTTTTAATTTCTCCATTACTTCAGCTTTCTGCGAAAATGAAAAACTTGTAAAAAGTAATCCTGTAATAAATAATAAATGCCTCATAATTATATGTTTTTAGTTGATTTTAAAAGCAAATATACAAAAAAGAGCATTGCATTATATTTTCAGCAGACAAGATAGTTTCTTTCTTTTCCTTATTTTTACACCATGAATAAACAGTCGGACGTTTTTTTAATCCTCAATGGTGAAGAGCCAAATCACTTACCTGATTTAACTTCTTATTCTTTAATTTGCGCAACAGATGGAGCGATTCATTTTTTGGAAAAGAAAGGAATAACACCCGACTTATTAAGTGGAGATTTTGACTCATCGTCACATCAACCTAAAGATATCGAAGTCCTCCATACGCCTGATCAGAATTTTACTGATTTTGAGAAAATGCTTTCAATTCTTCATGAAAGAGGTTATGCCAGCATTGACATTTATGGTGCCAGTGGGAAAGAACAAGATCATTTCTTAGGCAATTTACATACAGCTTTAATCTGGAAAGATCGAATAGATTTAAGATTCTTTGACAATCACGGAACATATTTCTTTTGTTCAAAAGAAATTGAAATAAAGGATATTCTCGGTAAAACAATTTCTCTTTTCCCTTTTCCTGAAGCAAAAAACATTTCAACGACAGGCTTACAATACCCTTTAAAAAAGGAAAGTTTATCTTTTCATCAAAGAATTGGAACAAGAAATAAAGCAATTGAAGAGAATGTACACATTCAATTTACAGAAGGAGATTTAATTGTATTCGTAAATCACAATTAGAATCGGAGAATTAGTTTTAGATTAAACCTTCTTTGCGTTAAATAATTCGGAATAGAATAGTATTTACCCGAAGTATCTTGAATCCATTGTTTCGACAAAACATTATTGATTCCTAAAAGGTTAAAAACTTCAAAAGATAGGATAGCATCCGTAAAATTTCGTCGAATAAAATTCTGCTTATCTTTCTTTTTATAGAGGAAATCATACGACATTCCGATGTCAACTCGGAAATACGATTTCATTCTCAACGTATCCTTATAATGCTGAAAATCTGGCGGCCCATAAGGTAAACTTGAGCCAAAAACTAAGCCCATTTGCACACTAAAACTCTCATGATTTGGCATTCTATCTTGAATAAGTGCTGCAAAGGTGATCAATTGATCTGTAGGTCTAGGAATGAAACCCGGTTCAACTCGAGCACTGTCTACAATTGTTTGGTCATCAGAAATACCAAATACAATCTTATCCCCTGCTGCATTGTAATAATCGTAATAGAAATCGTTCAATAAATCCTCTTTCGTTGAGAGGTAACTTAATTTAAAGAAAGATTCAATTCCATCGACAAATTGACCGTGAATGTTTAAATCTACACCATAAGCGTAAGCTACAGCATCGTTTGTTGCATAATATCGCGTCCGAACATTGTCGATCTCATATGGATTTACGTCCCACATGTATTTGTAATACACTTCGGCTGTAAATTTAAAAGGCACATCTCTGTTCCACATATTAAAATAAACATCCGTCCCCAAGACAAAATGTGCCGATTTCTGAGCTTTAACATCTAAGTTTAACTCCCCTGCAAATGTTCTAAATTCTCGGTAAAATGGAGGTTGATAATACAAGCCCGTAGAGAAATGGTAATTCATATTCCTACGAATTATTCGACCTTTACGCACCATGTATGCTCTTGGATAAAATTTTACAGTTGCTCTTGGCGTTAAATAAAACTCACTGTTTGAAGTTGTATAACCTGACCTAGCTCCCACAGACAATGCCCATTTCGATGGAGATGAAATAATTGTATCTGTAAATGTTCTAGTTTCTTTTTCTTTATTCGCTAATTTGAATTTCTTTTTTACGGTAACAATTACATTCTTTTTATTGGTTGCCCAAATTGAATTCAACTGAATGTAGCCTGTGTATCTTTGTGCTTGAAGAGATAAATCACTTTTCAATGATTCAAAAAGCACCAAATCTCCACTTGAATTTTGCGGAAGAGAGAAACCGGCAGAATCAACCATTTTCCATTCACTCAATTTATCCGTAAAATAATCCATTTGATAATTCACCCCCCATTTCAATAAATGATTGGCATATTTGGTAGAGTCATCATTTCTAAATCCTTTGAAAAACTGATGATCTCCATCATGGTAAATATTGATTATCGTTGCATCCAATCGATTTCTTGCGTGACTGAGGTATGAACCAATTCCAAGAACAGCAATAGAATCACCAAATTCTTCTTTGGAAGGGTCAGTTTCTAATTCATTGATAAAATATTCTGAAAGAATATCGAAATTTTCTCTTTCTACGGTGTTAAAAACAGTCGCGAATAAGTTAAGATTTGTTTTTTTAGTTGGTTTCCATTTCAAAGAAGTTCCTCCCGTCATGGATTGAAATTTCGTTTGTTCTTGCCCTTCAAAGTAAACAACGAAAGAATAAGCTTCGTTGGCTGTTCCAAAATCAGTTTTAGACGTTTGGGGTTTAAATCGGTAATTATTGGATGAAAAATGTCCCAATAATGACCACGTTAAATTCTCTGTAATTGAATAATTGGTCAATATTTGTGCATCGTAAAAAACAGGATTGTAGGCACCTTTTGTAGGCAAAGCATTCAATAAGTATCCATTTGATCGATATCGAGCACCAACTAAATAATTAAAACGAGCAGTTGGAGCCGCTTCCAGATGTGCCTCCACCCCCAAAATAGAAGCCATTACAGATCCTCTAAATTCAGTTGGTGTTTTATAGGTAATATCGAGAACAGATGATAATTTATCGCCGTATCTTGCATCAAATCCACCCCCCGAAAACTGAATCGATTCAACCAATGCAGTGTGCAAAAAGCTCATTCCTTCTTGTTGTCCAGAGCGCGTTAAAAAAGGACGGTAAATTTGAAAACCATTGACATAAACAAGGTTCTCATCATACGAACCACCTCTTACGTTATAATTACTGGTTAATTCATTATTAGAAGTTGCAACCGTTGTATAAATTAATCCTTTCTCTATTCCGCCAAGCGCAATATTTTGCCAATCTACCGGTGGCAAAACATCAATTTCAAAAGGTCTCTCAACATGTTGAACAACGTTTACCTGTCCTTCTTGTTGGAAAGAAAATTTGATTTTATTGATTTTAGTAACACTTTTTGTGAGTACAATTGTGCGTGTTTCTTCAAAATCAGCTGTTCTAAATATAATTGTTACTGTATCTTTCTCTTTAAAGAACAATTGAAATTGTCCGTCTGAATTTGTAAAGGTAGAAGAAGGACTTGCTTTCTCTGAAAAGACCTTAACATTATCGATTGACACTCCTCTTCTGTCTGTACACCTTCCCTCAACGCTGAAATCTTGAGCGAACAAGATAGCGTTAAACGAAATAAAAACAAGAAGTAAGAGTAATTTATGCATCGTACAAAAGTAGCTTATCAAACGGTAAAAAAGAAGTATTATTTTAGATAAAAGAATATATTTTATCTGAAAAGGATAAAAATTCTGTTTGCATCCAATCTACGGGGAGAAATACTCCTACAAGTTCTGGCTACAACACTTACCAATGGTTGAATTACTTGAAATCAATTTCGCGTAAAATCAATAAATCATTCTGTACTGGATCTAATTTTGAATACATTTTATCTATTCGGGAAGAAAACTGTCCATCTGGAGAAAAAGTAAAGAAATTACTCACTCTTTCTTGCAATGAAGAAGCAGGAAAAAGCTTGTCAATGATTTGGTCAATCTGTTTCAATGCTGTATCATGTTTACTTTTGGAAACTTTAATCAATTTTGATTTTAACGTTTCGAGTTGCTTGTCTAATTTTTTACTTTCTGCAATTGCAAAACCTTCCATTTTAGGATCTACGCCAAGAACTAATTTATTTAATTCAGATTTCGCTTCATTTATTCTTTCCTCCAGCAAAGAAAAATCAAGTGTTCCGTTATCATTCTGCTTAACGTATGTCTTTTTTAATTGATCTTTCGATTTAAAAATATCTGCTAATTTTAGGTTTATCTTCTTCATTTTACTACTCGTTGAAGAATCAACCCATACAACAGAATTCCGAACACCAATGAGCGGATAAGTACACTTTACAGCATCAAAAACGCCTTTCAATTGTAACCAATAAGAAATTTCACCAACTCCACCGATATAGGCTAAATTGGGAAGAATTAACTCTTGGTAAAGAGGTCGTAAAATAACATTGGGGGAAAAACGTTCTGGATATTGTTCTAATTCGGTTAATAATTCGGACAATGAAAAAGTTCCTACTCCTTCAATTTCAAAGAGATTATCTTTCTTTATGATTCTATTTCTCAATCCATCGAGTAAATAAAACAGGTTAATTTCACGTGCATGAACTTGTATTTTAGCTCCGTCTTTTTCTAATTTATGATTGGTTTTTGAAACTTCATTGTATGAAAAACTCATCTCCAATTCTTTCTTTGCAATAGGAATAAATAACCTTTTTAATTGCGCATCATCTCCATCAATGATAATTAATCCAAATTTCTTGAACAAAAAATGGACTAAATTCCGTGTTGCTTCTGTTAAGTTTTCTCCATCATACGCATCGAGTAAATCATTTATTTCAGCACCTGGGTGATTCTTAAACATTTCTCTTATATCCTCTTTCACCTTTTCAAGTCCATCCAATTTAAATCTCCCCACCGGTCCAACTTGAGCACTTTCCCAAGTGAATTTTCGATTGAATAGATTCATGGACTGAATTTCTTCAAAATCATGATCTTCAGATGCCATCCAATAAACAGGAAGGAAATTTTGCTCCGGATATTTCACCTTTAAAGCTTCAGTCAATTTAATTACATGAAGAATCTTTACAACAAAATACATCGGTCCTGTAAAAAGTGACAATTGATGCCCTGTCGTTACAGTGAACGTATTCTCTTTTTTCAACAATTCTATATTCTTCAGAATTTCATCATTCTCTGAGACATTTTTATATTGATTGAGTAATGCATTCGAAAGAATTTGACGGTTTGCATTCGAATAACTTTTCTCTTTCAGATCTATCTGTTTTTCAAAATGTTCTAGCGAAAAAGTTTGTTCAATATATGGCAAGAAAACTTCCTGGTTATACACTAAATTTAAATGTTGTGTATTCACTTGAGGAATATGTTCACGATGAAAATGAAAGACTTGCATAATCTACTTTTGTATTAATTCAATAAAATAATTGCATTTATGTAAAGATAATAAAAACGCAGGATGTATCTTTGATAAAAAATCAAAAAAGATGAATGCAATAATTAAAACAAATAAAGGAGAGATGAAAATTGACTTGTACGTTGATGAAGCTCCTAACACAGTCGCTAACTTTGTAAAATTAGCCAAAGAAGGTTTTTACAAAGGTTTGAAATGGCACAGAGTAATTCCAAATTTCGTAATTCAAGGTGGATGCCCAAATTCGAAAGACGGAGCTTCTGGAATGGCTGGAACTGGTGGACCAGGATACCAAATTGATTGTGAATTAGACGGAGGAAAGCAACACCACGAAAGAGGCGTTCTTTCAATGGCACATGCAGGAAAAAATACTGGTGGATCTCAATTTTTCGTTTGTCATTCTAGAGATAATACAGCACATTTAGATGGAGCACATACTTGTTTTGCGAAAGTAATAGAAGGTGTTGACACCGTGGATGAAATTTCTGAAGGAGACAGCATTATTGATATTGTGATTGTAGATTAATCATGCAAAAGAAAGCGATTGTGATTGGAGCCGGATTGGCAGGACTAGCTTCTGCCATCCGACTTGCACATCGTGGTATTGAGGTACATGTTTTTGAAAACAACTCCTTTCCTGGCGGTAAAATAAATAGTAAATCTCACAAAGGATTTCGGTTCGACCAAGGTCCATCCTTATTTACTTGTCCAGAATATTTAGAAGAATTATTTCAACTCTGTGGGAAAGATTTTTCGACATTTAAAACCATTCCCTATACTGAATCGTTCAACTATTTCTATGAAGACGGAGAATGTATTCAGCTTTTCAAAGAAAAAGAAAAGGTTGTCAAAGAACTTTCTGAAAAACTAGGAGAATCTAGTCTTCAGGTGGAAAGATATTTGACCAAAGTTGAAAAAAACTACCATTTAATTGCCCCTTTATTCATTGAAAAATCTTTGCACCGTTGGTGGACATTATTCGGTGGACAATTGGCCAAAGCATTGCTTAATTTGCCCAGTTATAAATTATTCAATACAATGCATCAAGAAAATAAGCGGTTCTTTAAAAATCCAAGAACACAGCAAATTTTCAATCGATTTGCACAATACAATGGAAGCCATCCTCATTTAGCTCCTGCCATGCTGAACATGATTTCCCATTTGGAAATTAATGAACGACCTGTTTTACCACTCAATGGTATGGTCCAAATTTCTGACAGTCTTTTTGAACTAGCAAAACAACAAGGCGTTCAATTTCACTTCGAAGAAAAAGTAAACAAGATCATCGTTGAACAGAAAGAAATTAAAGGAGTCATTACAGATAAAGGAGAATACAAAAGCGATTTCGTAGTAAGTAACATGGATGTATCACTTACTTACAAGCAATTATTGAGAAATGAGAAACATCCAACTAAAACGCTGAACCAAGAAAAATCAAGTTCAGCGATTGTATTTTATTTTGGCATCCAAAAAGAATTCCCTCAACTGCACACACACAACATGTTGTTTTCAGACAATGACAAAGAAGAATTTGATATTGTTTTCAATGAGAAAGAGATTCATGCCACTCCATCATTGTATCTTTACATTTCTTCGAAATCCAATCCAAAAGATGCACCAAAAGGAATGGAGAATTGGTTTATATTATTGAATGCACCAATAAATGTAGGACAAGATTGGGACAAAATTGTCGCCGAAAAAAGAAAATATGTTTTAGCTAAAATGAGTGATTTAGTTGGAGAAGACATTGAACCATTAATCATTACGGAAGACTCTTTAAACCCATCTATGGTTGAATCGAAGTATTTGGCGGAACAAGGTTCAATTTATGGAAACGCCTCCAACAATCGATTCGCAGCTTTTAATCGTCACCCTAATTTTAGTAAAAAAATTAAAGGATTGTATTTCGCTGGAGTATCTGTTCATCCTGGTGGTGGAATTCCTCTAGCTTTGAATAGTGCAAAAATTGCGTGTGAATGTTTGTTTAGTGATTATAAGGAAATTAAATAATGGTTAGACCGCTACGCGGAAATTCGAAGCACCGTGTTTAAAAGATACGAGCTTCGCTCTTCGGATACACTTCGCTATGGAACTTAGACTACACTATCTCTTTAGATTGAAGGGTTTTGGCGTTTTTTATTTAAGTAAAAAAGTATTGACTATTCTAGTGAATAATTCTGAGATTTAATAACATCAACCTTCCTCCACGGTCCCATAAAACAAGTATTCGTATCTATCTCTTCTGTCATTACAAACCAGCGATTGAGATGATAAATTTTAACCGTTCGTTCACTAAATCCTAATATCCCTATATCTTTCCTTTGAAATTCAATTTTTTTAAATCCAAAATGCTGATTCTCATACAAAACAGTTTGCGTTTCCCATGGTTTAAATGACATCAAATAACCAAATACTCCTTGCTTTATAATAGAATTCGATAAAGAAATCAAAACAATAAGAGAAATAAGAAGTGTTATAGCACTCCATTTCTTAACCTTCAGTACTTTGAAGTTTAAGAATAAAACGAGAGGAATTAAAGCAAGGAAAGTCCAATAAACAAATGTTTTTAAAAACAATACAGTAAACTCTACCCATTCAAAAATATTTACAAGAACAAGAAGTCCTATACAAATAAAAAGAATATTTAAACCTAATGCTAATTTACTTCTACGAATCATTAAATAAGTGTTACAAAAAAAAAAAACGCCGATTGAGAACAACCGGCGTTAAATATAAGTTTTAAACTCTTATTGAGCTTCTAATCCTTTTACGTATTCTGCATGAGTTTCAGATAAATCTGCACACTTGCTATCAATAGCAGTTGCCATTTTTTCGTCTGTAATATCAACGTCAAAAACAACATCTAAAGCACATAAAGCATAGTCTAAATCAGACATGTCAATGTCAAATTCAGAAGGATTAGCTTCATCTTCTGCTGTTTTTTCTGCCATACAATCACAAACTGTTTGAGCTGCTACATCAAATTCTGCTTGACTTGGTCCTCCACAAGAAGCCAAAGTTAAAGCCAATACACCGATTGCTAAAAATTTCTTTGTCATAATAATATTTTGTTTAAGTTTTTAATGTAAAACAAACTTAATCATTTTTTATGAAAATGAGGTAAATGATTGCAAATTTATGGGGATGAAAACTGTAGAATAAACAAAAAAAACTATATTTGTTCCAATGAGTGATTTTGTAGTATCGGCACGAAAATATAGACCGCAAACTTTTGATACAGTAGTTGGACAAAAATCCATTACGAACACATTGAAAAATGCAATTAAAAGTGGTCATTTAGCACAAGCTTTTTTGTTTTGTGGTTCTCGTGGTGTTGGAAAAACAACTACGGCTCGTATTCTTGCAAAAACAATTAACTGTTTCAATAGAACGGAGAAAATTGAAGCTTGCGACCAATGCGAATCATGTAAATCATTTAATTCAGGAGCTTCATTGAATGTTTTTGAATTAGATGCTGCATCTAATAATTCTGTTGACGATATACGTGATTTAATTGCTCAAGTTCGTGTTTCCCCACAGTTAGGTTCACACAAGGTTTACATTATTGATGAGGTGCACATGCTCTCTTCAAGTGCTTTCAATGCTTTTTTAAAGACATTGGAAGAACCACCAAAACACGCAATATTTATTCTGGCAACAACTGAAAAGCATAAAATAATCCCCACAATTCTATCCCGTTGTCAAATTTTTGATTTCAATAGAATTCGTGTTGCTGATATTGCTTCTCATTTAAAGTTTGTTGCAGAAAGTGAAAAAGTACAAGCAGAAGAAAGTGCGCTTCATGTAATTGCTCAAAAAGCAGACGGTGCATTAAGAGATGCTTTGTCCATTTTTGATCAAATTGTTACTTTCTCTGGAAATAACATAACATACGATAAGGTCATCGAGAATTTAAATATTCTTGATTATGATTATTTCTTCCGCTTTGTAGAGAATGCAAAAAAAGAAGACATTCCTGCTTCATTACTATTATTGAATGATATCGTAGAGAAAGGATTTGACACACATAATTTTATTGTCGGTTTAGCAGAACATTATAGAAATCTCTTGGTTTGTAAAGATGTTCGAACTGCTGATCTCTTGGAGGTTGGTGATGCGGTAAAACAACGTTTCATCGATCAATCAAAAGACACGGATGATAAACATATACTTCGTGCCTTGGGTGTCTTAAGTAAAACAGACGTTGACTACAAAGCCGCAAAGAATCAGCGCTTACTTGTTGAAATGGCTTTAATGCAATTGTGTTCCATCAATCAGGAGCTTCAAAAAAAAAAAGCCTGACGGATCCCGTTGAAATAATTCCTTTTCCGAATCAAGATCTTCGTAAGATTGCCAATAAAAACCCTAAACAGATTAAACCGGTTGTTAAAACAACGCCTAAAGTTGAAGAACCTAAGATTTTAAAATCTCCAACAGGATCTCTCAGTACAACAAATCTTTCCATCAAGAAATTTCGTGAATTGCGCGAGAAAAATGCGGACATTTCTGCCTCTTCTCAACAAGGAACATTGAACAACCATTATTCTTTTGATGATTTAAAAATGTTTTGGCGACAATATGCTATAAAATCCAAAGACCAGGGGAAAGAAACGGTTTACAACTCGATGATAAAGCGAGATTTGAAACGAAAAGAGAATCATGAATACATTCTCGAAGTTGATAATCACATTCAAGTCAGTACGTTTAGTAATGAAATGGGAGACCTTCTTGGGTTTATCCGTGGTAAACTAAAGAATAGTTACATCGAGATTAAAGTAATTGAAACTGACGCACCCGAAGAGGAAATGAAATTTCAAACAGGAAAAGATCGTTACAATGCGCTTGCTCGAAAAAATCCTAATTTACATTCATTGAAGAATACCTTTAACCTGGATATTGAATTTTAAACGCCAATACTCGTTGTAAGAAGCCAATCAAAAGAGAGGTGATTTACAACTTAATTCTCAATTGAATCGTAATATCTGTTTTAGTATTACCTCGAATCATTTCTGCGCCAGAACCCAATGAGTTTCGATTCGCATATATACTTACACCATATCTAAACCAAAGGTCAAATTTTCGCCAGAATTTATAGCGAACTAAAACATAACCTCTACTTCCTCGATAATAATAAGAAGGCACGGAGAAAACATACAATGCATTATTTTCATAAGTATAAATTCGTGAATCGTAGCTATCTGTATCAAATAATGCGTAACGCAAAGAAAAACTCAATGGAAACGATTTCGGTTTAAAAATGATATCTTGCGTTAGAATCATTCCCTCTTCTTTTACATTACTTGGGCGATTTATACTCACATACTCTACTCTACTTTTCAAACGAACACTTTCAGAAACTTTATAGCTCAAATTGAACCGATAATTTCGTTGTAAAACATTTTCTAATTCCGTAATCGTTCCATCAGAGTCTCTGCTGTTTTTTTCTTTATTCTGCTCTCTGAAACGTACGTAAATTTCAAATCTACGACTCGGTCTATACGATTGTTGAATCATGAATTCATGTCCAGCAGATGGCGCATCAACTTGGTAGCGCAGCCATGGGAATTTGAATAAATCAATGTATGCATTTGTTGATACAGCTCTTGACCAATTCACTTTTAACCCCGTGTATATTCCTTTTTCGTTTTGCGTTCGACTACCTTCTGCAAAACCTGCATTATAGAATGTTTGGTAATCTTTTTGATAATTTCGGTACACCAAACTCATCGACACTCTTCTATCTAAAGAAAACAAAACACCATGCAATTGAGCAAATGCACCAGAATAGGAAACCCTTGAGACTTCTCCGAAGAAATTAA
The DNA here is from genome assembly GCA_964387525.1 of uncultured Fluviicola sp. Lineage (GTDB taxonomy): Bacteria > Bacteroidota > Bacteroidia > Flavobacteriales_D > Crocinitomicaceae > UBA4466. The sequence continues at coordinate 26,784 of CAYLWS010000013.1, forward strand.
AACTCCGAATGACATAACTATAATCTGCACTTAGACTTAAATTATCTTTTCCTCTAAAATCAAATTGATTATATGCAAATGTATCTTTCGTGTAAGGTTTATCATAACCTTGGTAAACTGCAGCAAGTCCAACATGAAGGTTTCTGATTTTGAACCTCAAATTTGAGCCTAAAATCATTTCTTTCAATTGATTTTTTTTCTCAATCTCAGAGTTCGTTCGGTGAAAACCTGTAAGGTTAATGCTTGAAATAAATTCTTGATCCTCCACCAAAGAATCGTTTGTAATAATTGAAGCATCAACTCCTTTATAGGATGCAAAACTAGTCAGTGTGAATTTTTTATACCCCAACTCAACGGCAGCTCCTCGCATAAAACGAGTTTCATCTACAGAAGTATATGGTTTCAACGATCTTGCCGACTTTTTCACATTGGTAACATCAGCCGTTTTCCCAAAAGAATACCCAGACCAGAAGTTAACTCCCTGTCCAATTTGCACTTGATAATCACCCAAAGCAATTGATTTCAGGTATTTCCCTCCTTTATAAAATGCATGAGCAGAATAAAAATCAAATCCTTCTTTCTGTGCCCCATTGAAAAACTCTTCTCCGGGGTCTTTTTCTGCTGTGACTCCAACACTTAAATTCGTACGATAACTAAACCGTAAACGAGTATAGTAACGGTTTTGATCACCATGGTAATAAGAATTACTATTGTTTAGAATTGAATCGGGAACATCATCGTAGCCTTTTTTATCTTCCACAATTGTTTGAAAACGGAAAAAAGCTTCAAATTTCCCTTGCTGAAATGCTTCTTTAAAGGTAACGTGAATATTATCGAGACGATCATCTACACGAACAAAAGGCAGAACCAACTGAATCGTATTCATGTCCCAATATTTCAAACTTTGCAATTCATAAATTGAAATCAGTTTACCAAAACGGTCTCTATGTAAGATTAGATCGTTAATCTGTACACCTGTCAATAACTGAGTTTCTTCAAGTTCTTCAACAGTTGCTTGATTAAGGTTCAGCGGATGCTCGTACAAGTAGTACAAGTGTTCAACCAATGCTGTCAAGTCAATGTTTTCATCTTCCAATTGTTCGGAGATGAATTCAATTCTTTGTTGAATGATTTCTTTTTCTTCACCGGTATCTTTTTGAGCAAAAGAGAAGAATGATGAAAATATCAAAAGAAAAAAAACGCTATTTCTGGCTAAATTTCGCATCTATTTCCCAACAAAAGAAATTGAAAAATGAGGAGACCAGCCTACGACTCTTTCGTATGCACTCCCAACATTCAGTCTGATTTGCTTGAAGTTATAGCCAAACCCAAATGTCATTTCCGTAGGACTACTCATAAAGCCACCTCTAACAAAGAAATTATCAATCACTTCGTATTCTAGTCCCGCTTTGAATCGGAGAGGAGAATCGAGGTCTTTGTCAAATTCTCCCGATAAAAGTAGTTTTTTTGAAAATTGGTAAGAACTTCCAAGGCGAAATACAGTTGAAAAACGATCGTCTTGGTAATCGGAAAGTTTAGCTCTCCCAAGATTAAAAACGCTAATTCCAAGCAGCCATTTTTTCGTTATTTTAGCATAAATCCCGACTTCAGCTGTCAATGCATTCTTCGAATCATAGTTCTGAATGCTTAAATTCTGGTAATTCAACTGAACACCTGCATAAAATTTCTCTGATAATTTCATGCTATATCCCACTCCAACTTTCGTTGATCTATACAGCGAAGAGCCGTATAAATGTCCACCAAAAGACAATACACCCATTTTTAAAGGAATTGCCACTGCCAAACCTTGATTCTGCAGTTGTTTCAGTAAAAATCGATTTTCGTACGATAAGCCCACGGAAAATTTATCAACATCTGCAAGTGCTCCAGGGTTATTGTGGAATGCCCAAACATCGTTGAATGTAGTGGAAGCATTTCCCATTGACATTGATCGAGCTCCTGCAGGAACGTATCCTTGAGAGATAGAGAAAAATGTAGTCGATAGGAATAATAAACTGAAGAGTATTTTCATTCTACATCAATTAAACGTTTATCAGAAGGGAAAATATCATCGTTAAAATAATCTTCTTTCTCTAAAAAGAACCAAGAAACACCTTCATTCTTTGACAATGCATAAAGCGTAACCGTCTCTTTACTTACCTCATCCATGTTTACTTCTAAAAATTCAAATTTCACTTGAATCTCTCCCTCTTCTTGCCGAATTTCTCTAATATTTCCGTCTTGAATGAAACTATTGTAATTCGTTCCAGATAAATCAAACCTCTTTTGAAAAACGGAATCTCCTTGATCCTTATAGTATGCTACTGCTTCTGGTAAAGTAAAAGCCACATAACTCATTACAGAGCCATTGTTCTTTGCATTTATGAATGAAATTTTTGCATTATTCAATGATGCCTCTTGCGTAGCGTTCAACGAACAAGCTGTTAAAAACAATAAAAATAAAAAACTTAATGATGCAATTTTTTTCATACAATGAAAGTAATGAAGAATTCTGAAATATGATTGAAGAATACAGTTTTTTTTCTTAATTCCTATGAATAAGTACGAAAGGGAAATTTGGTTCCAAAATACAGAACGATCCAATTTATTCCAAATCATGTTTCTTTAAAACGTCATTGAACTCATTTTCATTGAATTCCAAAAACCAATCATTATCCATCTTTAACATGTCTTGAATTCTCAACATTTCAGGATATTGTTCTGCAACAATGTGGAATAATTTTGCTTTGTTCCCTATTAATTGAATTTCGTCAAATTCTTTTTCATTGATGATTTTATAGAACGCTTTATTGTTCTTCATTTTTCGGTATTCTGGAAAATCCATTGTTTTCTTATTCATAAGCGTTAAATTTACGGAATGTTTGCAAATAAAATACACGAAGAAGCGCACAAAGCGTTTGAACAAGGGGATTATTCTAATGCTGTTATTGGCTATACAAATGCTTTAAAAGAAAGTGAAAATGATTGCACAATTCTATCCGATCGTGCCGTTGCTTATTTACATTTGAATGAAAACAAAAAATGCATTGCTGATTTTGATTTAGCCGTTCAGCTTCAGCCGGAATATTCTTTCCGTTATGCCTCTCGTGCGTATGCAAAAAAACATTTCAACGATATTGACGGAGCAATAGAAGATTATGAAACGGCCATTAATCTTGACCCAACGGATGAAATCTCGCAAAATAACTTAGGGGTTTTACTGGAAGAAATGGGTGCTCAAGCTCAAGCAGATACACATTTTGAGAAATCAGATGAATTGCGGAAAAAGAAAGAAAATGAGTCCCCTGTCGTTGAAGAATCAATTCAAACAACCGAAGAGGTTTCCGAAAAAAATAACCCGGAATTCAAACCTATGAGCGATGAAGAGTTTGCTACAAAGAAGAAAGAGTTTAAAAAGATTTTCTCCTCCAAACAACAATTGACAGAATTCTTGAGTTTCATTAAAAATGGATTCAAAATAAAATAGAGAACTTGGTTAAACATTCTATCATTTATTTCCACACAAATAATTACACGAATTTCAACAAAGAATCAGATGACAAAGAAAGAGAAAGGACAATATATTATCGATGAATTGGAAAAATTGTATCCAACAACGCCAATTCCACTCGACCATAAAGACCCATACACTTTATTAATTGCTGTTTTGCTTTCTGCCCAATGTACAGACAAACGTGTCAATCTCATCACTCCTGCTTTGTTCAACTTAGCAGATAATCCTTTTGACATGATCAAGTTAACAGTTCCTGAAATTAGAGCTATTATTCGACCTTGTGGACTTTCTCCTCGTAAATCACAAGCAATTTTTACACTTTCAGAAATGTTGATTGAAAAATATGGAGGAGAAGTTCCTCAATCCTTTGAACAATTGGAAGAATTACCCGGCGTTGGTCACAAAACAGCCTCTGTTGTAATGTCGCAAGCTTTTGGAGTACCTGCTTTCCCTGTTGACACACATATTCATCGTTTGTTGGTTCGTTGGGGAATTACCCCCGATAAAAACGTCGTTCAAACGGAGAAAGATGCAAAACGGATTTTCCCAGAGGAATTATGGAATAAATTGCATTTGCAAATCATTTTTTATGGACGAGAGTATTCACCTTCTCGTTCTCCAAAAGCTGACGTCGATTTTATGACACAGGAAATAGGAACAGCAAAAGCGAAGAAAGCATTGGTGTCTCGATACATTTCGACAAGCTCAAAGGGGGACAGCTCGACAACCAATGCTGTAAATCGGAAAGCTGGACAACCAGTGGAGTAATTGCTTACAAACTTTTATCTTTACAGATAATTCGCAATACGAAAATAGCAAAGCGGACTACTGGCAGTGTTGTGAATTGCTTACAAACTTTTATCTTTACAGATAATTCGCAATTTCAACTTCAAAAGGAGTGGAAGGTAATGGGTTGTGAATTGCTTACAAACTTTTATCTTTACAGATAATTCGCAATTAAAAGAGAATCTGAATTAATAGCTGCTCAGTTGTGAATTGCTTACAAACTTTTATCTTTACAGATAATTCGCAATGTTGTTGGTGTTGCTTCATTCTTAGTGAGTGTTGTGAATTGCTTACAAACTTTTATCTTTACAGATAATTCGCAATTCAGATTGAAAAGTGTGCGTCGATTTATAGTTGTGAATTGCTTACAAACTTTTATCTTTACAGATAATTCGCAATATCAACAAGTTTTGAATCTATTGTCTGAAGGTTGTGAATTGCTTACAAACTTTTATCTTTACAGATAATTCGCAATCAATGAAGACGCATCCATTTGTAACGTATGGTTGTGAATTGCTTACAAACTTTTATCTTTACAGATAATTCGCAATTCCGTCGATATCTGTGTTCTCTAGTAGCGGTTGTGAATTGCTTACAAACTTTTATCTTTACAGATAATTCGCAATAGGGTAAACGGTGATAAAGAATACCTTTCAGTTGTGAATTGCTTACAAACTTTTATCTTTACAGATAATTCGCAATAAAATGAGGTTTATATATCCGTTTATTGGGGTTGTGAATTGCTTACAAACTTTTATCTTTACAGATAATTCGCAATTTCTCTTTTTGGAGCTCATTGAGCAAGCGAGTTGTGAATTGCTTACAAACTTTTATCTTTACAGATAATTCGCAATAGTCTCATCCCATTTAGGATCAGTATCTCTGTTGTGAATTGCTTACAAACTTTTATCTTTACAGATAATTCGCAATTGGACGAGTACGATATTAATACATTCGAGCGTTGTGAATTGCTTACAAACTTTTATCTTTACAGATAATTCGCAATAGAGGGAAAAGTAATGCGCAAAAGCTTATTGTTGTGAATTGCTTACAAACTTTTATCTTTACAGATAATTCGCAATTCAAACATTAATATATGGCTATCAGAGGGGGTTGTGAATTGCTTACAAACTTTTATCTTTACAGATAATTCGCAATCCAACAGGGCAGGTAGTACAATGGAGTCCTGTTGTGAATTGCTTACAAACTTTTATCTTTACAGATAATTCGCAATACCAGGCGCTTTTGATAATTTAACTAAAGTGTTGTGAATTGCTTACAAACTTTTATCTTTACAGATAATTCGCAATACCTAAAAATTACAAACTATTTTATAATAAGTTGTGAATTGCTTACAAACTTTTATCTTTACAGATAATTCGCAATAAAAAGATTGATGATTCAACATCAATCCACGTTGTGAATTGCTTACAAACTTTTATCTTTACAGATAATTCGCAATAATTACTGGTGATGCTGTTCAACATTATATGTTGTGAATTGCTTACAAACTTTTATCTTTACAGATAATTCGCAATAGAAATGGACATTTGGCGCTCGATGGTTACGTTGTGAATTGCTTACAAACTTTTATCTTTACAGATAATTCGCAATCGGATCGGGTACCATGCAAATCTTAATTGAGTTGTGAATTGCTTACAAACTTTTATCTTTACAGATAATTCGCAATTAATTTAAAAACTTATATAACTATCATCTGTTGTGAATTGCTTACAAACTTTTATCTTTACAGATAATTCGCAATAAGCCGAATTTTTAGACAAAGTAGATTCTTGTTGTGAATTGCTTACAAACTTTTATCTTTACAGATAATTCGCAATAGACCAAGCACTAACTAGCTGGTCTATTGCTTTTTACACCCCTATATAGAAATAAAAAAACGACACCTTTTTTAGAACAATTCCAACTGTTGACTTGGCTTTTCTGTTTCTACCTTGCGCATCCCAAAGAACAACTCCATCATACTGAATTGCTTATCGGTGATGTGTAAAACACCTACTTTTCCATATTCTGGTAGGTTCCTTTTTACACGTAATATATGCACGTTTGCATTTTCTCTACTGGGAGAATGTCTCAAATAAATGGAGAATTGAAACATATTAAAACCATCTTTGATGAGTTTCTTTCTAAACTGTTGCGCCTCTCGCCTGTCTTTCTTTGTTTCTGTTGGTAAATCAAAAAATACTAAAACCCACATACTTCGGTATTGATTTAATCGTGAATATTTGTCTGAGCTACTCATAAGTTGGGTAAATTAATTTTCGACTTGTCCCCGCATAACATTCGCACAAAGAATTGGTTGTTCTACTCATCGCAACCAATAAAGGACTTTTCTTTCCATCAATTACCACATCTAACGCTGGAATTCGAAGTAATTCCTTTTTTAAATGAATGGTCAATTCAGATAAATCATCTTCTGTATCTACAATGTGAGAGACAACTAAATCTACATAAGGACGGTAAGGCTCCATAATATCATCTGCCAAACAAAAAGCATTGTATTTATTTCTATGGTGAATACCAAATGTAGGAAACAACCCCGAACTTATTAAAGCCCTTGCAGTAATTGCACGCAGAATCGCATACCCATAATTCAATAAATTATTTGGTGGAAATCCAGCTCGGTGTCTCGTGTACCCTTCTATGTCAAAAATATTTCTCCAATAATATGCAGCAGCTTGCGCTTCATGGTTTTTTGAATCGCCAGATTTCACTTCTTTTGCCCAATACAGCATATTACTTGCAGAAACATTGCCCCTTTCTTTCAAATGCAAAGCTTGATTGGTTATTTTAGCCTGTATGGTTTGTTGCCAAAGGTTCTTTTTCAAGGGTTCAGTTGCTTCAATTTGTAAACGAAAACGTTCACTTTGTTCGGAGTGACCTTCCATCGGCTGAAATATCCCTACTGGCATGTGCCTATCGTCACACGTTATTAAGGCTACATTATTTTGCATCAAACGCTCCATCAAAGAAGTAGTAATGGTGATGTGCTTACTCTCCAATACCATAACTGCCACATCTTCTATGGCAACCGATTTTGTGTAAGATGATACAGGCTCTTTTAATCGTTTCGACAACTGAGTCTGTTCTGGTTCTTCCGGGTAACGTACAAGAATTTGATCGTTCTTCAACGATAAATAAACGGGATTACCGAAATGTAAAGTTCGTTTTATCATTACAGTGAATATTAGTATAATGAAATACTACGAAAAAAAGAGCTAAAAGTTCCTTATAGTCAACTTGTAATCAATAATTTAACAATTATCTAAACATTTAAAACAAGAAAAAAGCACAAAATATCTCTATATTCTGTGCTTTTTAAAGTGATGTGAAAAAAAATCTTTAATTTAATACTCCCCAACGTGAACTATCTTACCAAGATGATTAATTCTAATTTTCACTGCACCGTTAATACCATTAAGGCCAACTCTTAAATATGTAATATCTTTTAGTTTTGAATCTATTGTTGTTTCTAAATGATGCCTAAAAGTATAATCTTTAGTTCCTGTTTTCTGCACCCTAAATAAGTTTTCACTTATTTTAGCATAATTATCTTCATCTAGCAAGTCAATGTTGTTTGGATCAAATCCAGTTTTTTCATTTAAAAAAACAAACATTTCATTTTGTTTCATTGTAAAAATAAATTCCCAACCGAGATGCTTATTAAATGATTTATCAATAATATGCATTCCATTATTTACAGCAATTACTGCCTCATAAAAAGACACTACTTTTTCTTGTAATTTCCCTGTTTCGTCTTTATATATTGCAACATGATGGTTGTTTCCAGTACTTACATAATCAACGGGGATTTTCTCACCCTTATTATCTAATATTTCTTTGCCTAAATGATTCTTTTTATAATGCAAAGCTTCAGCGTTACTTACACCAGTAATTGTTACTCTTTTTATTTGAATATCTGCTTTTTTATTTAGCCATATTGGGTTATCTTCAAGATTTACAAATGCTTTTTTTGCATTACCTCCAAACTCTGACAATCTAGCTTTCAAAATTTCTTTTACTTTTAAATCAAGTACTTTATCGATTTTTAAATCAGGAGATATTTCTTTACGTATGGTGTAAATTTCTTCAAAACAAAAAACTTCTGTTAAAGATTCCCCTTTAAAAAGAATTGGTTTTTTCTTTAATCGTTTTGTGTCAAATGCTTTTTCAGAATTATTTTCATAAACTCTCATGTAATCAAGAACGCATTTTTTCACACTCTCAATTGCAATTAAATTGGCTTTTTCTATGGTGAATTTTTTATTTAATTTAGTTGGTTTTTCTAACAACAACTTACTCTTCCCATAAATAGTTTCCTTATGCAGTTGACCTCTTGGAGTTAATTCAATTTTTTCATTATATCCACCCTTCTTCTTAGTTTTATTCTTATTTCGAGTAACTACTTTATTTTTTGCTTTAAAAGATATTAATGTATTCTCTAAGTGTTTTTTCGCTTCTTTTCTAAATTCTTTAATAGGAATTGGAGATTTGAAACGTTTCTTAGTATTACCTTTTTTATCTTCATAAACTTCAATTACTTTTTCTCTTATACCGTATAAATCACTTTTTTCATGTGGTAACTCTGAATAATCTTTAATACTCACAATAGTATTTAAATTATTTAAGTATTGAATATGGTTTCTTGTTGTAAAGGCAATTGCTAGAGCATCCATAGCATGATGTCGGTGGTCGTTTCTTTTTGTCCAATCAATTATTTTTGGAATATCTTTCCCATCTTTAGATTTTTCATATTTTGTTAACCCTAGTTTATCGTATTTATCCCAGTTTAATTCTTGTAATACATTTATCAATTGCCAATCTTCACGTAATTTATTGGTCACAGAACCTGTCACTGGAACAACATTTCGACATACTTCCAATAATATTTCTCTCGCTTTTTTAGAAATATATTGCGTATTTCTTAAATCTCTTTCAATAAAACCATCGGGAATCTCCTTTTGTTCCATCAGGAGCTTTCTATACTTTGTTTTACTGATCTTTTTGTCTTTGAATAGCTTCTCAATTACATTGATATACCGATTGAAATCATCCGTATCTTTTCCATACTTTTCTTCAATCGCATCAATTCCTGTTTTATTACTTTTCCATCTATTAAATTCACGAACAGAAAGCGTCTTGTTAGAAAAAGAATCATCAAACAAAAGTGATTTGGGTATTATATGTTCAATGTCAAAATCTTTTGAAAATAATTTACCCAATTCAACATACGTGTTCGTGTAAACTGTTTTAAAACCGTTAGATTCCAACTCTTTGTATAATTTATACTTAATAATATCATTTCTTGTGATTCTTACACCTGAATTAAAAGGATAAATATTTTTTAATTCTACTCTAATTTCATCGTGTAATTTGTTTGCAGCATTAATTCCTTTTGTAGCATCAGCTCTTTCTTTTGAACTCTTTTTTAAATCCCGAGCAAGTTCTATTCGGATTTCATCTGGTCGACCATACTCTTTTATGAGTGCATTCACAACATTAACCAATTGATTGAGTATCTTCTCAACAACAGGATTACGTAAACTATTTTTTGGAAGTAAATCTAGAACTTCTTTTAATTCTCTTTTTTCGTTTTCTTCTTTTGTAATTGAATGAGAATGATTGTATCCTACTAAGCCACAAGATTCAGAATAATCATTTCCTTCTTTAAGAAAAGTCAATATTTTACGAATAGCACGTGTACTTAAACTACCGTAATCATCTTTAAAAACGATGTTCACTAAAACGTTACCGTATTCTCTTGTAAATCCAAATTTTTCTTTTAGATGAAGAAGTAATTTTTCATCTCCAGAAATAGAATCATCACCTTCATACGAATATAAAAGATGCCACAACTGAAAAGAAGGTTGATTTTCATATTCTTTCCCTTTTAATTCCGAATCAAAGAATAAAATTTCTTTATCTATCCCTATCGCTTCAAAAATCTTAGCTGCCGCTTCAATATCAAATGCATCAATACCTTCGTGCCCCGAAAGATCAATAATTGACTGATAAGCCTTAAATAAAACCTGGTTCGTGTTATTACCTTCCAGTCCATCTTTGTAGTTCAATTCCCAATTCTTAGAATCTTTCTCAAAAACAATCTTTAGAATATGGGTGCTTGATAATTTCCCTTTTCGATTTAATTCAAGAAAAAGTCTATTTCTAATTTCTAATTCTTCATCAACATCATCAATTGAATATTTTTGTTTTGTTTTAGAATTTTTAAATTCTAAATTATTTAAAATACTCCATATCTTAAATTCTTGAAAAAGTGGTGATGATTTTGGAATTACTCTTGGTCCTACAATTCTTTTCTTTGGTTTCCCATAAGAATCAAGAACTATTTCGCCATCTTTTCCAATTAAGTCTATTTCTCTTTTTTCTAATTCACAAATACTTATTAGACCTTTTTGAGATTTTAATCTTCGTTGATAGAAAATAATGACATCTCGTATTTCCTTCTTTAATTCATTCGTTAAAACTGAATGATGCTTTACCTGTTCGTTCCATATTTTTTCAAATTCATCAATGTAGTCTTGACGATAAAAAACTTGATTTTTCAATCGTGCGTGTTTTTTATTTTGTAATTGAGCAAACAAATACTCGCCTATTGTTAAGTTTTGAAAGAATAACTCTTTAGACCTATCACTAATAGCTCCTAAATAGCCACTTGAATTACTAACATTACCATTAATTTCTTGTAAAACAATTGCTAAACGTTCTAAAGTCAACTTTGAAGTTAATGCATCTACTCTCCATTGATAATTCTCTTTTTTTAATTCTTTTCCTTTAGTCGTTCTTTTCTCCCCGACAATTTTAAATGGTTCTTTACATATTGCCCAACTAGCAGCTTTATTTTTATCAGCCAAAGCCATCATCAATTCATCCGTAAGTATGTCAGGGTAGAATTTTTGCTGAAATTCCCAAACCTTGTTAAATTCAGCTTTTAAATCAGATCGATAAAAATCAGGTAAATGTTTCTTCTCTTGATTCATTAATTCTAAGGCATACTGACCAGGTGTCAATCGATTATTTGTCAAAAGTTTGGCAACTTCCATTCCATCAATAGCTTGACCATCACCTTCATCTTTGGCTTTTCTATTACTTTTATATCCACGCTTTTTATTGATGGAAAGTAAAATACGTGCAAAATCAGATAAACTAACTTTTTCAGTTACAGATTTTGCTCTTAAATTCCAAAGAGTATGTGTTGAGCCTTCACCTTCTTCAGGGAGAATAGTCTTATCATCAATTATTTTGCTCTTTTTAAATACTTTCAACAATTCATCTCTTCGTAATTTGTAGCGTTGAAGATTTCTTCTAGCTCCTCTTTTCAAAGTTCTATCCGAATTAATTGTGATCGTTTTTCCTTTAGAAAAATCTGTGCTTTCATCAGATGACAAAGGAACAAGGCGAACTCCAGTTTTTACTATTTCTGACTTTTCACTTTCCGTCTCTGCTTCATTAACAATTGCCCAACCAATAGAAGTTGTACCTAAATCTAATCCTAAAATCTTCTTACTCATCTTTCAAAAATTTGTTTTTGTAATCAGTTAGCGTTATCACAAATTTATTTGTCCTTAAAAATAAGGATAAAAAAGACATTTATATTAAAAAGAATTGATTATATTTGCTATAGTTTGTAAGCAATTCACAATAAGGATTATTCCGCTGTGAAAACATTCAAAGCGGTACGTAAGTATCGCTTTTTTTATGTAAAACATAAGGTCAAACTACCCCCTATCCTACAATCCAAACAATTTCGGCTCTACCCGATTATACTCTTCAGGAAAGTAAACTTGCAAAACAGATGTATAATAATTGTACGGTTTATGATTCTGACTGACAGACGTTTTCTTGTAGACTGATTTATCTTCAAATACGCCATTTTTATCGCGTGGATGATTTGCCATAAATTCACGATTATTCAAAAGAGCAGAATCTTTCATTGCCAAAGGATATTGAGGAGAAGGGAGAATGATTAGATTTCCAACTTGTGAATAATTGATTTCTTTCTTCGGATCAGGTAGCGTAATCTCTCCCAATTCTTTCTCGATTTGCTTTTCAACAGATTTCCCAAATTTCTCATTAATTCCTTGTAACTTTCGTTGAAAAAGCAGCGTCATTCCCTCTTTGAACATGGCCGTTTTATTCAGCTTTTCTCCTTTGGAAAGGATTTTCCCTAAATGAGACCTCCAAAATGTTGTATCATTGTATGAAATAGGCATTTTAGGAACTAAATCTGCTTTATTGATCATTGAATAACTCATTCCTTTGTCTGAATATTTAGAATCATATTCTTGTGTAAATTCAATATTCCCAACCATAGGCTGGGCAAAAGTGTACACTTTAAATTTATTTTTTTTATTCAATTTATGATGAGGTAAGTACCCCAAATATGCTCTTGCAAGAATAGCCAAAGATCCTCCCTGACTATGTCCAGTGATGTAGATTTGATAAATTCCTTTTTTATTCAACAACTTAATTTGGTGCAACAATTCTTCGTGTAAATACGCTAAACCTAACGCATATCCAGCATGAACACCTGCAACTGTATCTCGCGCAAATTTATATTTGAAGGTTTTATCTTTGATTTCAATGCGTCCAATCGCAGGAATTATCGCAGAATGAACATTCTCCATCCAACTTTGTTTTTTATCCGTTGAACCTCTAAAATTAATAACAGCGGCTTTTCCTTTCGTGTAAATTTGAAATCGATTGTCCATTCCTAAAACCGGAGAAGTGTAGATTTTGGTGTATCCTTTCGGTATAATATCCTTGTCTGAATTAAACAATTCAAGGTAGGTAAAACTATTGCACAATTGAATCATTTCTTTGGCTTCCTCGGAATTAAATCCACCGTGTAATTGGGCTTGAGAAAAATTAATCACAAAGATAAAGAGAAGAAATAAAAAGAATTTCATGGATTTTGTTTTTGGAGATAAATTAAGAACGAAGCCGAAAGAACATTTATTATACCAAACGTGGAATATATGATATATATCCAGAGCCTAATCCTTCCCCGTTAGTTTCTCATTCTCCAAATGACGTGTTGCATCTCGTTTTGTTTTCTTTTCAAAATTCTTAGCGATGGCATCTTCTAAATTGATTCCTGTTTGGTTGGCGAGACAAGTTAAAACGAAAAGTACATCTGCAATCTCTTCTCCGAGATCTTTGTTTTTATCGCTTTCTTTTTCACTTTGCTCTCCGTATCTGCGCGCCATAATTCGAGCAACCTCTCCGACTTCTTCCATCAACATTGCAGTATTGGTCATTTCATCGAAATAACGAACCCCATATTCTTTGATCCAATCGTCTACTTTTTTTTGAAGCTCTGTAATTGTCATTTTTTTTGTTTTTTACTTGTATTCAACATGAAATGAAATCCGAGCATGTGGAATTTATAAGAATTATCGAAATTCATACCGAATACATAATCGATTTGGTAACGATCGCCAAATTTGTAGAGTAGTCCTGTATCCCAAAAATATCTTGCAGAAGGTCCTCCATTGATTTGAGGAACAATATTCACAAGCTTTGTTCTCCATAAGTCAACCTTCCCCTCAACAAAACAACTCAATCGATTGGTGATTTGATAATTATAGATCAATGTAGCTAAAAATAGATTCGTTTTTATTTTTGCATTCGAAATTCTAAAATCCAGGTATTGATATCCTAAATTTACCCCAAGCGAATGTTTTTCGGCAAAATCATAATTAAATGTAAGTACCGTGTTAAAATTAATTTTTGTAGCCAAAGACACAACAGGCAATGCATAACCTCCAATGATAGACATTTGTACTTTCTGTTCTTTTTGACCAATGATATTATATTTCGCACCAACGTTCGTTCCCACTAACTGATAATTGGTTTTATTTAACTTCATTATAGGATTAACTCTCACCTCCAAACGTTTGGTTATTCCATAACGAATCAACATCGTTGGGAGAATAAAATCATGATTGTTAGTGTTATTAAGTAATTTTAGATTTACTCCAAAATTAGTCTCCACTTGAAAAATATTCTTCGACACCGTCATTCCTCCTGCAGAAAAAGAGGGTGATTCTGTATTAATATCTTGTGCAAAAAGCGTACTTCCCACCAACAACATTCCTGCAATTAAAATTTTTTTCATTATTCTCTTTTTTTAGAGTCAATACTAATCGTAACGGGACCATCATTGATTAATTGAACTTGCATATCTGCACCAAATTCTCCAGAACGAACTTTCAATTGGGAATTTTTTTCTAATTCTTCGAGAAAATATTCATACAATGGAATCGCCTGTTCTGGTCTTGCTGCTTTTATGTAACTCGGTCTATTTCCTTTTTTGGTAGAGGCATGGAGTGTAAACTGACTGATAATTAGAAATTCTCCGTTGACATCTTTGATCGAAAGGTTCATTTTATTATCCATATCACTGAAAATTCTCATTCCAATGATTTTCTTTATCAACCAATCTGCATCTTCTTTATCGTCCTCGTGTTCAATACCGAGAAGAATCATGTAACCTTGGTTAATTTCACCTTTGATTTCATTCTTAATTCTTACCGATGCTTCGCTAACACGCTGGACAACTATTCTCATACATGGTCATTTTTCCGATGAATATCATTTTCATCTTCCACCATTAACTGGGTGTACGTTTGATAGCGACTTTCATCAATATACAAACCTTCAACCGCTTCTTTCACGGCACACTTCGGTTCGTTCATGTGTAAACAATTATTGAACTTACATTCGCTCATTAAAGCCCTCATTTCAGGAAAATAATGCGACAAAACTGCTTTATCCAAATCAACAATTCCAAAAGCACGAATTCCAGGTGTATCGATAATGTACCCCCCCGATTCTAATTTATGCATTTCAGCAAAAGTTGTGGTATGTTTTCCTTGATTGTGTGCATCCGAAATAGCGTTGGTTTTAATTGTCATTGAAGCATCTAGCGCATTCACCAAAGTACTTTTCCCGACACCACTGTGCCCAGAAATCATGACTTGTTTCCCTTTTATTTCGTCTTTCAAGAAATCAATATTCTCCTTATTTACGGCAGAAATTTTAAACCCTGGATAACCTATTCTCCCATACATATCAATCAATGCATCCACGTATTCGAGTTCTTCTTCAGAATACGCATCGATTTTATTGAATAAAAGTGTAGTAGGAATACGGAACGATTCTGCAGAAACGAGAAAGCGATCAATAAAGGCAAGGTGTGTAACTGGAGAATGAATAGTCACCAACAAATATGCTCTGTCAATATTCGCTGCTAAAATCTGTTTCTGCTTACTTAAATTCGTCGATTTACGGACAATGTAATTCTTTCGAGGTTCAAAATCTTCAATCAATCTATTCCCTTCTTCATCGATTGTATCATTCAAAAGAACAACATCACCGACAGAAATAGGATTGGTTGATTTTATTCCTTCCAACCGCATTTTTCCACGGATGCGACAATTAACAATTGAACCATCCGCTAATTCGACGATATACCACTTCCCTGTTGACTTTAAAACGACTCCTTTTTTTTGCATTGGGGTAAAGATAATTAGAATTTTAGAATTTTGGTTTGCTTACTCCCATTTTAAAAGGTCCTCCCCCTTAATCCCCTCCAAAGGGGGAGGATAAATCATAAACTAAAAACAAACCTATATTCCTCACTCATCTTCCTATCTTTTGTTCATTCTCCATATTTTTTCATTAAATTCGCCTAAAAATTAATCAAATGTCAATAGAGGTCAAGAATCTATTTAAGTATTACGGAGAGCAAGCTGCGGTGAAGGACATTTCTTTCAAAGTCAACAAAGGCGAAATTGTTGGTTTTCTAGGTCCAAATGGCGCTGGAAAATCTACAACAATGAAGGTTCTTACTGGATACATTTCTGCATCAGCGGGAGAAGTTTCAGTTTGCGGGATGCCTGTAACGGTTGACTCCTTAAATACACGACAAGTTATTGGTTATCTTCCAGAGCATAATCCTTTGTATTTAGACATGTACGTGAAAGAATACTTAGAGTTTGTTGCTAAAATCTATAAGATTTCGGATGTAAAAGACCACGTTTCTGACATGGTAAAGAAAGTTGGATTAGACATCGAACAGAATAAGAGAATTGGGGCTTTATCCAAAGGATATCGTCAAAGAGTTGGATTAGCGCAAGCAATTATCCACGACCCAGAAGTTTTAATTTTGGATGAGCCAACTTCTGGATTAGATCCAAATCAATTGGTTGAAATTAGAGAACTAATTAAATCTATTGGAAAAGAAAAAACAGTGATGCTTTCTACGCATATTATGCAGGAAGTTGAGGCAATTTGTGACCGTGTTGTGATTATCAATAAAGGAGAAATTGTCGCCGATGATAAAGCAAGTACAATTGGTCTTGACTTGTCCATTCAAACCGTTTACGCGGAATTCGATGGAACGGTTTCTAAGAATCAATTGCACAAGATAAAGGGTGTTAGTAAAATTGAAAAAGTGAATGAAGGTTGGCTGATTGAGTCTACAGAATCCACTGATTTGAGAAAGAAAATTGCACAATTTGCACAAGAAAATCATTTACTGACATTGACATTGAAAAAAGAGGAGAAATCGCTCGAAGAAGTATTTAAAAATCTGACGAAAAGTTAAGATATGCCTGAAAATTTTATCAAAGAATTACAGTGGAGAGGAATGATCCACGATATGATGCCCGGAACAGAAGAAGCATTGTTAAAAAAAGTGTCTGCTGGTTACATTGGATTTGATCCGACTGCTGACTCATTACACATTGGACATTTGGTTCAAATTATGACGTTGACTCATTTTCAACGTGCAGGACATAAGCCTTTCGCTTTGATTGGTGGTGCAACAGGTATGGTTGGAGATCCTTCAGGGAAATCTCAAGAAAGAAATCTTTTGGATGCTAAAACATTGGACCACAATGTTGCTTGTGTAAAAAAACAATTGGAACGTTTTCTTAACTTTGATTGTGGTGAGAATTCTGCAGAAATGGTGAATAATTACGATTGGTTCAAAGATTTTAATTTCTTAGACTTTATCCGTGATATTGGGAAACACATTTCGGTGAACTATATGTTGGCCAAAGATTCTGTAAAATCTCGGTTAGAAACGGGAATGTCTTTCACAGAGTTCTCTTATCAATTGGTTCAAGGCTACGACTTTTATTATTTGAACAAAAATAAAGACTGTATTCTACAACTAGGAGGATCAGATCAGTGGGGAAATATTGTTACGGGTACAGAATTAATTCGAAGAAAAGGAGGCGGAGAAGCTTACGCTGTTACAACGCCTTTAATTCGAAAAGCCGACGGAACGAAGTTCGGAAAAACTGCTGGCGGAAGTGTTTGGTTGGATCCAGAAAAAACATCTCCTTTTGAATTTTACCAATATTGGTTCAATGCGAGTGATGCAGATGCAGAGAATTACATTAAAATTTTCACACTTAAATCTAAAGAGGAAATTGACTCTATCATTGCAGAACATCAAGAAGCGCCACATTTAAGGTTACTTCAGAAAGCAGTTGCAGAAGATATCACGACAAGAACTCATGGCGAAGATGCTTTAAACATTGCTATTGCTGCAACTAAAATACTTTTTGGTAAATCTACGGCTGATGATCTAAAAACATTGTCTGAAAAAGATTTCTTTGCTGTTTTTAGCGGAGTTGCACAGGCTACGGTTTCACGTGAAGATGTTAAAAATGGACTTGGAATTATCGATGCACTTTCTGCGAAAACAGGTTTTTTAAAATCAAACGGTGAAGCAAGAAGAGAATTGAAAGGAAATTCTATTTCTGTGAATAAAGAAAAGGTAAACGACCAATTTATAATCACTGAAGACATCTTGATTAATGATAAATATTTATTGCTCGGAAAAGGGAAGAAGAATAACTATATTTTGATTGTGGAGTAGCTCTGTTATGAGTGATTCATTTTTATTACTGATGCGATTATACCGAAGTTTGAATAAAGATACTTTGCATTTTTTTAATAAAAATAGCGAACAACATCTTAAACAGCTATGATTTAAAAGAAATGAATTTAAACTTTTCATTATTTTTATTTTTTAACCTTTTGACTGTATTCTCATATGGTCAAAATACTGAACAAGAAGGTTCAAGCTATCAATATTTCAATAAATCATTAACAGACAGCGTCCCTTCAGAAATTTTAATTGCTTTTACTGATGAAGAATTTCTTCAATATGGAGTTAAAGTAGCCTACATGAACCTAAAAGGGGACGTAATTATTCCATTTGGGAAGTATGCTTATTTAGGAACTGACACATTAATACATTACGCTAATGTGATAGAATATTCTAAAGACAGCATCTATGGAAGGTGTATTTCAATAGACCAAAATCAAAATATTCTTTATGATATTGTAAAATATGACAATGGTCCTGATTATTTTGAGCAAGGATTATCACGTGTTTTAAGAAATGGAAAAATGGGGTTTTCAAACCATTATGGACAAATAATTATTCCGTGTATATACGACTATGCTTGGCCATTTAAAAACGGAAAAGCAAAAGTAACATTTACCGCAAAAAAAGTTATCGACAAACAGGAATGCCATTCTACAATTATTTCTAACGAATGGTTTTACATCAATAAAGAAGGAAATAAAATTAAGGAATAAATTGAATTAGCTAAACCAGTTCACATTACATAATAATTCTCCCTTAGCTATATTAATGAAAGCTATTCTGTTAATTCAATTATTTTAGAAACTGTAATTTCATTGCTAACACCTAAACCCTCTTGTTGGTATTGCAAGACACCACTTTTGTCAAATACACTTATAATATTTGAATGTGAAAAATCAAGTGGAGATATTTGTTTGTATTTAACAGCCAATACATTTGAAAACTCTCTAACATCATCAATTTTCCCTTGTAAAAAGACCCATTGATCATTGTCCATTTCATTTTCGATAGCAAATTCTTTCAATCGTTTAGGAGTATCAACAGTTGGATCTATACTGACAAGAACATACTTTACCTCTTTGTTATCTACTTTGCGCTGAATATTTCTCATATCAGCAACTAACCTTGGACACGCAGCTTTGCATGATGTATAGATCATAACAACGACCAAAACATCCCCTTTCAGTTCTTTTAATTCTATAGTCTCATCATTCTGCGTTTTCCATTTAGAACTCAAGTTAAAAATAGAAGCACTTGGAATCCCTAGATTTTCTTCTTTGATTTTTGAACTTTTTTCTTCTATTTTCAAATGCATCCCACAAACAGGACAGCCACTATCCTCTTGGTATTTTTTTCCATCTTCACAATCCATCGGGCAGATATAGAGAGGAGCATCTTCATTTACATGAGTTTCTTCAGTACATGAATTTAGAAATAATGCACTACTTAATAAAGTAGAGAATAGGAGATAAAATAATATTGTTGATTTCATAATTTAACATTTTTAGCACATCTAAAACCGAGTGTTCTGATGTTGTAATTAGCTTTGATTGCCCCTCTGAATGCGTAGCGCATAAAAGCAGCGTAATCCATTAAGTTTGATGCATTTATTGCAGCACTCCCACAAAATAAGTTTTTTTCGGTATCTTTATCTTGCCTTGATTCTCCTGAAATTAGCACCGAATTAAAATCACTTGTCCATTCCCAAACTAATCCATGTAAGTCATAAATACCGTAGTAGTTTTTAAATGATTGACCTACTTCATTGAGGTAAGTTTTAGGCATTTCATAACTCTCAATAATTCTTTGGTTAAAAGCACTGTCAGCTTGAGCATTCTGTTTTTTCTCACTTGCCATTGCAGCATATTCCCATTCATCAATTGAAGGAAGTCTTTTGCCTTGACATGCACAATAATCTTTAGCTGCATACCATGAAACATTCGTGATCGGGCTATTCAATTTCATATTTGCCCCAAGAGACAAATCATTTTTCCAACTGTTCAAATATGACTCATCTGCAAACAATCTTAAAACCTGAGACCTTCTCCATTTAGGATTGTTTTTAACAAACTCTACATATTGTTGGTTTGTAACAGGATAGGTATCTAACAGAAAATCTGGAACATAAACACCCAATGAATCGGAACCATATAGGGGAACAAATGCTCCCCTATTGATTAATTTCATTTCTGTTTTTTCTTGGTTAATTCCAATAAATGGAATCAATAAGAAAAGTATAAATATGAATTTTAGCTTCATTATTAATGACCAGATTTAACTTTTTGTACATCAGAAGGAGTAACTTCAACTGCACTATTTCCCCAAGAATTATAAATGTAAGTTAACACATTTGCAATTTCTTCATCCGTTAAAGTTTGAGGAGTCATTACAGAATTGTATTTCTCGCCATTGACAGTAATTTCTCCTTTTTTACCGTGAAGAATAATGTTAATTGCTCTTGAAATATCCTCATTCAAATAATCAGATTTTGCTAATGGAGGAAATGCACCTGGTATTCCTTGACCTTCAGCTTGGTGACAAGCAAAACATGTTTGAGAGTACAATTGTTTTCCAAAACTAATTCTCTCTGCTCTAGAAGAAGCTTTTGGAGCTGCTGGAGCATCATCTGTCCCAACGATTCTACCACCTTCTGGATTGTAGATTCCTTCAATTTGTTTACCAGAGTAAAGTTTTTTATTCTCTTCACCTTCAACTTTCAACATACCTAATGCACCTTTATTAAATGCTCTAAAAATAGAATGATCAACAATGATAAAAGTACCGGGTACATCCACTTTGAATTCAACAATTGCTGCTCCACCTGCTGGGATTAATGTAGTTTGAACATTTTCGTTTATTGCTGAACCACCTTCAATATTAACTCTGTCAAATATCTCACCAATAACATGAAAAGAAGAAACTAAGTTTGGTCCACCGTTACCAACGTACAAACGAACTGTTTCTCCAACTTTAGCTGTAATAGCATTGTCTCCTGTTAATGCACCAACTTTTCCGTTGAAAACAACATAGTCAGCATCTTCATTAACTGCTTTTTCCATATCAAATGGTTGTAAACCTGGTTGACCGTTTGCACCTTTTGTATAGAAGTCACCTTGCATAATATAGTACTCTTTATCAACTTTTGGTAAACCACCCTCTGGCTCAACCAAAATCAATCCATACATACCATTCGCAATATGCATCCCTACAGGAGCAGTTGCACAATGGTAAACATATAACCCTGGATTAAGTGTTTTGAATGAAAAAGTAACCTCATGACCCGGTGCTACAAAAGAGGAAGCGGCTCCACCACCAGCTCCAGTAACAGCATGTAAATCGATATTATGAGGAAGTTTATTGTCTGGATGATTTTTTAAAGTAAACTCTACTTCATCCCCAACTCTTGTTCTAATAAAAGATCCTGGTACTGACCCTCCAAAAGTCCAGTAAACATACTTCACTCCGTCAGTCATGGTTCCTTCTTGTTCAAGAATTTCCATGTCAACAATTAATTTTTTTGCAGATCTGTCACCAACTGATTTCGGCACCATTGGTGGTGACGTTAACTCTGCGATCAATTCCCCATCTACCACGATAGAAGAACTGTCTACGTGTGATTTTGTTTTCACACCTTCTTCTTTGCTTACACATGATGCCATCATCGCAACTGTAATCACAGAGAAGAATAATTTTGATTTGTTTAAATTTTTCATTTGTCTTAGTTATTTTTAGACAAATCTATAGATAATCAAATGTTTAAAAATTGATAATTATTTCCATTTTATGTGACCTTTGTCACATAAAAATTTAAAATACTCGAACCCTTTAAAAACATTGACTTTTACAGCATAAAAAATATTTGTTTACGGTTCTATTTCGTAAAAAAAGAATCGTAATTTGTCATTTTGATAAAAAACTTTCAAATATAGAAGAATACTAATCTTTATATCAATACATAATTTTCCATAAAAACAATCCTCCAGCTGGAACAGAAATTGATGCAGCCTGTCTGTCTTTTTTTGCAAGAATAATTTTCATTTCTTCAGGACTGATTTTACCTGCTCCAACATCAATGAGGGTCCCTACAGCTGCCCGAACCATGTTTCTTAAGAATCGATTGGCCGTAATTTCAAAATAAATTTCACTCTCATTCACTCGAACCCATTCAGCTTTCTCAATGGTACATATATTTGTAAATGTATCTGTATTAACTTTAGAAAGTGACGTAAAATCTTGTTCACCCAATAACATTTGAGCTGCTTCATTCATTTTATCAAGATTCAATTCTTTTTTATAATACCAACTTTGATCGGTTAAGAAAGGATTTTTAGCGTTGTTTAAAAAATAACGATATGTCCTAGAGCTCGCGCTAAATCGAGCATGATCGTCAAAAGTAACTTTGAATACGTTGTGAATTGCCACAGATGAAGGCAACATCATATTCATTTTCCGGACCAGTTCACTCTCTTTCATTTTCAGATCGATATCAACATGGAGGATAAAATGTTTTGCATGAACTCCTGTGTCCGTTCTCCCACAACCTACAACTTTAATCGGATGATTAGAGTGTAGTTTTGTCAAGACATCTTCAATAACTTCTTGTACAGAAATTTCTTTTGGTTGACGTTGCCACCCAAAATAATCTGTACCATTGTATGAAAGTTCGATAAAATACCGTTGCATAATGCAAATATAAAATATCCATTTACAAAAATCTCATAAACAAAAAAAAAGCCGCCAATTTCTTGACGACCCTAAAACAAAAGATGTATTAAAACATCTTTAAAGAATAACTATTTAATCTTTCTTTTTCAAGAAATTAGGTTTTATCACAATCATTGTATAAGCCCAATTATTAATTTGATCTGTTCTTCCTTTACCAAGATCAGGTCCTGAAGTATAAGTCACACCTTTCAATGTAGCGAGAGTTTCAGAAGCTAACATGTGAGAATACCCCATTTTCACAGATACACTTGGGTTAATTTTAAATCCGATTGAAAAATCAAATTCAGTTCCTAAAAATGAACTCATAGCTTTGTACTCACCAGAATTAGCAAACTCAACTTGATCCATCACTTCATTTCCTGCTAAGAAAATATGTGTATTCAATCCTAAGGTAACTTTTTTCAGTTTATACCCTATTTTCAAATAAGCATCATTCAGCCCTACATTTTGATGTCCACTTCCTACATAAAAATAATCCATTAATCCGTTAAATTTATGATTTGTTCCGAAGAAAGGTGTAAATGCATGATTTGTTTTCACATACGAACTAGTTGTATCCGTTTGACTTTGACCAGATTGCATTTCAAAACCAAGTCCTAATTTAAATTTTTCAGTTACTGCATAATTTGCTTCCAAACCAATTAAGTAAGCTGACAATTTATCTTGGTGCTTTGTTAAGGTTTTTTGAGGTGATCCCATTTGATAAAACCCATTGAACACCATTTTCAACTTTCCAAAGTTAAATTTCGTATGTGTACCCAATGTTTGAGTGTAATACATTGCATCATTCTGAACACCTGATGCCAATGTATCAAAAGACTGATTCCCTAGATTCAAAAACAAAAGACTTGTTGTAATTTTATCACTTACCTTATAATTGAACCATGCATAATGCATATCTCTATAACTTTTTGCAAGCATATAGTCAACACCAGAAAGAGCACCTAATTTATTAGTCGTTTGATTAAAAGCCAAACCGACATGCAATTTCATTTTACCTTTCTCATATTGTATAACTGCAGCATCATGACTTCTTGCTTGTTGCGTCCAGCCAACGTTCCCAAATATACGGTGGTCATCAAGAATAATTTCTTGGCGTCCTAATTTTAAACCTAAATTTTTATTAAAATTAATTTTTCCCCACGCTTGATGAACGGATAAAAAACCGTCAGAAACATTTAATTGAGGGTTCGCTCCCCAAACTCTAACATCCTGTACAGATATGCAGAACTCGTAATCATCTACTTTATAGCCAACATTCAGTCTTGCTCTTTGACTAATATGAAACGCACTTGCTTGATTTGTATCTGCATCAACTTTATATCCATGTCGATACTCTGCTCTTGGTCTATATTCACCATCAAATGTCAATTGACCAAACGATGAGATTGAAATAATTCCTGCAATCCCAGTTAATAATAATTTGTTAGAAATACTTTTCATATAAGTTTTGAATTAAACGACAGGATTAACCAATTATCTCAAAATGGTTGCTCTTCAATTATTGAAGCCAATCGTTTCATTAATATGATGTAAAAGTATAATCGAAGAAATATAAAACAAATGAGATTAATTTTATAATTACATGATATAAATCAGTAAGTTATTTTCTCAAGGAAGGAATTAAATTTTAATCAAACAACGATTTTCTGAAATCATTGTTTTCATTTCATCGAAGGTTAAATCTTTAACTTCTCTGTTGAGCATTTTCTTTATTTCAAAGCGAAGTGCGCGTAATTTTTTCGCATCACAGAATCGTCTCACTTCGATTTCTTCTTCTAAAATTAGCTGAGGAACAGTGGTTACTTTTCCATTTTCATCTTTGGCAACCATTGTAAAATAACATGAATTGGTGTGCTTTTCCTCGCCTGTTTTAGGTTTCAAAGAGGTAATTCTAATTCCGATTATCATGGATGAATTACCAACATAGTTAATTGATGCAGCAAGAGAGATTAAATCCCCAACTTCAACAGGCTCTTTGAATTCTACGCCATCAACAGAAACAGTAACACAATAATCTCCAGAATGTTTTGAAGCAACAACGTAGGCAACTTTATCCATTAATCCGAGGAGAATCCCCCCGTGAACTTTTCCTCCAAAATTAGCATAAGAAGGAATCATTAATTCCGTAATTGTTGTTTGAGAAGACTTTACTGTTTTTCCTTCCATAAAGCTTTTATTGTTTAGGCATAGAAAAACTCTTCATGTCAATTTGATAAATATCGATACTTGCTTTTTTACCTATGATTTCAAAACTAGATACAAAAGCAATCAATAAATCTTGATTGAAAGAAAAATGCGTATCGTTATTTACAGTATTAATACCATAGCCAAGATTGATTGGTTCTCCCCATGAATCTCCGAGATTCTCAACAACATAAACATCCATTCCACCAAGTCCAACATGACCGTTAGAGCTGAAAAATAAATACCTTCCGTCAGCAGAGATGAAAGGTGTTGTTTCTCGACCTTTTGTATTAATCGTAAACGGTAACGGTTTCGCTGTACCCCATTTTTTCCCTTCTCTATGCACAACATATATATCTGTTGAACTTTTCAAACCTTTTCTATCCGTAACAAAATACATTGTATTTCCGTCGGCAGTTAACGTAGCTGACCCTTCGAAGTAAGATGTATTGATTGATTTGTTGTTGATGATTCGTGGAGAATTCCAAACACCTTTATTACTCATTTTGATTTCACAGATATCTGAACCATTGGTTGTTTTCTTGTCTTCAGATGCTGTCGAATTCAAGGTCATAATTGCCCAAAGTCCATCAGGGGAAATATAATTAAGTGCATCAAAACCATTTGAATTAATTTTCCCTAATTTATTCGTGATGTTCGTCCATTCTTTAGCATCTTCATCCCATGTTACTTTATACACATCTTCAAAATAACGTTCATCATCTGGATTAACTCCTCCACCTGTTGTGTTACTTCTTCGAGAAGTGAAATAGATTACTTTTCCTGCTTCAACCAAGATTGCTCCGTAGTCATCAAACCCAGAATTAATTTCACCCGCCAAACGAACTTTAGTGTATTTTTCGCCATTTTGAATCTGTTCTTGTGCAAATTTACATTCTTCAATGTGTAAGTCTACAGAAAGTGTTTTTGACCTCGCTTTCGACAATCTATCTTTTGCTATTTCGTAGTTAATTAAAGCTGTATCAACTTTCCCTAAACGATGGTAGGTTTCTGCAAGGAGAAAATATATTTCATCATCTACTTTATCCGTATTAATTGATTTTGATTTTGATGCATACTTCAATGCATAACCATAATTATTCAATCGATAATGACATTGAGCAATCCAGAAATTTGCTTTCCAGCTATTTTGATCTTTGTTTGCCGCCTCTCTAAATTTAATCAAAGCACCTTTTGTTTGTCCATGTGAAAAAAGTGTACGCCCTTCTTCTATTAAATAAATTGAAGCTGATTTATCAACGACACTTGTTGTAGAGTCCGGTGGAATTACAGTAAAATGATTCGCAAAAGCCGAAGTTGATAGTAGTAAGAAAGTTAAAGCGTATATTAGTTTCATCATTGTTTTTTTTTGGTTGAGATACAAAAGTTATGCTAAAAAAGAATAAATATAAAATTTATCTTCGAATTACATCTCTTCTTCTTCTTTTTTATTGGAATATTTATTCTGACTGAGGTCTACAAGATCGTTCATTGCAATGGTTGCAGCAACAATTGCAAGTATTGGAGCTGTTGAAGCACAAAACCATAAAAATAAATGCAGTGAAAATTGAGCTATTGTCCCCCATTTATCGGTTGAAAAATCGGACCAATCAAACAAAGCACCGATATCAACAGGGACAAGAATTAAAAGTGAATACACACTTCCTATCGCAACAGCCAATCCTCTATTCTTTCGAATAAAAATAATACTCTGATTGATATCTAACCTTCTTCTTTCGTTGATATAATCAATAAAGGCAAAACCATAATAGAAAAACCCAATCAAAAAAGTCAGGTAAAAAATAGGAGCCGATTTTGGATCTTCCCACCCTAAAAGAGATACAATAAAAATGATGACAAAGAAGAAATATTCCCACATTAGATTTCGCACAACAATTCTCATCGCTCTTTTGATATCATGGATCAATTGCTTAAAACTAAATGGATAAGTATTCCCTGTCAAAATTTTCTCTGTTTTCATACTCAGGTGAGAAATCAGCGGGGAAAGAATGACTACAACTAAATATTTAGCGAACTTCATCAATAAAATGGCGATAGAAATCTCTAACAACACGTATATCATCGACCAGATAATTTCATTCATATTTCCGGAAGAAGTATGAACATATCTGTGCTTGATTACTGCACCTACTTTATAAATAACCAACATTAGAATTGCTGGAATAATCAAATACCAGTACATTTTATTCTCCACGATAAATTTCACCGCTTTAAAATAAGCGCGAATACCAAAAAAGAAACTTTTAAAAAATGCCAACATAGAATATTCAATATAATTGAAGTCAAAGATATGAATTCTCAAACTCAAAAAACAACAGCTCAAGCGTTATTATTTCAAGGATTGAATTACTTTTAGAGTTCGAATGAAGAAAGAGACATATTTTATCCAACTTGATGGTTTACGTTTTTTTGCTGTATTGATGGTCATGATTGCCCATTGGCTACAATGGCAATGGGGTAATCCTATCGTAAAAGCAATCCCTTTTGGCCATGGAGTAATTTTATTTTTTGTACTGAGTGGTTTTTTAATTACCCGAATTTTATTGACTTACAAAGACCGGTACACTGAATTAAACCTCAATAAGTCTCAATTAATTCTACAATTCTATAAACGTAGATTTTTAAGAATATTTCCGTTGTATTACGCATTAATTCTATTCCTTTTTATACTCAACTTTGAAAACACGCGATTAATTTCTCCATGGCTTTTCACCTACACATCAAATATCTACCAGAGTATTCATCAATCTTACATAGGATCTTTCAATCATTTTTGGTCATTGGCTGTTGAGGAGCAGTTTTATCTTTTCTGGCCCATTCTACTGCTTTTCATTAGAAAAAAAGCTACATTCTACCTTATAATTACAACAATTGTTGCTGCGATTATTTACAGAGCAATACTTTTTTCAAATGATGCACATTGGATGTCGATTTCATACAGCACTTTAAGTTCAATGCATTCACTAGGGATTGGCGCTTTATTGGCTTACATCTCTATATACCACAAAGCAGTTTTAGCTAAGCTCTCTCATTCAAAATGGTTGATTGCAATTATTAGTTTTTATTTAATTCAACTCATCATTCATCGTTATTTTCAAATTCAATGGATGAAAGAAATTTTGGATGAATTCTTTTTTTCTATTCTTTCATTTTTTATAATCTTGAAAGCTTTTTTCAACGGTTATAAATATGGTGTAAAAATAATTTTGGAGAATCGTTTTATTCGGTATGGAGGGCAAATTTCTTACGGATTATATGTATTTCACGTTTTTATCCCTAAACTATACGAATATGTTTCGTTGAAAATTGGACTGAGTATTTCAAATAAATATGCTGAATTTATTCTGTTCTTTTTCGTTACAGTTCTTCTCTCACACCTTTCTTGGAAATATTTTGAGAAGCCAATCAACCAATTGAAGAGCAGAATACCGTATATAAAAAATTAGATTTATTTTAACTGGCAATTTGTAGAACTTTCTGCCTCAGGATAAAGATCTTCAATGGTAATTTGATTTTCACACTTTGTTTCTGCTTTGTTTTTTGTATCGTGAATTACAAAAGTAATCGGAGGTCCTGAATCCCCATCACTATCCGTTTGTATGCATTCACATGTATAATCTTTTTTACATGAAAAGAATAAAAAAGTAAAAACAAAAACAATCAATACATTCTTTAGCATAATAGAAATTTTAATGACTAAAATAAGAATTATATTTAAAAATTGAGAAGAGATCGTTTCTTTTTTTAGATGACAAGAAGTAAAACGATTTAATAACATGACTTTTTGTATCTTTGCATCTGATTTTTAAACAAAGAAACATGAAATTTAGCAGCTTAACAGCCATTTCTCCTATTGATGGTCGATACCAAAGTAAAACAAACGAATTGCAAACTTATTTTTCTGAGTTTGGTTTAATTAAATACCGTGTAATTGTTGAGGTGGAATATTTCATTGCAATGGTTGAATCTGGCGTAAAAGCTTTGGAAGATTTCCCTAAAGAGAAGTATGCTGAATTGCGTGCAATTTGCACTGATTTTTCAGAAGAAGATGCTTTATGGATTAAAAACATTGAAAAAACAACCAATCACGATGTGAAAGCAGTTGAATACTTTGTTAAAGATCAAATGACGAAATTAGGTCTGGAGAAACATTTAGAATTTGTTCATTTTGGATTAACTTCTCAAGACATTAACAACACTTCGATTCCGCTTTCATTAAGAGACGCTATTAAAAACGAATATTTGCCTCTTTTAGATCAAGTTATCGCTACTTTAGAGAAATACAGTCAAGATTGGAAGAACATTCCAATGCTTGCGAAAACACATGGTCAACCAGCTTCTCCTACCCGTTTAGGAAAAGAGATTTATGTTTTTGTTGAACGTTTAAAAATACAACGCAAACAATTGGTTGCACTTCCTTTTTCCGCAAAATTTGGTGGAGCAACAGGAAATTTAAACGCACACCATGTCGCTTTTAAAAATGAAGATTGGGTTGCTTTTGCAAACAATTTTGTAAATAACATTCTAGGATTAGATCGTTCTCAAACAACAACTCAGATTGAACATTACGATAATATTGCTGCATTATTTGATGTATTAAAGAGAATCAATACAATCGTAATGGACTTAGACCGTGATATGTGGACGTATATCTCAATGGAATATTTCAAACAAAAATTAAAAGAAGGTGAAGTAGGATCTTCTGCGATGCCACATAAAGTTAATCCAATTGATTTTGAAAATTCAGAAGGAAATATTGGAATTGCAAACGCTTTATATGAACATCTTTCTGCAAAATTACCCGTTTCAAGATTGCA
Organism: uncultured Fluviicola sp.; assembly: GCA_964387525.1. Classification (GTDB taxonomy): domain Bacteria; phylum Bacteroidota; class Bacteroidia; order Flavobacteriales_D; family Crocinitomicaceae; genus UBA4466. The sequence goes on from CAYLWS010000013.1 coordinate 56,785, forward strand.
AAGAGATTTAACAGATTCGACTGTCTTAAGAACAATTGGAATGCCATTGGCACATACATTTATTGCATTCAAATCAACATTGAAAGGTTTAGAGAAATTATTACTGAACGAAAAAGCATTTGATGCTGATTTAGAAAAAAATTGGGCAGTTGTTGCTGAAGCAATTCAGACTATTCTTCGACGTGAAGGTTTTCCTAAACCATACGAAGCTTTGAAAGGTTTAACACGAAAAAATGAAGCGGTAACAAAACAAACCGTGCATGAATTCGTTGATACATTACCTATTTCAACAGAATTGAAAGATGAACTGAAAGAAATTACACCTCAAAATTACACGGGGATACAATTGGTTCCATAATTTGGTTCAATTTCTGATACAAACGAACAAATATATTCAATGAAAATTCTATTTTCTCTATTCTTTTTGTTATTTCTAAATGCATCTTCGTATGCTCAAGATTTTTCAATAGAATGGGGAGAGTTGGAACGAGCTTCTGGTCAAATCATTTACCTTATTCCCAATAAGAAAAATGAATTCTACGCCCTTCGTTGGGCTGGTGGAAATATTCTAGGAAGTTACCAAGTATCAAAACATGTTGGATTTGAAATTGTTGCAAAGAAAAAAATAAAACTTGTTGCTGAAAATAGTATTGCTAATTTCGAAGGAGCTAGAGTTATTAATGGACAATTTGTCGTTTTTCTTTCCGATAAACGTGACAATCAAAATCATTTATTTATCCAATCTTTTGACGACAATCTAGAACCGAATGAAGAACCCCAAAGAATTGCATCTTTCGACCTAGACAAAAGCCGGAAAAAAGGTTTTTATGACATTATTCAATCCCCTAACAAAAAACTTTTGGGTGTTGTTTGGGAGATTCCAGGAAAGAAAGATGAAAATGATATTTACGGTTTCAAAATCTACGACAAAGATTTAAACATTGTCAACGATGGAGAGTATCCACTTCCTTTTCACCCCAAACTATCTACTATTCATTCTCATCATATTTCAAATAAAGGAGATTATTTCCTCGCACTGACTGAATATGAAGAAAAAGCAGATTCAAAATCATTCAAAGCAGAATATGATTATAAAGCTCTTCACATTTTTCACATCAATGAAGATGGATTAGATGATTTCATTCTTGATTTGAAAGAAAAGAGAGTAGAAGCGATGACTTTATCCTCAAACGCTGAAGACATTCTTACAATTACGGGAATTTATGGCGAAAAAGAACAACAAGGCGTCTTAGGTATTTTTTACCAACGCATCAATCTTAAAAATGGAGAGGTCGTTAACGAAGGTTTTCAAAAATTTGATGAATCTTTTGTTACACAAGACTGGAGTGAACGTGAAAAGAAAAAAGCAGCTAAGAAAGAAGAAAAGGGAAAAGGTGTTACACCGCAGTTATACAATTATAGGATGAAAGAAATAACCGTTCTAAGCGACGGAAGCATCATTGGTACGATGGAACAATTCTACATTCGCGTACAATCTGACACAGACTATCGCTTAGGAACGTCAACCCAAACTTATTACTATTATTACAATGACATTATTGTTTTTAAAATAGACCAACAAGGTTCTTTTTCCTGGGTCAAAAAAGTTAAAAAAAGTCAAGCTTCAGTAAACGACGAAGGCTCCTACAGTAGCTTTGTAAGTTTTGTGGCCAATAATCAGATTTACTTTATTTTTAATGATAACCTTTCCAATTACACTCCTGATGGGAATTTCATCGATGAAGATGATGTGTACACTGCGACGTACTCTCGCAAAAGAAATACAGTTGCCATCGCTGGAGTAGACCTTACAACTGGTGAAGTTAATCGAAGAACTTTTTTCGACAGAGAAGAAATTGGAGCATTAGCCGTTCCTAGGCTATTTAGCGTAAATTACCGTACAAATGAAATGATTTTGTATTCTATTTGGGGAAGAAAAGAGAAAATTGGGATTATGAGATTTTAGTTTTAGAATATCTAGAAACTATCCTTTTCCGCTTTTTCAGCCAAGATTTATTTCTTTTAAAACTTTCTCAATTTGAATCAAAAGTGGTTGTTTTTCATCGTTGTGAATCACAAAACTTGATCCTTTCTTTTTTTGTTCATCCGACCACTGTTTTTGTATACGGGATAGAACTTCTTTTTCTGTAGTATGATCTCTTTTCATCACTCTTTCAATGCGAAGTTTTTCAGGAGCTTGAACAAGAATTATTTTATCAAACTGACTCGCCCCACCAGATTCAAAAAGAATAGCTGCTTCATTGAAAACAAGGGAAGATTTTTGTTGTAGTGAGAATTCTTCAAAGCTTAAACGAACCAAAGGATGGATCAGTTTATTTACTTTTTGCAACGCATTTTCATCGTTAAAAATAATATTGGCTAAGAATGCTCTGTCCAATACATTCTCTTTGAATACTTTTTCTCCAAACAGAGCAATTAAGTGTTCTTTTGCGTGTTGATTTGTTGATATAATTTCTTTTGCAGCAGCGTCAGAATAAAAAATGGGGTATCCGAAAGACTCAATGATCTTTGAAACAAAGCTCTTTCCAGAACCAATTCCTCCAGTTATTCCAATTTTTAACATTGACTAAATCTCTTCAACTTCAATTAATTTGAAAGGAAGGTCAACAATTGCTTCATAATCTTCACCTGCTTCTGCCATGTCTTCATCATCCGTTTCATAATACCAGTTAACTTTTACATTTGTCACTGCACCATTCATCGACTCTAGTTTTTTGAAAAAATCAAGAATACATTTTGAAGAAGAGGTATTAAAATATTCTAATTTCATATCAATGACCGTTTCTTCTTTAGCATCGTGGCTATATTCAACAAGCCATTCATTCAAAGGTTCAAAAAATTCCACAGAATTCTCAGGAATTGATCTTCCGTATAATTCGAGTACACCTGCTTCTCCATCAAAATTAATTCGTGGTGTTTTTGACGATCCATCAATATTCATTTTTCTCATATCAACTGTGCTTTATTATTCAACAATTACTTTTAAACAAAAAAAACTAGATTCATTGTCTACATCAATGAAATGATAATCTAGTTTATTCTTTGATTTTCGGGCGATATCAATCAACCCAAGACCTGCTGTACCTTTTTCAGATCTAGAATTATTCTCCAACTTCATTTTGTACAACCCTCTTAATTCTTCTGTATTCAAGGAATTAACTTCATTCAATTTATCTTTTAAATCAGGCAAAGATGATTTGTCAATGTAATTCCCTGTTTGAATCGTGAAAATTTCGTTGTAATACTTGATTAAGACAAGTGCAGTCTCTTTCATTTTGACTATTTCAACCTCATTATTTGATTCAATATGGTGATATAGATTCTGTAAACTTTCAATTAAAACGTTCAATACTCTTTTACGTTGTTGCGTACCAATATTCAATTCATTCATTTTGGCCTCCATCAAATGCAGAAAAGCATTCAGCAGTTCTGAAGAGAAATCTCCTTTAAAAGAAAGGATGATGTGTTCATCTTCAAGCGTACGGAAAAATTTGTATATATCTGTTAGTGCCATAGGTTTGCGTTTCAAAAGTAATGATTTTTTTTGAAATGAGCTACCGTTTTAAAGTTCAGAATAATAGGGTAGATTCAACTAGCTAATGCAAGTTTTTTATTTTCTAGGTTAAACATAGTAA
>CAYLWS010000014.1:0-56546 GCA_964387525.1 uncultured Fluviicola sp.
ATCGACTATAAAGTGAGGTGAATCAAATGAAAGATTTGAATAACTCCAAGTTAAAGTATCTCCTAAAATACTAGTTGGCGAAGGGGATGAAGAAATAAAACTTGTAAAAGTGTCAATCACCATAGTTATTTCGCCAGTAGTAATTGAGCATCCATTATTAAAAGCATCAATAATTGAATACAAAGTATCTCCAGCTATTGGCATTGAAGAAATCAATTCAATTTCATTATCGTATCCCAATAAATCATTCAAAACAACCACCAATGTATCAGCGCATTGAAAAAAACCTAAGGAATCATATACAGATACAACAAACATAGAGTCAGAAGTAATAGTAGGTGAAACTATTGAAGAATTCAACACACCATTACTCCAATTAAAAACATAATTTGAAGTGTCATTTATTAAAATTTCAATATTATCTATTCCCCAATTATCATAATCTTGACCTGACATATTTGATTGAATCCAACGAAACTTTGTTGAGGATGAATAGATATTAGGTGGTATTGAAATAGAATAATTATCCCACAAATTAAATATTGAGGGCAAACTAGATATAGTTGAACCATAATTGTTTACACTTTCAATTTGACCTGAAGGAGTGAAATAAACAAGCGTTAACCATGTTGAGCCACCATTAAGGCTATATTGCAACTCAACACCTTCATTATCCAAATCTGGCCCATCACAAGGGATTGACGAACTTTGATTTCCATAAATGAAATCAAAACGAATGATCCCTCCTTGAGTAACATCTATCTCTTTTGTTGAAACAAAAGGAAATTGACCTCCAGTAGCTATATTATATGACCAAAAGTAATCCGTCCCAGTTGCATTTGGAATACATTGTTGACCAAAAGATAAAACATTTGTTGACCAACCCAAGGGCATTGTACTTTGATTAAAATCAAAACTATTCTCTGAATCTAATACATAAGTGAATGCCTCTAAAGTTAGTACATTATTCTCACAAGTTAATATTGAGTCTTCAGTTGGATTTATATAAACTAAACACTGAGAATATCCCCAAGAGGCTTGAAGCAAAATAAAAATAACAATTCTTAATAAGTACATTTTTTTATCTAAAAATTTATTTAATTTGGATAGGTAAAGTTAAATAAATAATTCTATTCATTTAACTTTCCTTAAAAAAATTCCATACCTCCAATACACAAGCGTACCATAAAAAAGAGCTAGCACCAATAAATTGACTAATTGAGGAAGGCAGTCTACCCAACTCAATCCTCCGTAGATGATTTTTATATATGCATCTATCATGTGCGTTGTGGGGATGAAATAAGAAAATATTTTCAACAATGGATTCAATGCTTCAATTGGCCATGCGTACCCTGAAAGTAAGAAAAAAGGGTAAGTCGTAAAAGCAAAAAATTGCAACGCATAAATTTCCTTTTTCAAAAAAGAAGCAATAAAGCTTGCCAAAAACATTAACACAACAAAGAAAACGCTGAAAAGAATAAGCAGGCTGACAAATCCACCTATATTCGTTAAGCCAAAGGCATGAAAAATGATTGTTAAAAAGAATATGGCATAAGCAAAATAGAGGATGAAATAGAAAAATGTTTTTCCAAAAATGGATCGAATAATGTTATTTTCACTTAATCTAAACCAATCCAAAAGAGTATTCTTTTCAAATTCTTTGGATATACTTTCCGCTAAACCAATCAAAAATGTTTGCTGGAGAATCAATAAGAGTAAACCAGGTAATAAAAAATCAGTGTAATTCGTGTAATCCACAAAAACAGAATGATCCGCTAGTAGAATGGGCTGTGCCATCGTCAAAGAATAATCACTGTTATTCCCCATTTGCTTGAAAAATGCCATCCGAACTCCTGCTCCAACAGTCATTACAATTTTACTCACCGCTTCTTTGATGTCATTGGACGGTAAAAACTTACTTGTGTTAAGTATTAGCGCTAAATCTGCGCCATGCATTTTCTTAATGTTCACTTCAAAATTAGGTTCAAAATAAATAATCCCTTGAACCTCCATTTCAGTGAAAGCTCTTTTTGCCAATGAAAAATCTCTTGTCACCCGTTCAACATCGACGTATGAACTCTCGTCGAACATTCGAATCAATGTTTTACTCAATTCTGAATGATCTTGATCCACGACAACCACTTTCACGTTTTGTTCTACTTTATTTTTGTAGATACTTCCGTAGAAAAAAGCATAAAAAATTGGAGCAAGGAGCAAAGAAAGAATCAATGTGAAATCTTTTGAAATTCTAAAAATTTCCCGTCCGATATGTCTTTTTACATTAAACATGGCCTTTCCTTTTTATCAAACTAAATTTCACAAATGCGAAAGCAAAAGAAAAACCAATGACACTAAACACAACTAGCGGCGTTAAAAAGGGGAACAGTACTGACCAATTCGGGGACATATTATTGACAAAAATATACGCATCCAAAAATGCTGTATAAGGCATAATCAAAGCATAATACTGATCGTACCAAGGCATCGCCCAACCAGGAAATGTAAAACCACTGAACACAAATGATGGAGCCGTATAAAAAAGTGCAACATCCGAAGCTGTAAGAGCTTCTGAAAGAATCGAAGAAATAGCAATCGCTATAAATAAACACGCAAATAGAAAGAGCGAAAAGAGTACAAAATACTGTGTAAAATCACCCCCAATCGGTATTCGATAGAATTGAAAAACAATACCAAATAAAAAGATGAAGTAAAAAATACCAATGATATAATACGTGAAAACTTTTCCGAAAATAATATTCAACGCTGAATTTTTCGATACAAAAATTAAGTCATCAAAAGTATTTTCTTCTTTCTCTGAATTAATCATTAAAACCCCCATCATTATTAAAATCATCTGAATACTGACAATGGTTAAACCGGGCACAAGGTAATTTTGATAGTTATAGCTTGGATTATACATTGACTTAGCGTGAATTCGGATAGGGTTCGCTAAATTCATTGCCATTTCTTCAGTTACACCTACTTTTCTTAGTCGTTCATGAAGAATTCCAGTATTTAAAGTTAGAATCGTTTGCGCTAAAGCTTTGTACATAATTTTACCGTACACCATACTCGCTGAGCTTCTGAACATATGAATGTCAAAATTCCGGTTGTGCTTTATTTCATTTTCAAATCCATTTTGAATGACAATCGCACCATTGATTTCCTGATGATTTAATGCACTCTTTAAGCTCTCCACAGAAGGATAATACTTTTTTATTTGAACAAGGTGAGAAGAATGAATCATGCTCTTCAACTTATTTGATAACGCAGAATTGTCGTGGTCTACGATTCCAATTTGAATATTTTCAATACTTTGTTTATTGTAAATAGCAGGAAAAAGAAAAAATAAGAAAACAGGAAGTATGAATAATATCCCGATGTACGACTTTTTACTAAAAATTCGTTTAAATTCTCTTTTTAAAACCTTTATCATAGCCATTCTTTCACAAAGAAAAACCTACCGTCATTCCAGGTATCAATCCTTCAATTTCAGCCTTTGGACGTAGAAAAATTTCAAACGTTTTGAGGTCAAAATCTCCTTTCTGATTCGTCGGTAACCAGTCGGCAAAATCCAATTGAACAGCTGTGTGATATACTTCGAAATCAAACTCTTCTCCATCATTGACTCCTGGAATAACACCTTTTAGAATTGTTCCAATTTTTACTTTTGCCATTTTATCTTGAGGCAAATGTATCACAATGTGAAAATCGTCAACATCCATCACTGTTAAAAGAGGAGCTGCAGGCATTACTACTTCTTCTTCATGAATAGATTGACTTGAAATAATACCATCATGAGGAGAAAGAATATCGACATTGTTTGTTAACGAATTTACAAAATCTTCATTTGCTTTTGCTTCTTTTTCTATGGCTTCAGCAATTCGAATAGTCTCTTCTCTTGCCCCTTTTTTAAGCATGATATAATTCTGGTAAGCAATGTTCTTTTCGTTTTTTGCCGATTTATATTTGAACAAGGTAATATCTCTTTCTTCCTCAGAAACAACAGAATCTTTGTACAAAGCATTCACTCTTTCCCATGTGTTTTCAGCCAATTCAAACTGATTCTCAGCAATTAAATAAACATTGTGCGCTGAAATAATATCACCTTCTCTTGCTCCATTCTTTACCAGGTCTAATTGAGCTTGAGCAGCATCGACAGCTGATTTAGATTGCATTTCAATGGATTCAGCTCCTTTTGGTTTCATTTGAGCCAATAATTGACCTTTTTTCACAGTATCTCCAACTTGAACAAAAACAAACTCAATTCTCCCAGGAATTTCTGAAGCGACATCATAATATTCAGTTTCAACTAATCCAACTATCAAATCTGATTCAGGAGCTGTTTTATTTTTTAGCCAAAAGACTAAAGCGATAATCAAAACAAGCATTGGCACTAAAAAAGGCCAGAAAGATTTTATTTTTTTCATTCTTCAAAATTTGATATAAATTCATCCAATCTACCTTCCATTTTATACAATTCTATCAAAGCGAGATAGTAAGCATATAAATAAGTAGACTCAGCAATACGGCTTTCATCTAGGCTTGATTGAGCATCTAAAACTTCTACTGACCGAACTAAACCGTGACTGAACTCTTTCGTAATTGCGTTTAAAGCCTGATCCATTAAGAGAACCGTATTCTTTTGAGCTTGGTACATTTCAAATGCATTCATCGCATCAGTATAAAGTTTCGAAGTCAATAAGTCAAGTTCTTTTGAGACCATTTGATTATTCAAGCTAACTTCCTGCAAAGAGAGTTGACTTGCCTTCATTCGGGTAAACGTTCTTGTCCCGTTGAAAATATCCCATTTCATTTGAGCACCAATCATCCAAGGAGCAGTTGTTACGGGTAAATTACGCTGATATAATTGTAATTCACCCAAAGCGAAAATTGTAGGTAGAAATTCTGCCTTTCGGCTATTCAATGCACTGTTTGCAATGTGTAAATTTTCATGATTCATTCGGAGAATTGGTGAATAATCTTGAACATTTTTCTGAATTGACTTTTTATCTGGTGAAAGCATAATATCTTTCCAAGTAGAAGTTAACTGAATTGTAGTATCCATAGGAAAGTCCAACAGTACCTTTAATGTTAACAAGCCATTCTCCCGATTATTTATTGAAACTTTCAATAAAGCTTTTGCTTTTGATACAGCTGCTTTTGCTCCATATAATTGATAAGCAGGGATTATACCTTGTTCAGTCAATTTCTCTGCATTGAACAGATGCTTTTCAACAGCCTCTAGATTTCTTTTACGACTTTCTTCAACTTGAGACAAAAGAATAATTTCCAAATAAGAATTGACTACTTTTTGCGTGACACTGTTATTTACTTGTTCCGTAACAATTTTTGCTTTTCGATAATTCGCTTCTCCAATACTTCCTGTATTGAAAAGTGATCCACCTAAGAAAATAGGTTGTTTCAAAACCAAATTCGCAGTAAAATAATCTTGTGGAGAAATTTCAACATTCCACTCTGGGTAGTTATTTTCAAGCGTTGTTTTAGTCTTTAAATAAATAGTCTCTTTTTCAATTTGTGTTAACGGTGTTCCAACAATATTCGTGTAAACATGATCTAAAGTACTGACGTTCTGTGTTGACATTCCTTCAATGACAGAACCTTGAACTTGTGATAAATCAATTTCCAATGGATTACTCAAGTGAGTATACCCTCCTAACAAAGATAATGAAGGTAAATACAAACGTTTCGAAGCGTTTGTTTCATAATGAACTATTTCTTCTGCTTTTTTTTGTGACTGGATAGCTAAATTTGATTCTCCTGCTCTTTTTACGGCATCTTTAAGTGATAACTCCTGCGCATATAGTGAAGAGAAAGAGAGAACAAAACCAATAAAAATAAACCAAGTTGTTTTCATAGTATGAAAGTATAAAAATCAATTCAACATAAAAAATTTGCTATTGAATTCCTTTGTGTTACGTGCTAAAAAGTTGTTGGTTTTTCAAGTTTAATTCTCCAATTTTATGAAAATAAGGATTTCTTAAATTTTTCTCTAGAAACATCAAATGCTCAATACGGTGGCAATCCGTTGCAACAAAATCAATCCAACCATTATCAACCAAAATTTCTGCACATTTTTTTACATCGGGACCGTAATGTCCTGATAGAGAATTCAAATTCAGTTGAATGTTAATTCCTTTTTCACGCCATTCTTTTGCTTTTTCCGGTGTGTTGAATAAAAATGCGTAGCGCTCAAAATGTGCTAAAACAGGCTGATAACCTTTTGTTATTAGTTCAAAAAACAATCGTTCAATTTGAGGAGGTTCAACATGAAAAGAAAACTCAAAGAGAACATAATTATCTCCAAATGTTAATAGCTTTTCATTTTTTTCTAATTTTTCAAAAAGTGTTTCATCGAAATAATATTCTGCAGCAGCTTCAATTTCAATCGAAAGGTTTAACTCTTTAACTGTTTTTTGAACTTCAACGAGTTTCCCCAAAATGATTTCAGGAGTATTTTTATAGTAATCACTCATTATATGAGGAGTTGTGATTACTTTTTTAAATCCTAAACTTTCAAATTTTGCGAGCATTGCAATTGTTTCATCCATGGATTGAGAACCATCATCAATTCCAGGAATTAAATGGCTATGCATGTCCACTTTTAAAAAGGACAAATCAAAAGGAGGGAGAATTTCCGCTTTCTTTTTAAATATTTTAGATAGAAGGCCCATTAACGATTTTCGTACATTTTATCATAATAATCTTGGTATGAGCCACTGGTCACTTCATCGATCCATGTTTCATTTTCCAAATACCAATCGACCGTTTTATCTAAGCCTTCTTCAAATTCCAAAGATGGTTTCCAATTCAATTCTTTTTCAATTTTAGAAGCATCAATTGCATAACGCATATCGTGTCCTGCTCTATCTTGAACATAAGTGATCAGTTTTTCGTTATCTCCGTTACCTCGTCCTAGTTTCTCGTCGAGAATTTTACATAAATACTTTACTAAATCAATATTTGTCCATTCGTTCAAACCACCAACATTGTATGCCTCACCAATTCTACCCTTGTGGAAAATTGTTTCAATTGCACTTGCGTGATCATTTACCCAAAGCCAATCTCTAATATTCTCCCCTTTCCCGTAAATTGGAAGTGGCTTTTTATGCACAATATTATTGATCATAAGGGGAATTAATTTCTCTGGAAACTGATGACTTCCATAATTATTTGAACAATTGGAGATTTTAATTGGGAAATTATACGTGTGGTGAAAAGCTCTTACAAAATGATCTGAAGAAGCTTTTGAAGAAGAATATGGACTTCTTGGGTCATACGCAGTTGTTTCTTCGAATAACCCCTCTGCACCAAGTGAACCGTACACCTCATCCGTCGAAACGTGATGAAAAACATGTCCTTCCTCTCCTTTCCAAAAATCTTTGGCAATTTGCAATAAATTCACTGTCCCAACAACATTTGTCATTACAAATTCCATTGGTCCTTCAATTGATCTATCTACATGAGACTCTGCTGCCAAATGGATGACATCTGAAATGTTATATTTTGAAAAAACAGATCGAACAGCATTCTCGTCACAAATGTCTGCTTTTTCAAAAGTATAATTCGAATTATTCTCAACATCTACAAGGTTCTTTAAATTACCCGCGTAGGTTAATTTATCTAAATTGATTATTCGATAATCTGAATACTTACTCACCATTAAACGAATAAGGTGAGAACCAATAAATCCAGCACCACCGGTAATTAATATGTTTTTTTTGTAATTCATATTTTATATAAATAAGTTAACGGGTAAAATCAGATTTAAAAAAGATTGAATAATAAACAAGAAATGAAAAGTATTGATTTATCATTGAAAGTTAAAACCATTTTTTCTTTTAAAATTTCTTGCTCTTTATTCAAAATTCCTTACAGACTCCAGTATTCCAAATCTTTAATTTTGTCTTTAAAAATTCCTTTTACATCAACAAAAATTCCTTTGTCATCATTCATCATATTACGAAAATCATTTTCAGACATTTTTTTGTATTCTTTATGATTAACAGCAACTATTATTGCATCATAATCATTGGTAGCCTTGTCAATCAATTTCACACCGTATTCTTTTTCCATTTCATCCGAAGATGCATGTGGATCAATAACGTCAACTATAACCTGAAATGATTTCAATTCATTGATAATATCAATCACTTTAGAATTTCTAATGTCACTTACATCTTCTTTAAAAGTTGCCCCCATGACTAAAACTCTTGCGTCTTGAATATGTTTTCCTTTGGCTAGAATTTTCTTCACTGTTTGTTTTCCGATATAGAATCCCATCGAATCATTTACATAACGACCAGAAGTAATTACTTTTGAATGATAACCAGCTTGTTGCGCTTTATGTGTTAAATAATATGGATCTACACCAATACAATGCCCTCCCACTAATCCTGGAGAGAATTTCAAGAAATTCCATTTTGTCCCAGCAGCTTCAAGCACATCAAAAGTATTGATGTTTAGCTTATTGAAAATAATAGACAGTTCATTGATTAAAGCGATATTTACATCTCTTTGCGTATTCTCAATAATTTTTGCTGCTTCAGCTACTTTAATCGAAGAAGCTCTATGCACTCCTGCTTCAACAACCAATTCGTAAGTCTTTGCAATTTCTTCCAACGATTCATCAGAACATCCAGAAACAACTTTAATTACATTCTGTAAAGTATGTTCTTTATCTCCTGGATTAATTCTTTCTGGAGAATAACCAATTTTAAAATCTTCTTCAAATTTCAGTCCTGATTCTTTTTCCAAAACAGGAATGCAATCTTCTTCAGTACACCCTGGGTACACTGTTGATTCAAACACAACGTAGTCGCCTTTCTTTAAAACTTTCCCTACCGTTGAACTTGCTCCGAGAAGCGGTCTTAAGTTCGGTAAGTTAGCATCATCAATTGGTGTTGGCACTGCAACAACAAAAAACTCAACATCTTTTAAGTCATCAATATTTGCAGTGAATGAAATATCGCTATTTTCAAAATCACTTGCTTCTAATTCATTACTTGGATCGATATTATTCTTCATCATATCCACACGTTCTTGATTGATATCAAAACCGATGACAGAAATTTTCTTTGCAAATTCTAATGCAATTGGCAATCCTACATAACCTAAACCAACTACTGCAAGTTTAGCTTCTTTGTTTATTAATTTATTATAAATCGAGTTGTTCATTTCTTACTTTATAAATTCGTTCAATAATTTCAACAACTTTTAGACCTTCTAAAGCGTTAGTTGTTGCCGATGTTCTTCCTTTTAATGTATCAATTACATTTTTAATTACATAATTATGATTCGCTGCCGAACCTTTATATGGTCCATAATCATTTGCGGGATTAGATTCTTTCAAAGTTGGCATTTCATAATCTTGAATATTACAAACCTCTACTACATTCATATATTGTCCACCAACTTTCACACTTCCTTTCGATCCTATAATCGTCAGCGAAGATTCTAAGTTTTGATTTGCCACAGCAGTTGAGTAGTTCAAACTTCCCATTCCTCCATTGATGAAATCAAAATTCACAAATCCTGAATCTTCAAAATCAGTTGAATTCTTATGCGTAAAATCAGCAAATTTCCCTGAAATATTGTCAATATCTCCAAACAGCCAATACATTATATCAATGAAATGCGAGAATTGTGTGAACAAAGTTCCACCGTCTAGATCAGAAGTTCCTTTCCAACCTCCTTTTTTGTAATATCTATCGTCTCTATTCCAATAACAGTTCAGTTGAACCATATGAATATCACCGATAACTTCATTTTCTACGATTGATTTCAGCCATTCAGAAGGTGGAGAATATCTATTTTGCATGACACAAAACACATTCTTTGACATCTGTAACGATTTAAAAATTACTTTCTCACAGTTGTCTTTTGAAAGTCCCATTGGCTTTTCACAAACAACGTGTTTTTTAGCTTCCAAACCTTTGATACTTTGTGCTGCGTGTAATCCGTTAGGCGTACAAACATTTAACACATCGTATTCTAATCCTGAATCATTTAATTCTTCTATTGTTGTAAAGAAGGGAACATCAAAATCTTGAGCTCCACATTCTTCTTTTGATCTAACGTCAATCATTGCAATTAGCTCTGATTCTTCTTCACGTCGAATCATTTCTGCATGGCGTTTTCCAATATGACCTGCGCCAATGACTGCAAACTTTACTTTACCTTCCATATTTTTATTATTCAGAGATCACTTTTGTGACTACTTTATTTTTCAATGTATATTTCTCTTTACTTTCTGAACAAATTGCTTCGCCTTCAGTATTAAATTCTAATCGAATTCCATATTCACTCATCCATCCTATTTGTCGAGCTGGATTCCCTACAACCAATGCATAATTAGGGACTGTTTTAGTGACAACTGCGCCTGCGCCTATAAATGCAAAACGACCAATATCATGTCCACACACAATTGTTGCATTCGCACCAATACTTGCTCCTTTTTTTACAATTGTTTTTGAATACTCCCCTCTACGATTAACCGCAGATCTAGGATTTGTAACATTTGTAAAAACCATTGAAGGTCCAAGGAACACGTCGTCTTCGCAAATTACACCTGTATAAATGGAAACATTGTTTTGAATTTTAACATTTTTCCCAAGAATTACATCTGGTGAAATGACCACATTTTGACCAATGTTACATTTTTCTCCTATTTCACAATTGGGCATTATGTGTGAGAAGTGCCAGATTTTAGCTCCTTCTCCTATCTTACAACCTTCGTCAATTACAGCCGTTTCGTGCGCAAAATATTTCATTATTTAATAATGTATTTATCAAAATTATAGTGAGCTGTTTGAGACAATTCCTCTTTCGGTAAACTTTTAAAATAAGCATACGTTCTTTTCAGCCCTTCTTTTCTATCAATTTTTGGCTCCCAATTCAACAAAGCTCTCGCTTTAGTAATGTCAGGTTGTCTTTGTTTTGGATCATCTGTTGGTAATCCTTTAAAAATCACTTTCTGATCTGTTCCAGTTAGCTTGATGATTTCTTGTGCAAAATCGGCAATTGAAATTTCAGAAGGATTTCCAATATTAACAGGGTCAGTACAATCTGATTGAAGCAATCTAAAAATCCCTTCTACCAAATCATCCACATAACAGAATGAACGCGTTTGCGATCCATCTCCAAAAATCGTTAAATCTTCTCCTCTAAGCGCTTGCCCGATAAAAGCAGGTAAAACCCGTCCATCGTTCAATCTCATTTTCGGTCCATACGTATTAAAAATACGCACAATTCTAGTTTCTACACCATGAAAAGTATGGTAGGCCATTGTAATTGCTTCTTGAAATCTTTTCGCTTCATCGTAAACACCTCTAGGTCCTACAGGATTAACGTGTCCCCAATAATCTTCCGTTTGAGGATGGACTTCAGGATCTCCATATACTTCAGAAGTAGAAGCAATTAATACACGTGCATTTTTTTCTTTGGCTAAGCCTAAACAATTATGTATCCCTAATGAACCAACTTTCAATGTTTGAATTGGAATTTTCAGGTAATCGATAGGACTTGCAGGAGAAGCAAAATGTAGAATATAATCCAATTTTCCAGGAACATGTATAAATTTTGTCACGTCATGGTTACAAAATTCAAAATTCTCCAAAGAAAATAAATTTTCAATGTTCTCAAGTCGGCCTGTGATTAAATTATCCATTGCAATCACGTGATAATCTTTCTTTACAAAAAACTCACATAAATGCGATCCTAAAAATCCGGCTGCTCCTGTAATCAATATTCTTTTTCTTTCCATTCCAATTATTTTAAAACTGTTTTTCTACCAATTGAATTATAGTAGAAACCAAGATTTTTCATTTGATTTAATTCGTAAATATTTCTTCCATCAAAAATAACGGGTTCATTTAAAAGATCTTTCATTTTATCAAAATCAGGATTTCTGAATGCTTTCCACTCAGTTGCGATCAATAAAGCATCACACCCTTTCAACGCATCATATTGATTATTTACAAATGTCACCGAGTCTCCAACGATTTCTTTGACATTTGACATTGCTTCCGGATCAAAAGTAATCACTTCTGCGCCTGCAGCATTTAAAGCTTGAATCATATATAAAGCAGATGCTTCACGAATATCATCGGTATCTGGTTTAAAAGCCAATCCCCATAATGCGAATTTCATTCCTTTCAGATCTCCGAAGTAATTTTTAACTTTATCGACAAGTACTACTTTTTGATTCTCATTGACATCTAAAACACTTTGAATAATATCGAATTGGTAGCCTGCATCTTGTCCACTTTTCAGTAAAGCATTAACATCTTTTGGAAAACAACTTCCGCCAAAACCAATACCTGGGTATAAAAACTTATGTCCAATTCGAGAATCAGAGCCTATACCTTCACGAACTTTATCAACATCAGCACCAACCAATTCACAGAAATTTACAATTTCATTCATGAATGTAATTTTTGTTGCTAGAAATGAGTTTGCAGCATATTTTGTCAACTCTGCAGATTTTTCATCCATCACAATTAACGGATGTCCATCTCGAATAAAAGGCTTATATAATTCAGTCATAATCTTCACTGCTCTTTCGTCAGAAGTTCCGATTACTACCCGATCAGGATTTAAAAAATCATCTACGGCAAAACCTTCTCTTAAAAACTCAGGATTTGAAACAACAGCAAACTCAACGGTTGCATTTTCATTGATTCTAGCCTCAACTTTTTCAGCCGTCCCAACAGGAACGGTAGATTTATCAACGATCACTTTATACTCTGTCATCAATTCGCCCAACTCTTTAGCTACGTTCAATACATAACTTAAATCAGCAGAGCCATCCTCACCTGGAGGAGTTGGTAATGCTAAAAATATAATTTCAGCAAAATCAATTGCCTTTTTCAAGTCGGTTGTAAATGAGATTCGACCTGCTTTGATATTTCTTTCGAAAACAACATCCAAATGAGGTTCATAAATTGGAACCTCTCCATTTCTCATTTTATTGACTTTATTTTCATCAATATCAACACAAATTACTTGATTTCCGGTTTCTGCAAAACAAGTCCCCGTAACTAAACCAACGTAACCTGTTCCAACAACTGCAATTTTTTTCATCTTAACTTTATGATTTTGCGTCTAAAAACTCAGCAATACTTGAACAAATATATTCCAATTGATCATCTTCCATTTCAGTATGAATTGGTAAAGACAGAACACGTTCACACAACCAATCCGTCACTGGCAATTCAGTTGAAGCGCTATCAAAAGCACTGAACATTTCTTGCTTATGTGCAGGAACTGGATAGTAAATCATTGACGGAACATTCTTTGTTGCCAAAAATGCATTCAAAGCATCTCTATCGATTCCTTCCAATGTTAACGTATACTGGTGAAAAACATGTTTAGAATGCTCACCTCTTACTGGTGTTTTAACACCATCGTATTTTGCGAAAAAGTTATCGTAATGATCTGCTACTTTTCTTCGAGCAGCAATGTAATTATCTAATTCTCTTAATTTTATTCTTAAAACAGCCGCTTGAACACTATCTAATCGAGAATTCACTCCAACAACATCGTGATAGTAACGCTTACTTTGACCGTGATTTACAATCATTCTCATTTTAGCTGCTAACTCATCATTGTTTGTGAAAATAGCACCGCCATCTCCATAACATCCTAAATTTTTAGAAGGAAAGAAAGAAGTACAACCAATATCACCAAGTGTTCCTGTTTTTTGCATTCCGTCAACACAATGGAAATTACTCCCAATTGCCTGTGCATTATCTTCGACAACAAAAAGCTTGTGTTTATGAGCTACTTTAATAATTGCTTCCATTTCAGCAGCTTGTCCATACAAATGTACAGGAACAATTGCTTTTGTTTTATCTGTAATTGCTGCTTCAATTTTGGTTGCATCAATACACATTGTATCTTTATCAACATCAACAAAAACGGGTTTCAATCCCAATAAAGCGATTACTTCAGTCGTTGCGATAAATGTAAATGATGGAGTAATTACTTCGTCGCCAGGTTTCAAACCTAAAGCCATTAAAGAAATCTGTAATGCATCTGTACCATTAGCACAAGGGATTACATGATTAACTCCAAGGTAAGATTCTAAATCAGATTGAAAACCTTTAACTTCAGGACCGTTAATAAATTGAGCAGATTCAATTACCTCATTAATAGCTTGATCAATTGCCGGTTTAATCTTTTGGTATTGCGACTTTAAGTCGACCATTTGTATATTTTTCATCTAAGGATGTATTTTACGTATTCATTAAAGGGGTTAAAGATAAAAAATATGGATAAATAAATCACAAAAATTACTCGATTTTATACATACTATTGTAAAAAGGTGAATCTCGTCGAATTTATTCATGAAAAAAAACTACTTTTGGGTCAAGAAAACACGCATGAATATCCATCCAACTTCATATTCAATTCTACAAAGTGATCGTGAGAAACTAAACACTCATCAGTCATTTGTTATCTGGCTTACAGGACTTTCTGGTTCTGGAAAATCAAGTATTGCACAACAAATTGAACGTGATTTACATCAACAAAAAACACATTGTTTTCCTTTGGATGGAGACAACATTCGTACGGGTTTAAATAGTGACTTAAGTTTCTCTAACGAAGACCGCTCTGAAAACATTCGAAGAATTGCCGAAGTTTCAAAATTAATCATGCAATCGGGTTCTATTGTTATCGTCAGTTTCATCTCTCCATTCGAAAAAGATCGGATGATTGCAAAGGAGATTATTGGAAGAGATCAATTTATTGAAATATTCATTGACACACCACTTATAATTTGTAAAAGCAGAGACCCTAAAGGCTTGTATAAGAAAGTGAACAATGGAGAAATAAAGAATTTTACAGGCATTGATTCTCCGTATGAGAAACCTACAAACCCAGATTTAATTGTAACCACAGAAGGGAAATCTATTCAAAAATGTGTTGATGAAATTTTAAATTTCGTTTCCCTTTCATTCAAAACGACTAAAACCAATTTCTAGCTATTTTAATGAATCTTTTTTATAAAAACAACCGATAAAATACTGTCTCATACGTATCACATGAAGATTTGTCTAAAAGACGATAAATTGAGAATAATCCGTATCTTGGTCGCAAATTATTTAATTGTGAAAAAAAATAAACATCTCTTTTTTCCTAAACGAATGAATAAGTTCATTCTTACTCTTTTGATTTTTACGTCATTTCAAGCACTCAGCCAAAGAGACGCGTCAGATTCGATTATCGGAACACCCTGGGTAAGCATTAGTTACGGAGGAAATTGGACAGGAGGCGATTTAGCTTCTAGATTTGGCTATTTGAATCACATTGGTTTTTTTGCAGGATACAAGACTCGCAAAAACTGGATTTACGGCATCGAAGGAAATTTTATATTTGGAAATAAAATAAGGTTAACAAGCCTCTTCGACCATTTAGTTGATTCAAAAGGCAACATTACGGATGTAAATGGAGATATTGCAACTGTTTCAGTTTTATCCAGAGGATTCAATGCTTCAGTTTCAGTGGGGAAAATTATTCCTATTTTTCACACCAATAAAAATTCCGGAATATACCTTAGTGCTGGCGCTGGATATCTAGCGTATAAATTAAGAATAGAAACACAAGACCAAGTTGTTCCACAAATTGAATTAGAATACAAAAAGGGATATGACCGATTGACTACTGGACTTAATTTACACCAGTTTTTAGGTTACGCATTTATGGCAAATCAAGGAGCTGTTAATTTTTACGGTGGATTTTATATTTCTGAAGGTCTTACTTACAATCGTAGAAATGTATTTTTCGACCAGCCAGACACTCCAGTTTCAAAAGAATTAAGAATGGATGTGCAATACGGTTTCAAAGTCGCATGGCTGATTCCAATTTACAAAAGACTGCCTAAAGCATACTACTATAATTAATGCATATTCTGTACAATATCGGAATTTCATTCTTAGGATTAGGAATGAGAATTGCTTCATTTTTTCATCCAAAAGCGAAAGAATGGGTTGACGGACGAAAGAATATTTTCGAAAACCTACCCACTGTAAATGGAGAAAGAGTCGTTTGGTTTCATTGCGCTTCTTTGGGAGAATTTGACCAAGGAATACCATTGATGAAAAAAATAGTAGAACAAGATCCTCAAGTTTTCCTTTTGGTTACTTTTTATTCCCCTTCTGGAATGAAATTTTACCATAAACGAGAAAGAATTGCTGATTTAGTGATGTATCTACCATTAGACACTCCCAAAAACGCAAAAAAATTCATCCGATACTTCAAGCCTAAACAAGCATTTTTTGTGAAATATGAATTTTGGTACAATTTCATTCATCAAGCAAAAAAGAATGGAACAGAGATTTACAATGTAAGTGGTATTTTTAGAGAAGACCATCGATTTTTCAAATGGTATGGTGGATTATTTAGAAAACTTTTGAAAAAATTTAATTGGTTTTTTGTACAAAATGAAAAATCAAAGAAACTCCTCGAATCAATTCAACTCAAAAACGTCACTGTTTCTGGAGACAGCCGATTTGACAGAGTAATTGAGAACAAAGGAAATGTGGTAGAGAATCCAAAAATTAAACAATTCAAAAACAATGAAGAATTGCTAATCATTGGAAGCTCTTGGCCCGAAGATGAAGAAGTCATTATTCCGTGGATCAACAACTATTCTGGAAAAGTACTGATTGCACCTCATAACATTGATGAAAATCATATCAATGGAATTATTGAAAAAATCCCTAATGCTGTTCGATATACAACATCGGAAAATAGTGATATTTCAAGCAATCAAGTTTTAATTCTTGACACTATTGGACAATTGGCGAATGCATATTCTTACGGTGACATAGCTTATATCGGTGGAGGATTTTCGGGAAGTTTACACAACATCTTGGAACCTGCCGTTTTTGGATTGCCAGTATTGTTTGGTCCAAAGCATCAACGATTTCCTGAAGGACAATCTTTTATTGACAATGGGTTTGGATTTTCCATCTCAACAACAGAAGAATTCAATTCAGCTTTCTTAAAAATTAAAGACAACTACACTTCCATCAGTCAAAAAGAAAAAGATTTTGTAGAAAATAATGCTGGAGCATCAGGTCGTATAATTGAAAAGATTTTCCCTAAATAAGATCGATACAATCGATCTCACTTTCTTTGATGAAATCTTATTTATTTCCAGCTGAGAATCGTTAATTTTTCTTTTGAATTTGACGAATTATATTTCAATTGAATTTGACGAATCAATAGTTCAATCTTCTCCCACTTCAGTGATTTTTTAGGAACAAGAGCAATTATTTCTCGGGCAGGGATTTCATTCACTGAAGAAGTAATTCTTTTATACGACTTCTCTTTTTTTGAAGAAATAAAATATTCAGGAACCAAAGTATATCCACCATGTAATTGCACCATTTTCTCTAACATTTCGATATTCCCCCCTTCATAATCCCATTCATCCTGTTTATCCAATGAATTTAATTCACAAAAATGCATCATTTGCGTACGAAGACAATTCCCTTTCGTCAATAACCATGGATGCATGTCAATGAGTGAATCAATAGAAATACTTTCTTCATTCAACGATGGGACAAAAGCTTTAATTTCTTCTTGAAACAAAGGAATTGTTCTCCATTTCGGGTTAAATTCAGGTCCAGCTAAAATACCGATATCAATTTTACGATCTTCCAGGGCCTGGATAATTTCAGGTGTTTTTAATTCTTCGATAATCAACCGGATATTCGGTAGCGCTTTTTTCCAAACTTTGTATAAATCTGGAATCATATACCCTGATATAGTTGGGATAATCCCCATTCGAACCTCTTCAATATATACTCCTTCCTTCTTTTTTACTGAAATTTCAATTTTATTGAATTCTGAAATTATATCTTGAAAAATAGGCAACATTTCCTTACCAAAAGGAGTCAAATCTAGCGGATTATGAGAACGATCAAATAATTTATTTCCCAAAGTTTCTTCCGCTTTTTTTATTTGCATTGAAAGTGTTGGTTGAGTAACAAAGCATACTTCACTAGCTCTTTGAAACTGTTTCTCTTCATTTAAAGAAAGAATGTACTGAATTTGTTGAATTGAAATCATCGATAAATCTATTTGAAACAAATATAAACATTTTCTATGGTAAGATAAACTAATTCAATTTTAACTATACCTATTCTACTGTAAATTTGTAGTATAAAAAATAAGAGACATGAAAAAAGACATCACATACACAGAAGCGTTAAACACATTATTATCAAGTTACCAACTTCACTATCAAAACCTTCGCTCATTGCATTGGAACATCAAAGGACAATCGTTTTTTGAATTACATTTGAAATACGAGGAATTGTACACAAGAACACAAGTTATCATAGATGATATTGCTGAACGAATTCTATCATTGGGAGAAACACCAATTTCAAGATTTAGCGATTATTTAAAAGAGAGTCCAATTCAAGAAAACGGAATTATTCACGACGGCAAAGAGGGCGTTTCATATATTTTAGATGCACAAGAAAACATACTAAAACAAGAACGTGAATTATTACATTTTTCTGATAATTCGGAAGACGAAGGAACAAATTCATTGATGAGTGATTTGATCAGTGAAAAAGAAAAAACAAATTGGATGTTCCGATCTTGGTTAGGCTAAATTAGAAATGATTATTTTTGCATAGAATAAATATAAATAACAATTAAAAATAAATAAATATGTCAGTATTAGTAGGAAGAAAAGCGCCATCATTTACAGCAGCAGCGGTAGTTAATGGAGGAGAAATCGTAGAAGATTTTTCATTGGATCAATATATCGGAAAAAACCATGTGTTATTTTTCTTTTACCCAAAAGATTTCACATTCGTTTGTCCATCTGAACTACATGCATTTCAGTCTAAATTAGCTGAATTTGAAGCTCGTGGAGTTAAAGTTGTAGCTTGTTCAACAGATACAGAAGAATCTCATTGGGGATGGTTACAAGTTGCCAAAGAAGAAGGTGGAATTAAAGGAATTAAATACCCAATCGTAGCAGATACTACAAAAACAATTACTGAAGCTTACGGATGTATGTTTGGTGAATATGATTACGATGTAGATGGAAATATGACTGCAACTGGACCAATGATTGCTTTTAGAGGTTTATATTTAATCGATAAAGAAGGAATTGTTCAGCACCAATTAATCAACAACTTACCATTAGGAAGAAATGTTGAGGAAGCACTAAGAATGGTAGATGCTCTTCAATTTGTTGAAGAAAATGGTGAAGTTTGTCCAGCAAACTGGGTCAAAGGTGAAGAAGGAATGACTGCTTCATTTGATGGTGTTGCTGATTATTTAGCAAAGCACTAGACAAATTTTTATATTAAATTAAAAGACCGACTTATTGAATAAGTCGGTCTTTTTTTGTTTTCCTTCTACAAAGTCAAGGTCAATTGATTAAACATTATAAAAGTGCTAAATCATAATTTTAGATATCTACCTTAGAGTTGCTACAATTAATGCTTGGTTTAAAAAATATTTTTATAGGAAGTGCAACCTATTCCATGGAGTGAAAATCTAAAATTCTACTTAACTTAGCGCATGCATTCTCACGAAACATATATGAATCGCTGTATTCAGTTGGCAAAACTTGGCGAAGGATTTGTTGCCCCTAACCCAATGGTTGGTGCAGTCATTGTTTACGACAATAGAATAATTGGAGAAGGATACCATCAGAAATATGGTGAACCTCATGCTGAAGTGAATGCAATCAATTCAGTCGAAGACAAATCATTGTTCAAAGAATCTACAATCTACGTATCACTCGAACCATGTGCTCATTTTGGAAAAACACCACCTTGTGCAAATCTAATCGTAGAACATCAATTTAAAAAAGTAGTGATAGGTAGTAGAGACCCTCATTCAAAAGTTGATGGAAAAGGTATTCTCATTCTCAAAGAAAAAAACATTGAAGTCATTACAGGTATTTTAAAAAATGAATGCGACGAACTGAATAAACGTTTTTTTACTTTTCATCAAAAAAAGAGGCCTTTTATTGTACTAAAATGGGCAGAAACGGCGAATGGGAAAATTGACAACGGTGGAAACAAGAATGCAATAACATGGATTTCATGCCCAGAAAGTCAAGTTTTTGTTCATCAATTGAGAAAAGAGAACCAAGCTATTCTAGTTGGTAAAAAAACTACGGAGAACGACAATCCTTCTTTAACTTTAAGAAGATTAACAGGTCGAAATCCGATTCGAGTTGTAATTGACTCCTCTAATTCTTTAAATCCTGATCGACAAATATTTAATACCGCTGCTCAAACAGTCGTTTTAAATTTAAATAGAGACGAAAATAAAGAAAATATTGAATGGATAAAAGTGGAAACAATTTCACCAGAATCAATTCTACAGAAACTCTACGAAAAAGGAATAGATTCCGTGTTGATTGAAGGAGGAAGAATGACTTTACAATCTTTCATCGATGCAAATTTATGGGATGAAGCCCACCAAATTATTGGGGAGAATACTTTTGTACACGGAACAGATGCACCAGTCATTAAGAATGTACCAACAGAAAGCGTCTCTTTTTTTAAAGACAAACTGTTGTTCTATAGAAATCTATAAATATTTGAACTAAAATCAGCTATTTTTTTAACATCATCTTTGTATATTGTCAAAAAAAAGCAATGAAAATTCATCCTATCAATTCTGGTAATTTTAAATTAGATGGTGGAGCAATGTTTGGAGTCGTTCCAAAAACACTCTGGCAAAGAACGAATCCAGCAGATTCTAATAACATGTGTGATTGGTCTATGCGGTGTTTACTCATTGAAGATGGAGATCGTTTAATTCTCGTAGACACAGGAATTGGTGACAAACAATCTGAGAAATTTTTCTCGCATTATTACATGTCAGATGAAAACAGTTTAGAACCCAATTTAAATAAACTCGGATTTGGTTTGGACGAAATTACCGATGTTTTCCTAACACATTTGCATTTCGACCATTGTGGAGGGGCGATCAAATGGAACAAAGATAGAACAGCTTTAGAAACCGTTTTTAAAAATGCTACCTACTGGAGCACAGAATCTCACTGGAATTGGGCAACTAAACCAAACGCACGTGAAAAAGCTTCCTTTTTAACGGAGAACATTCGGCCAATTCAAGAAAGTGGGCAATTGAAGTTCATTGAAAGAAATGGAGATTTCACTAAAAATGTATTCAATAATTTTGATGTGCTTTTCGTTGATGGTCACACAGAAAGCATGATGATCCCCCATATTCATTACAAAGATCAAACTTTAGTATTTATGGCTGACCTATTACCAAGTGTTGGACACATTCCTTTACCTTATGTTATGGGGTATGACACGAGACCTTTGTTAACACTTTCGGAGAAAGAAAAATTCCTATACACCGCTGCAGATAAAGATTTAATTCTTTTTTTAGAACACGATTTTCACAATGAATTATGCACTGTTCAAAACACAGAGAAAGGTGTTCGATTAAAAGATACTTTCTCTTTCAATGAATTATTCTAATTTTTTTTTGTATTTTCAAATCCTTAAACAACTACCATGGACAAGTATCTACTCGAAATTCTAAAACAAATTAACACAATCATCATTCCAGGTCTTGGTGCATTGACAATTACAAATGCTGAGACTGGAGAAATAATGTTCATGTCTTATTTAAAGCATGACGATGGTAAATTAGCTGCGCATATTTCTGAAAAAGAAGGCATAGATGAGAATGCTGCAAAAAATTTAATTGCAAAATACGTTCGTGAAATCCATGCAGAATTGGACAAAGGGGAAGAATACACAATGTATCAGTTTGGTGCTTTTATTAAATCAAATGATGAAATTGATTTCAAAAACTGGGAACAAGTAAATTCTTCTAACGAAAACAGATACACACCTCCTGTTTCAATTGAGAAGGAAACAGAAACAAAAAAAAGTGAACCTAAAGAAATAGTTTCCGAAGTAAAAATAGAAAAAACGCCTCTTTTAAAAGAAGAAAAGGAAAAAGTAGCTCTAAAAGTTGTTGCAAAAAAAACAGCTATTCCAATTGACAAAAAAGAAGAAATGTCATCTACTCAGGATAAATTAAACCAATTGAAAAAAGAATCAAAAGAGGAAGAACCTAAGAAGAAAAAAGGTCTGGGCTTTTGGATTGGTATATTTTTATTGGTTCTTTTACTTGGTGGAGGAACGTATTTCGGGCTTAATTATGACACCCTTAAAAATCAAATTCCTTTTTTAGCACAAGAAGAAAAAACCTATGACGCTGAAGAAATTGATCAAGAAAATTCAGAAAATCTAACAGATATAGAAGTCGAGAACTATGAAGAAGCTGTAGATGAATTCGAAGAGGAAGCCGAAAACATTCAAGAAGAGGAAGCTTCTTTAGCTGAAAACGAAATGGTTATTACTGAAAACAGTACTCCTGAGGAAACGGAAGAATTAGTGACAACAATTGAAGAAAGCATTCCCCAAACGAGCAGTTTTTCTACTGGAAATTTCCACATCATTGCGGGTGCTTTTTCCTCCGTAGAAAATGCAAATCGTTTGGTCCAAAAATTAAAAGATGAAGGGCATTCAGCAGAAATAAAAACGGGTGTTAAATTACATAAAGTCAGTATCCAATCATTCAGTACTATGAATGATGCTAACTATGCTTTGAGTCTAATTAAAGAAAGTTACCCGCATGCTTGGATTGATAAATGGTAACAACAATTCCTGTCAACATTGACACTTTAAAAATACTTCAACACAATAAAAAAACCATTCATGAATCATGAATGGTTTTTTTATTAAATAGTATTTAAAACTTATACTTCAGCGCTTGAAGTTGGGAATTTACGGTCAATTTTTTTAAACAAACCTTGCAATACTTTTCCTGGACCAACTTCGATTACCTCATCTGCTCCATCAGCAATCATAGCTTTCATTGTTTGTGTCCAACGAACAGGGGAAGTCAATTGTTTTACTAAATTTTCTTTTATTTCAGCAGGGCTTATAACAGCACTTGCAACTACATTTTGATAGACTGGGCAAATTGGAGAGTTAAAATTAGTTGCTTCAATAGCTGCAGCTAATTCTTCACGCGCCGGTTCCATCAATGGCGAGTGAAAGGCACCACCAACAGGCAACATCAATGCTCTTCTTGCTCCAGCTTCAGTTAATAATTCACACGCTTTTTCAACAGCGGGAAATGCACCTGAAATAACCAATTGCCCAGGGCAATTATAATTTGCTGCAACAACAATTCCGTCGGTATCATTACATATTTTCTCAACAGCTTCATCTTCCATTCCAATAATGGCTGCCATTGTTGAGGGCTCTTTTTCACAAGCTGCTTGCATGGCTAAAGCTCTTTTTGAGACTAACCTCAATCCATCTTCAAAGCTCAAAACGTTATTGGCTACCAACGCTGAAAGTTCACCTAAAGAATGTCCAGCAACCATATCTGGTTGAAATAATTCTCCCAAACACTTTGCTAAAATAGTTGAGTGTAGAAAAATAGCTGGTTGAGTTACTTTCGTTTGTTTCAGTTCTTCATCAGTTCCAGAGAACATGATTGAAGTAATATCAAACCCAAGAATTTCATTGGCTTGATCAAACATTTTTTTTGCAATATCATTATTATCGTAAAGATCTTTACCCATTCCTGAGAATTGGGCACCTTGACCTGGAAATACATAAGCTTTCATAAATATCAATTTTACACAAAAATAATCAAAGATGTGAGAATAGAAAATAAGGCATAAAAAAAGGTCGACTTTCGCCGACCTTTTCCATATCATATCTGATTCTATAAAGAATCGATAAAAGTATTATTTGATCACAACTCTTTCTACGATAGATCCATTTTCGTTAGAAACTTTCACTAAGTAAATTCCAGTACCGTTTGAAGACAAATCGATAGTTGTTGAAGAGTTAGCAGACGTTGTATAAACAACATTACCTACCATATCATAAACAACAACAGTGTTGTCAGTATTGTTTTCATTTGAAACTGTAATCATTCCTTCAGAAGGGTTAGGATAAACAGAAACACCATCTAAAGTGTTTTCATTTAAACCAGCATATCCAATTTTCATTCTTACAGCAGAAGCAACACCATTTGTAAAAGTTTGGTCACCTGGAACATAAACTACAGAACCTAAAGATGGTTGAACAACTCTTTCATCATTCAAAATAGAGATATTAGTACTGTTTGAATTTGAAATCAACTCAACAGCAGCATAGTAAGAACCTGGTGCTAAATTAGCTGTTGCATTGAAAGTCAATGTTACATAACCATTTGTAATATCAGTAGCATTTACTGTATAAGCATCTGTGATGAAAAGTGGTGTCGTTTGATCAGCTAATAAAACAGCTGTATCAATGATAGAACCATAAATTTCAGCACCTTCAACAGTAGTTGAACTTATCATCGCAATAATAGACTGAATAGGTGTAGCAACTTTAAAATTGTATTTTGAAGCAATAATTAAATTATCTGCAGCACCTGTAAAAGAAGCAGTACCTAGTGCAGAAATAATTCCTCCTGTTGGATAAACACCAATTCCATCAATAGAATAAAGATCAGATGTTACTTCAAATGTACGTTGACCTGAATTGTCTCCAAAATCAGCTCCAGCAGAAGTTTCACCATCTGAAACAGCTACATAATCAACAACATAAGTTCCAACTGGTAAAGCTGGAGTTTCAACTGAAGAAACAGTATAAGTAGAGTCATCTTCAATTAAAGCTTTAGTAGCAGTGTAAGAAAATACAGCATTACTCTCAATTGAAGTAACTACAACATTAGCTGCATCATTTACACCAAAATTGTAAACTTGTGCACCAACTTCCCAGCTTGTCCCTACTTGGTCAAGAGGAGTACGTCCATACTCAACTCCTTCGTTTGATTGATCAACGATAAAAGCTGAAATCATTTGAATATCATCTGCTGGTCTCTCAATGATATTAACATCATCAATCGCCCAGAACCATCCCCAGATATCATTGTCATCGTATGTAAATTTCACTTTAACTGTAGTTGAGTTCCCTGCAACTGCAGAAATATCAATAACTGTTTGTATCGTGCTACCTGAAGCACCACCTGTAGACTGCGCTCCAGTATAAATACCACCAACAATCGTAGGAGGATTATAACCTGCGTTATCAGAGATCAAATAATCAGTCCAAGTAGCTCCATCATCACCAGAAACACTAACTGTTCTATCTTCATGCCACCATCTGAAATTGTGTTGAAATCTTAAAACAACATTTGCTGTTGTACCTAGAGTAGTAATTGTTGAAGATGTAACTTCAGAATGGATAACAGAATTTGTATTATCACCTGTGTTATTTGCATCAGAATTCACCATCAAAAAACCATTTGCAACTGAAGTAGAAGCGAAGGGTCCATTTGTTGGGATAGCAGTTGTACCTGTGATTTGCTCCCAACCAGTAGTAGCGTTTGTCCCTGTTCCTGTGTTAGCTACAGTCCAACCTGCCATTGAAGAAAAATCATCTGACCAAAGCACATTTGCTTTTTCCATAGGAGTTTGGTTAACCATAGTTGCTTCATGCAATGGGCTACTCGTTTTTGTAAGAAGAGCAGTTCGCTCTTGTGCATTTGCAGTAGCTAATACAGCTAACGACAAAATACTTAAGTAAATTTTTTTCATAATGTTTAATTAGTTTTAATACTTTTAAAAAGTAAAGTTATATATTTTGTTTGTAAAAAAGGTAACAATTGTTACAATTCTTTAATTAAAAACGGAATTACTTTCGAAATGGTTGGGGTAAAGATCTTATTTTATTGATAATTCTATGTTTTTATACATAAAATCTAATCCTAATTGGACCCCATGCCTGTAATCTTTCGTCAAAACTTCTATTGAATTTGAATACGTACCTGTTAACAATGGTACTTCTGGTGCAATTTGTTCAATTTTAATTTTTGAATCAAGTGTATTGATATAATCTATAGAGTCATTGTACCGTTTATGATTATTCTCAAAACAAGTTTGTAGATTTGAATTTGAACGATAAGCATAAGCACCAAAGTAATCTGGCCAAGATTGAGACACTTTTAAATCTTTAGGACTTGTTCGAATAATTACAACATCAGTACTTCCTGATTCTACCGCTTTTTGTACTGGCAAAGCATCACTCCATCCTCCGTCCATGTATTCCTTTCCATTAAGTAAATGCTTGCCTTTTGTAACAAACGGTAAGGTACAAGAAGCAATTACTGCATCCATCCAATTTTGTTTATTTGGCTGAAAATATTTTGCTTTACCTGAATCAATACCTGTAACAACAATAGAAACTTCTTTTCCTTCACTGTTCTGCATAGCCTTTTTGACATCAAAGGGGACTTTTTTTTCAGAAACGACATTGAAATAATTCAAATCCATCAATACTTTTCGTTTCAATAAACGGTTATAACTCATGAATTCTTTTTCAGTAGCAAGGTATTTTGTAGCTTCAAAACAACTTCCGTATTGCTCACTCATGTAATAAGACAATGCTATCGCTCCTCCAGAAACAGCAAAATAAGCATCAAAAGGATTGTATTTAAACGCTAAAAAAGCATCAATTACTCCTGCACTAAATGCAGTTCTAAATCCCCCCCCTTGAATAATCAATGTTTTTTTTTTCATTATTGAATATTTTAACGAAAACATGCAGCTCTCTTCCTTAAATTAAGAAAAAATCATCAAAATCCAACTATCCCCTTTCAAAACCATCTCTTTTTTGTTGCAACCATTCAATTGCTTTTACTCTAGAGTTGAAATTTTTAGTCAATGGTGGTGGTTTGTATATTTTAATATAAAAATCTGCAATCATTTTCATTGCAAAATTACTATGAAGTAAAGCTAACGCAATTCTATTTTCAAAATGAGCAGGTTCGACACTTGCTTCTCTGGCACTTTTAGTTAAATCGACATTTTTCCCAACTTCAAATAGTACACAATATGGTTGATTATTCGAAAGCAACTTATTTACTATTCTAATTTCCAATACGTCTTCTCTTTTGAAATCAGAATAATCGTCTATTTTACAGGCGATTATTTGCGAATCAACTTTCGTCAATACAGCAACAGATGTTCGTATTTTATCCTCAAGTACCATAATATATCGACGAATATACTTTTTTTAAAGACAAAATACTATTTATTTCGTTTAAAAAAAAGAAAAATAGTTCTCCATTTCATGAATAAAATAAGCGTTAATATACTTATCTTTGTACTTGTAATTATTTTAATTTAAATCCATTTATCATGGTAAAAACAGCAGAAGAAGCCGTAAAGATTATTAAAAACAATGATCGTATTTACATTCACGCAGCTGCAGCAGCTCCGCAAGAATTAATCAAAGCATTATCAGCAAGACACAGTGAGTTAAAAAATGTTGAAATTTGTCATTTACACACTGAAGGCGACGCACCTTATGCAAACCCTGAATATAAAGACAGTTTTCATGTGAACTCTTTTTTCATAGGGAAAAATGTGCGACATACACTTGAAGCAGGAAACGGATCATACACTCCCGTTTTCTTGAGCGAGTTACCAACCTTATTTAAACGAAACATAGTTCCTTTAGACGTTGCCCTTATTCAAGTTTCACCACCGGACAAGCATGGATACTGTTCTTTGGGTGTTTCTGTTGAAGCAACTTTAGCTGCAATAGACAATGCAAAACATGTAATCGCTCAAATCAATCCAAAAATGCCTCGTATTCATGGGGATGGGATTTTACATATTTCTGAAATTGACACTGTTATTGAACATGAAGCTGAAATTCCAGAGTTATTTTTAAGCGACCCTTCCGAAATAGAAAAAAGAATCGGACAACATATTGCTGGTATCATTGACAATGGAAGTTCACTACAAATGGGTATTGGAAACATTCCAAATGCAGTATTATCTCAATTAACCAATCACAAAAACCTCGGAATTCATACAGAAATGTTTTCAGACGGTGTTATTGATTTAATTCTAAACGACGTAATTAATGGGAACGAAAAAGGCATCAACCCCGGTCGTGCTCTAGCTACTTTTTTAATGGGAACGAAAAGACTTTACGATTATGTAGACGATAATCCGTATGTTGAAATGCGTGAATCTGACTATGTAAATGATGTCGCGATTATCCGTCAGAACCCAAAAATGGTGGCCATTAATTCTGCAATTGAAATTGATGTAACAGGGCAAGTTTGTGCGGATTCTATTGGTTCTAAAATGTACTCTGGAGTAGGTGGGCAAATGGATTTTATCCGTGGAGCATCTTTGAGTGATGGTGGTAAAGCAATTATAGCCTTACCTTCTCAAACAAATCGTGGCGTTAGTAGAATTGTACCTTTCTTAAACAAAGGCGCAGGAATTGTTACAACGAGAGCACATGTTCATTATGTAGTAACAGAATATGGTATTGCCGATCTTTACGGGAAAACAATCAAACAACGTGTGAAAGCATTGGTTGATATTGCACACCCTGATCATCAAGAAAATATTGCCAAGTCTTACTTTGACGCAGGAATATAGTTCACAAAAATAAAAGCATAAAAAAATCCCGTTCCAATGAGCGGGATTTTTTTATATCAATAAATATTATAAAGTATCGTCTAAAAGATCATCGTTTGACATTTTACTGTTCGGGTCTTTTGGATCTGGACCATATTCATTTGCCCCTTTATCACCCTCGGTAACCATTAAAATAAGAAGCCAAATTGCCCCTGCTAAAGGTATCAACCCAACCAAAACCATCCATCCACTTTTCCCTGTATCATGAAGTCTTCTGACTAACACTGCTAAGCCAGGAATAAAAACTGCCAAAGAATAGATCACATAAACAACTCCATAACCTGTTCGAGGATCTGCAATTCCTATTATATTATCGATTACTGCAGCCAAGAAGCTAAAAATCACATTGAACAAGAAGAACATCCAATATTCTTTTCGTCTTGCCCTTCCTGAAAACGTTGCGTAATTCTTAAGTACTTTTAAATACCATTCCATAATTTGTAGATTTTAGTTAATTATTCTGTGAAAATACTAAAATAAATTAATGCTTCAACAGTTCAACAATAGGTTTCCCAGTTAATGCATTTGGCATTTGAATATAGAAAAACTGAGCAAGTGTTGCGGAAATATCGGTTATCTGAATGTTTCTATATATTTCTTGCGAAGAAACATTAGCTCCATACCACAACAAAGGAACGTGTGTATCGTAATTAAACGCTGAACCGTGACTCGTTCCTTTGTGTGCCAATTCTGTATCGGATGATTTTGGCAAAAATCCGGGTTCTAGAATAAAAATCAAATCCCCACTTTCTGCATGGTGATAACCTCTACGAACCATGTCCGTCCATGCGTCGTCGGTCGATGTTTGGTACAACTGTTTTGCCGTAAACACTCGTTTTACATTCTCCCAATCTTGTACTCTTGATCGGATAAACTCTACAACCTCATCATAATTAATCTCTTTATTAATCAACATTACTTTATCAATGTAGATATTCATGTTATCCACTGAAAGAATGCAATCGAACCCAAATTGTTGTATCAAATCACTTCGAAGCGATGTAAAATGTTCATCCATGTAAAAATATCCTCCAGGAAGATTTTTATCCATCAAGAACTGAGGCACAGGAACAACAGCGTGATCAGCAGTTAGAAATAACGTAAACGCCCCTTTCCCTACTTTACTTTCTAATTCTTCAATTAAACGTTTTATTTCCAAATCTAAACGCAAATACATGTCTTCAATTTCTACCGAATAAGGTCCAAAAGCATGTCCTGCCAAATCTGGCGTTGAATAACTGATGCACAACATATCCGTTTGGTTGTCTTTCCCTAAACCCTCAGCATCAATAGAGGAAAGTGCAAAATCGGTTAAAAAAGTATTGGAGTACGGTGTGTATGCAAAAACTTCATACTGAACAGACAAATCTTTTCCAGCTAACATTTCCGGGAAAACATAAGGGAAAACAGGTGATTTTTTTCCTGTCAAGAGGTGCTCATAAGGAGAGTTATCTGGTTCACTTTCTGTGTATTCTGAAATATCCAGCATCGTATTCCATTCTCCCTTCATGTATTCTTCAACATATTTTTTCTTATTAAAATCATTGACCCATTTTGGAAGTTCAGATTTAAAATAAGAACTGGTGATAAATTTCCCTGAAGTAAAATCATACCAATAAGAACCGTCACTTAAATGACCCCCAGGAAGAATAGCTCCTCGGTTTTTAATTGACATTGAAATAACTTTCGCATTTGGATACGTTAATTTCAATTGATCTGTTACTGTATTTGCTTTAAGGTTTCGAGGAGAATAATATCCATAAGCAGAAGTCGTTCCTACTGGTGTGACGGTAGAATCAGTCACACAATTCACTTCTCTTCCCGTTGAACGATCAAACCAATCGTTGGCTACAATCCCATGATTACTTGGAGTTGTCCCCGTATAAATTGAAGCATGTCCTGGCCCAGTGTATGTTGGAATATAATTGTACTGTGTATTTCGGCAATTCGTCCCTTCTTCCATCAATAAACGAAAGCCTTTATCACTGAATTTAGAATAGTATCGGTACAAATAATCATAGCACATTTGGTCTACAACAATACCAACAACCAATTTTGGTGAATCTTCTTGCTGAGCAGAAGAAGTAAGAGTTACACAAAGAAACGTTAAAAATAAAAATGCTTTCATAGTCTAAAATTATAGAATGTAAAGGTACTAAATTCATTCACAAAAAAAGTGGTCTACTAAGTAAACCACTTTTGAAAAAAAATATTGGAGAACACTAATGAATCACAATTAATTTAACTGGAGTTGATATTGAATTCTCACTTAAAATTTGAACGGTATAAAAACCTTGTGGTAAATGACTAACATTTACTTTCAAGTTATTTATTTGCTCATTGATTTTTTTCGTTATTACAATTTGACCTGATTGATTGTAAATCCTTAACACACCTGATGAAAGAATTTGAGAAGTACTCACTACAACTTCATTGTTTGCAGGATTTGGGAATGTTTTCACCTCAATTGAATTTTCGATCAAACTTGAAACACCTGTATTATACGAAATTTTAAAATCATCAAAGAAGAATCCATTTTGATTCACTCCACCATCAGACTCTAGAATAAATCTCACAAGAATCGTTTGTCCTACATAATCACTCAAACTTATTTCTTCCAACACCCAATCATTTTGAGTACCTTCATAAACAGGTCCTCCATCCGGTTGTATAGATCCATTTGCCGAAGTTCCGTTTACGGTATAGTTCCCACATTGTCCTTGCCAAGTCCCCCCTCCATCAGTTGAAACTTGAAATTGACAATAATCATAATCAGCCTCTATTTCCCATTTTGCATAAAATGAAACTTGGGCAGAAGTAGCATTCGTCAAATCTACATTTTGCACCAATTGATATGTATTCGCTGAATTCGAAGTGTAATCTGAGTTAGGACTGTCTGCAAAACTAGTTGATGGAGAATAAGCTTCTTGCGTTGTCGTCCCCCAGCTCCCTGACCAGTTTGCGCTCGTTGAAGCATCATCAGAAAATTGTAACGGTAAAGTACCATATGTTTTAATGATAGTATCCCGTCTAACCCATGTAGGATAAACTGTTTTTAATACATATCTAATTTCATCACCAAATTGAATCGCCGGATCAAGAACATACGAAATTGAACCTGAACTTGTTTGTTTGATTGCTAAATTATAAGCAACATCAGCACCAACGGACTGAATATTTGTCAGAGGATCAATGGATACATTTATTACACCGTCCACTAATCCTAATCGTTGCACATCATGGTTGAAGTTACCCGTCATTGTTGGCACAATACCCGATCCAGTTTCTTTTACCGTTAAATACAAATGAGTAATGTGAGATAAAACCATATTCGGTCCAACCATTTCTTGGCAAGTAGAAATTACTTCAGAAGGTGACGGCCAAAATCCTGAGCCAACCTCTGGAGTCATAGCGAAAATAGTATCTTTCTCTCCAACACCAACACCATCTTTATACATAAAATCATCAGAATCACCTGATGCAGGATATAATCCAGAACTTTTTTGGTTTACATAACCGTTAAAAGAAGACATGTGAGAAGAATATTCATTAAAATAATCATGATGATCTGCAAATTCAGCATTGGTTGTTCCTACAGGAAATAGCAGCAACTTACCATACGTATGCGCATTGAAAGCAGAAGTAAAATCAACACTTTCTACCAACCATTTAATGGCTTGAGTTTCCGGTTCGGAAAAAGCACTAGTACCAGGGTAAGTATCATTGTCAACATCAGAACTCACCCCTGTTGTATTCCAACCGTAAGAATAATTACGATTCAAATCTACTCCAGGATTTGTTGTCCCAACATTTCTTTTATTTTTTCGGTGCAAACCTCCACCATTTGGATCTGTTGTTTCATTTTGGATATAACCATCAGGGTTAATACAAGGAACAAAATACATTTCAGTGTTATCCACTAAGAATTTAACCTCATCATTTGTCGCATAATTCTCCAACAAATACCACATGTAGAAAATAGTTTCCGACATACTTAAAGGTTCACGTGCATGATGAATTGCAGTATATAAAACTTTTGTTTCAGTACTTTCATCAGTTGTTGGATTATCAGAAATCTTTACATGGTAAATTGGCCGACCTTCCCACGTTTGAAAAGTTGAAATAGGTGCTTTCACTGTAATTAAGTTCGGAAACTGTGTAGCCATATCATCTAATTCACTTAACATTTCTGCATAACGGTACATCCCTGCATATGAGGATGGACTCGTTTCAAAATTCACTGGAACATCTGGTATAAAAGAATTCCCACCACCAGAATTCGAGCAAGCAACATTTTTTGCCGTAGAAACCGAATTTACAGCTTGATTCACATAAAATGCTTTTACATCTTCAATCAAGATCTCAAAAGAGACATTATTATCGCGAAGAACTTGAATCTGACTCTCTGAAAAGTCACTGATTAGAAAGGTGTTTTCCTTTCGCGTACCATGATCAACGGGTAGACCTAACTCAGCTAGACGCTGTAATCCTTGATTGGTAGAATAAATTTTTACCTTAGAATAATTTTGAGATTGTGAAAATGATATTGCGGAAACAAATGCAAACACCATTAAAAGGAGAGTTTTAATTTTCATAGTTTTATTATATAGTTACTCGCAATCTACAGAAAAAAGACGATGATAACGAATTGTTTGAAGCATTTTTAACAAAATTCTTGTATTTCTAAATGCATTCATCACATCAAAAAACACTTCAGCAATAAATAATCACCACTCATACTTAAAGATGATTCCTCCCAATAAAAAGGACATACATTTGTTTTGAATTAAATCAATCGATATGACAGAAAAGAAAGTAACATTTGGAAGAATATTTTGGCCGAGTTTGTGGTCCGCATTAATTGTATCTATTTTAGGTATACTAATCTGGATAATTGCAATCAGCAGCTTATTTAGTGGCCTAGACAACAAGAAAGGAATGAACTTAGAGGATAATACAGTTCTTCACATGACTTTGAATGGTCGAATTGGTGAAAAAAGTCAAACAAAATTTAATCCTTCTGCGCTTGATATGGAGGTAACACTTGGACTTTCTAGTATTTTAAATGGTTTAGAAGATGCTAAAACAAATGACAAAATTAAAGGAATATTCATTGAGATTGATGCTTTGAGTTGTGGATTTGCAACAGCAAAAGAGATTAGAGATGGAATCAACGATTTTGAAAAATCAGGGAAATTTGTTGTTGCATACAACAGTGGAGAGATGATTTCTCACTTAGAATACTACATCGCTTCTGCAGCTGATGAAAACTATGGCTTCCCAAGTTCTACGATGCAATTTTTAGGATTAGGAGCTGAGTTAACATTCTACAAAAACACTTTAGATAAACTTGAAGTAGAAATGCAAGTAATTAGAGGTTCTGGAAACGATTTCAAAAGTGCTGTCGAACCTTACTTTAGATCAAGCATGAGTGATTCTTCTCGTTTACAGATTGAAACATATATCTCTGGCTTATGGAAAGACTATAGAGATGACATTGCTAAAGACAGAAAAGTATCATCTAAAAAATTAAATCATTATGCTGAAAACGCAATGATTCAACGTGTTTCAGACGCTGTTGAATATAAACTGATTGATGCAACAAAATACAGAGACGAAGTCATTGCTATCATTTCGAAGAAAGTTGAATTAGCAGAAGACAAAGAATTGAAACTTCTAAGTTTTGCTAAATATGCAAAGAAAAAATTCTTCCAAAACCAAGTACTGATTAAAGCTGACAATCCAAACATTGCAGTAATTCTTGCAGAAGGAGGCGTTGCTAAAAGTGGTAACGGATTAACTTCTGATGAAATTTGTCAACTTTTCATTGATGCACGAAACAACGAAAGTGTTAAAACTGTTGTTTTTAGAATCAATAGCCCTGGAGGATCAGCACTAGCAAGTGATGAAATCTGGAGAGAAGTTAAATTAACCAATGATGTAAAACCGGTTATAGTTTCAATGGGAGACGTTGCTGCTTCAGGTGGATACTATATTGCTGCGCCAGCTACAACTATCTTTGCAGAACCGACCACAATCACAGGGTCAATTGGTGTGTTTGGTGTTATTCCATTTACAGGAAACCTTCTCGAAAATAAATTGGGACTTACATTTGACCGTGCTGCGACAAACAAACACGCTATCATGACCTCTAATCGAAAATTAACGGAAGAAGAATTAACTGTTATTCAAGAAAGCGTAGATGATATCTACCTTTTATTTAAACAACGGGTAGCTGACGGAAGAGGAATGACTTTAGAACAAGTCAACGTTATTGCTCGCGGTAGAGTTTGGACAGGTAGAGATGCCTTAAGAGTTGGTTTAGTTGATGAACTTGGAGGCTTGAAAGATGCCATCGCATTTGCTGCTAAAAAAGCAGGAATTAATGACGTTAAAACATTGTATTACCCAAATGTGAAAGAAGATAAAATTGGGGAATTACTTGAAATGTTAAACAATGGTGAAATGGAAGCATCACTATCAACTGAAGCACTTCCTAAATCAATTATGGAGTACTATACTCAATTGAAAAAATTAGAAAACATCCAAGGTATTCAAATGAGAATGCCTTATGAAGTAATTATAAGATAATACCGAATACTACTACAATTCTAGCCGTTCCTTCTCTCGACACACTCGGAAGTATGGAACGGCTTTTTTTAAATTAAAACAACCATGAAAATAGCATATTTTCTTTTATTGATTACTTTTCTTAGTTCTTGTGCATTCAATAAAATGTTTTTGTACCCATCCGAATTAAAAACGGATGCTACTTTTAAAGAATATTCGGAAGAATTGAATGATACAATTGAATTATCTTTCAACTCATCACATCAACCGATTCTAAAAAACAGTAAAAATGAACTAACTCATTTCAATTATGAAATAATTGGGAAAGATTTCATCAATTCTGAAGGGGACAGTATTAACGCATGGTTACTAAAGCCTAAAAACTACAATGGAATTACAATCTATTATCTTCACGGGAACGCTGGAAACATAACCTACAACTTCCCTTTGATGAAGTCTTTTGCTGAAGATGGGTTTCAAATTTTCATGATTGATTATTCTGGTTATGGTTTTTCACAAGGCAAAGCAACACGGAAAAACGTTTTAATTGACGGGAATGACGGACTTGATTTTTTAATCAACTCTTCAGAGATTATATATGACAAACTTATTATCTACGGTCAATCATTAGGCGGGCATTTATCTTGCGTAGTAGCGACTCAAAACCAGAGTAAAATTGATGCATTAGTTGTCGAAGGAGCTTTCTCTTCACACAAAGATATTGCCAGTGATGTCGTACCTGTTTTAGGAAGAATATTTGTCAGAGAAATTTATAGTGCCGAAAAAAACTTACCTGACTTTCACAAACCTGTTCTAATCATTCACAGTACAGAAGATAAAACAGTCGCATTTAAAAATGGGGAAAGATTATTCGAAGTAGCCAATCATCCCAAAACTTTTCTTCCCATAAAAGGACGACATGTTTTTGGTCCAATTTTATTCTACGACGTTATCTCTACAAAAATTCTTCAACTCTTGAACTAAGGCGTGACAATTTTTTTCATCGCCATGGAGTGTACCCAGTTATCAACAGACACCCCCATCATCGTGTAATAATACGATGAATTGGCTTGTAAAACAGGCGTGCTTTCTGTGATATTCAATACGACATTTGACAAATCGTAAAAGGTCCAAAATTGATCGTAAGTATACGTACCGCTGACAAAATCATCTTGCTCATCAGAAACCACACTAAAAAAGATAACATTGTTAGGTACATTATCATTCTCCCAATTAAACGATGGATTAACACCAGACTCTGTCACAACAATAACATTGCTGATATCATTCGTTGGAGAAACAGACGCTTTGATTCTTATTGGGTTGCATTTATGGATTTTACCCAATGTTTTATAAGTTACCATTACCCACTTTTCATTGAACGAAGTTGGGTGGTTAAATTTTTTCAATTTCCCCCCAAATAAATCGGACACAGAATAGCTTTGCAAAGTATAGTTGCTGAAATCATTTGGATCTACATTTACGTCCTCCGTTTCATAACACCTAAATTCACACGCTCCATTGATAGGATAGAAGAAAATACCTATTGGAAATTCTTGACTCCCCATAAAGCTCGTGTTATTTCCACCTGCACATGCAATGAGTTCAGCACTAGATAATGTAGAGTTTTCTTCAAGATAATTTTCAAGAATAGTGGAGTCATACTTGACAACTTTTTCTTTTACACATCCAATAAAAAGTAGGCTCGGAATTAAAACGACGAATAAGAATTTCATACAAAAGTAAATTACAAAAAAAAGGTGTGACGAAAATCACACCTTTACCTTACTCTTTATATTCAATTATTTTGCTGAAGCTAATTCAACAAATTTATCATAAGAAATCTCTTTCTCATTTAATTTAACAGTTTCTTTGAAGAATTTTGTCAATTTCTGCTCACCCAACATATCGTAGATACGATTAGCTTCTTCTTGGTTTTGTAACACTTGCATTGCAGAAGACGTTAATTCTTTGTCATCTGGTGCAGGCATACCATATTGCGCATAATTATCAATAAGTAAACCTTTTGTATAAGCCATAACTTCTTCTTGTTCTAACTTGATATCATTGTCCTTAAAGATTTTCCCTTGAATCAATTGCCATTTCAAGCCTTTTGAATAACCACCGTATTCGGCTTC
The DNA here is from genome assembly GCA_964387525.1 of uncultured Fluviicola sp. Classification (GTDB taxonomy): domain Bacteria; phylum Bacteroidota; class Bacteroidia; order Flavobacteriales_D; family Crocinitomicaceae; genus UBA4466. The sequence continues at coordinate 37,279 of CAYLWS010000014.1, forward strand.
GATTTGCTCATCAGAGATGTTTTTTTCGTTAGATAATTTAATCCAACGTTTCATGAATGCATCTGGCAAATCAACCTTCGTTTTTTCAATTAAGCTATCATATACAGAACGTGTTAATAATTTATCAGAATCCGTTACAAACATCACTTCTAAATCAGCTTTAACACGAGCAATTAATTCTTTTTCATCTTTCACATTTCCAGGACCGAAAAGCTTGTCAAATAATTCGACATTCATTTCTGCCAATTCCATTCCTTTAATTTCAGTAATTGTCATTTGGAATTTATCTGAGATGTTTGCCAATTCCTCTTCAGAAACGCCCAACATTGCAGCAGTATCTTTACCACCTTTAGAAACTTTCGCAGGATCTACAACTAATTTATCTCCAACTTTCTTTCCAATCAATTCTTTGATTGCTTTTTTATCTTCGATAAACTCCATTGAAATCGTCGAAGAATGTAGAATTCCACTTTCTTTGATCGAATCATCATCGTTCAATTCAACAAATTGAGCTAAGATCATTTCTTTCTCCCCCACTACATCTATAGAAACTAATTTCCCGTAACGACGACGTAAATCATCCACTTGTTTGTCGATTAATTTTTTGTCAATTTTTACTTTATTGTAATCGAATTTATTTTTAGAAGAAAGAGCAATTTTAATTTCAGGAACCAAACCTAACTCATATGTAAAAACAAAATCTCCAGGCTTATTGAAATCACCTTCAAAACCATTTTTTTCTGAAGGAATCGGATTTCCTAAAATTTCAATTTTATTCTCAGCTATAAATTTCTGAAGTGATTCATTCACTACTTTATTTAATTCCTCAGACAAAACAGTTGTTCCATATTGTTTTTTGATCATTCCCATTGGAATCTTACCATCTCTAAAACCAGGTATTTTAGCCGTTTTACGGTGTTTTTGAAGAACCTCTTCAACTTTACCTTGATAATCTGCAGGAGCAACGTTAACAGTTAAAACTGCATTTAATGCATCTATGTCTTTACGTACAATGTTCATACTTTTTCTTTTTACTAATTTTTTATAAAAAAAAATGGTATAAGTTTATTACCTTATACCATCCTATTCAGTGCGGATGGAGGGACTCGAACCCACACACCTCGCGGCACTAGATCCTAAGTCTAGCGTGTCTACCAATTTCACCACATCCGCAATATTCAAATTCCATTCTCTCTAAAATGGAGTGCAAAGATATTGATTTTTTTCATATATATATAAAACATTTGAATATTTTTTTAATTAATTCTTTAAGAAAAAAACAAAAACATATATTTGTAAAACATTTAAAAAATTAACTAATGAAAAAATTACTCTTTGCGCTACTAGCAACATCTACTTTATTATTCTCCTGTGGCGAATCAGATAACTCTTCTGAAATACCGACTAGAGAACCAATAGAAGTGTCGTCTGAAAACTGGGAAGATGTTTTATTTGCCCACATCGACAACGCAAACACTTCATTTGAAAACATTATTGACATTCAGGAGTCCGGAATAGATGCTACAGAATTAAATAGTGAATTAGATAAAGTTATCACTAAAATGAATGACTTAATTGCAGAAACAAATGCACACCAAATCACTGGGTCAAACGCTAAGAAGCTTACGGAACCAGCAAACAATACAAAAACAAAAGCCATTGATTTCTATAGAGCAATTATTTCTTACTGTGATATTGCGAAAGAAAATGCAGATTTTTTATTAAAAAAAGAATGGAGTGATGCTGAGAATGACAAATTTGACGAAATAATTCTACCCATAGAAGATAATGTTTATTTTGCTATGGACGAATTCGACAATGCCTCTTCTGATTTTTACGAAGCACTAGATGCTCTTTAGAATTCATATTATAGGATAATTAAAGCCAACTTAACAGTTGGCTTTTTTGTGTAAAAATTGTTGAAAAACATTTTCTTTTTTTGTCGTTTGCACTTGCAAACAACCTAACTTTGTAGCTTTAAAGATTCAATTTTATGTTAACCATTGACCCCAAAGAAATCCCTGTAGCTAAACTACATCATTATTTACTAGGTGCTATTGGGCCTCGTCCTATTGCATTTGCTTCAACTATTGATGCTGACGGCAATGACAATCTCGCACCTTTTTCTTTTTTCAATGTATTCAGTGCAAATCCTCCTATTTTAATTTTTTCTCCTGCAAGAAGTGGAAGAACAAATGAAACTAAGGACACCTATAACAATGTAAAAATTGTGCCAGAGGTGGTTATAAATGTTGTCAATCACGACATGGTTCATCAAATGAGTTTAGCAAGTTCTCCGTTTGCTCCCAATATTGATGAATTCACAAAAACGGGGTTCACTCCTATTGATTCTGAAACAATTTCTCCAAAAAGGGTGAAAGAATCTCCCGTTCAATTTGAATGTAAAGTTATCGAAGTAAAAGAATTAGGAACAGAAGGTGGTGCAGGAAATTTAGTTATTTGTGAAATTCAAAAGATTCACATCGACGAAAGCATTCTTAATACTGAAGGTGTAATTGACCAACATAAAATTGACCTCGTCGCAAGAATGGGTGGAAACTGGTATTGTCGAGCAGATAAAAACTCAATGTTTGAGATCCAGAAGCCAATTACAACGATTGGTGTTGGTTACGATTCAATTCCACAAGACATCAGAAATAGTGATATCCTTACCGGAAATGACCTCGGTCAATTAGGGAATATTGAAGAGATTCCAAATGAAACAGATGTCAATGAATACAAACTCATTGAATTAAGTGAATTATTTGTTACTTTAGAAGATAACGCAATTCAATTAGAGAAAGAATTGCATCAGAAAGCAAAAGAATTACTTCAGAATAACAAAGTAGAAGAAGCTTGGATGACACTTTTAGCATTCAATAATGGATAAAATTATATCAAAAACTTAAAACAAAATGTACCAATTAAAAGGAACCATAAAACTCATTAAAGAAACTCGAAAAGTTTCAGATAAATTTTCAGTGCGTGAATTCGTTATTACTGAAGGAACTGGACAATACCCTCAAGACATAATGTTTCAAGCAGCGCAAGATAAATGTGCAATGTTAGATGCAGTAAATGAAAATGATCAAGTAGTTGTATCTTTCAATTTACGTGGCCGTGAGTGGACCAGCCCTCAAGGCGAAGTTAAATACTTCAACACACTTGATGCTTGGAGAATTGAAAAAGACGGTCAAGGAACTCATCAAAGTGGTCCTTCTGATATAAATACAGGAAACACTGAAGACTCATCCAGCAAAGAAGGTGGAGACTTACCATTTTAAATAACAAATAAAGAATAATAAAAATGTACCAATTAAAAGGAACAATCAAAATCGTTAAAGAAACTAGAAAAGTTTCAGATAAATTCTCAGTACGTGAGTTCGTAGTAACAGAAGGAACAGGTATGTATCCTCAAGATATTATGTTTCAAGCTGCTCAAGATAAATGTGGAATGTTAGACGCATTCAATGAAAATGATCAAGTAGTTGTATCTTTCAACTTACGTGGTCGTGAGTGGACTAGTCCTCAAGGTGAAGTTAAATACTTCAACACTTTGGATGCTTGGAGAATTGAAAAAGACGGTCAAGGAATGCCTCAAGGCGGCCCATCTACAATGGACATGAACAGCACGCCAGCTGCCGCTCCTACTGCAAGTACTGAGCCAGCTGAAGATGATGATTTACCATTCTAAGTGAAAGGATTTTTTTGAAAGGCGTCGCGAAAGTGGCGCCTTTTTTTTTGTGGACATCTCTCATCTCGACAAGCTCGATGTTCGATGTTCGATATCTGATGTCTGATGTCTGATGTCTGATGTCTGATGTCTGATTAATTAAGAAATAAGGAACAAGAACCTGTTTTCAAAAATAGACTACCTTAATATTGTCTAGATTTATCTCAGTATCACTTACTCCTTCTTCGAGTAATGCGTCAAAAGAAATTTCAAAGTATTCTGCATTTGTTGAGCCTGACACCACCTCTCTCAACTCAATGTAAATCTTTTTCCATTCCACCTCACCCGGAACTTGTTTATTCAATCGAACATTAGGGTTAGGTAAAACTCCTGTTGAACTATATCTTAACAACCCTGTGGTTAAACTACTCGTGTTATGGTAATCTATCTCTAAATAAATTTCTTTACCTGCTGGCAAAATTAATTGCCCTGTTGTATTTGCAATCCAATTATTAGCCGTTGTAGAAAGTGAAATTCTGCCAAAATAATTACCATTTGTGGATGAAATTATTGTAGCATCATTCGATTTTACTAATGTAGCACTTGAAGATGGTGACGTTTCAATGTTAACAAAATTATCTTCAAAATCTTCTATCCAGAAATTTAAATTCTCATAATAACGGGTCGTTGGAAACAATTCAACGACCTGAGAATTCAATAAGTTGACATTAGTCTCATAAGGTTCTACAAATGGATAAACTTTTTTAGTTGCTGAAATTCCATTATTCAGTATTACAGGATATATAGAAATTTTGCTCACTCCACTTTTTAATACAGGAATTTTACAAGGTAACTCAAAACCCCCTATCAATTCATTATCCACATAAACTTTAGCATCTGAAAAATTATGTGTCAACTCTCCAACAACAGTTGTTTGGTTTGTTGGTTGCAATTCCCATTTCTGAATAAGTAACCAAGATGGATTTTCGTTATTCTTACTACATGAAAGAACAACAAATACAATCGTTAAAAAAATTACAATCTTTTTCATTACATGAAAGTACTATTTTTTTTCATAAATCCCTCTTCCCTTCCATTTTGGTTTATAGGTAAAAACAAGACCTAAAATGACCAGTGTATAAACTGGGAAAAGCAATTCGTACAAAGGAATTAGTAACCATGTCACCCTTCTGTTTATGCGTGTAAAAAAAGAAGCAAAAAGTAGAAGGTCAATGGATGATTTCACTATAAACAATACAATAAACATTTTCCATTCCGCTAAAAAAACAGTGTAAATCAATAGAAGAAAAAAGGAAATTGTAAAAATGGATTGTACAACAGCTAGGCTTGTACTTAAATTATCTTTCAAATCACCCGTTTTTCCAATCCATCTTAAGCGTTGATCTATAAATTCGCGGAAAGATTGGGGAGTTTCTGTTCGTACTGCACAAAAAGAATTAGAAATTAGCCGAATCTCTTTATCATTCTCCCGGAAATCACGCAACAAATAAGTGTCGTCACCACTTGCTGCATGAATGTGTGAATCTAAATCATCAACCTCCTCAAAAACATCTTTTTTGTAAAGTAAATTTGCTCCACTACAAACTATTGGTCGAGACATCCCTGCTAATCCAGTATTGACAGCATTGACCAAAACTAAATCAATCTCATATAAATACTCCATTGGTTTTTTTGCTTCCATAATTGCAGGAAGAATATACAGGTCAGATTCTTCTAATTTCGATAGAGATTCAAAATAATTTCCTCCAAAATATACATCTGCATCCAACGTTAAAATATATTTTGTTTTCACTTGCTCAATAGCACTACGCAATGCCTTTTTCTTACCGGTTAATTCTTCGGTCAAAGATATAATTTGGAAATTTAATCCCTTTAATTCCTTTTCAACTAACTCAGCACTTTTATCGCTAGAATGATCGTCAATAAAAATAAACTCTTGGGGGTACATTTCAGAATTCTGAATGCTATCCAAAAGTCCTTTCAAGCGATGCTCTTCATTTCTAAAAGGTATCAAAACAGTTATTTCGTCCAATGAAATCCCATTTTTTTCAGAAAAATAGGTCTCTTCTTTTTTTCTTTGTAAATGAAATCCTACCGAAGCAACAATAGCCATTGCAATGGTGTAAATGACAAAAAACAATCCGGTAAAACTAAACATTCTTTCCTTTTTTAGTAATGAGTAAACCGAATAAAGTTGGAGAAATATTATTGACCAACCATACAGTGAGTGAAGCAAAAAGAATAGAAAACTCGTTCACGCCAATACTCCCTAGTACGACAATCGCAATAGATTCTTTCACGCCAATTTTACCTAAGAATAAAGACGGAGCAATTAACGTTAAAAGATACAGTTGCCATATTGCCAATACTAATCCTATGCTTATCTCTTCTCCAAAAGCATACATTAACAAGGTAAATTGACTTGTAAAAACAAGAAAACGCAGAAAACTCAACCCTAAAAGTTTCCATCTGTATTCTTTATTATTTCTTAGATAATCCTTTAATCGAATCGAATATTGCCGCTTTTTTATAAGGCCAAGAATTTTTTCAAAAAAGAAAAAGAAAATTATTGAAATGAATAATACTACAGTGACCCCCAAAACAATGAACGCTTGATTTTCTAAAATCAACAAACCTCCAAGTGAGATCACTGAAATCAATCCAAAAGTTAAACTTGCTAAATACTGCGCAAAATTAGAAAGTAACGTCAATAAAATAATTTGTACCCGATGTCTTCTTTGAAAATAGTAGAATCTTCCAATAAAATTACCCAACATATTAGGAGTCACCATTCCTGTCACAATTCCGGCAAAAAAAGATTGAATTACCGTAGAATTATCAGGCGAAATGGAAAGGGTTTTTAATGTTAATTTCCATTTCATAAATTCGATGCCTAAGTTGGGAATAACCAAAAGAATCATCCCTACTAATCCTATCGGATTTTTCAAAGAAAAGGAACTCCATGTTTCTTTATCAACGCGAGAAATTTGCCTGTAAAGAATGTACAAAACTACTCCAAACAAAATCAGTTTGATTAAAAAGAATAGAATCTTGTTATTTTTTATAGTTTTAAGCAAAGTTTTCGTTTTAATGGTTGAAGATAAGATAATTTTAGGAATTGACCCCGGTACAACCGTAATGGGTTATGGAATTATTCACGTGAAAGGTAAAAAAATCACGCTGATAAACTTTGGCGTCATTCATTTGTCCAAATTAGCGACACATCCAGATAAATTGAAGCGAATTTTTGAACGTCTGGATGCATTAATCAAAGAATACCGTCCTGACGAAATGGCCATTGAAGCACCTTTTTTCGGTAAAAATGTTCAATCAATGCTGAAATTAGGTCGAGCGCAAGGAGTTGCAATTGCAGCATCACTTTCTCACAATGTCCCTTTCGAAGAATATTCTCCCCGTAGAATTAAACAAGCTGTAACTGGATCTGGGGCTTCTTCCAAAGAACAAGTTGCCATCATGCTTCAAAAGTTATTGAAATTTAAAGAAATCCCTAAATTATTAGATGCTACAGATGGTTTAGCCGTTGCTGTATGCCATCATTATTCAAAAGGAATTGGCGAGCACAATAAAAGTAAAAATACAAGTTGGAGTTCGTTTGTGAAAAATAATCCGGATAGGAAGAAGTAAAGAGAAGGGAAACATTAAAGTAAAATTTCTAAAACCCTCTGTGTAAGCTCTATGTTCTCCTTATAATAAAAAAGCAACTAAATTATACAGAAAGTAAAAGAGGTTAAGAATAAATGATTTTACTCTTGAAGAGTTGAATCTGAAGATGACTCTAATTCACCTAATTCTCTTGTTAATTCATCCAACACATCGTCGTTTATTTCTTGCATTAAACTTTGACGTGAACCATAATAAAGTAATGACTTCTCATATTGATCGGGGGAAATATTGAAGGTACTCAATAAAGAATCTCCTGATTTCAGCATTACCTTATGGTATTTATCAACGGATCCATATTGTGATTGAATGTATCCTTCTAACTTTGCCATTTCAAGTAAAACTGAGGTCATTTCTTGACGAGGAATCAAATTCTCGGGTTCAGGCAATCGTTCAACAATCTCTTCCTTTCTATTACTGCAGGCAGAAAGAATTAAAACGAAAGTTATCAGTATTGAAAACCTCACCTTACATTAAAAAGTAAACGAGAACCTGTTACTCCTTCTACAATGCCATTTTTAGTATACACTAAATTTCCATTCACATAAGTTGAGTCAATTGCATTACTGAATTCATAACCTTCAAACGGTGACCATCCACATTTATACAACAATGATTCCTTGGTAACCAAAAGACTTGCATCAGGATCAACAACAACGATATCTGCGTGATACCCTTCTCGTAAAAAACCACGTTCTTCAATATTAAACAACTGAGCAGGAGCGTGAGACATTTTCTCTACAACTCTTTCTATCGTTATCTTTCCTTCTTTAACTTTGTCTAACATTGCTAACAATCCATGTTGTACCAACGGTCCTCCAGAAGGAGCTTTAAAGTATGAATTTTGTTTTTCTTCCAATGTATGAGGAGCATGATCTGTAGCAATAACATCAATTTTATTATCTAAAACTCCTTGCATAATTGCATCTCTATCACTTGCTTTTTTAACAGCTGGATTCCATTTTATCATGGTACCTTTTTCAGCATAATCTGCATCTGAAAACCAAAGATGATGAATACATGCTTCAGCGGTAATTTTTTTATCTTTCAATGGAATAGTACCATCAAACAATTCTAATTCTTTGGCCGTTGAAATATGTAGAATATGTAATCGAGTATCGTGTTTTTTCGCTAATCTTACTGCCATAGATGAGGACAAGTAACATGCCTCTTCGCTTCGAATAATTGGATGTTGTTCCATGGGAACATTTTCACCAAATTCAGCTTTTGCTTTTGCAAGATTTGCTACAATTGTTTCTTCGTCTTCACAATGTGTTGCAATCAACATCGGAACTTTAGAAAAAAGATTATCGAGTGTTTTTTCATTATCGACCAACATGTTTCCAGTAGAAGAGCCCATAAAAATTTTAATCCCACAAACTTCTCTTTCATTCGTTCTTAAGACTTCTTCAACATTATCGTTGGAAGCTCCCATGAAAAATGAATAATTCGCTATCGAAGATTTTGATGCTAAATCATACTTATCTTGCAACAAATCTTGTGTCAAAGCATTTGGAACCGTATTCGGCATTTCCATAAAAGAAGTGATTCCGCCAGCAACCGCTGCACGTGATTCCGTATACAAATTAGCCTTCTTAGTCAACCCTGGTTCACGAAAGTGAACTTGATCATCAATACAACCCGGAAGAATGTACTTCCCACTTACGTCGACAATAGTATAGTTATTCTCAGCAGTAATCGACGAAGCAATTTTCTCAATTCTTCCATTGTTGATTAAAACATCTGCAATTCTCTGACTGCCTTCATTGACAATCGTTCCTGACTTTAGTAAAGTATAACTCATAAATCCATGCTTCGCATTTTCCAAACACCAAAAAATGCTTCTTTAAATATTCCTGTATTCATTTTAGAAACTCCCAATTCACGATCAATAAAAGTAATTGGAATTTCTTTTATTTTAAACTTATGTTTTTTTACTGCATATTTCAAACAAATTTGAAAAGCATATCCTTTAAATGTGACTCCATCAAGATTAATGGTTTCCAACACCTTTCTTTTGTAGCATTTAAAGCCAGCAGTTGTATCTTTTATTCCTATAAAAAGAATCATCCGAACATAAACGCTCGCAAAGTAAGACATCAAAACCCTTTTTAGAGGCCAGTTCTTGACTTTACCACCTTTCACATAACGAGAACCAATGGATAAATCAGCACCATTTTTACAAGCGTCATATAATCGTATTAAATCATCTGGATTATGTGAAAAATCACAATCCATTTCAAAAACAAAATCATATTGTTGATCAATTGCCCATTTAAACCCGTGAATATAAGCTGTCCCAAGACCTAGCTTACCTTTACGTTCTTCCAGGTGAATTCTTCCTACAAATTCTTCTTGTAAAACACGAATTATATCAGCTGTTCCATCTGGAGATGAATCATCCACAAAAAGAATATGAAAATCTTTTTCCAAAGACATGACTTTTCTAGCCATACTTTCGACGTTTTCTTTTTCATTAAAAGTTGGTATGATTACAATTGAGTCTGACACATTCATTTTTTTAAGTATCGCTAAAATAATAAAAAACTCAAGAAAAAAATCATGAAATTATGTCAAATGATTGTTTTATCTTTACATTAACAAAAATTAAAGAAAAAACGCCCTTTGAGAAGTACATTTTCCATTCTTGTAATTATATTCGTTCAATTCACTTTATTGGGACAAAGTTCATTGAATGTTAATTTTCTAGACAATTGGAGAACAGACACTTTACTTTCCAATTCTTCTGAAGCAAGATACAGTGATTGCTGGGGCTATGAAAAAGATGGAATTGAATATGCATTCATCGGTTCAACGGAAGGAATTCATTTTTTTAAAATTACTGACAATAAATTCGAAGCAATTGATTTTATTGCAGGAAGATACAGTTCAACATCAGTTATTCACCGAGATTTAAAAACGTACAAAAACTTTTTGTATTCAGTTTGTGATGAAGGCGAGAGTAGTTTGCAAATTATTGATTTGAGTTACCTTCCAGATTCAGCTGTTTTAGTTGCCGAAAACGATACCACCTTTGCTCAGGTTCACAACCTTTTCATTGATCCTCAGAATGAGTTACTGTACGCTTGTTTAATAACTCCGAAATCAAACGGAACCTTACTTTCGCAAAAATCAATGGAAGTTTTCTCTATTTCAGACCCGGTTTCACCTACATTGGTTTATTCTGGTCCTAATGACATTCCTGAAGTTCACGATGCTTATGTTAGAAACAATATTTCTTACTTAAATTGCGGGTTTGATGGGCTCCGAATTTATGACTTTTCAACCCCAAGCTCCCCCATTTTTATTCAAAACATCGCGATATACCAAGACCAAGGTTATAATCACCAAGGATGGCTAAGTCCAGATGGAAAAACCTATGTGTTTGGCGATGAAACAAATGGTAAAAAATTAAAAAGATGTACTGTCGACGAAAACAATATACTTACCATCAAACAGCGATTTGGTACAAATACACAAAATGGTAGTGTACCGCATAATATTATTTTAACCGACAATTTTGCTTTTGTTGCCTATTACAACGAAGGATTTAGAATTTATGATTTAAGAAACAGTTCAGTTAAAGAAATTGCACATTACGACACTTACCCTCAACAACATTCCTACAAACTAAACGGTGCTTGGGGTGTATATTCTGAGCTACCCTCTGGTAGAATTTTGATTTCCGACAGACAGAATGGGTTGTTTCTTCTTGACTTCAATCGTTCTTTATTCTCAACAAGTTCAAATGGAGACATCTCAATCTCTCCAAACCCTGTATCCAATGGAGAATTCATCAATATTAGACTGAATGGACGTAGAATCACCTCTTTCAATGCTAAAATCATTGACACGAAAGGTAAAGAGATTATATTTAAGTCATTCTACAACTCAAATGCAGGATCAATTCCAATTTATTTCTCTAAGGGAATATATTTTATTCAAATAGAATACATTGATTACTTGGGAGATACCATCCGAGAGAGTAAACGCTTAATTGTCCATTAGACCATCAACGATCTCTCGTATCAATTCCGTTTCATATCCTTTGGAAGAAAGAAAACGATATACTTTTGTCTTTTTCGTATAGCTATTTTTTTCTCTCGAGAGTGAATTTATTTTCTGGACAGAAAGGTGTTCTATATTCTTCAAGTAGGTATCTTCATTTATAGAGGATAATCCTTTTTTTATTGAATAATCTGAAATTCTTTTTTGCTTCAGATGTTGTCGAATCTTAACTCTCCCCCATCTTTTGATATTTACTTTTCCGGAGCAAAAAGCTTCAGCAAAACGTTCTTCATTTAGGTAATTAAAGGATATAAGATGAGCCAAAAGACGATCTCTGTCTTCAGAATCTATTCCCCAATCATACATTTTTGAATTCAATTCAAAAGAACATCTCTCTTGATAAGCACAAAGAGCTTCTAACTTAGCTTTGGCTTCAAGAAAAGAGTATTTACACTCTGACGTCATTGTCAGAGTGTAATCTCTTCATTTTTATTATTTACAAAAGAATATTGTAATAAATGTTGTGATGACAATCCACGAACCGGAATCCATTTCTTGTACTTAAAGAACCATTTAACCTGTATCGACATGATACCTTTAGTAAAGTATGCTGCCAAATAAGGATGAGCTAGGATAGCAATATCTTTCTCATTCCTTTTGATTAAATAATCTAAATTATTTTCAATTTCTTCAGCCAAGAGAATTGAAGCCTGTACATCTCCTGTTCCATTACAAGTAGGACAAGTTTCAGCAGTAACAATATCTGTCTGAGGACGTACTCTTTGGCGAGTAATTTCTACAACACCGAATTTAGATGGAGGAATAATGTTGTGTTTAGCACGATCATTATTCATTGCATCTTTCAATGTATGGAAAAGTTCTTTGTTATTGGCTTTGTCATGCATATCGATAAAATCGATACAAATAATTCCACCCATATCTCTTAACTGGAGAACTCTAGCAATTTCCTTAGCAGCTTCAAGATTTGTTGACAATGCATTACTTTCTTGACCATCTGCTCCTTTACGATTACCACTGTTAACATCCACAACATGCATCGCTTCAGTATGTTCAATAATCAGATATCCACCACTTGGGAGCGGTACTTTTTTTCCAAAAAGAGCTTTAATTTGCTTACTTACCCCAAATTTCTCAAAAATATCAAGTTTACCATCGTATTTCTTAATGATTTTCTCTCTACCAGGTGCAATATCTGTCACATAGGTATTAAGAGATTCATACATATCTTGGTCATTCACATGAATGTTTGTAAAATCTGCATTCAATAAATCTCGAAGAATCGATGATGTTTTATCAATTTCCCCTAAAATACGTCTAGGAGGCTTAGCATTGATTAAATTCTCATGTATTGTTCCCCATTTTTCAACCAAACTGGTTAAATCCTGGTCCAATTGTTCTAATTTCTTCCCAACAGCAACGGTACGAATAATTACACCAAAATTCTTTGGTTTTATTGTACGCATAACATCTTTCAAACGATCTCTTTCTTCAGAATCTTTAATTTTCTGAGAAATTGACACTTTATTTGAAAAAGGAACAAGAACCAAGTATCTACCTGCAAGAGTAATCTCAGCAGTTAGACGAGGACCTTTAGAAGATATTGGTTCCTTTGCCACCTGAACCAATATAGGTGCCGAAGCAGAAATGGTTTCTGTAATCTTACCATCCTTCGGAATATCTTTCTCCAATTTAAAATATTGGAGGTCGGCTACATTTTGCTTACCACGCAATGTTTCACGAGAAAACTTATTAAGTGAAGTATACTGTGGACCTAAATCTAAATAATGCAAAAAAGCATCTTTTTCATATCCAACATCTACAAATGAGGCATTCAAACTGGGCACAACTTTACGTACTTTCCCTAGGTAAACATCACCTACAGAAAACGCATTATCCCCCCCTTGTTCTTGGTGCAACTCAATAAGCTTCCCATCATTGAGTAAAGCAAGCCATGTACCTTTTTTTCTGGTATCGACTACTAATTCTAAACCCACGAAAGCTTTATTTAAAGTGTAACTTAAAAATGTAGAAAAACTTAGTAGAAGAATCTACTAAGTTTTTCAAAAAATCTATATAAAAGAAAATTCTATTTCTTTTTCTTGTGACGATTTTTTCTTAATCTTTTTTTACGCTTGTGTGTTGACATTTTATGTCTTTTTCTTTTTTTACCGCTTGGCATATCGTTATATTTTATATTGTTAAAATCTTTTTATTTCCTGCTATTAAAACTAAACATCAGGACTCACTTTCAAAAGTAAGAGTGCAAAAATAACAAAATCAAATGAATTTAACCTCATTTGATCAAATAATTTTACTTCACTTTCACATTTTCCTTTACGTCTTCAACAAAAGTTTTTGCTGGTTTAAATGAAGGAATGTTATGTGCAGGAATAATTATCGCTGTATTTTTAGAAATATTACGACCTGTTTTCTCTGCTCTTTCTTTCACTATAAAGCTCCCAAACCCTCTTAAATAAACGTTATCACCTTTAGATAAAGATGATTTAATTGTTGTCATAAATGATTCAACTGCTTTTAACGCTTCTGCTCTTTCTAAACCTGTTTCTTCTACAATATTTGAAACGATGTCTGCTTTAGTCATATCCCTTTGATTTTATGTTATTTATTACTTTTTTCTCAATTTTAAGACTGCAAAAATAGACTTCTATTTTGAATAATTAAGCTACTTTCGTTACAAAATTTAAAAATTTCTTTGAATGACCGATTTTTCCCTATTAATTCAGGATTGGTATAGACTAAATAAACGAGACCTACCCTGGCGAAGAACAAAAAATGCATATCACATTTGGCTTTCCGAAATTATCATGCAGCAAACACGAGTTCAACAAGGAACTTCGTACTACCTTAAATTCGTTAAAGAATTTCCTACCGTAAATGACTTAGCAAACGCTGACGAACAAAAAATTCTTAACCTATGGCAAGGATTGGGGTACTATAGCCGAGCTCGAAATTTGCATTTTTCCTCAAAAAGAATTCGAGACAATTTCAATGGAGAATTCCCTACTGACCACAAAGACATTCTATCATTAAAAGGCGTAGGAAAATACACCGCAGCAGCAATTTCTTCTTTTGCATTCAATGAAAACAAAGCCGTTGTAGACGGAAATGTCTATCGATTATTGAGTAGAGTTTTTGACATATCAACACCTATTGACAGCTCCCAAGGACAAAAATTATTTCAAGAACTTGCAGACGGACTGATTGACAATTGTGCTCCAGGAGAACACAATCAAGCTATTATGGAATTAGGTGCTCTGATATGCACCCCAAAACTTGCAAAATGCAATGAATGTCCGCTTTTCGTCAAATGTTTATCTCATGCAAATGACACTATATACTCACGACCTGTAAAAGAGAAGAAAATTAAAGTCAAAAAACGTTATTTTCATTTCCTTATTTTCAAGAACAAGAAACACATCTATATAGAACAACGGACAGAAAAAGATATTTGGCAAAACTTATATCAATTCCCAATGGTCGAAACAAATGAAGAAATTACTGTAAGTGAAAAAAAAACCTGGAGGAAACAACAATTTGAATCATCCGAAATCGTACACATTCTCAGCCATCAAAAAATACATGCAATTTTTCACCACATTGATTCAATTCCATCAATAGAACACGGGAAATGGAAAAAGATTTTAATCTCCGAATTAAATGACTACCCAATTCCACGTTTAATTGATAAATATCTAAAAGAAACCATACATTTGTTCTAATTTTTCTTTACATTTATTAAAAAAACAATGGCCGGTACAGTGAATAAAGTTATTCTAATTGGAAACTTAGGGAAGGACCCTGAAGTCAGACATCTTGAAAACGGTGCTGTTGTAGCAAATTTCTCAATCGCAACTTCAGAATCTTACACCGATAAAAATACGGGACAAAAAGTAACTAATACTGAATGGCATGACGTTGTAGTATGGAGAGGATTAGCTGCAATCGTTGAGAAATATGTAAAGAAAGGGCAAAAAGTTTACATCGAAGGTAAGCTTCGGAAAAGATCTTGGCAAGACAAAGAGAACATTACTCGATACACAACAGAAATAATTGCAGATGAATTGAGTATATTATCTCGTCCTGACCATCAAAAAAACACATCACAAGCTCCATATAATTCAGAAGGAACACCTGAATCACCTTCTAAAGTGGATGTGATTATTAAAAACGACTCAACCAACCTCCCTTTTTAATCTACCTCCAATTCGATGATCCCAATGGAACCCCCGAGTATTCTGCCCCTTAAAGAACTAATCACTGCTGGCTTTGGAACAGCTGAAATTATCATGTCAGTTGTTCTCTTATTTTTACTTTTAATGTCAGCTCTAATTTCTGGGTCTGAGGCTGCTTTTTTCTCCCTTAGTCCGATTGACAAAGAAAATTTGAAAGAAGACACTAGTAAGAATGCAGAATCTGTTTCAAAACTTCTACGAATCCCTAAAGAACTTTTAGCGACAATACTCATTGCGAACAATTTTGTAAATGTTGGAATAGTTATTCTTTCTAGCGCATTACTGAATAAACTATATGGAAACTCCGAGCTTAACGAGAGCTTACGTTTCCTTCTGGAAGCAATTTTAATCACACTTGTACTTCTTCTACTTGGCGAGGTTATACCTAAAATATACGCCACTAAAAACGCCCTTGGATTTAGTAAAAGGATGAGTCCAATGCTGTTCGTTTTAAATAAGATTCCTCCAATATCATGGATCAGATCATTGCTTGTAAAAGGTTCTGAAATAATTCAACGGAAATTTAAATCTGGAGCTGTCGATATTTCTTCTGATGAACTTGAAGCTGCCCTTGCATTAACGAAAGAATCTAATTCCGAAGATGAAGAACACAAAATACTTGAAGGAATTGTAAATTTTGGAAAAACGGAAGTTCGACAAATCATGAAGCCACGCATGGACGTCAAGGCAATTGAAAAAAATACTTTATTCGAAGATGTAATGAAAATAATTCTTGATTGTGGACATTCAAGAATACCAATTTACGAAAAATCATTTGATAAAGTTATCGGGATATTATTCATCAAAGATTTACTTCCATTCATTGGTAAAGAAGAAAAAGTCGATTGGATTACTTTAATCCGACCTCCTTTCTTTGTTCCAGAAAATAAAAAAATTGACGATTTATTGAAAGAATTTCAAGAAAAAAAGGTTCACATTGCGCTAGTTGCAGATGAATATGGTGGGACAAATGGAATCATCACTTTGGAAGATATTCTCGAAGAAATCGTTGGTGATATCACTGACGAGTTTGATAATGATCGATTAGAATACACAAAAATTGATGCTAAAACATATTTATTCGAAGGGAAAACGGCACTCATTGATTTCATCAAGGTTCTAGATATTAATGAAAATGAATTTGACAGTAAAAATGCAGAAACATTAGGTGGATTCATTATCGAAGAAGCTGGGAAAATTTTAATGAACAATGAGTTCATTGAAGTTGGAGAATTAAAATTGATCATTGAATCAAGCGATAAAAGACGAATAAAAATGGTTAAAGTTATCCGAAAATAAGTCCTATGAAAAAGCTCCTCATTCTCTCAATATTATTCTCTTTTCTTGCTTGCGAGGATGATGTAAGAATCCCAAAGCCTCCAACATATTTACGTTTAGAATTGCCTGAACACAAATATGAAGCATTCAATGATGACTGTCAATACACTTTCTCAATCCCATCTTTTTACACCGTAAAACCAGTAATAACCGACGGATTTACAACGTGCCATAAAGATATCGATTTAGGCCCTCTCAATGGCTCATTGCATTTATCTTACATCGAAATGGAAGAACCGCTTTCTTCCTATGTAAATTACATTAATGATAAAATTGATGAACACAAAGTCAAGGCTACTGCAATTAATGATAAGAGAATTCTACTACCAGAAACAAATGTATATTGTACTTTTTTCGCATTAGAAGGCAATGTTGCTTCTCCTTTTCAGTTTTATTTAACCGACTCAGTGAATCATTTCGTCAGTGGAGTTGTTTACTTTAACTCCACACCAAATTACGATTCGTTGAAACCAACACTAGATTACCTTCAAGTTGACCTAGACCATTTCATCCAGACATTTGAATGGAAATAAGAACCGTACACCTTAGTTTAGGCTCAAATATTGGTGATAAAACCCATATTATTTCTAAAGCTATTCAACTGATCGATTCTAAAGTTGGTAACGTTATTGCAATATCTTCTTTATACGAGACAGAAGCTTTGGGATTTGAATCCGATGAATTATTCAATAACTGTTGCATTGAGATTGAAACAGACTTAAGTCCAACCAACTTACTTCACACAAATCAGCTCATTGAGAACGAGCTTGGAAGAGTTAAGACTAAACACGGAGAATACGAATCAAGAAAGATTGACATTGACATTATACTCTATCAGAATAAAATCATTGAATCGAAAGAATTGACATTGCCTCATCTTCATTTTCGGGAACGGAATTTCGTTTTATTTCCATTGGAAGAAATTGCAAAAAACACACTTGATCCTATTACACAATTAACCATTTCTCAACTGAAGAAAAACAGTCCCGATTCTACGTGGATAAAACGTTTAAAAACATCTATTTCTTTGAAAAAGTAAAATTGAAGTTTCAAAGTCTTTAATATATTAACAATTTTGTGTATTATTGCAATTGAAATTTGAATTAGACTATTATTAAACGTATTATGAAAAAGCAAACCGTAAAAGTTTTAACACTCTTAGTTGCTTCTGGAGTTTTCGCTACAGGATGTAACCTATTAAAAGAAGTTGAATACACTGCAACACCAGACCCATTAGAGATGCACGGTGATTCAGTAAGAATTAAAGTTGACATTACTTTCCCAGAGAAAGGAATCAACAAAAAAGCTGCTGCTGAAATTGTTCCAATGTATGGAACTCACGCACTTAAACCATTAAGAGTTCAAGGTGAGAAAGCAACTGGTAACGGTGAAGTTATTCAATACAAAGCTGGTGGCACTATTACATATACAGATGTAATTGCTTATACTCCAGACATGGAAGCTAGTGAGTTAACAGCTACTGGTAAGATATACAAAGGAACAAAAGAGAAAGGAGATATTCCTGAGACAAAAATTGCTGATGCAACGATTATTACACCATTATTGGTTAATAAAGATTTCAAAGTAATTATTGCTAAGGATGAATTCCAACGTGTTACTGAAGAGAATTTTACAGCTGTTATCAATTACGATAAGGGAAAATCTGTTGTTAAGTCAAAAGAATTAAAAGATGACGACATCAAAGCATACGAAGCATTTTTATCTAATGCTCAATCTGATGCAAAAGTTGAAATCAAGTCTGTAAACATTACAGGTTATGCTTCTCCTGAAGGCGAAGAAGATAAGAACAATACTCTTTCTACTGATCGTGCAAATTCGGCAAAAGAATCTTCAGTAAAAATCGCTAAGAAAGCTAAAAATGATACAATCCAAACTGATGGAATGTACCAATTAAAAGGTTCTGGTGAAGATTACGATGGTTTCAAAATTGCTTTAGAGAAAGACTCAACAATGAACGAGGATGATAAAAACTTAGTTCTACGTGTATTGGAAACTATTTCTAGTCCTTCTGACAGAGAGCAAGCAATGAGAGACATGGGTAAGACTTTTACTTACTTAGACAAAAACATTTTCCCTTCTTTACGTCGTGCTGAAATGGTAACTGTTTATGATCAAACTGGTTTTTCTGATGAAGAGTTAAAAGCATTGTCTGTTTCTAACCCTGATACTTTAACAGTTGAAGAGTTATTATTTACAGCTACTTTAACTGAAGACTTAAACGAACAATTAAGATTATTCACTTTAGCTGAAAA
>CAYLWS010000015.1:0-53131 GCA_964387525.1 uncultured Fluviicola sp.
GTACAGCAACTATCTACAAATACTCGCTAGATAAAGAAATGGATGAAGATAATGGAGAAATTGGTAACGATTTCTCCATGCGAGTGGCAAAAGCTTGGGAGCAATCATTTTATGCGTATGATTTACTCAAAACACGTCAAATAACAGCAAGAATTTCTCTTGTTATTGGTGAAAAAGGGGGGGTGTATCCTGTTTTAAAGAAATTGGCTAAATTTGGATTAGCTGGCAAAATGGGTAGCGGAAAGCAGAAGTTTGCATGGATTCACATCAAAGATTTAATTTCAATCATTGATTTTTCAATTACAAACGAAAAAATTTCTGGTCCGATAAATTGTACTTCTCCAGAAAATATAACTAACCAAGAATTTATGTTTGAATTGCGTAAGTCGCTTAAGGTTTTAATTGGAATTCCACAGCCTAAATTTCTATTAAAATTGGGTGCAATATTACTTGGAACAGAAAGTGAATTAATTCTAAAAAGTAGATTTGTAAAACCAAAAAGATTACTCGAAAATGAATTCTCTTTTCAGTTTTCGAATATTAAGTCAGCATTAAAGGAAATCACAACAAAATCTAATTAGCCAATTTGTTTCCGAACTATGAAGGCTAGTCATTCAACTTATTCAACTCTATCTTTAAATCATCGATACTAATTTCACTAAACTGAATAGGGTCAGCATTTTGTTTTGTTTTAATTTGTTCTAAATAGATGTATGCTTTTTTATCTTCGTATTTTAAGGCCAATAGCCAAATAGATTTATTTTTTGGAATACTAGCGAAGGCATATTTCTCTGCATAATAACTGGCAGACATGACGGAGTTTTTAGACCTAAAAACAGCCTTACAGTCAACTTTAGGTGAAATATTCAAATCTGTTTGCATTGTAACTGCCTGAGATGCAGGTGTATTTGAGAAAGCGTCACAATTGATCCACCCTAATTTGTTAACGGTTGTAATATTGTAAATCATTTTATTTAAAGCTCCGGTTTCAACAGTTCCTTCATACATTTGTTCAAAATTGTTTTGAAGATTAATTTTAGCTAAAGTATCTGCCAAATCCTCCCAATTATCTACGCCATATGCATCATATAATGAGTCATTGTAATTGGGATAGTCAAACGCGAGTCTATTGGACCTGCTATAACCTCTATTTTTTTGTCGAAATTTACGATTACTCATTCTAATTTCTTTGTTAAACATACCTTTAATTGTAATTCCCATTCTACCGAATAAACGACAAAATAAAATAGGACACTTTACTCCCATAGATGATTGTCCTCCTCCCCAATTTATTATGTCATTAGAACTGGCTGAATTAAAATTTTCATTACCTGCTATCCAATTCATGTTATGATGTTGATCTCTTTCACCATAGAATAATTGCATATCATTTCTTACAGTGTCTGTCGGCATGAGGATGCCAATTGTTTTCCCATTGGCTAAACTCAACGTGTTTCCATTTGCATCTGCTGCTTCAGTATAAATCATTCCTCCAGATTCTAACAATTCACCGTTAGAAGTCGTGCTTAGGTTTTCTCTAATCATATCAGATTTCGAATAAACTTCTTTCGCTTTAAATGTTACACATTCAGTTGAAGCAGTTGTAAAAGCATGAGCTGGAATAGTTAAAATAGTTCCTTGTTCCAAGATTAAGATAGTATCTCTATTAGGGTCAATACAAAATGATTGTTTGTCCAATTCTAATAAACTATATAAATCTTCGATAGAATCTTCATCAACTTTTATAGAAGGAGGTAATAGTTTCCACTGAATAGTAACTCTTCGATTTACTTTCTTTTCTACGGCATTGTTATTATAATTTGTTGGCTTACTTTCTCCAAAATAAGAAGTTCGAATTTGCTGGTCGTCAAATCCCAATTCCATTAGGGTGTGTTTAATTTTTTCGACTCTTCTTTGTGATAGTTGCAGGTTGTAAGTGTTAGACCCTACGTTGTCTGTATGGCCAACAAGCTTAATTTCCATTGCATAAACGAGCTTCTCTTGAAAGACTTCTTTCAGTTTGTCAGATTCCGTTTTGGTCAGTTTGTGCGCATCAGTGTCAAAAAGAATATCATACGTTTCTTGAGAAAAACTGACAGTTGTAAAAGCAGAAAATAGCACGAAAAGTAAAACAGAGCGAGTAATCGTCATAATAGGTTGTTTCGTTTTTAAACGCTATTAGTGTCTGTTTTATTATAGATGTCGATTATCTGTATTTATTTTTCCCTTTTCATCCCAAAATCACTCATTTTCCGGAAAATATAACTGTTTTTCTGGAAATTAAAATCTAATTCACTAAAGTTTAACCATTGACATCATTGAGGTCATCGAACTGACTCCACTGAGTTTACCGAAGTGTGTCGAGATGCCGAGATGCCGAAACCCCCACATCTCAACTCTTTTCTTATCTTTACTCATCAAAAAACCAACATGCAAAAAGAAAAACATATCCCATATTCTACCGATCATTATTCTGAAGAAGAAATGATTGAGCGCTCAGCTGTTTTCTTAGAACAGATGGATAAACGTCGTTCTGTGCGAGATTTTTCTCCAACTTCTGTTCCATTGGAAGTCATGGAGAATATTATTTTAACTGCTTCAACGGCTCCTTCAGGTGCGCACAAACAACCGTGGACATTCTGCCTTATTTCAAACGCTTCACTTAAATCAAAGCTTCGTGAATTAGCAGAGGAAGAAGAAAAGAAATCATACGGCGGTAGAATGTCTGAGGAATGGATTGAAGATTTAGCACCATTAGGGACGAATTGGGAGAAAGAATTTATAGACATCGCACCATGGATTATTATTGTAATGAAAAAAGCGTATGATTTTGATGAGAAAGGTGAAAAGACGACAAATTATTATGTTTCAGAATCTGTTGGCATCGCATCTGGATTTTTATTGGCGGCAATTCACAATGCAGGTTTAGTGGCACTAACACACACGCCTAGTCCCATGAATTTTATTTCTAAAGCGCTGAATAGACCGGTTAATGAACGGCCGTTTCTACTTATTCCAGTTGGTTATCCTGCAAAATCAGTACTTGTGCCAAATTTAGAGCGAAAAAAAAAGGAAGATATTATAGAATATTATGCGTAAAACTTTGTTTTTTCCGTTATTTGTCACTTAATTTGCGGAAGAATTAACCCTTTAAAAACAGAAAAAAATGTCTGACGTTAAATCAAAAGTAATATCTATCATTGTAGATAAATTAGGAGTTGAAGAAAATGAAGTAACAACTGATGCAAGCTTCACAAACGACTTAGGAGCAGATTCTCTTGATACTGTAGAATTAATTATGGAATTTGAAAAAGAATTCAACATTGCAATTCCAGATGATCAAGCTGAAAACATCCAAACTGTAGGAAACGCTATTTCTTACATCGAGGAAAACGCAAAATAATTTTAGAACGAAATTAGTTAAATAACGATTCGAACATGGAGTTAAAAAGAGTAGTAATTACTGGACTAGGAGCATTAACACCAATCGGAAACACGGTTGACGAATATTGGGAAAGCTTAAAAAATGGTAAAAGTGGAGCTGCTCCAATTACTCATTTCGATGCGTCGTTATTTAAAACAAAATTTGCTTGTGAAGTCAAAAATTTTGACATCAAAGATCATTTAGATCGTAAAGAAGCAAGAAAATTAGACCAATTCTCACAGTATGCCATGGTTTCCGCTAGCGAAGCTATGGCAGACTCTGAGTTGTTGGAGTCTAACCCAGATCTAGCTAAAATCGGTGTGATTTGGGGCTCTGGAATAGGAGGATTAAAAACGTTTCAAGATGAATGTATCAATTTTGGTGCAGGAGATGGAACGCCTCGCTTTAATCCATTTTTTATTCCTAAAATGATTGCAGATATCGCTGCAGGTCATATTTCAATTAAATACGGTCTTCGTGGACCAAACTTCGTAACTGTTTCAGCTTGTGCTTCTGCAACAAATGCCATGATTGATGCTTTCAATTATATTCGTTTGAATAAAGCGGTTGCATTCGTAACTGGTGGCTCAGAAGCTGCAGTAAATGAAGCTGGAATGGGTGGGTTTAATGCACTTAGAGCTTTATCAACAAGAAACGATTCTCCCGAAACGGCTTCTCGTCCATTTGATTCAGAACGAGATGGTTTTGTACTTGGTGAAGGTGCTGGAGCATTAATTTTTGAAGAATATGAGCACGCTAAAAAGCGTGGTGCTAAAATTTATGCTGAAGTTATCGGTGGAGGAATGTCTGGTGATGCTTACCATATGACTGCCCCACACCCTGAAGGACTTGGTGCAATTAACAGTATGAAAGCTGCATTAGAAGATGCGCAAATTGATCTTGACGCCATTGATTATGTCAATGTTCATGGAACTTCTACACCTCTAGGTGATGTAGCTGAAGTGAAAGCAATTCAAGAAGTATTTGGAGATCATGCATATAATTTGAACATTAGTTCAACGAAATCAATGACCGGTCACTTACTTGGTGCCGCCGGAGCTATTGAGGCTATTGCATGTGTGAAATCTGTGCAAGAGGACATTGTTCCTCCAACAATTAATCATTTTACTGATGATGAAAACTTGGACAATAAATTGAATTTTACATTCAATAAAGCTCAAGAAAGAACAGTGGATATTGCCATGTCAAATACTTTTGGATTTGGCGGTCATAATACAACTGTCATCATCAAGAAATATAAAGGTTAATCAAAATCTTGTTACCGGGAAAAAAACAATCCGTTTTGGCAGTAATTGCACTCTTCCCGTTTTTCGCAAAGCATAAATCAAAGGAGGACGCTGAAATAGCACAATTTATTTCACGAAAATTTGGCTACCCTGTCAAAAAAATGTTCTACTTTAAAAAAGCTTTGACGCATAAATCATATGCAAATAATAAAGGAGAATTATCGAATGAACGCCTCGAGTTCTTAGGAGATTCTATTCTTGATGCTGCGATTGCAGAATATCTTTTTGTACGATTTAAAAATGAAGACGAAGGATATTTAACCAAAGTGAAATCTAAATTAGTCAGTAGACGTACATTGAGTAGAATTGCCCGTGAAATGGACATGAATACAATGATGCGTTACAATAAAGGTAGGTCTATTAACCTAGAAACTATTGAAGGGAATGCGTTTGAGGCATTGATTGGAGCAATTTATATGGACGGTGGCTACAACGCTGCCAAAAAGAGTGTGATTTCTCATGTGCTAAAGAAATACATCGACTTTAATTATATTCTAGAAGAAGAAATTGATTTTAAGTCAAAACTATTTATCTGGAGTCAAAAAAATAAAGTTGCATTAAAATTCGACGTTGTGAATGAAGTAAACAACGGGAATTCATGGATGTACACCGTTAAAATTTTTGTAAATGACCAAGAGTTCGGTATGGGTTCAGGATCGTCTAAAAAGAAAGCTGAACAGGCTGCAGCACAACAAACAATTGAGTTAATCGGGAGGTAACAAAGTTAAAATATGGAAATATCGTGGTACAATAATCGGATTTTTCTTGTTGTGTATTTTGTAATTTTCCTTCTTATACTATATAAAATATTTCATGTTCCAATTACACACGATGAGGTTTCAACAATATTCTTAGCAGAGGAAGGTACTGTATTGAGTATTTTGATTTCTGATGGAGAAATGCCTAATAATAACCATATACTCAACACGTTACTAACCAAATTTTCTCTGTACATGTTTGGAATGAATCCATTGTCGGTTCGTTTGCCAAATTTGATGTCATTTATTGTGTTTAGTGCCGCGGTGTATCGACTGTTAACAAATGTAATTGGTTTGAAAAGTTGGCTTTTCATTCCAGCTAGTTTATTCTTTGTAACAAATTTATATTTTTTAGACTTTTTTGGATTGTCGAGAGGGTATGCCTTATCTATTTCATTTTGCATTTTGTCTATTTCATATATTATACCTGCGTTAAAAGAAATGAGCTATACAAAGGTCAATTGGAGTGTTTTATTTGCTTTTCTTTCAGTCTACTCTAATTTTACACTGATTTATTTTTGGGCAATTATTCTTCTTTTAGCGTCATTTTTTTATATCAATAAATACAAGAATGATAATTTAAAAACGAAGCATATAATTCTTTTCTTAACTTTTATAATCTTATTTCTTGTCTCGGTAATTCCACCATTACAAAATATGATTAGCACAAATCAGTTTAAGTACTGGACTTCGAATGGATTTATAGATGAAACAGTTCAGCCATTGATTATTCATTCTCTCTACGGTAGTAAAGTGTTATTTTTCCAGTTTTCTAATTTCTTTCTTCTCCTTTTTTTTATCGTTACTGTATCAACAGTATTTTGGTCGTTTCGATTGTTTTTGAGGAAAAAGAATAAAGTTGAGGTTTTCAATGATCCATTATTTATAGTTTCATTTATTTTGATTGGCGTAATCACACTTAATGTTTTACATGTTTACGTGACAGATGTACCAAATTTAAAGAATAGAATTGCATTGTTTTATTTTCCGTTGTTTATTCTTGTACTTGTTTTTGGACTAAAAACGATTCAATTTCAAATGAATAAATGGTTAAAAGGGATACTTTCAGTTATTCTATCTGTACTTTGCATTCTTCAATTTACATTTAATTTTAAACTAGATTCTGTTCGAGAATGGTCGTATGATGCTAATACTCTTCAAGTAGTTCAATTCATTTCAAATCAACCAGGGGGTAATCCTACACTTTCTACTGATTGGAAATTCAACCCATCATTTTATTATTACTACAGAAATAACGAATTGAATGATATCGTTTTAAATTCGTATTCGAAAGAATTGAATATCAATTCTGGTGCAGATTATTATTATATTTTTGAGAATGATTTTAATTTGTTTGATAAACAGTATAGAATTGTAAAGAAATTCGAACAACATACTTTACTTATAATGAAGTATGAATTAATAAAAAAATGTATTTTTGATTTTTTAAATTTTCATTATGTATAAACAACTTTTTTATTACATACTATTGGTGTGTATGTGTGTGTCATTTTCAGGATATACTCAGATTGACAACACTTTTTCTAATTATGTAAATGTAGAATCAAAAGGGAAAATACCATCGGCTTTTACAGAATCTACCCAATCTAAAATTGACAAAGATCGTTTGAAAGAGCACGATGGAATGACCGAAAAAGAGGAAACAATTTTTTTGGAGAACATTCATTATGGAATAGATGAGCTTCTGAGCTCTGGATTAGTTCTTTTTGGTGATGAAACAACCAATTATGTTCAAGATGTTGCCAATAACCTATTAAAAAATGACAATAAGTTAAGAAAGCAACTACAATTTTTTGTTTTAAAATCAAATGTAACGAATGCATTATCAACAGATCAAGGAATTATCTTCGTAACACTAGGATTGTTAAGTCAATTAGAAAATGAGGCGCAGTTGGCTTATGTACTTTCGCATGAAATTGCTCACTTTACGGAACACCATGTTGAAGAATCTTTCGAAGAAAGAATGCGGAACTCCAACGATGGAAGTTACGATGATCGTATAAAACGATTGAGTTCTTACTCCAAAGACAATGAATTAGAAGCAGATAAGAAAGGTGTAAGGATGTACTATGAAGCAGGATATGCGGAGAGTGAGTTGTTGGCAACATTTGATGTGTTGACCTATTCTTACTTACCATTCGATGAGGTTAGAATGCCTAAAGATTATTTCAACAATGAATATGTATATGTACCTGAAAAGTATTTTCCAAAAGAAATCAATGAAATTAAAGTAGACGAGAATTACGACGATTCTAAAAGTTCTCATCCAAACATTCGTAAACGAAAGAATGCGATAATTGGTGAATTGGAAAATTATTCCAACTGGAAAGACAATGTTTTTAATCTGCCCGAAGAGCGTTTTTATAAAGTGAGAAATATTGCACGCTTTGAGAATGTTAGAATGGATGTATTAAACCATAAATTTGGGAAAGCGTTGTACAGTATCTTTATTTTGGAAAGAAATTTCCCGGACAATGTATATTTACAACGATTGAAAGCACAATCTTGGTTAGGTTTAGCCGATTTTAAAATGCATTCAAATTATTCAAAAACCGTTTCTTCACCTTCAAAAGTTGAAGGCGAAAGCCATGCGATGCATTTTGCATTGAAAAAGTTTTCAAAAATTCAATTGTTAACGATGGCTGTTCGAAATATCGAAGATGTTAAAAAAGCTTTTCCAGAAGATGAAGTAATTGAATTGATTCATACTAAAATTATTACATCTGTTGCTGGATATAGCAAATTTGATATTTATGACTATTCTGAATTAACCTATGAAGAGAACCTTCAAGAATTTGAAAACAGTAAAATTGAATTGGAAGAAACAAGAATCAATGATTCCATTCAAAAAGCAGAAAATATAGAAGTTGAAGAAGGAGAAGAGTTGAGTAAGTATGACCGAATTCGAAAGAAACGAAAAGGAAACACTGCTACAGCAATAGATGATGAGTTTGATGTGACTAAATTTTATATATATGCTCTTTCTGATTTAGTGGTAGACGAGGCTTTTAAAAAGCGTTTAAAAGAAGAACAAGGACGATTAGAAGAAGAGGAAGACATTGAGGAAGAAAAATACAATGAGCCTTCAGAAGCAAGAGATTTTGTCTTATTAGATCCGTCCATACATGCAACAAAAAATGGATTTGAAACGAAAGAAAAGTCCATTGAAATTGAAGCCTTATTGGTGGAAGTATTTAATGAATATGCGGATGAGTTTGGTTTAACTTTCAATAACATGAACAAATCTTCAGTAGAAGAGTTGACAACTGAAGAATTCAATAAGAAAGCCATTTTAAACGACATGTTACGTCAAAGTGCAGAATACGATGGTGTTGAAATGGTTTCTGTTGATTATTTAAAAATGAATGCGTTAAAAAAAGAATTTGGCTCAGCTAAGTTGATGTTTGTTTTTGGTAATTACAGGGCTAATCCTGTTCGACCAGGAATGGCTGTTTTTGGCATACTCTTTCCGCCAGTTGGAATTCCTTATTTTCTTTCAAAAATGGTAAATGGGAATAAAATGATTGTTGTCGCTACAATAATCGATATTGAGTCTGGTCAAATTGAAGATGTAATTGAATATGACTTCAATCAGAAACCGAAAAAATTTATCATTGATGGAGTAGTTTATAAAATATTTTCAATTATAACAGGTAAAAAGAAATAAAATGAAGACTTTCACATTAATACTTGTTTTAAGCTTCGTTAGCTTATTCTCATTTTCTCAGAATAGAGCGGGTCATATTGGTAAGAAGAATATGGTTTCTGTTTTTACGACGTCAAATGTCATGTTTTTCAACCACGTTAGTAATTTTTTAAAGAATGGCATTTCTCCACATTATGTTTCTTTTAAAGAGGATAATACGAAGAAAGACAAACTTCAATTGTTTAGAATTGATTATCGTGTTGCTTACCAAAGGATTCTATCCAATCGAATTGCTATTGGGGTAGAGTACGCACATGAAAAAGTAAAATTGAATTCATATGTTTTTCATTTTTACTATGATGATTATTATAATTCGATATTTTTAAGCGAGTATTCTTCGCCTGTTTATAATGCTAATTCATTTTTATTAACGGCGGATTTTTTTCAAAAAGAGAATGTCGCTGGCAAAGGATTTTCAGTAGGCGTTGGAGTAGGACCAAAACTATATAGCTTTAACAAGAAACAGAACTACCGCATTGATGAAAATACTCAAATAAACGTAGATGGTGTTCACTCAAATCTAAACTATTTAGCCATTAATGCTTATTACCAAATGACATATCGACATCCAATTACTTCTTTTTTAAGTTTTGAAATTGGATTGCGTTTTCATACGGGGTTCGTGTTGAAAAAAAATTACAACAATAATTTTGAGGGGTCAAGTCTCTGGCCTGAATATATTATAAATCAAGAATTGAGGCGTGTCAATGGTTTTAACCTTGCCTCTCTAAAAACAGGATTTGTATTCTCCCTTTAAAATAGTTATTTTCACTCTCTATTAAACAACATATTATGAAATACATCAATTTACTTTTTATTTTCCTTGTTTCTCTAACTTCTTTCGCGCAGGAGAATGATTTTTTCAATGACTATAAGAGAATGATTTCTTCAGGACCAATTCCTAAAGCATTCACAACTTCAACAGCTGATAAAATAACACAAAAAGAAGCGGAAGAACAGTTGAATATGTCTGGGAAAGATAGAAAAGAATTTATTCAAAGTGTTAACTATAGCATTGATGAATTACTGCAATCTGGCATGATTGTTTTTGGTGATGAAACTTCTAAGTATGTGCAAGATGTTGCGAATAAATTATTAGCAAATCACCCAGATCTATTGAATGAATTACAGTTTTTTGTAATGAAATCGAACATTACCAATGCAATGTCTACTGATCAAGGAATTGTATTTGTAACCTTAGGATTGTTAGCACAAATTGAAAATGAAGCTCAATTAGCGTATGTTCTAGCTCATGAAATTACGCATTATACGCAGAAACACATGCAGCGAGGTTTTGAAGAAGGAAAACATGCTCGATACCGTTCTTACGATGAAATGGTTGTAGATATGAGTGCTCGTTCTCGTGAAAAAGAAAATGAAGCTGATGTAATTGGGGTTAAATTATTCCACGAATCAGGGTACTCGAAAGAAGATATAACAGGAGTATTCAATGTTTTAATGTATTGTTATTTACCTTTTGATGAAGTGAAAATTCCCAAAGATTATTTCAACAATGAATACATGTATCTTCCTGAAGAATTTTTCCCAAAGGATATCAATCCTATTAAAGCAGAGGAAGATTACGATGATACAAAAAGCACACACCCTAATATTAAGCACAGAAAAGATTCCACCAATAAATTAATTGCGCAATACAATAACTGGGGGACAAAACATTACTTTTATCCAGAAGATCGTTTTAAATATGTTCAAACAATTGCCCGTTTTGAAGGGGTTAGAGTAGATTTAATTAACCGACAATATGCATCGGTTTTATACAACGTTTTTTTACTCGAAAAAGAGTTTCCAAACAGTCGTTTTCTAAGTAAAGCGAAAGCGAATGCATGGTTAGGATTAAGTCAAACTAAAATTTTTGGAGATTATAAGAAAGCATTTACAGATCCAAATAAAATTGAAGGAGAATCTTATGCAATGTATTATGTTCTAAATGAATTTACGCCAGAGCAAATGATAACTGTTGGTTTGAGAATGATTGAAGATCAAACAAAAAAATTCCCGAACGACACAGAAATTCTAGCTATAAAAATGCAGATGGTGGATTTAATGGCTAGGTCAGGAAAATTTATTCCAGAGAATTACAAAACAATCACGTATTTAAAAGCCAAAGAATACAATAAAAAACACAACCCATCTCAAGTCGTTAAGAAAACAAAAAAGCAGACTAAATTTGAGAAAATTAAAGAGAAAACAAGTATTTCTTCAGTGGGATTTGATCCAAATGAGTTCTATTTATATGCGATAAGTGATTTAATGAAGGACAAAGAATTTATTCGTTTATTCAATGATGAAATGAATAGAATGAGTGCAATGCCACACGATTCAATCGTTAAAATGAAGCCAATTGACTTGAAAGACATTATTCTCATTGAACCACATTTTGCTTCTTTTAAAGGACGACAAATGGATGTAGAGAAATCAAATGAAATCGAAGATGAAATCGCCCGTGGAATTGACGAGTATTGTAGTGTATCTGGAATAAATGTGTATGATTATTCTAATACCGCTATTTCAACAATGACGACTGAACAATTCAATGAAAAATCAATGTTGATTGATTTTGTAAATCAACGCTTTTCAATAAGTTACATGAATATTTTCCCTGTAGATTTTATTGAATTAAACAACTTTACTAAAGCACATAATAATGCAGAGTTATTGTTTATTTATGGTGCACACCTTAAGAAACCAGTTAGTTCTTCCGCAGTTGCGTTAAGTGTAGTTGTTCCATTTATTGGATTACCTGTTTTGGTTGCTGGAGCAATGAAAAAAAATGCAATTGATTACAATGCTTTTGTAATTGATCCAGAAACCGGTTCATTTAAGAGTCGTGTAGAGTATAAAGTAAATGCTAAACCAAGAAAATTCTTTTTGGGTATGTTAACTAAATCTGCTTTGAACCAGATCAGAGGTGTAAAGAAATAACCAGGAACAATAACACAGAGAACTCAGAGAGAATTAAAGCATTCT
Source organism: uncultured Fluviicola sp. (assembly GCA_964387525.1). Classification (GTDB taxonomy): domain Bacteria; phylum Bacteroidota; class Bacteroidia; order Flavobacteriales_D; family Crocinitomicaceae; genus UBA4466. The sequence continues at coordinate 12,205 of CAYLWS010000015.1, forward strand.
TTTCAATCAAGTTCTGTTCATCATTACAACCTCAGTGTTCTCTGTGTAATTAAAAAATAATCCAGCGTAAAAGAGTTTAGACATTACTTTTTCAATTTGATTTTTTTTCTTAACTTAAAGAGAAAATACACGATGAATCACATTGAATTAGGTCAAGAAGGCGAAGATATTGCTGCAAATTTATTGGTGAAAAAAGGGTATCAAATTCTTACACGAAATTATCGTTTTAAGAAATTAGAGATTGACATTGTTTGTGAGTTTGAGAACCAACTAATCATTATTGAAGTTAAAACTCGACAGACTGCTGCTATTGGTGAGCCGTACAAAGCTGTGACGATTAGTAAACAAAAACAAATCATCAAAGTAGCCAACAAATACATCGAAGAAACAAAATGTCAGTTGGAAGTTCGATTAGATGTTGTTTCCATTGTTTTGAATCAATACGGAACAAGAATTGAGCACATTGAGAATGCGTTTCATCCATAGATTTTTTTTGGATGTGGAACAATGTTTCTCCACCCGTTTTTTTACCACACATTCTTCTTATTATTAATTGTATCTTTGCGGAAATATTTATGCTCGAGATGAACACAAGAAAATCAGGAACTCGCGGAGGCGATTCAAAAAAGAAATCATTCAACCGTTCTAAAAAAACAACTAGAACGAGTAAGAAGAATGAGAATACCGAACAAAAAACGGTAAAAGCAAAAACAAAAAGCAAGTACATCGATTATAAGGATAGACTTAAAAAAGGAGATCCATTACCTACGTTTAACCTAGATGTACGATTAAATAAATACCTTTCCAATGCAGGTGTTTGCTCTCGTAGAGATGCAGATGTATTAATTTCAACAGGTGTTGTTTCTGTAAATGGGAAAATCATTGTTGAAATGGGATTTAAAGTCAGTCCAACAGATGTTGTGAAATACGACGGAGAATCTATAAATGCGGAAAAAAAGCGATACGTTTTGTTGAATAAACCGAAAGGATTTATTACAACAATGGATGATCCACAGGGTAGAAAAACGGTCATGGGCTTAGTGAAAAAAGCATGCAAAGAACGTATTTACCCCGTTGGACGTTTAGACAGAGAAACAACAGGTTTACTTCTGTTTACAAACGATGGAGATTTAGCTAAAAAATTGACTCACCCTAAACATAAGGCAAGTAAAATTTACCAAGTTACGCTGAATAAAAAAGTAGTCAAAGAAGATTTAGAAAGACTAGTAGAAGGAATTAAATTAGAAGACGGTACAACTAAATTTGACAAAGCTTCTTACATTTCTGATGCCAACGCAAAAGAAGTGGGAGTGGAGTTGCATTCAGGTAAAAATAGAATTGTACGTAGATCTTTTGAAGCAATGGGCTACAAAGTTACTCGATTAGATAGAGTTACTTTTGCAGGATTGTCTAAGAAAGATTTACCACGTAGTATGTACAGAACTTTATCAGAAAAAGAAGTTGCATTCTTAAAAATGAGTTAATTAAAATTGATGTTATGAGAAAGTCGTTATTAATGATCGTTTTGTTGGTTGTGATACCAATGATTTCATTTGCTCAAACTAAAAAGAAAATATCATCTGCTAAAGGAACTATTTTTCTTCATTGGGGCTATAATAGGTGTGGTTTTACAAAAAGTGATTTACATCTTATTGGTACAGGTTATGATTTTGTATTAGCTGGAGCTGAAGCTCACGATAGGCCCGAAGAGTTTAGCGGTGTTTATTTTGATCCAAGTAAAATTACAATCCCTCAATTTAATGCTCGTGTTGGTTACTATTTTAAAGACCATTGGGCTCTTTCTTTTGGTTATGACCACATGAAATACATTTTTAATGATAGAAATGAAGTAACACTCAGTGGAAACATTGATCCAGGAATTGATTCTGTTTGGTCAGGAACGTATAGTGGAGTGCCAGTTATAACCAATGGAAATGAATTTCATTACGAGAATTCGGACGGTTTGAATTATATTCGATTTGAATTAACGAGAACGGATCAATGGTTGAAATATGGTAAAAAAGACTGGTTTGGGCTTTCTACCAATGTTGGAGTTGCCGTAGGTGGACTTTTGTCTTTCAATGATTTTACATTCGCACAACAAAAAGATGTCCGAACGATTTCTTTATCTGGGTATGGTGTTTCACTTCACACAAGTCTCCGATTTGAGTTTTTTAGACATTTTTACATACAAACAGGAATGTCCGGTGGTTTCCATCATCAATTGAAAGTTAGAAATAGAAAAGATGATCCTACTGCTTATTCTCGTCAAAAATACGGTTATGCTGCTTGGGAAACTGTTGGTGGTTTCTTCTTTTATTTGAAACAGGGTAAGAAATGCAATACTTGTCCAGATTGGTAAAAAAGATTTATTGAATTGCAAAATAGGCAAGAATCAATAACTTAAAAATTAATACAGCACCTAAAACTCCAATTGTTAAAGCGATTGGAGTTTTATTTTTTTGGAGAAATGAAGGTTGATAGTCTTTAGGAGATTTAAGTTTTTCAGAAAATTCTAAAAATGCTATTATAGCATCGATCAGGCTTAAAATACTTTCATCCTTTCCTTTATAAACCGGTTCCGTATAAATTGATTTATGAGGTAGGATCTGGAGGGACGTGTGTGAATTAAATCGTTCGCAAAACTGAATCATTTTCATGTTTTGAACCAATGTTTTACCCCAATCTATATCGTGAGAATAGGCTTTGATTCCATTTAAATTAGTGTTTATTTTGTGTAAACCAATTCTCCACAATGGTGGGATTGATTTAGAAATAGCAAAACTGGTATTTATCGTATGAGAAATAGTTATCGTTAACTGTGTCTTGGTTTCATTTAAACGCCCCATTGTGTTTAAACGCACTGTAACCGTAGAGTTGTTCATTTCTTTTTCAAAAGACACTCCAGTGTATCCATTAAGGATGATTTTAAATTTATTTTGAGTAAAAAATGAAATGTATCTTTCATTTGCTTGCTGGACTCCTTTTAATACATCACGATCGCGACGCGGGGTTTTTAGTGGTAACATGATTAGGTTTTCTCTAAAGCTACAAAAAAGATGTAGATGTTTTTAGGGAAGTAAATAATGCTCGATTATTCTTATGGTAACCAGTTTTTTTAAGCTTATTTGAATGTTTTCAGATTAACTTTTCTATCAAGAAATAAGTCCTTCACATAACCTCTTTTGACCTATTATTGGTCCAATATTCCCATAGAAAATTAATGTAAAAAGGAAGGAGTATTGAAAGAAATTTAGTATTTTTAAGAAAAAACGCAAGAGTACTAAATAGTTGCTTACTTGATTTTATAGAGGGTTGGTGTGATTTAGTTGCTTGTTAGTAATCATAAAAAATGAAATACAGAATAATTGGAATATGTACATTAGTTTGTATTGCACTTTGGATTAGTTCATGTGTTTCAGTTAAAAGCGCTTCTACTTCAACAACGAAGGATAATACAACTTCAGGTTTGGATTCTATTTTTATTGATTATCAACGAACTATTCCTGAGAATATTAAATATCATATATTCCATGCTACAAAAGATGGAAGGTCTGGTTGGATGAATATTGAAGGTGATTGGATTATTCCTCCTGAATATGATACTGACTTCCGAAGAGAATGGAATGAGGGTGTCAATATATGTAGAAAAGAAGGTAAGTATGGTGCCGTAAATTATAAAAATGAAGTTGTAATTCCATTTATCTACAACTCCCCACCTAACAACTGTTCAGATGGGTTAATTTTAGTAACAGACAGTATGAGGCAGGAGGCGTACTATTCAAAAACGGGAACACAAGTCTGTGAATTTAAAAAAAGGCAACCTGAATTCAGAAACGGATTTGCTATTATCACAAGTAACAGAGAAAAACTGGCATATTATCCAAGAATTGATCTAGAGACTTCTAAGGCATTGACTGATATTTACACTTGTGATTTTATTGTTGTAAATACAAAATTTGATACTCTACTAAGCTTTACCAACGTTCCTTTTTTACTCGAATTTGGTACACTTAATAATAACAGAAGAACCCTATTCTTGTACCCATACATGGCGCATCATGCCAATCTAGGCATTGATTATGGTCAATATGGATATGTTGACGGAGAAGGAAAGCTAGTTATAATTCTGCAATTCAGAGCGTCAGATGTGTTCATTCCATTACGTGGCTTCGTGCAAGAACCAGATTGCCCATTCTATTCTAACTTATCCAAGGTTAGAGAATTAGACTATTACTATTTTATCGACACACTTGGAAACAAAGTGTTCGAGTTACATACTGATAGAGAACGGCTATATAATGTGGGTCATTTCAATAATTATGGAGTTGCCGGCTATCGAACATGGGGAACATCAACCAATGGAATTAATCCAAGTCCGAGTATGATTCACTTGATAGATAATACTGGAAGAGTTGTTTATGAAGCATTTGAAAGTGATGCTTCTTTATCCTATGTTGCTGGAAATGTTAGCTCCCAACCAGGCAATGACCTTATTCCTATTTACGATAAAAAAAATGGGGTTCATCGCATTTACACCCCTAGATTTGAACCTTTCGCGTTCTTTCCTCTTATCGACTCTTCTAAAACAATTACATATCAATACCGGCGATTGGTTGGTAAAAAATTGAATGATAAATTCATCCTGACTCAATTCCAATCATCAAAACAATTACCTTACCCTGGTTCTCGCAAACGCCTTATTGACGAGAATCAAAATGTTAGATCCTCATGGTTTCCATTGAATTCTATCCTTTCAAGTACATTCGGTAATTTTTCGTTGTTAGACACAATCAAACAATCAATTACATTATATGATTTTGAAAAAAACAATATCTACACCTGTGACTCTTGCTTTATTGCTAGCCACCACAAGCTACGATACGAAGGAGTTTATAAATTCTATCTACCAAATAAAATACAGAGATTTGTCAATTATAGGGGAAAAGTATTAAGTAATTTATTTGACACAATGGATGAAAAAATATACGATTTAACTGAACAAATAAAAATATTTGAAGATAACACACATCTGACCTTATCTCTGGATGAAGCTGAAATAGAAACTCTTTTTGAGCAGTCAATAATGAACAAACGTATAATTCGATAATGTTGGCAACACCATATAAGAAAACATAGACGTCCTTTTGGACGGTAGCGTTTCTTATATATCGTTACCTATCATTGTACAGTGTCATCAACATCGTTTTCACTTCTATACTTCGAAGCTCTCAGGCTTAATGTTTTTTACATAAAAATGCCTGTCAATCAAAAGATTAACAGGCATTATAATATGAACGTGTTATTCTACAATCCTAACAAAACTTCAACTGGGTCTTTCGAACCAAATATCATTCTTTCAGGATTTTCTAACATTTCTTTTACTTTTACTAAGAAGCTAACAGATTCTTTACCGTCAATTACGCGATGGTCATAAGACAATGCTACAAACATAATTGGTCTGATCTCAACTTTTCCATTGATTGCAACTGGTCGTTGAACGATGTTGTGCATTCCTAAAATAGCAGATTGTGGAGGGTTAATTATCGGTGTCGATAACATAGATCCGAATACACCACCATTGGTGATTGTAAATGTTCCACCTGTCATTTCATCCGGTGTAATTTTCCCATCTCTAGCTTTAATTGCCAATCGTTTGATTTCTCTTTCAATTTCAGCCAAAGACATTTGTTCTGCATTACGAACAACGGGAACCATTAATCCTTTTGGGGAAGAAACAGCAATTCCGATATCCGCATAATCATGCATAATCATTTCTTTTCCTTCTATTTGAGAATTCACAGATGGAAATAAATTCAAGGCTTCCGTAACTGCTTTCGTAAAGAAAGACATAAATCCAAGATTCACCTCATGGTGTTCAACAAACGCTTTCTTGTATTTTGTACGTAAATCCATGATTGGCTTCATGTCAACTTCATTGAAAGTCGTCAACATTGCCGTTTCATTTTTCACAGCTACCAATCGTTCCGCAATCTTACGACGCATCATGGACATTTTCTTTGGAGCAGACTCTCTTGTTCCACCCCAACCTTGAGCGTCATTTGCAGAGAAACCTGCTGCCATTGCGGCAACTACATCTTGTTTGGTAATTCTTCCGTCTTTTCCAGTACCATTTACTTGGTTAGAAGAAATCCCATTTTCTTTCATGATTTTCGCAGCAGCTACAGATGGAACACCTGTAGCATACGATGTTTTAGCTACAGGATCTGGAGAAACTGTTTTTGGTGCTTCAACAGGAGCTGGTTTTGCAGCTTCAACGGGTGAGCTTACCGAAGTATCTTCCGTTGGAGTAGATACAAAATTTGCTGGCCGTTCAGCTGAAGTGTCAATTAAACAAACAACTGCACCAACAGCAACTGCATCTCCGTCTTCTGCTTTTAAAGTAATAATTCCGCTTTCTTCAGCAGGTAATTCAAGGGTGGCTTTATCTGAGTCAACCTCGGCAATTGCTTGGTCTTTCTCTACATAATCTCCATCCGAAACGAGCCATTGTGCAATTTCAACTTCTGAAATTGATTCTCCAGGACTCGGTACTTTCATTTCTAATATTGACATAATCTATGCTTTTACTTTAGCGTATTCAAATAATTCGTTGAACAAACGTTCTAATCTACGTTTGTGTAAGTCATGTGACCCTTCTGCAGATGCTGCAGATGCATAACGAGAAATACCAATCAAGTTTATATCTCTTAATGCCATAGCCATATATCTCCACGCTCCCATATTCTCGGGCTCTTCTTGTGCCCAAATAATATTTTTAGCGTTTTTATATTTCTTAATAATGGCGTTGATTTGTATTTTTGGAAGAGGATACAATTGTTCCACTCGCACAAATGCCATATTGTCAACACCTAATTCAGCTGCCTTTTCTGACGCTTCGTAGTAAAATTTACCTGAAACGAAAACAACCGTATCTATGTTATCTACTTTAGCATTTGCATCATCAATTACTTCTTGGAACCCGCCTTTTGCCATTTCATCCAATGAAGAAACTGCACTTGGATAGCGCAACAACATTTTTGGAGAAAATACAACCAAAGGTTTTCTGAAATCACGTTTCATTTGTCTTCTCAACAAGTGAAAATGATTGGCAGGAGTAGAGGTGTTACAAACTTGGATATTCAAATCGGCACATTGTTGTAAAAAACGTTCCATTCTACCAGAAGAATGTTCAGCACCTTGACCTTCATACCCATGCGGAAGTAACATGACCAATCCACTTTGCGTGGACCATTTGTCTTCCCCAGCAGTGATAAATTGATCGACCATGATTTGTGCACCATTATAGAAGTCACCAAATTGCGCTTCCCAAATGGTTAAACCGTTAGGGCAAGCCAATGAATAACCATATTCATAACCTAAAACACCGTATTCTGATAAGAAAGAGTTGTAAATACTAAATGGAGCTTGTTTTTCCGAAAGCATGTTTAAAGTAACGACTTCTTCTTCGGTGTCTTCTGTCTTAACAACAGCGTGACGGTGAGAGAATGTTCCTCTTTCCACATCTTGGCCAGAAATACGTACAGGATGTCCTTCTTCCAACAATGTTGCGTAAGCTAACATCTCAGCAGAACCCCAGTCCAAGCGATCTTCTTTTATTGCATTTGATCGATCTCTAAAGATTTTAGCAATTTTTCTAAAATACTTTTTCCCTTCAGGAAGGGTTGATATTTTTTCACCTAAAGCCAACAACGTTTTTTTATCGACTCCTGTAACAGGTGATTTTTCAAAATCTTCATCTGTTCCATGTCGAAAACCTTCCCAAGTGTCACTCAAGAAATCATGCACCATCGCCATTTTTTGTTGATGGGATTCATCCAATTCAGCTTCTAAATAAGCATTGAATTCAGAGGTTATTTTATCAGCTTCAACTTTATTGATCACACCTTCACTCTCCAATTGTTTGAAGTAGATATCTTTAGGGTTAGGATGTTTTGCAATTAAATTGTATAAATTAGGCTGGGTGAATTTAGGCTCATCTCCTTCGTTGTGACCATATTTTCTGTACCCTAAGATATCAATAAATATATCACTGTGAAAATGTTGACGGTATTCCATCGCCATTTCCATCACTTGAACGATTGCTTCAATATCATCTCCATTTACATGGAATACAGGGCAAAGAGTCGTTTTTGCAACATCTGTACAGTACGTTGAAGAACGACCGTCTAAATAATTGGTTGTAAATCCAACTTGATTGTTGGTCACAATGTGAATTGTTCCACCTGTTTTATATCCATCCAATTGAGCCATCTGAATGATCTCGTAAACGACACCTTGTCCAGCAATAGCAGCATCACCATGAATTAAAATAGGACAAATTTTATTGTAATCGTTGTCTAGTTTATGGTCAACTTTTGCTCTTGAAATACCTTCAACAACTGGGTTAACTGCTTCTAAGTGAGAAGGATTTGGAGAAAGTGTTAAAACAACTTCTTTTCCATTGTTTGCTTTCACGGTAGAGGTAAATCCTTGGTGGTATTTAACATCACCATCAAATCGTTCGTCTACATCAAATTCTTTTCCTTCAAACTCAGCTAAAATATCTTTTGGTCTTTTTTCAAAGATGTTTGTCAATGTATTTAATCGACCACGATGTGCCATTCCAACAACGAAATGATCTACACCTGTTTCAGCACCTTTTTGAACGAGTGTATCAAGTGCTGGAATTAACGATTCCAATCCTTCAATAGAGAAACGTTTTTGTCCAACAAATTTACGACCTAAGAAAGATTCAAAACCAGTGGCATGATTTAATTTTGTATAGATTTCTAATTTACGATTTTTGTCGTAAACAGGTCTATTTTTTAATTCAATTGAATTTTTGAACCAAGCAATGTGATCAGGCTCTCGCATATACATATATTCAATCCCAATGGATTGGCAGTATGTTTTTTCTAAATCTGCAACAATTTTTTTTAATGTTGCCGGTCCGATCCCAATATCTTCACCTGCTTGAAAAACAGTATTTAAGTCTGCTTCCGTAAGTCCGAAATTTTCAATAGCAAGTGTCGGAGCGTAGGTTCTACGATCACGAACTGGATTTGTGTGGGTAAAAAGGTGTCCACGATCTCGGTAACCATTGATGAGATTAATAACTTTAAATTCTTTTTGGAAATTTTCCGGAATATCACCACTTTCTTCAAAGTTGGTTCGAGCAAAATCGAATCCTTCAAAAAATTTTTGCCACCCAATATCAATACTGTTAGGGTCTTTTAAGTACATTTCGTACAAGTTGTCAATGGCATTTACATCTGCATTTCCAACGTATGTTACTTTATCCATTTTTTTCGTCACAATTGTGTTAAACAAAAGTAAAAAATTTGAATGGTTAAAGGTCGTTTTCTTTAAAAAATACTTTGGTAAAAATACTGAATTTGATGGAATATTGTATTTCTAACTGAATTGACTCCTTAAATAGACTTTATACGCTTCTCTTTTGAGAATTAATTCACTCATTTTAGGTAAAAACTTTGAGTCTGTCGTTATTGAAAGAAAACTATTCTCCGGGATGTCAACTAGATATAAATATTGAAGAAAACGTTGTTCGCCTTCTTTCATTAATTCAATTACGTTGGCTTCAACTTCAAGAAGAATTTCTGACATCATCAATGCTGTTTGATTGAATTTTGAACTAAAATCAATGGAGAATTGCCCAAAATCTTTCGCGATTTGGAGTTGCGTTTTTAAGATAAATTCAGGAGAATTGAACTCTATTAATAATTGTTCATGAGTGAGTGCAGTTTTCAATAGAGTTATTCTTTTATGACTTTTATTGTAGAATTTAAAGCATCATTAATCTTGATGAAATAAACACCTTTATCTAATTCTATGAGGTCAATATTTTGACCTGGATAGTAAATCAATTCTTTAACAATTGTACCTTGCACTGAAATAATTTGAATGCTTATTTCATCTGTAACTCCATCAATTTCAATTTCTTGACTAAATGGATTTGGGGAAACAGAATAAGGATTGGATTTTAATTCAGACAAGTTAACCAAACAGTTATTATTAAAAGTTACAGTTGGAGCTACAAAGCCAAGGTTTACAGAAAAACTTGAAGTTGGTGTGCTAATAGTTTGTGTTCCCAGGACTGTTCCTTGATTTGTACTTAAATTGCCAATACAGATGATTCCGGTGCCTTTGATTGTATCATTTGTTGCGTTTAAAAAGTTATTTCCAACAACATGTGTACCGTTGTTTGTGTACAAAGCTCTTCCTCCAGTAGTGTTTAGATTTGAAAAATCAACAGCAATTGTAATTGATCCAGAAGGGGTGTTATTGTATTCCCCTTGAATTAACATATTGTTGGTAACGTTGATTGTACCGTTGTTTGTTGTTGAACCATTTGTGTAAACATTGTAATCATACGTTGTAATTACTCCGTTATTTACAACATTACAACTGTCATTCCAGAGACTATCACAGTTTTGAATTACTCCATTATAAATGGCTGACCCTTGAGAAACAGCTATGCGCCTCATGTCAAGTATTCCGTTTATAACTGTTGTAGAGTTGTTTAGGAATAAATCTCCTTCTCCCATTTGCAAAAGGGTACCGTTGGATCCAATTGTTAAACTTCCTCCATTGAAGTATGTTCTACCGTCAAGGTTATTAATCCCATCATGAATGTTAGCAGTAACAACGTGGTTAATTGTAATGTCAAGTGGTGACAAAAAAGGGTAAGGAATACAATTACAATCCCATGTTGAAGGATTAGTCCAATCTCCGTCTTGAACGGAAGTTTGTGCATAAGAGTATGTGGTAATGATACATGCAAAAGCAATAAATAAGTAATTTTTCATTGTAGTTTAGTGTTAATTAGATGCTTAGAAAAAGTGTAGTTTTGACAAAGCTAACATTATTGTAGGATTTAAAAAATGACTAAAATCATAAAGGTCAATTACCTTACTTCACATCCAGCGTCAAATTCTTTCTCAGGAACAACGAAACTCAATTCTCCCTTTGCATTTTCTGCCATTAAAATCATTCCTTGAGATTCTACTCCTCGGATTTTTCGTGGAGCAAGATTCATTAAAACACTCACCTTTTTTCCAATAATTTCTTCTGGAGAATAATGTTCTGCAATACCTGATACAATTGTTCTTTTATCTAAGCCTGTATCCACAACTAATTGAAGTAATTTCTTTGCTTTTTTGACTTTTTCAGCTTCTAGAATAACACCAGTTCGAATATCCATTTTCATGAAATCATCAAATTCAACGGTATCTTTCTGTTCTTCATAAATTGCCTCAACAACTCTAGATTCTTCTAATTTAGCGACTTCTTTTTCAACGAAATCATCTTCAATTTTCTGATAAAGAATACTTGGTTTATTGGTTTTATGTCCTGCTGGAATTAATTTACTGTGTCCTGCATCTTCCCAATCTTTACTTACGAAATTTAAGAATTGAGATAGTTTTTTTGAGGTATCAGGTAAGAATGGTTGTAGTACAATGCTAAGGTTTGCGGTAATTTGCAAAGCAATGTTCATGATTGTTTCAACACGCTTCTCGTCTGTTTTAATTAATTTCCAAGGTTCAGTATCTGCTAGATATTTATTTCCTAAACGTGCAAGGTTCATTGCTTCAGCTTGTGCGTCACGCAATTTGTAATCGTATACTAATTTTGAAATTTTAGCAGGAATTGCTTCCATTTGTTTCAAAACTTCTTTATCGTAGTCCGTTAATTCTCCTAACTCAGGTACAATTCCATCGTAATATTTCTGGGTGAGAACTAATGCACGATTCACGAAATTTCCAAGAATATCTGCTAATTCAGAATTGATGCGTGTTTGGTATTCTTTCCATGTAAACTCACTGTCTTTCGTTTCGGGTGCAATGGAAGTCAATACATATTTCAATTCATCTAATCGGTCTGGATAAGATGCAATGTATTCGTGCAACCAAACTGCCCAATTACGAGAAGTGGAGAATTTGTCTCCTTCTAGGTTTAAAAACTCATACGCTGGAACATTGTCAGGCAGAATTAATCCTTCGTGTGCTTTCAATAGAATAGGGAAGATGATGGCATGAAATACAATGTTGTCTTTCCCGATGAAATGAACCAATTTTCTGTCTCCAGTCCAATAATCTTTCCAGTCTTTACCATTATCTTGTGCCCATTGCTTTGTTGCAGAAATGTATCCAATAGGAGCATCTAACCAAACGTAGAGTACTTTTCCGTCACCACCTTCAACGGGAACTTTCACTCCCCAGTCTAAATCGCGCGTCATTGCTCGAGGTCTTAACCCTCCATCAATCCATGACATGCATTGCCCTGTAACTTGGTTTCGCCATTTTTTAGGATCGTGTTGTTGAACACCGTCTAATTTACCTTCCTTTATCCATTTCGTTAACCATTCTTCGTGTCTTTGCATCGGCAAATACCAATGAGAAGTTGTTCGCATTATTGGAGTTTTCCCACTTAACGTTGAAGTTGGATTAATTAAATCGGTTGGACTAAGGGCAGACCCACATTTTTCACACTGGTCTCCGTATGCGCCTTCACTTTTACAACTTGGGCATGTTCCGGTAATGTATCTATCGGCTAAGAATTGATTGTATTCTTCGTCGTAATATTGCTCACTTGTTTCTTTGGTGAAATGGCCTTTAGCATCGAGTACTTTAAAGAATTCTTGTGCTGTTTCATGGTGAATTTCAGCAGAAGTTCTATGGAAGATATCGAAAGATATTCCAAAGTCATTGAAAGCTTTATGTATAATTCCGTTGTATTTATCAACGATTTCTTTTGGAGTTGTTCCTTCTTTTTTTGCGCGAAGCGTTATCGCTGCTCCATGCTCATCACTTCCGCAAATAAATGCGACATCGTGATTATTCATTCGTAAAAACTTCACGAAAATATCAGAAGGTAAATATACGCCTGCTACGTGTCCTAAATGAAGGGGGCCGTTAGCGTATGGTAATGCGGCCGTTACTGTAAATTTTTTTTTGCTCATTCTGAAATGATAGAATTTGTGAATTGCAAAGATAATTGATGTTCTTGATTTACCTAATATTTTTTGGAGGAAGAAGTGCTTGTTTAAAAACAGTACGGACAGGTTGTGACCTGTCCGTACTGTTTTTAAATTAATTTTATATTAGTAGTGTGGGGAAAAGGCTTCTAATTCATCCGTAATATTCTACTTTTATTACCACTAACAACTTAGTGTAATCACCTCTTAAATCTCTATCTCTATCTCCGTAAAATGAATCCCGTATTTATTCAATTCTTCTAAAATTGGTTCATAAATCTCTTTACGAATAGGTAGTGTCACTCCTTTGACTTTAATTTTTCCGTTCAAAATCATTTTTCCAGAAATTGCTGCAGGTAAACCAACGGTATTTGACATGGATGTATAAACTTGATCTTCACCAATATTAATCATATGAGAAGTGATTAAATATTTTTTATCATTTAATTCGTACTCAAATTTGTGCCACATCACTAACATATCTTTATCCTCTGGATCCAATACCCATTTCTCTTCAATGATTTTCTGAAGGTATTGAGCAGGGGTAACGTCTTGATCAAATGTGTATTTGTCTTGATCGAATATTCCCAACCAGACTAATTTATCCCAAATAACATCATCTTGATCGATTTTCATTTGATGACGCAATTTTAATTCTACCGAATCTGTAGAGTGGTATGGTAAAAATGAATTGATGAAATCTCTTTTGGACATGTTTTTACTGTCTTCAAGTACATAAGTGTCATCTGTTGCTCCTAATTGAACAAAAAGATTCCAAGCTTTTGAAAACCCTTTTCTTCTTAATGTTCCTCTATATATTGTTGGAATATCTTGTAAGCCGTATGTGTCACGGTATGACAAAGAGTTTCTATTTGCATAACCTTCAAAATCTCCGTAACCTTCAATTGGAATGATTTCCGTTCTTCTGAATAATCGATTGTAAGGAATGTATTTATATCTCCCTTTTTGAATGAATTTGGCTGCACCACCTTGACCTGCTAATACGACATTACGAGGATTCCAAGTCAATTTGTAATTCCAAGGATTGTTGTCTGATTCTGGCGCAATTAGTCCGCCTGTAAAAGACTCAAAAGTTGTAAGATTTCCACCTTTTTCCTTTATCGCATCAATTACATTCATTGCACTCATATGATCTAACCCTGGATCAACTCCAATTTCATTCATAATGATGATTCCAGCATCTTTTGCCGCTTGGTCTAGCGCTTTCATTTCAGGAGAAATGTAAGAAGGTGTAATTAAATTTGTTTTTAAATCAATACAGTCTTCTGCTACACCAATATGAAACCTTGCAGGTAACATAGAAATTACAATCTCTGCTTTCTCTATTTCTGGACGTCTTTCATTCGTGTCCAGTGCATCAAATGATAATGCTACACCATTAGGGTGGTTATCTAACTTGCTTTTTACAAGTTCAATATCACGGTCACATACACGTATTTGCCAATTGTTTTCTTCAGAATTTTCTAAAAAATATCTGATTAAAGAAGATGCTGATAGTCCAGCACCAAGAATAAGGATTGATTTCATAGTCTATTTTGTTCTACCCAAAAGTAGAAAATGAAGACTCCGAATCAAAGGAAATTTAAAATTATTTTTTTGCAAAAACGAATGTAATATTGGATTCTTTTTCTTAATCATTGAAAGTGAGTGTTCAAGGTAGGGGTAATATACTTTGACTAAAAGTGCAAAAAAAGAGGGAGTGAAAATTAAATTTCACTCCCTCTTTTTAAAAAATCGTTATTATTTTGTTGTTTTCACAAATCTTAATCGAATTGTTTGTTCAGAATTTGACAATACAATATGGTAAACACCATTTTCAAGATTGTTGACGGAAAGACTGTGATTCGATACACCTTCGATACTTTCTTCCGAAATTAATCGTCCAAATTGATCAATAATTTGAATGCTTGTTTTTTCATTTAAAGTGTTCTCCAATGAAATGGTTATTTGGTCAGAAGTTGGGTTTGGGAATAGTTTAACTTCTCCAAAAACTAAATCATCTAATCCAACAAAACTGATGAAGACTTCTGGTGACAATCCAGAACAACCATTTGCGAAAGTCACTTCAACGGAATAGTTACCTGTTTCATTTGCCGTCCATTCTGCCGTTGTTCCTGCAGTGATTGGTTGACCGTTGAAATTCCATTGGTAAGAAACACCCGTAACTGTTGAGAGTGTATTGGAAGTGTTATTGATTGTCACAACAGGTACTGGGTTGACAGTTACAGTTGTAACAGTTGAAGTACATTGTTGTTGAGTAGAGTAGAGGACATGAGAAGTTGATTTTCCAGCTTCTATAAATCCAACTCCATTCAAATCCGAAATGTGTTCGGGTATGTTAATCATTGTTCCATTCGTTGAAGACAATTGGTCTTCCGTATTGTTTCCAAATCCAAAGACAGAATTATCCGTTCTTTTAACCAATGTTGTGTATTGCCCTGCAGAAATCATCGTTGCTCCTTGGACATTAATTTCTATTGGGGAAAGTGTATCATTGAAATCACCTGTTCCAAGCTGTCCAAAAGAATTTCCACCAGAAGTGAATACTTTATTTTCATTGGAAAGGAAAACACTGTGCGTTGCCCCACCTTGCGCATTGATTATGTTTTTCATCGGTGACAATGTTGCATTTAATCGATTGTTAATGTCATTCATTCCAAGTTGTCCAGAACCATTGTTTCCCCATACGTATAAATCACCTGTATTGTCAATGGCAAAACTGTGGTATTCTCCAGCACCTACTGCAATTACTCCTGATAAACCAATTACTTGAGTAGGAGTAAATGATGTTGTTAAATCACCTGTACCTAGTTGACCATAGTCGTTGTTACCAACTGTCCAAACTGTTCCATCTGTTTTAAGAATAACAAAGTGATTGAGTCCTCCCGCTATTGAATCGGTATTGGAGAGTGTATTATTTATCATTGGGAAATTAACAACGGATGTGTTTCCTGTCCCCAACTGACCTTGCGTGTTATTACCCCAAACATACACATCACCGGAATTTGTAATTGCCATAGAACTTGATTCAGAAGTCGCAATTGTTTTTACTCCACTTAATGTGGGTACTTGATTTGGCGTATTTTCACTGGTGTAAGTTCCGTTTCCTAGTTGTCCAGAACTATTCTCTCCCCATGCATAAACGTCACCAGAGTTCGTTACTCCTAAAACAAAATCAGCTCCAGATGATATTTCATCCAAAAGAATAGTATTGTTTGAGGGGGTTGGTTCGGCGTTATTTAAATTATTACCATTTCCAAAAGTTCCTGTTGCATTCATTCCAAACGACCATAAATCTCCATTTCCACCAGAATTCACTTCTAAAGAATAATCGCCAGATGTCAAGACTGTTATAATTGTATCTGTTTCATTTACAATTGGTGAACCATTCATTAACCATTGGTTTCCTATTGGCGATTGACTGATCAATTGTACAGAATCTCCTTGGCAAAAAGTAGTGGGCGATAGTGTAGAATAAGATGGAGTTGGTAAAACATTCATTATGATGTAATCATCATAAATCTGAAGGCAAGAAGTTGTGTTCGATAAAGCAGAATATGTAATTTCATCTAAATCATTCAACGTAGATGAAGTATATATGTTGGTTGTACTCATTGCACCAGTCGAAGTACCATTTAAAAAGAACTCATATTCGTCTGCTCCAGATGCAGTTATTGTAACCAATTCTCCCGCACAAATCATAGAAGAAGCTGTGATAGACATGTCAAGATTCATTGAATTCACGGTGAATGTATACGTGTCAACACTTGAAGCGCAATCTCCATTAAAACCTGTAACCGTAATTACATCTCCGTTAGTTAAATAATTCAAACCAAAACTAGTAGAAGTTCCATTTTGAAGATTTGCTCCGTTTAGGTTAAAACTATAATCAGTTGCACCAGAAGCTGTGAAATCAATTTGATCATCTAAACAAATGATATTATCAGCATCTGAAGAAGTTGAGGTTAATGAAGGGTATGTATTTACCAAGAAACTGAAATTAGAGTTAGAAGTAGATATACAACCATTGGATTCTCCATTCACAGAAATAACATCATTGTTATTTACAGAAGATGTAAAAGTCGCAATTGGACTAAAAGGCCCTGTTGAAATGCCATTCACAAAAAATTGATAATTTGTTGCGCCTAGCGCTGATAGGTTGGTTGATTCTCCGGTACAAACTGCTGTATCTCCAATGATTGAAAATAAAACTACGGGAGCGTTATTCACTGTAAATGTGAATGAGTTTGATGTAGAAGGACAGCCAAAACTAGAGCCAATTGCTGAAATCACGTCATTGTCAAGAATAGAAGTTAATGCAATTGTATCAACTAATGAACTAGCTCCTTGCGAGTTTCCATTGATGAAGAATTCATAATTTGTTCCACCAACTCCTGTGAACACGACTTCATTTCCACTACATATTTGCAAATCAATGTCAGAACTGTTCAGTGTAATTGTTGGAGAATTGTTGACCATTATTGGTGTCATTGCATTAGATGAAACACATCCAGTTGGTCCGGTAACTGTTACGCCAACAATATCATTGTTGTTCAAAGTACTTGTTGTTAAAGTTGAAATAGGGGAGGAACCTCCTTGGGAAGTGGCATTTACAATAAATTCGTAGAAATTTCCACCTGATGCTGTATAAGTAACAGGGTCACCACTACAAATTTGATTATCAATGTCAGAAGATGTTATCGTAACATTAGGTAATCCATTAACTGTAAGTGTTAAATTGGTAGAATTTGTACAAGAACTACTTTCTCCTATAATAAATAAATCATACGTTCCAGTAATAAATCCAGCACTTGTGAGCGTATTTACAGCCGAAGAAGCGCCTTGAGAGACACCATCTACAAAAAATTCATAATTCGTTGCTCCATTTGCTGTATAATTAACGATATCTCCAACACAGAAGACATTGTCTATGTCAGAACTCGCAACAGAAACTGTTGGAATTGGGTTTACATTAAAAGCAATTGAATTGGAGGTACCAAGACATCCTAATGTCGTTCCATTAATCGTTATTGTTTGGCCATCAATTAAATTTGTTGTTGTCAAGGTGTTTGTTGTAGATAAACTTCCCTGAGGAGTACCGTCAATGAAGAATTGGTAAAAGTCACTTCCGACTCCTGTGAAAGTCACAGATTCTCCGTTACAAATTGTTGCATCCAAATCAGAACTTGACAAAACCATTGTAGGTAATGGAGTAGCCAGTATTGATAGTTGAGTCGAGCTTGTGTCAGCGCAACCATTTCCACCAGTTCCTATTAAGAAAATAGAATTGAGTCCACCAGGTAATGTAGGATTGAATGTTGGTGAAGCTTGAGGTGCACCTTGAGATGTATTGTTTACAAACAATTCATATTGAGCAGCATTTGCTCCTGTGAAAGTGATTGCATCTCCAAGGCAAATTGAGTCATTCGGGTCGTTTGAAAATAAATTCACTGGAGGTAATGATAAAACTGTAAAAGGAATTGATTGACTAATTACACATGTATTAGACGTTCCATTTACTGAGATTAAGTCATTATTATTAAGGGTAGAAGAAGTGAAGGTATTCGTTGCTGAAGCAGTACCTTGTGATACTCCATTGATGAAAAATTCATAATTCGTTGCTCCATTTGAAGTAAACACAACAGTTGTTTCATCGCAAATAATTGAGTCAGCGTCATCACTAACAAGAGTTGTAGACGGTGCTGTAAATACTTCAAAAATTAATGTGTCACTTGACTGTTGACATCCACTGAAGGTACCAACGACATTAATGTTATCATTATTGTTTATTGTATTAGCAGTGAGTGTGTTTGTAGAAGAAGGGACGCCTTGAGAGACACCATTGATGAAGTATTGATACAAAGATGCTCCTGAAGAAGTGAAAATTACAGATTCATTGGAACAAATTGAAGTATCAATATCTGAAGAAGTAATTGTGACATTCGGTAAAGGATTTACAGTGTATGTGAAAAACCCGGGAGCCAATTTACTACATCCTTGCGTAGAATAACCAAGAACAGTAACGGTATCACCAGTTGTTAAAGATGTTGTATTGAAAGTTGCACTGCCTGGTGTACCTTGTGATACTCCATCGATAAAGAATTCATAGGTGTTAGCCCCGGAAGCAGTAAAAGTTACACTATCACCTGTACAGATTACATTTCCACCTGAAGATTCTATAAATGTTGTCGTTGGTAATGGGTTTACAGTAAAAAACATGGAAGAAACCGTATCAACACAAGTCGTTATGGTGTCCGTTCCAATAAGAAATATTGTATCGTTATTGACAATAGAGTTTGTGGCATAATAACCTGTGGCTAATAATGGAGTTACAGAGCTTGAATTGATGAAGAATTGATAATTATCGGCTCCACTTGCATTGAAATACACTGAATCCATATCACATATTGAAGTGTCAGCGTCAGAAGAAGTCCAAGTTACAACAGGGTTTGCATTCACATGGTAATCAATTTCTGGTATTGAATCAACAATACAACCGTTCTCATAAGAAGCTACGCTAACGGTGTCATCATTATTCAACGTTGTGGTGAATAAAGTGTCATTTATAGTGGGGGTGTTTTGAGAAACTCCATTGAGAAAAAATTCAAACGTTGTAGCTGGGATAGAACTTGCAGCTTCAAAGGTTACCAATTCTCCTGCACAAAGTACTGTATCAATACTTGAAGAAGCAAGGAAGATATCAGGTTTGTTTAAATGAATTAGTAAAGAGGCTGTATCTGTACAGAAATTAGTGTATTCTGTTACTAGTTGAACTGTAATATCTCCTGTTTGTGTAAAAACATGCTGATTTGTATCTTCAACATAAGTAATCCATGTACTATCTGTTGGTGGATTTGCATAATATCCTGTAGATCCATCGTTGAAGAACCAATAGGTATTCATGTCCGTTGAATTTCCTGAGAAAACGCTTGAGGAATTAATAATTGAAGTGGTATCTCCAAAACAAATTGTTCCAGGAATTGTAAACGCCGATGTTGCAGAATTACTTGGACTAAACGTCCAGTTTACATTTCCAACTCTATTTTTTGAGAAAAGAGCAGTGAGGCTAGCATTTGAGCATTTAATATAGGAGAAATCGACAACTTCTATAAAAACATTTGTATTCGAGGATTTATTAAATGAAGCTACTTGTGTTGTGTTACTCGATGATAAATATATTGAATCTTTACAATCACCAATCATAACGAGACTGTCTACAATTGTTTGAATAGAATTCGAATCAATTACAATGGCTGAACCCTTTGTGACAGTCAATCGATAAAATGAATTATCACCACCAAGTCGCTGTGTGTCAGGTGTTTTCTGAAAATCTAAGGTGACTTTGTGAAAAGTTAAACCTTCAGTCAATAAAGAATTTGTTTTGTTATCCTGTCCAATATATACAGTTGCTGTACCGCCATTAAACGTGAAGTTTCCTGTAGAGTTTTCCGAATTAAAAGTTTGAGCAATTTTAATATTGGAAGAACCTAAATCTAAATGTTTAACAAAATCTAATGTCGGAACACCAGTTAAAGTTAAGACTAACACTGCACCAGTTTCAACCGTGTTGTTTTGAAAGTATGCCTTCCCACTGATTAAGTAGATTGCACTAGAGTCTGTCATATTCAGCTTATTGGTTAAAACCATTGAATCAGAAGTGCTTTCCATGTAAATAGAAATACTACAATCAATTATAGCAGAATCAGGGTTAAAGAAAGATTGTCTTGCAAACTTTAACTGTTGACTTAAATCTGCTCGTGTTACGAGCAAAGTATTGTGCAGTGTAACATCGCCATAACTAATTAAATCATGTGCTAATCGAAGTTTTGGACTGTTTGTTACTGCTGACCAGTCCATGTATCCAAATTCTGATAAAACATTCACAACGACTTCTTGTCCAGTTAAAGAGAATGAGTTATTGTCAAAAATTACACTATCGGTAATCGTTGGAATACAAACTGAAGTTGGACCGCCAGAAGAAAAAGACCAATGATTCGCATCTGTCCAATTACCTGAATTTCCAATCCAATAAAACTTAGATCCAGATAAATTCCATCCATCAGAACCGTTGATTGTATCGGAAAGAGAAAGGTTGTATATTTGAGAGGCAGGGGAGTTCGCATCAACATTATCAAGAAGAAGGTTTGAAGCATAAAAAACGGAATAACCTGTTTTTTCTAATTTTGGAGATATTCCTCCAGGTGTAATTGATGAGATAAGAAAAGGAATAGAACAGTTTCCTACTACAGATAATGAATCAAATTTCTGAGTAGAACCGTTGTTTATTTTGAATTTTTTTACGGATTCAATCAGTCCAAAAGAATTATTGTTAAAAAAGCGCAAATCAGATGTTGTTGATCGAAGCGTATCATAATCTAAGTGTCCACCGTTAAATAGAGTAGGACTAACTAATGAATAGGAAACATTTATTGTAGAGGAAATTGCATTCCAAGTTAATAACGTTGAGTCAATTGACCAATTAGTTCCTGAAAAGTTTAGAATACTATTTGAAATGTTTATGTTTCGTGAATTCGGGGTTGAAGAAATGAAATCCCAACAGGAAACAATCTTTCCATTGGAGTTAAAGGTGCCATTGTTTACAGTGATGTTTCCAGAACCGATATTAAAATCATCCATTAATTGAATTCCAGCTCCATTGAATACAAAATCAGTATTCCAGATTGTTCCTCCAGAGAAAATCGTTTCGTTAATTGTTCCATTCATTCTAATCTCTCCTCCAGGCCAGTTAACAATAGCACCACTTGTATTTCCTATAATTGAACCTTGAATTTCCGCAAAAACTTCTGTAGAGATAAAATCAAAACTTGTTGCAACACCCGAAAAATCAAGTGTGTCAATGATAAATGTAGTATCTATGGTTACCGTAGAAAGTACGGTTAATCCAGAGTTTATGTCAAATATTGCATTGTCATTCAGTCCTGGGTATGTTGTTCCAGCTACCCCGCCAGAGCTCGCTGACCAGTTCGTTACCGTTTTCCAACTTCCTGTACCACCAATCCAAAAATGGTCATTGGCAAAGGTAGAGTTTGAAATAAAAGTCAAAAATAAAAGTGACGTGAGAATAAAAGTCAGTTGTTTTTTCATAAGTGGCATTCAATATAAATTATCACAAAAATAATTCAGGATTATCGTACAAAGTTTACTTAAAAAAATGGATTGACAATGCAATTGTAAAAAAATAAGGGTTACCCCTCATTTTTTCTTTTTAATCTTAAAAAACTTTGTCAGTTGGCTAACAATGAATAGTTTTACGCTGAGATTTGAAATTTTTCAAGTCAACTACTTTTTATTATGAAACTGATTTTAACCCTATTCACGTTGTTTTTAGCAACAGTTCATTTATTTGCACAAGAAACGCCGCTTGTCAATAGACCCGATACAATTTTTGTTGAACCGTCTTCAGTTAATGCAGATTTATCTTTAATTATACCTCCTGAAGGTTTTGTTGTTTCAGAAGCATTTAATGGTTATATCCATTATCAAATGGCGACAGCAATCATAATGACGATGATTGAAGGAGCTAATTACATAAATATTGAAAAAGGAATGACTGAGGACTTTTTCAAGGTTAATCAACTTCATTTTATTACTAAAGAGAAAGTAGTTACAGATAATGGTACAAAAGGACTTTCTTATAAGTTTTCTTTCACCTTAGAGAATACAGAATTTATAAGGTATATGGTTTACATAGGAGATTTGAATAATACTTTATGGATGAATATAACTTATCCTAAAATGGCAGATGAATTACTTTCTTCAGAAATTGAAAAGGTTATTCAATCAGCACAATTAACACCACGGAAAGATGAAGAATAACAAAATTATAAAAAGTATTGCCTCTTTACTGATTGTATTTGCTTCATACACGTCGTATAGCCAGCAAATAGTTAATCACATTGTTAATTTCTCATCAGGTCAACAGAATATGTGGGGGCCATCTTTTAGTCCTTTTACTTTAAATCAGAATATTAATTTATTTGAAGTAAGTTGGAATGAGACTTTTGGAACAGGAAATGCAGGGATTGTAAATATATTAGGCGCCAATTTTGGAGCAGCAGTCAATGGTAATTTTTCAGGTACAATTGGTTCTAATTTTTATATACAAGGGTTTACTACGGGAGATGTTCAGGTGGATTATCCTATTGATGTAGAACTCGATATGCCAACTGATTTGACGTATGACCAAGGGGATACAGTAATGATTAAAACATCATATGAAGTTAAAACTGGTTATCAATTACAAACCAATTATCCTGATGTTGGTCAGTTTGGTTTAGATATTTACTTTCAGATGGGAGCAGGCTTGTCGGCTCAACTATGTGCTTTCGGTTGCTTGTCATTTCCTGTGATACCTAATTTTAATACAGG
Source organism: uncultured Fluviicola sp. (assembly GCA_964387525.1). Classification (GTDB taxonomy): domain Bacteria; phylum Bacteroidota; class Bacteroidia; order Flavobacteriales_D; family Crocinitomicaceae; genus UBA4466. Next base: position 35,612 of record CAYLWS010000015.1, read on the forward strand.
TTTACAAACCATTAATGTTTTTACTGCAGATAATACAGGTATTGGCTTTTTTGGTGTAAATGGGAGTCCAATGTTATATAATTACGGTTTACCTATTACTACTGGTTTAATTCCAGGTGATCCTCTTGGTGGTTATGGTTTGGAGGCTGGTATAGCTCTTCCACATGTGACGACTTCAGACAACCTTTCAGGCTATAATTTATCAGCTTGTGGGAATGATCCTTATTTTGAAATTACTTTGGAGATTTTTCAATTATTGAGTAATATCCCTTACCCACCTCCAGTAACAGCTATTGGGCCTATTCTTGAAAATTTATCAGGTTCTGAATCAATACCTCTTGGCGTAGGGAATTACGAAGCTGAATTCTCTTGGACTTTCTTAACTGCCTTTTTGAAAGCAGAAACGTTTAATAGTCAGTGTTTTGATTTTACCCCAAAAGTATATGGTAAATATGAATTTCCTGTTGCTGTAGAATATGACGTTCTTGATTCAACCGGAACTTTATTATCAAGTGGAACAAGTAGTATTATTAATATTGAAGTTGGGAATGATATTAAATATAAATTTCCGTGTTATTTCGTTGATTTAGATATTGTTTCTACATACTCGATAGATGGGCAGTTTAGAAATCATACGTATGATTCTCTTGCTTTCTCATTTAATATGGCAGCGTTCAAATTTGCTTTAACATTTCCCTCAATACAGATTACACCTGCAATCAATGTTCCTGAGATTTGTATTTCGATACCTTATCCTTGCCCAACTTGGTCAAGTCCGTTTAAATGGTGTTCTAAAACTGTTTGTACACCTGCCTTTACTATTCCCTCAGTTAATTCAGGTGCGCTAAACTTTGATATAGGACCTTTATGGTCATATACTTTGCCTTTAGGAGCTATAAAATATGATTGGTTTGATCAAACGTGGGCATTAGAAGGGTTTAGCGAGCACGTTATGCTTCCATTCAGAATGAGTGCAAAACCATTAGGAATTATTAATTCTTTTATTGATGTTGCATGTTACGGTGGAAGCGATGGTAGTATCGATGTTACAACTTCTGCTATTTCTCCAGCTTTACCTTATACATATACTTGGACAAACGGTACAACTATTGAGGATTTATCAAGTATTTCTGCAGGACCTTATGAAATATCTGTAATTGATGCAAATAACTGTCAAATGTTTACAGGAGCAACTATTTCTGAACCGCAACAACCCTTGTCAATTTCTGTGATTAAGAAAGATAAGAATTGTAATGGCGGTGTGGATGATGGTTCAATCAATACATTGGTGCAGGGTGGAACTTTACCTTATACTTATGCTTGGTCAAATGGTGCTACATCTGTAAATGTAAATAGTTTATCGACAGGTGTTTATTCTTTAACCGTTACAGATTCTAAAGGTTGTACAGAAAATGTTTCTGTTACAATTGATGAACCAAGTGTTCTCGGACAAGTAGCTTCAATTACAGCAGTAAATTGTAAAAATGATGCGGATGGTATAATTCAAATAGATGTTTTTGGAGGAATACTTCCTTACGCTTATTCTTGGACAGGTCCTTCTTCTTTTACTGCTTCTACAGAAGACCTCACTGGTTTGTCAGGTGGAGCTTATTCATTGACAATTACAGATGGAAATGGATGTGTGAATAATCAAGTCTACAATGTTTCTGAACCAGCAACTTTGATTTCTCTTTCATCAACGAAAGTAGATGTTAGTTGTAAAAACGATTCTACAGGCTCAATTGATTTAACAGTAACTGGAGGAACTTCTGGATACTTATTTAAATGGTCGAATGGACAAGGAATTGTCTTGCCATATACAACAGAGGATTTAACCAATGTACCTGCGAGTAACTATACAGTAGTTGTTACGGATATGAATGGATGTACAGAGCAGTTAACGGAAACAATCAATGAGCCATTAAACGCTCTAAGTTCTTCGGAAACTTTAACGAACATTAATTGCTTTGGTGATGCAACAGGAAGTATTGATCCAGGAATTGCTGGAGGAACTTCTCCTTACACGTATGCTTGGTCAAATGGTGCAATTTCAGTAGTAAATAGTTTACTTACTGCAGGGACGTATGATTTAATAATTACAGACTTTAATGGCTGTACGGCAAATTATTCATATATACTGACAGAACCATTGGCGGCATTATCCATTGCTTTAACTGGAACGGATATTAATTGCTTTGGAGATAATTCAGGAAGTGTTTCTTCCATAGTAATAGGAGGAACTGCACCATATACTTACTTATGGAATAATACAAATGTAACAACTGCAATTTCTAACCTTATTGCTGGTAATTATGACCTTACAGTGATAGATGATAAAGGATGTGTAGCACTTCAAAGTACTACTTTAACACAACCTCTTGCTCCACTATCGATTACATCAACTCTTGTAGATGTGGATTGTTTTGGAAATAATTCAGGAGCAATTGACGCAACTGTATTAGGAGGTTCTGCACCTTATGTTTACGAATGGTCAAATGGTGGGTCCGTTATTCTTTCCGATACGACAGAAGACTTAACGAACATTACGGCAGATGCATACAATCTATTAGTTACGGATAGTAAAGGTTGTGTAGAGAATCTGGTAACAACAGTTAATCAACCTCTTGCTCCAATCACAATGACTGGAATTGTTGATGATGTGAACTGCTACGGGATGAGCGATGGAGGAATTGATCTTTCTGTTCTTGGTGGCAGCGTTACTTACACATACTTGTGGTCTAATGGAGCGACAACTGAAGATATTTCGGGAATTGTTTCGGGAACATACAGTGTAACAGTAACCGATTTTAACGGATGTACAGAATTTACATCGTTTACTGTTGCTCAACCACTTGTGCCAATAGCGATTGTTACTAATCCGAAAGATGCCCTTTGTACTGGAGGAAATGATGGTTGGATAACGTCTCAAGTTTCAGGAGGAACATCTCCTTACACGTATATGTGGTCGAATGGAGAAACAACGAATGATATTTATAATTTACCAGCAGGAAACTATACTTTAACAATTACAGACGCACAAGGTTGTACTGCATTCTCAGGAGCTGTTGTGAGTGAACCTACTCAAGCATTGGTTGTGAACACAGCGATCATTGATGTAAGCTGCTTTGGTGGTAATGATGGAGAAATTGCATTGACTATTTCTGGTGGAGTGGAACCTTATTATTTCAATTGGGGAAATCAGAATGAAATTTTATTGAATAACTCAAGTGAAATTCTTGACTCCTTATTCCAGGGAGACTATTTCATCCGAGTTAGAGATAAAAACGGTTGTATTAATGAGCAGACAGTTACGGTTAATGAGCCATTTTTATATGAGTCATCTGTTGTGATTACTGATTTACTCTGTAACGGAGATGTTTCAGGGGCAATTGATTTAATCTACATCGGCGGAACGTCTCCATATTTGACACAATGGTCGAACGGTATGACTACCGAAGATTTAATGAATTTATCAGCAGGTATTTATGAATATGTTGGTACAGATGATTTAGGATGTACTGTGAAGGGAGAAGTGATGGTAACTGAACCAGATAGTGTCCAAATCACTGAACAATTGATTTCTGTTTCTTGTATTGACCAAGCTGATGCTGCGATATACATTACGCCTTATGGGGGAACAATTCCGTACACATTCTTATGGAATAATGGAGCAACGTCACAAGATATTGAAGGCTTGAAGCCAGGTTTATTTGATGTAACAATTACGGATGATCATGGATGTGCCTATGTTTTCAATTTTGAATTACTTGAAATTGAAGATGAGTGTTTAGGAGTTCCAAATACATTTACACCGAATGGAGATAACTACAACGACACTTGGTTGATTAGAAACATTGATTTATACCCGAATGCTTCTGTGAAAGTTTTTAACAGATGGGGGAATGAAATCTTCAGCTCTAAAGGAGAATATAAACCTTGGGATGGTTCGCACAATGGAAATGCATTGCCTTCCGAAGTTTATTATTACATCATCGTTCTTGATAATGATCAAGACAATAAGTATACAGGAACAATAACTATTATTAGATAAAGTCATGGTAAAGAAAAAAAAATATTTGGTTTTAACTTTCTTATTCTTTGCAGGAGTGATTTTTGCAAATGAAAAGCCGAATGCAGCGTGCCCAACAATTGCAATGTCAGGGACAGATGTTGCTTGTTATGGGCAATCCAATGGGTCTGCTCAAGTAGCAATTTCGAACGGAAGTGGAAACTACACGATTACTTGGTCAAATGGTACTAATGTAAACAGTATTGTAGGGTTGTCTGTTGGAACATATACGGTAAATGTAAAAGACAATGTTTCCGGTTGTACTGTTGTTGGAGCTTTTGTTGTCGGATCTCCAGATCCAATTTCAATAACGGAGAGTATTACCGATATAAATTGTTTTGGAATTAACAGTGGTGAAATTCAAATCACAACGATTGGAGGTACTGCAGGGTATACATATTCTTGGTTGAATAGTTCATCTGTTCAAGTTAGTACAAGTGAAGATTTATTAAATGTTGTTTCTGGTTCGTATACGGTTAATATAACAGACACAAAAAGCTGTACTTTTTCTAAAGTATTTAATATTTCTCAACCCATTGAATCTTTAAATTCGTCTGTTGTAATTAAAAATGTAGATTGTTACTCCGCTGCAACAGGTGAAATTGATGTAAATGTTTGGGGAGGAACGCCTCCTTATGCTTATTTATGGTCTTCAGGTCAATTGACACAAGATGTTTCTGGTTTAACGCAAGGGAGTTATACCTTAACAGTTACGGACGCTAAAGGTTGTTCTATTGTTTTACCATATAATATTACGCAACCGGATGACCTTGGTGGTTCCATCAGTTCTTCTCCTGTTTTATGCTACGGAGATGCTACGGGATCTGTTTCTTTTTCTCCGGTCGATGGTACGGCACCATATTCTTATGTTTGGCAAAATTCTACAACTCTTTATTCATCCAATGTAAATGTGCTGAATAATGTGATTGCGGATACATATCAGGTAACAGTTACAGATGCAAAAGGATGTACTTTTATTAGTTCTGTAGATGTAAACCAACCTTTTGAAATGACAACAAGTCAAACATTCTCAAACGTCTCTTGTAATGGAGGAAATGATGGTTCGATAGACCTCACTGTTTTAGGTGGATCGCCGACTTATTCTTACCAATGGACAAATAGCAATGGGGATAATGTTTCAACTTCACAAGATCTAATGAATGTGGTCGCAGAGACTTATACGGTTGTTGTGACAGATTCTAAAGGTTGTACAAAATCATTGACGCAAAAAATATCTCAACCTCTTTTACCTATTAACGTTCAGACGGTTGTGAAAGACGTTTTATGTTTCGGTGAAAATACAGGCTCTATTGATCTCTCGATTATTGGAGGAACAAGCCCGTATGTTGTTTCTTGGACTTCTAGTCAAGTTACGGAAGATATTGCTAATATTTTTACAGGAACTTATGGTTATACTGTATTTGATGCTAAGGGATGTACATTCGTTGGCAGTGAATATGTGTCTGAACCAGCACAACCGCTAATGGTTTCAAATACAATAACAGATGTACTTTGCTTCGGAGAAGCAAATGGGAATATAGATTTAACTGTAACAGGAGGAACGATTCCTTATACATATGCATGGTCTAACAGCTCTTATTTATTGAGTGAAATAGGAGAAGATATCAACGATTTCTTGGCAGATTCTTATACGTTTGATATTACAGATGATAATGGATGTAAATACATTGATACATTAGAAATAATGGAGCCACCAGTTCTAACAACGAATGTTGTTGGTGTAGATGTTTTGTGTAAATTCGGAAACAATGGTTCTGTCGATTTAACGGTGAATGGTGGAGTACTTCCATACAGTTACTTATGGTCAAATGGATTGTTAACAGAAGATATTGCAACTCTTACAGCAGGATCCTATTCTGTTACAGTTACAGATTCAAACAACTGTACAATTAAAGACAGTATTGTTTTAATCGAACCAATGGACAGTATATCGTATTCTTTTACAGTAAAAGACGTAACATGTAATGACGGTACAAATGGTGAAATTAATTTAACAATCGATGGCGGAACATTGCCTTATTCGTATAGTTGGTCAACAGGTGATACAACAAGTTATGCAACTGATCTAACAGCTGGATATTTTATCTTTACTGTAACGGATGATCATGCTTGTGTCTTAAGTGATTCCATTTTCATAAACCAACCTGCTCCACTTACTCTTTCTGAAATCATCACACCAGTTACATGTTATGGTTTAAGTGATGGAGAAATAAATATCTCTCCTGTTGGAGGAACTGCACCGTACAATTTTACATGGTTCAATTCTACTTTTGCACTTTCTGCTCAAACAGAAGATTTGATTGGTTTTCCTTTGGATACTTATCAATTAGAGGTTTTAGATTCTAACAATTGTTTTTATGAAATATTCTTTGAAATTGAACAACCAGACTCCATCATAATTGAGTATGTTTTTGAAGTTGTAAGCTGTCAAGGTGGAGATAATGGAGGTATTGATGTAACAGTTACTGGAGGAAATACTGGTCCAAACACATATGAATGGTCGAATGGAGCTTCTACGGAAGATGTGTTTAATCTTGCAGCAGGAGTTTATGAAATGATCTACACAGACGCTAAAGGTTGTAGCGATTCAATTTCTGTAGAAGTTGTAGAGCCAGATACAATAAGTATTACTTTCGACCATGTTGAAATTTCATGTGCAGACCAAGAAGATGGAATTGCTTACGCATTTCCTGTAGGAGGAAACGGAGGATTTACTTTCTTATGGTCAGACGGTGTAATTGAAAACATGAATACAGAACTTTCAAATGAATGGTATTCAGTTGTTGTTACGGACCTTTTAGGTTGTACAGCTGAAGATTCAGTTTTTATCACAAAGAATGATATTGATTGTGTAAGACCTGTGAATACATTTACTCCAAACGGAGATGATTACAATGATACTTGGGTAATTGATAATTTACACCTCTACCCAGAGATGGATCTACAAATTTTTAACAGATGGGGGAATATTATTCACACCCAAAAAGGAGAATACAAAGCTTGGGAAGGTACCGACAACGGAAGTAAGTTACCTTCAGACACCTATTACTATGTTTTAGTTTTAGGACCAAATAACGAACCAATAACAGGAAATATAACAATTGTAAGATAGCACGATGAAAAAGTTTTTAGCAATAGTATTTATAGGTGTAGCAGGAATGGTTTCTGCACAACAAATTTCATTGAATTCACAATATGTATTTAATGAAATGCTCGTGAACCCAGGGGCAACAGGTAGTAAAAATTATGTACCTGTTCAGTTAGCTTTTAGAAAACAATGGGCTAACTTCCCAGGGTCTCCAACAACTCAAGCTTTATCAGCTCACGGAAAGGTTGGGACAAACATGGGCTTGGGTGCAACAGTTTTTAATGATGTGGCAGGTCCAAGTAGAAGAACAGGATTCAATATCAATACGGCTTACCACCTTCGTTTAGATGCTCAGAAGCACCACATCCTTGGTTTAGGAGTAGGGATTTCGATGACGCAGCATATCATTGATGTTAATCGTTTGACAACATATTTGCCAGATGATCCAGCAGTACTTGCAGGATACAATAACCAATTGGTTCCTGATGCAAATGTTGGGTTATACTACCGATTTAAAGACAAAGGATTTGTTGGTTTGTCTGCGTATAATTTAATTGAATTGAAAAGAAATTTATACGATTTTGAACATTCTTTTATTAATCCTCTCGTTAGAACTTACTACGTTTTTGGAGGGTACAACTTTGAACTAAGTAAGAATTTTGGGTTAAAAGCCTCCACATTAGTACAAGGAATAGAAACAGGAACGTTTCAATTTGATGTAACTGCAATTGGGACATTTAAAGACATGGTTTGGATAGGAGCTTCTTATCGTCATGAAGATGCTGTGGCATTTTTAGTTGGTGGACAAGCTGGTCCATTTAAATTTGGGTATTCATATGACTATACGCTGTCTGATATTGGCGATTATTCTAACGGATCTCATGAGATATTTTTAGAATTACAGATTTTCAAATCAAAAGGTGGTGCTCAAACACCTTGGTTAAAAAGAAACAGAATTTACGCTCCTAAAATCTAATGAAATACATTACAGTTTTATTCCTGATATCCATTTCGACAACATCGGTTTGGGCGCAATCATTGACAAAAGCAAATCAATGGTTCGAAAACTATGAATATGCAAAAGCTGCTGAGATTTATAGTGATTATGCTAAAAAAGATGAACTTCCGATGGAAGATTATAAAAGATGGGCATACGCATATTTTGTGTTAGGAGAATACAATAAATGTCTTCCATTAGTCGATTCAATTATTCGTACAAATGATTTCTCACCTACGTTTTATTACATACATGCTGAAACTAGTTTTGCTGCAGGGTTGTATGAGCAAGCCAATGAATCGTATAATAAATACGATGAGTTAGATAGTGAGTTCATGGTGGCAACAAGGATTGAATCTTGTATATACATTCCCACCAAAGAAGAATTGAAATTTGTTGAAAATCGCGCACATCCTGATAATGATGCTAGAGCTGATTTTTCAGGAGAAATATGGGCGTATGGTCAAGTGTATTTTAAAGAATTTGGGAAAGATAGTTTAGGGAAATTCATGAGTCATGCGAATATTAAGCATTCAGAAATTTTTGCTGTGCACCCTTTTATAAAAGATGCAAAAGGGGAGAATCACCGTATTGTTTTTCCGGATTCGATTCTTCACATCTCTGTACCATCCATTACTATAAACGAAGCGACTAATCAAGTGATATTTACGGTGATGCAGCCCATTGCAAACAAAGAATTAGATGTTATCCCACATCTTTATCAAGGAACGTATGATTCAGAAACGTTTACGGTGTCAAATATGAAATTGTGGAAGTTTTCAGGTTATGAAGATTCAACTTCTTGTGCTTTTGCAACATTGAATAAAGAGAATAATATTCTTGTTTTTTCTAAAATGGGAAAATTTACCAATGGAGCAGATTTGTATTTTTCTGAACTAAAAAACGGAGAATGGACCTCGCCCAAAGAATACAAAGAATTGAATTCAGCTTTGGATGAGATGTATCCATTGTATAGTGGTGATTCAATTTTGACATTTTCTTCAGAAGGCCGACCGGGTTATGGAAATCTAGATATTTATTATACTGAGGTGAATGGATTATCCGTCGGAGAAATAAAACATTTCGGTTCTCCAATCAACAGCTATGGGGATGATTTTAATTTCTATTACTTTTCAGTAGATTCAGCACGTTTCTCTTCCAACAGAATAGGAGGAGTTGGCGATGATGACATTTATGTAATTACTCTTTTGGAGGACAAAAATACTGTTGCAGAACCCGACATGCCAGTTTTTGTTCAAAATTGGGTAGATCAAATCTTGTATTTTGATTTTGATAAATTTGCGTTAAAAGAACAAATTTTGGATGATTTAATTGTATTCATAAATTCTACGGACGGGTATCAAATAGTGATTTCTGGTCATGCAGATGAAAGAGGTACAATCGAATACAATCTTAAATTAGGACAGAAAAGAGCAGATGAAGTTGAACGTGAATTTATCCGATTAGGTGTAGACAAAGAAAAACTGAGGACAGAAACCAAAGGAAAAACTGATCCTCAGGTTGATTGTAGTAATGGGTGTACTGAAGTTGAATATGCTAAAAATAGGTTTGTGAAAATTCAATTACTTCAGAAAGAAAAGTAATTGAGTATTGAAGTAATTAATAATAAGTAAATTCATCCTAATTATAATAAATAATTCATTTATGAAATCAATTGTCCTTCTTATTCTATTACTTATATCTTCACCTTTGTTTTCTCAGATTTCCGAAGGTTATATTCAATATACTATTGAAGTGGAGGCTATCGATACTAGTATGGAGACTAAACAGAGTGTTGGATTACTTTTGAATAGTAAAATGGAGATTTATTTTGACCAAGCTCATTTAAGGGTAGATTTTAAATTGGGTAAAATGAGTCAGACTCAAATGATTTTAGACTTCAATAAAGATTCAGTTGTAACTTTAGCTAAATCTGTATACGGAACATTTGCAACAGTAAGTACAATTGAGGAACTAAGTTATTTGCAAAAAGAAGAATCAAGTTCTATTCAATTGATTGATGAAACAAAAACATTTCTCGGTTACACCTGTAAAAAAGCAATTGTTTCAAGTAAAGGTATAGAAACTGTTTATTGGTATTCTGATCAGATTAAAGTTGAATTTAAAGGGAATGAGTTTTTTGATAAAAAATTACCAGGCTTTCCACTTTTCTTTAGTAAAACAGAAAATGGGGTCTATATGCAATATCAAGTGTCAAATGTGGTAACTGAATTGAAAGATGTAAACAAAGTATTTGATTTAACTATTCCAACAGAATATTCGCTAATGCCAAAATAATTGTTGGTTTTCTTTCTTTTCAAGATTCAACTCTTTATGGATTACTCCTAATTGAACTCTATTTTTCAATATAAATTTTTACTTTTGTTAGAATATATAATTTAAGAGTGAATCATGGGAAGAGCATTTGAATATCGTAGAGCAGCAAAAGAAAAACGTTGGGACAAAATGTCTAAGTTGTTTCCTAAATTAGGGAAAGCAATTACAATGACTGCAAAAGAAGGCGGAACTGATCCTGATATGAACTCTTCTTTGAGAACCGCAATTAAAAATGCGAAGACTCAAAACATGCCCAAAGATAATATTGAGGCAGCCATTAAAAGAGCACATGCAAAAGATGCTGAAACTTTTCATGAAATGAATTATGAAGGAAAAGGTCCGCATGGTGTTTTGGTGTTTGTAGAATGTGCGACAGATAACCCAACAAGAACGGTTGCTAATGTTAAATCATATTTCAATAAAGCTGGTGGTAGCGTTGTTGCAAATGGCTCACTTGAATTTATGTTTAACCGTAAATCTGTTTTTGAATTTGATAAAACAGAGGAAATGGATATCGAAGAATTGGAATTTGAATTAATCGATGCAGGTTTGGACGAAATAGAAGCCGAAAATGATAAAGTATACATTTATGGTGATTATAAATCATTCGGTTCATTGTCTGAAGCGTTGGAAAAATTAGGTATTGACGTCTCTAAATCTAATCTCCAAAGAATACCGACTTCTCCTGTTGAATTCTCGGAAGAACAATTAATAGACATCGAGAAAATGCTAGATAAAATTGAAGATGATGATGATATTCAACAAGTTTTCACAAACATTGCCTAAAAAAACAAAAAGTACTGTTACGGTGTAACTGTAAAAATGAGTATTAAATTATAATAAAGTAAGTATTATTGAGTTTTAATGTTTCTACTTAGAAATAACACAACTATTGAATGACGAAATTTTTAAAAAAAGCATCTCTTCTTTTGTCTCTTGTTGCCGTGCTATACGCATGCTCAACTGAGAAAAACACGTTGCTTAGTCGTTCATTTCATGGAATGACAGCTCATTACAATGGTTATTTTAACGCCAATGAATTACTGAGAACTTCAATGAATACTTTTCGTGCATCGGTAGGCGAAGATTTTTACGAGTTAATTCCTGTAGAATTAGTCCCTAACGATGAGGAAGTTATTGGAATGTATCCTGCAATTGATACCGCAATTGTAAAATGTACAAAAGTGATCACTGATCACAGTATGCCTAGCAACGATAAGCCCTCAAAGAAGAAGTATGAGCACAACCGTTGGATAGATGAGAATTGGACAACTATTGGGATTGCATCTTATTACAGAAGAGATTACGAAGGGGCAATGAAAAGTTTTGAATTTGTAAAAAAATTCTACAAAAACGACCCGTCACTCTACGTTGGTGAATTATGGATGGCTAAAATTGACATCACTCGTGGAGATTTAACAGAAGCTAAATTCAAATTGAATAATCTTGATAAATCAATCCAAGAAGAGAAAGAACGCAAAGAAAATAAATCAAAGAAATCAAAATCGAAACGAAAAAAGAAGAAGAAAAAAAAGAAAGATGAGATTGCTAAATTTCCTAAAAAGATTCTTTTTGATTTTGAAAAAACAAAAGCAAGGTTAGCTATTTTAAATAAAGATTACCCTGAAGCAATAAAGTACTTAGAAAACTCACTTCAATACGGTAAAACTTCTGCTGAAAAAACAAGAGTTCATTTTATTTTAGGCCAACTTTATGAAAATGAAGGTCAAAAAGAAAATGCTGTAAAACACTATAGTAAAGTCCTGAAAGGAAATGCTCCTTTTCAAATGAGTTTCAATGCACGATTGAAAAAAGCATTTTTAGGAAATGACGGGAAGACTGAAAAGCATTTGAAAAAAATGCTTAGAGATGCAAAAAATGCAGAATATAAAGATCAAATTTATTATGCATTGGCTCAAATTGAATTCAGTAAAGGTGATGAAAACAAAGGCATTGAATATCTACATAATTGCGCCTTCTATTCTGTAAATAATTCTCGACAAAAAGGGATGGCCTATGAAGATTTAGGTGATTTGAGCTTTTCAAAACGACATTATGTTCCTGCCCAGAAATATTATGATTCTTGCGCACAAGTAATCAATGACGATTATCCAAATGCAGAAGCTATACGAAATAAAGCAAATGACCTCGCTAGTCTTGTGGTTGCGGTTGAAACGGTTAATTATGAAGACAGCGTTCAATTAATTGCTCTGATGGATGAAAATTCAAGAGACAAGTATTTAAAGTCAGTGATTAAACAAATCAAAGACGACGAGCAACGAAGAAAGGAAAGAGATGCTGAAAGATTGAGAGAGTTACAGCAAAATGAAAATCTTTTTGCCTCAACAGGAACGGGATCTAAGTGGTACTGGAACAATCCGAAAACGAAAGCAGAAGGTTTTGATGAGTTCAAGAAAATGTGGGGAGAAAGAGTGGATGAGGACAATTGGAGAAGGTCTGAAAAAACAATTGCTGCAGCAGACATTGTGAACGAAGATATTAGTGTGGAGGACTTGGATACAATTATCGAGGTTATAGATACTCTAACGGTTGAATATATGACCAGTAAACTACCGATTTCTGATTCTGCTTTAGCGCTTTCAAATCAACGTCTTCTTGAAGCGCATTATAATGCTGGAATTATTTACAAAGAGCAGTTGGATGAAGATAAAATTGCAGAAACAGAGTTTAAAGCTGTTCTAGATAAAGATATTGAAGATGAACACAATCTTCTTTCTGCTTTTCAATTGGTGAAGTTGTATGAAAAATCAAATCCTGTCGAAGCAAAAAAATACAAAGATTACATTCTAAATAATTACCCGAACAGTGATTACGCTAATTATTTGCGGGATCCAAATTATTTTGTCAAGAAAAAAGAACGAGATGCTTTGGCTGAACAAGCGTACGTGAAAGTACTTGATAGATACAACAGAGGTTTATATTACCCGGTCATTTCTAAAGCAAACTCGGTTATAGAGAACGAGAAAGATAACGTTTTTAGAGCGAAATTCATGCTTTTAAAAGCTTTGGCTACGGGACAACTGAAAGAGAATAAAGATCTTCTAATTCCTATTTTGACACAAGTTTTAGATGAGTACCCCGGAACGGAAGAAGCTTTGAAAGCACAAGAAATGTTAAACATTATTGATAAAGGGTATTCTAAGAATATAGCAGCAGATTTTGGAAGTAAATATCCATTCATCTACAATGAAAGAGCAAAGTATAAAGTGATTATCTTTTTGGAACCGAAACAAAAATCAAACTTATCTAAATCGAGAATTATTGACTTTCACAGAGAATATTTCAGCAGAAGTAAATTGAAAGTATCTTCTAAAATATACGGTAAAGATCAAAGTGTTGTTATAGTTAGTGATTTTGAAAAAGAATCTGATGCATCAGATTATATAAGAGTTTATAAGAAAACAAGAAAATATTTATTGAATCTTCAAAACAATAAGATTTTCATGATTTCAAAAGATAACCTTAAAATTCTCTTCCAAAAACAAAACCGTATCCTATACGAAGAGTATTACGATGAATATTATTAAGTATGAAGAAAAAAGGAAATAATGTGGCGAATAATCCAGATCGATTGAATGCGATTATGGAAGGTTCAAAAGTGATTGGAGATATGATCACTGTATCTAATCTTCGAATTGATGGTGAAGTTGTAGGAAATATATCTTCTCCTTCAAAAATTGTTATTGGAGAAAACGGTTCTGTTCAAGGGAATATTATTTGTACAGATGCTGATATTGAAGGTGTTGTTACAGGGACAATTAAAGTTGACAATTTACTTTCTTTAAAATCGACATCGAAAATATCAGGTGAAATTACAACAGGGAAACTGTTCATCGAAGAAGGTGCAATGTTTGATGGTAATTGTACGATGGGAAGTCGTTCTCCAAAGGCTGCGAATGCATCGAAACAAGATGATATCGTTTATTAATGGGAGAAGATAATTCAGATGGTTTTTCTAAATATGCCCGATTCTCTGGACTTGGTGTTCAAATGGGGCTTATCATTGGCCTTTTTACTTGGTTAGGAACTTATTTAGACGAGAAATACCAAACTGAAACGCCATGGTGGACACTTGGTTTATCTCTTTTCGGGGTATCAACTAGTTTGTATTTAATGATCAAGGAAGTAATCAATATGAATAACAATGAAAAGTAAAAAATACTTACAATATTTCATGTCTGGAGCAATAGTTGTTTTTGGAAGCCATATCATTCTAGCTTATTTAGAAGTTTTTAAAGTCAGCTTTTCAGCAACACTTAAGCTCGATACAATCGTTTTTATTGTTTTTGCATTGGGTGCACTCTTTATTGCAGACGGATTAAAAAAAAATGCTGAAACTTTTGTCAATCGATTTCTTATTCTGACAACATTTCAAATGTTAGCCATGATGGCTGTTCTTCTTGCAATGGTGTATGTGAAATTCCCAGATTTTCAAACGGTAGGTTTCCATACAATAAGTGTTTTTACAATTTTATTAATTATTCAATCTTTGTTTTTAATTCGTGGAGTTAATGCCAAATAAATATTCTAACCCTTTATTTTTTCGTATAAATGGTCGATTCAAAGAATTTGAAAAAAAATCAATGCATATTTTCTCTTTTTTTATTGTCACTTCTAAAAGTTTCAATACCTTTGCGCCAAAATTCAAGCTATTTAATTAACAATGGGAATTAAGAGTATATATAGATCGTTATTGGCAATTGTTGCAATTGCTTCATTCAGTTTTTCTGCATTTGCATCTGATGAGCATGCTGAGGTTTCTCACGAGGAATCAACTCATACTGAAGGTGGACATGAAAAAGAGTCTTTCAATGTAAATGATATGATTATGCATCACATTAGCGATGCACATGAATGGCATTTATGGGGTGATGCTCATACAGGTACTTCAATTTATTTACCTATTATCCTTTTAGATGATGGTTTGAAAATGTTTTCTTCTGCTCACTTTTATCATGGAGAAGCAAGGGTAGCAATTGATCACGTAACGGGTAAAGAAGCACATTATTTTGCAGGAGTAGGTCCAGCAGAAGGGTATGCAATGTTACATGAGAAAATATATAAATTAACAGACAGTGGTTTAGATGTTGATGGGGATATCCATTTTGAGAGTGGACATGCACACAATGCAATGCCAATGGACTTTTCTATTACAAGAAATGTTGTAGCTCTATTTACAAGTTTCTTTTTTATTCTTTTGATTTTCTTTTCTACGGCTAAGTTTTACAAGAAAAATGGAGCAGTAGCACCAAAAGGTATCGCTAAATTCATGGAGCCATTAGTGGTGTTTGTACGTGATGATATCGCTAAAGCAAACATTGGAGAGAAAAAATACAAGAAATATGTTCCTTATTTATTGACGATTTTCTTCTTTATTTACGTAAGTAATATGATTGGGTTGATTCCAATTTTAGGAGCGAATTTAACTGGGAATATTACAATTACATTCTTCTTAGCAGTCTGCACTTTGTTAGTGACAGTTTTGTCTGGAAATAAAAATTATTGGAAACATATTTTTGCAACACCAGGCGTTCCTATCGCTTTGTTGCCGATTATGATTCCAATTGAGGTGGTTGGTATTTTGACTAAACCTTTTGCATTGATGGTTCGTTTGTTTGCGAACATGACTGCAGGGCATATCATTATATTGGCTTTAGTTTCTATTATCTTTATAAATGAAAATGCAGCGTGGGGAGCTTTATCTGTTCCTATGGCATTGTTTATCTCGGTTCTAGAGTTGTTGGTGGCTTTCTTACAAGCGTATCTATTTGCAATGCTTTCTGCATTGTTTATCGGTGCTGCAGTGGAAGAAGCACATCATTAATAAATAGTAATTTTTAAACACAAATAGTTATGATGGTAGGTAGTGTAGCCGCTATTGGAGCAGGTATCGCAGTATTAGGTGCGGGATTAGGGATTGGTAAGATTGGTGGTTCAGCAATGGATGCAATCGCTCGTCAACCTGAAGCTTCAGGTAAAATTCAAACAGCAATGATTATTGCAGCAGCCTTGATTGAGGGTGTAGCATTATTCGGAGTGGTAGTAGGTCTTTTGGGACTTAACCCAGCTTAAGAGGAATTGTAGATTTCGCTGCAACGGTTGGTTGCAGCGAAATTTATTTAGTTTTAAAATTAAATAAAAAAATAAAAAATGGATTTAGTTACTCCTGACATGGGATTGTTGTTTTGGACAGGTCTTGTGTTTATTATTTTATTGTTTTTACTCGCTAAATTTGCTTGGAAGCCGATTTTAGGAGCAGTAAATGCAAGAGAACAAAAAATTACAGAAGCTTTAGAACTGGCTGAAAAAACAAAAGAAGAAATGAAAGTTTTGCAAGCGCAGAACGAAAGTCTTTTGAAAGAAGCTAGAGCTGAAAGAGATTCAATGATTAAAGACGCGAAGGAAACTTCATCTAAAATGATTGACGATGCAAAAGAAACTGCAAAAGAAGAAGGTGCTAAAATGATTGCTTCTGCAAAGAGCGTAATCAATGCTGAGAAAATTTCTGCAATCGCTGAATTGAAAAATCAAGTAGCTTCAATCTCTTTAGAAATTGCTGAAAAAGTAGTGCGTGAAGATTTAGCATCTGATGCGAAGCAAAAAGCATTGGCGGATAAATTGGTCGCAGATATTAATTTGAACTAAGAACGATTCAGATGAAAAGTACGAAAGCAGCATCAAGATATGCTAAAGCATTACTAGAAATTGCAATTGACCAAAAGAAGGTTGATTCAATTTTGGGTGATATGAACTTTATTTCGCAAGTAAGTACTGAATCAAATGATTTTACAAAGATGCTTTCATCGCCAATTGTAAAATCAGATAAGAAGCAAACAATCTTTAACCTGATCTTTGATCAATTTGAAAAAGAATCAACAGATTTTATTCAATTGGTTTTAGAGAATAGAAGAGAGGAAATGCTTCCAGCAATCGCAATTGCATTTGATACACTAGTGAAAGATTACAGAGGAATTGTTCCGATCACTA